>CANKAU010000025.1 GCA_947479915.1 Chloroflexota bacterium
CTTGATCCAGAGGATGCCGTTGTCATCGGGCTCGTATAGGAGCCAGGGGACGAGGTTGGGGGTCGGTGCCATTCGTGATTCCTCTCGCGTGTGTGGTACGTCGTTGGGGGGCTAGGCCCGGTCGAGGACCGCGTGTGCCACGCGGGCGCGGTGCTCAGATGGCGTGCCGAGGCGCGTCGCCCACGCGGAGGCGCGGCGGAACCACAGCTGCAGGTCGAGCTCCGCCGTGGCTGCGATGCCACCGTGGACGACGTTCGCGTTGCGGACGGCCTGCACGACCTTCTCGCTGCAGAAGGCCTTCGCCTGCGAGACCTGCACCGCAGCGGGGAGGCCGCGCTCAAGCCGCCACAGCGCCTCGTAGGCGATCAGGTCGCAGCCGTCGATCCAAATGAGCGTGTCCGCCAGGGTGTGCGCGATCGACTGGAACGCGCCGATCGGACGACCGAACGCCTCGCGCCCCTTGGCGTACTCCACCGCGTATTCCAGCGCGCGGCGCGCGGCGCCGGACATCTGGATGGAGATGAGTGCCGCGGCGCGGTTCACCATGCCTTCCACCACCGGCCAGCCGGCGCCCTCGGTGCCGACGACGTTGGTACGCGGGACGCGCACGTTCGTGAACTCGACGCGGCTCAGCTTCTCCTTCGCGATGTTGGTGAGCGGCGTCGCCTTCGGGCCGACGGCCTTAGTCGGCACGAGGACCACCGAGATGCCCGCCGCGCCGGTCTTCCCCGGCGTCGTGCGGCAGACTACGAGGATCTGCTCCGCCGACTCGACGTTCTCCACGAACAGTTTCGTGCCATTAAGGACCAGGTCGCCGCCCTCCACCATCGCCTGCATCTGCACGGCGTCCGGCGTCAGATAGCGCGGATCCGCTTCCGTCAGGGCCCATGTCAGGATCGACTGACCGCTGACCACACGCGGCAGGATCAAGGAGCGCTGTGCGTCCGAACCCGACTCCGCGATGGTGAGCGCGGCGGTCATGGTGCTGTGGAACGGCACGGGCGCGACGGCGCGTCCCAGCTCGCACGCAACGATCCCGAGCGACGAGAGTCCCAGCCCCTGCCCGCCAGCCGATTCCGGGAGCGCGAGCCCGAGCCAGCCCAGGTCGGCGATCTTCTTCCAGAGGTCGGGGGAATAGCCGAGCGTGCTGGCCTCCGCCTCGCGAACGAGGGATGGCGGCGACTCCACCTCGAGCGTGCTGCGCGCGCTCTGCTTGAGCATGTCTTCGAATTCGTTGAACAGGACGTCCATCAGTCAGTTCCTTCAGGTGTTCGGCGGCTGGTCGAGGGGGTGGGGGCTAGCCTCGCGGCAGGCCCAGCCCGCGGCGCGCGATCTGGTCGCGCATCGCGTGCACGCTGCCGTGTCCGAGGCCGACGAACCACGCCATCAGGAAGTGGTCGCCGAATTCGCCGCCGCGTGGTGCCTCTTCGCCCTCAGTCAGCTGCATGTACGGGCCGAGGATCGAGGCGATCGCCTCGATCGCGCGGACGTTGTGGTCCGGCCCCCACACCTTCTCGGATGGGCTCTCGTGGACGATGGGGATGTTCTTCTTCACCATCGTCAGGCTGCGCATGGTCATCAGGCGGTAGACCTCGCGCTCGATCCACAGCTCCGCGATCTTGTCGCGGACGAAGGGGTCCTCGCGCGGGACGTAGTCGCCGAGCTGGTGGTCGCGCAGCCAGTCGATCATGTGGTCGGTGCGGTACGTGCAGCGCAGGTAGCGCGTCACGCCGATGCGGTCGATGGCGAGTCCCTGGGTCGCGAGCTCCCAGCCCTGGCCTTCCTCGCCGAGCATCGCGCTTTGCGGGAGTCGTACGTCCTCGTAGAACGAGGAGCCGGCCCACGCGCCGGTGTACCCGTAGGCGCGGGCGCGGTCCTTGATCAGCTTCAGCGGGCGGAATTCAACGCCCGGCGCATCCATCGGGACCAGGAAGACGGAGAGGCCTTTGTGCTTCGGGACGTCGGGGTTAGTGCGCACGAGCATGTACATGTGTGTGCTCTCCGGGGAGCCGCCGTACATCTTCGAGCCGTTGATGATCCAGTCGTCGCCGTCGCGCACGGCGCGGCTCTTGAGGCCCGCGAGGTCCGTGCCACCGCTGGGCTCGGTGTAGCCCAGGCCGAGCTTGATCTTCCCGGCGATGAGGCCCGGAACGAAGTCGCGCTTCTGCTGCTCGGTGCCGTACTTGATGATTGTCGTGTAGCCGGTGCCGTAGTTGTGCGCGATGAAGACGCCGGCGCGGTTGAACTCCTCGTCGACGATGTACTGCATCGTCAGGTCGCCGCCGTGGCCGCCGTATTCCTTCGGCATCGCCATGCGAACCCAGCCGCGCTCCATCATCTTGTCGATCATCGCGTCGGTATGCGGATGATCCGCGCCCGACTCCTCGTCACCGCCCTGCTCGGCGATCACTTCCGGCGTGACGTGCTCTGCGATGAACGTACGCACTTCCTGCCGGAAGGCCTCTTCTTCGGTGGTGAACGTGAATTCCATGCTGGCAGTCCTTACTGCGGCATCCTCGATCAGTCACGTTCGAGGGGAGCCGTCTGCGTGGCTACAACGAAACCAAAATGGGTCTAGTCTTCCTTGCCGCGTCCCGTGGAGAGCCAGCGCGCGCCATCCACGATGAGACAGCACCCGCTGATGTACGACGCGGCGTCCGAGACGAGGAACACGGTGGCCCAGGCAATGTCCCGTGGCGTCCCGACGCGGCCGAGCGGCACGGAGGCGGAACGCTCCGCCTCGTCCTTGCCGATCGCGGCCGTACCGGCGTCGGAACCGTGCGTGGGCACTACGCCGGGCGCGACGGAGTTCACGCGGATCTGGTGCGGCCCCCACTCCACAGCGAGCGTCTTCGTCATCGACTCGACGCCGGCCTTGCCGGCACCGCCATGGATGCGCCCGGGGTTGCCCGTGGAGGGGGAAGTGCTGGTGATGTTGACGATCGCCCCGCCGGTGCCGCGCGCAATGGCACGTTTGCCGAACGCCTGGGAGCAGTAGAACGTCCCGAACGTGTCGATCTCGACGACGGCGCGGAAGCCGTTCGGGCTGAGACGCTCGGCGTCCACGGTGAAGGTCGCGCCCGCGTTGTTGATCAGGATGCTGATCGGCCCGAGGCGCTCCTCGGCCTCGGCGACCATCGCCTCGACTGCGTCGGGGTCGCGCACGTCGCACTGGATCGCGACCGCGGTACCACCGGCAGCGTTGATCTCATTCGCGACGGCGGTGAGGTTCTCCATTTTGCGGCTTACGACTGCGACCTTCGCGCCGACCTGCGCCAGCGCCAGCGCAATCCCGCGACCGAGGCCGGTGCCGCCCCCCGTGACAATGGCAGCCTGTCCCGCAAGTAGGTCGGGGCGGAACGGCAGTGCCTGGTTCGTGGTCAATCAACACTCCCTGGGGGCGATCCTCGACGCACGACGTCCGGGCGCGGATGCGCCCGGACGTCGTGCGAGGTGCTACTTGTCGAGCCAGGTCCGGACGAACTGGCGCGGGCGGTTGTGGGTGTACGTGGGGACGTACCCCTTCACGTTCGACGCGCGCGCCTCGTTCAGCGTCTGGCCGATGATCCAGGAATTCGGGACCTCGTTCATGAGGCGCTTCTGGAGATCGGCGACCGTCGCCTTGCGCTCCTCGTCCTTCAGCTGCGACCGCGACAGCTCCAGCAGCTTGTCGATCTCCGGGTTCTTGTACCCGGTGTCATTGCGCGAGGACGTGGAGTGGAACAGCGCGTACAGGTACTCGTCCGGGTTGTCCCGGAAGCCGCTGCCCGTGCCGGTCATCATGAACTTCTTCTCGAGCGTGAACGGGATCCACGCCGCGTATTCCATCTTCGTAAGCTTGACCTTGAAGCCGGCCTTCTCCAGCTGCTGCTGGGCGACCTGCGCCACCTGCTCATGCACGATGTCCGGGATGTAGTAGACGTACTCGAACTGCGTGCTGGTCTGGCCAGCAGCCTCGAGGAGCTTCTTTGCCTCGGCGATGTCGGCGGCCTTGTCGGCGCGGTAACCGGCGTTCTTCGCCAACTCGTCCTGCGACATTGCCCACGCGGTCAGACCGGGGCTGATCGGGCCGGCGGGTAGCGCCGCGCCGCCGAAGACCAGCTGCGCGATCTGCTTGCGGTCCATCACCATGTCGAACGCCTTGCGCACGCGGACGTCGTTGAACGGCGCGCGCGTGGTGTTGTAGCGAATGGTGAAGCTGTTGCCTTGAGCGACAGAGTCGATCGTGAAGTTGTTGTCGCCCTTTAGGCTGTTCGCCTGGTCAATGGTGACGACCTCAATGTCGAGCTGCTTCGCACGGAGCGAAGACAGGCGCGTGGCCGCGTCTGGGACGACGTTCAGGGTGTAGGAGTCCGCGTACGGCATCTCCTTCTCCCAGTAGCCCGGGTTCTTGTCCCACTTGTAGGAGACGCCCTTTTGGCCGCTCTTGAAGACGAACGGGCCGGAGCCGATCGCGACGGTGCGCAGGTCCCCCTTCGCCTCAGCGGCCTCCTTGGGCGCGACGATGGTGAACGGGTTCGCGAGGTAGCCGAAGAGCGGCGCGAACGGCTGCTTCAGTTTGATCGTCACCGTGTTCGCGTCCGTCGCCGTGATCTTGTCGATCTGGTCGAACATGTACCGGCGCTGGAATTCCGGCTTGTTGGTGGTGATGCGGTTGATGCTCCACACCACGTCCTCCGCGGTGAGGGCACGGCCGTTCACCGGCGCGACGTTGTGGAACTTCACGCCCTGCTGCATCTTCAGCACGACGGTCGTTGGGTCCGGCGTCTCCCACGAGGCGGCGAGTTCCGGCGTGATCTTCAGGTCGGTCGTCAGGCCGAGGACGCGGTTGTAGACGCCACCGATCGCCCACTGCGTGCGGTAGGACGCCTCGATGTGCGGGTCGTAGCTGACCGGATCGCCATCGACCGCGATGCGGATCTCGCCGCCGTTCTTCGGCTTCGCCGCGGCCTGCGGGGTCAGCGCAGCCGGCGCGGCGGCCTTGTTGTCGGAGGCGACGGGCGCCTCGCTCTTCTTGCCGCAGCCGATCAGCGCGGCGGAGACGGCACCCAGGCCAACCACCGCCGTGCCGCCCAGCCAGCGGCGGCGACTGATCCGGTGCGTCCAGACGTTTCCAGACTCGCTCATTGCAGTTCCCTCCTCCCCATCGAGGCCGGGCGGCCTTGATGGTTCTCACAACGTTGAGTGCGGCTAGTTGCGCAGCCGCGGGTCGAGCACATCGCGTAGGGCGTCGCCGATGAAGTTCGCGGCGAGGATGCTCAGGCTGATGACAGTGGCGGGTCCGATGACCAGCCACGGCGCCTGCGTCATGAATTGACGCCCGTCGCCGCTGACCATCGCGCCCAGCGACGGCTCCGGCGGCGGTGTCCCGAACCCGAGGAAGCTCAGGGACGAGGACGTGAGGATCGCGCCGCCCAGCTCGGCGGAAGCGATCACGAGGACCGGCGAGAGGATGTTCGGGAGGATGTGGCGAAGGATGATTCTCGTGTTCGTCGCGCCCAGCACGCGGCTGGCCGTGACGAAGTCGGCGTGCTTCACGGCCAGCGTCGATGCGCGCACGACGCGCTGAGCGACAGGCAGCATCACGAGCCCAATCGCGAACATGAGCGATCCGTACGAGGGCGGCACGATCGTAAGGACGAGGATGCCGAGGAACAGCGCGGGCAGCGCCTCGAGAGCGTCAGTGATGCGCTGCATGACGAGGTCGAAGATGCCCCCGGTATACGCGGAGATCGCGCCCACCGCCGTGCCCGTGAAGATGCTGATCGCAACGGCGCCGAAGGCGACCGTGATCGAGGGCCGTACGCCGTACATGATCCGCGTCCACACATCGCGGCCGAGCTGGTCGGTGCCCATCCAGTGATCCGCCGAGGGCGCCGCGAGGCGCTTCGTGCCCAGCTCGTACGGATCCCACTGCGCGAGGTCGGGGCCGAACAACGCGATCACGACGAGCGCGACGAGCACCGCCAGCCCGAACATCCCCAGCGGCTGGCGCGCGAAGCGGCGCGCGAACACACGGAAGCCTTCAAGCGGTCGTGGCCCCGCGATCGCCGCGGCGGAGACTCCGGTGGAGGTGACGGCCACTACTCGTACCCCACGCGCGGGTCGACGACGGCGTACAGCACGTCAACGATGAGGTTGGACAGGCTCACGACGAGCGCGATGAAGAGGATGACGACCTGCACCATCGCGTAGTCGCGCTGGGTGACGGCCTGGATAAACAACCGGCCGACGCCCGGCAGCGAGAAGATCGTCTCACTCACCACCGCGCCGGAGAGGAGCGCGCCGACCTGCGTGCCGATGAGCGTCATGACGGGGATGAGGGCGTTCCGCAACGCGTGACGACGGACCACCGTCGGCCAAGACAACCCCTTCGACATCGCGGTACGGATGTAGTCCTGCTGGAGGACGTCGAGGAGCGACGAGCGCACCATGCGCGTCATCAGCGCGGAGCTACGGTAGCCGACGACCAGCGCCGGAAACACGAACTGCTGCAGGTTGGTGAGCGGGTCGACGTAGAGCGGCACATACCCCGTGGGCGGCAGCCAGCCGAACCAGAGCGCGAGGAACAGCACAACCAGCGTCCCGAGGACGAACGAAGGGATCGACAGCCCGGCAAGAGCGACGAGGCGGGCGGCGTAGTCGATGTGCCTCGCGCGATTCGTCGCGGCGAGGGTACCGAGCGGGAGCGCGACGGCGACGGCGGTCAGCACGCCCGCGAGCGCGAGCTCGGCGCTCACGGGGATCGCGTTCTTCAACTCGTCGATCACGGGCTGCTGGGTCCGGTGCGACTTACCGAAGTCGCCCGTCAGCACCCCGGCGGCCCAGACGAAGTACTGCGCGTACAGCGGCCGGTCGAGGCCCAGCTGTGCCCGAAGCGTCTCGATCTGGTCGCGGGAGGCGCTGTCGCCGATCTGGAGGGAGGCCGCGTCGCCGGGCATGGCGCGCATCAGCGTGAAGACAATGACCGTCACCAGGATGACAGTCGGCACGAGCAGGACGAGCCGGCGAGCGATGTACTTGGTCATCCCACCCAACAACACTGAAGGCGTGGACTGACCACGCGCGCTGATACTGTGACCCGGCGAGGCGCCGTTGTTCTATCAATCCTGTAATGCCCGGGTGCGGCTAGCGAGGCTACCCCATCCCGTACCGGATGATGTCGCGCTCCTCCAGCGAGCGAATGAAGGCGTCGTCCAGTTGGAGCAGGCCGCGGAGCACGCGGTCGTTGTGCTCGCCGAACTCGGGCGGCGGCGTCTGGATCGTGTGGGGCGTCTGGACGAACCGCCATGCCCCGGTGATCGTGCGTGCGTCCGTGCCGGGGATATCCCGGTAGAACGACCGATGCAGGAGCTGCGGGTCGCCCGGCATCTCGTGAGGCTGGAGGACCGGCGCGGCCGGGACCCCCGCCGCCTGGAGGCGCTCTGCGAGCGCTCGGTGCTCGTGCGGGGCGGTCCACACCGCGAGGTGACGGTCGATGTCCTCGCGCGCCACGAGGCGAGCGGACGCGGTCGCCAGCGCCGCGTCCTGGGCCCACGCGGGCGCGCCCATGAGCCCGACAAGGGCCGCCCACTCCTCGTCGGTGGAGACGGCGATCGCGATCCACTCGTCCTCACCCGCGGTGCGGTAGACGTTGTGCGGCGCCATGGTCGGGTGCAGGTTGCCTCGGCGGTGCTGCACGCGGCCGTTCAGCGTGTAGTCCAGCAGCGCCTCGCCGATGACGTGCGTCTCCGCCTCGCGCATCGCAGCCTCGATGTGCTGGCCGCGCCCGGTCTGCTCGCGCGCGAACAGGCCCACGAGGACGCAGTGCGACGCCAGCAGGCCGTTCATGTAGTCCGCGTAGAAGTTGCCCGGCTTCAGCGGCGGGCCGTCCTCGTACCCCGTGAGGTCGGACAGGCCGGAGCAGGCGTCCACGCCGGGGCCCATGGAGATCAAGTCCTTGTAGGGGCCGGTCGAGCCGAAGGCGGGCAGCGAGACGTGGATCGCGCGCGGATTGATCTCCTGCATCACGGGACACTCGATGCCGAACTTTGGCATGACGCGGGGGCGGAAGTTCTCCCAGACCACGTCGCTGACCGCCAGCAGGCGCTTGAAAACCTCGACGCCGTCCTGCTGCTGGAGATCGAGACTCAGGTGCTGCTTGTCGTGATGGTGCGGGTTAAACGCCGAGCCGGACGAGGAGTGCGCGAACAGCCGTCGCTGCTCTGCGATCCGGGCGGGCTGGTCGATGTGGATGATCTCCGCACCGAGGTCCGCGAGCGCCTCGCCGCCGACGGGGCCGACCACGCCGGCCGTCAGGTCGAGGATGCGGACCCCGGCCAGCGGGCGCGGGCGCTCGCCGATGGCCGGCGCCTTCACCGGCGCGGGGCGGATCGCGGCCAGCAGCTCAGGCAGCCGGGCATTGTCCTCGCCGAGGAGCGGCGCGCGGCGCGTCTCCCACGGGGTGTCGCGTGCGATGTAGGCGTAGCCGGGCTGCCGCACCCGCCCGACGTGCGGGTGGTCGACGTCGTCGAAGAAGCCGCGCGCCTCGTGCTGCGGGTCGGTGAGGACTTCGTCCACCGTCAGGACGGACGTCCACGGCGCGTTCACCGCCTGCCCCGCCCGGAACAGCTCATCGCGGGTGCGGGAGGCGAGGTAACCGACAAGGTAGCCGTCAATGACGTCGGTGCCCTCGGGCATCTCGGCGGCGAACTCGGGCGTCAGCCAGCGCGGTTCGTCCAGCATCTTCTCGATGCCGCGGTAATGCGCGGGGCCCATCGGGGAGTGCGCGTGCACGTAGCCGTCCTTGCACGGCAACAGCTCGGAGAACACCTTCGCGCTGCGCTCGGCGCCTGCGTTCGTGGTCCCGGCGCGCCGTAGCTCGACGCCCTGGCGGCGCCAGCGCTCCGGTACCTGGTCGACGACGTACGCCACGGCGTCCTGGATCGACACGTCGACGTGCTCGCCGATCCCGACCTGGCGGGCGCGCCACACGGCGGCGAGCGTGGCGACCGAGGTGTGCAGCCCGGCGTGATACTCGACCACGTGGCCGTAGGCCTTCAGCGGCTCACGGTTAGGGAGCCCGGTGATGTGCGCATAGCCGCCCGCGGCGAACGAGATCAGTTCGCTCGACTTCCACTGCGAAAACGGGCCGGTCTGGCCGAAGCCCGTCACCGACACCAGCACGAGGTCCGAGCGCTCCGCGGAAAGCGCGGCGAACCCGAGACCGAGGCGATCCAGCGTGCCGGGAGCGAAATCCTCCAGGACCGCGTCCGCCGTCGCGATGAGGCCGCGCAGCGTCGCGCGATCCTCCGCGGCCTCGAGGTCCAGCGTAACGCTGCGCTTGCCCGCGTTCAGGTGCAGATGCAGCGCCCCACCCTCGACATGCGGCTCGTCGCGCCAGAACGGCGGCTCGTGGCGGATGCGGTCTCCCGTGGGGGGCTCGACCTTGATCACCTCGGCGCCGAATCCGGCGAGGAGGCGGGTAGCGTAGGCACCGGGGACGGACTGGGACAGGTCGATGATGCGGATCCCCGCGAGCGCTGACGTCATGCATCCCTCGTGCGGCGCGGGCTTCGATCGGCGCGCCGGGCGACGGCATTATAGGTGTGCTATCGGTTCCGCCAACATCAGCGTTCTGGTACGCGCACAACACGACCGAGGTCTAGGATCGTGCTGGCCGGCCACGCAGACGGAGGCGCTCGAACCGGGCCCGCGAGGACACCTGCATGCTGATCGATCTCCACGTGCACACGGTTCGCGGCAGCTCTGACAGCAGCCTCAAGACGGACGAGCTAGTGGAGGAGGCGGCCCGCACCGGCCTAGACGGAGTGTGCCTGACCGAGCACCGCGGCCCGTGGGACCGACACGAACTCGCGGCGCTCCAGGAACGGCACCCAGGCCTGCTCCTGCTCAACGCGATGGAGGTAGAGACGTCTTTCGGCCACTTGACCGTCTTCGGCCTTGATCGGTTTGTAGGCGGGATTCACGATCCGGTCACCCTTCGACGGATCGCGGATGGGCAGGGCGCGTTCGTCGTCCTCGCGCATCCCTTCCGCTACTTCTTGAGCCTCCCGGAGCGGAACCTGCTCTATCGCGGGCAGTTCCCCGTTCCCGCGGTCATCGAGGAGATCGCGCAGCACCCCGCCTTTGCGCTGGTCGATGCGATCGAAGTGAACAACGGGGGAACCTCGCCGACAGAGAACGCGGTGGCATTGGAGGTTGCTCGCTACCTCGGCAAGCCAACCGTCGGGGGAAGCGACGCGCACTCCACGCACGGGCTGGGCCAATCGGTCACCGCCTTCGACGACCGAATCACCGGCACCGATGACTTCCTTGCCGCGCTCCACGCATCGAGGTTCCACGCCGCGACCCGGGCGCCGGACGGCGTGCTCACGCACGCCCTGGGTGGTTAGTGGCGTGGAATCTCATGGGGCGCCCGCCCGCCTTAGCCGGCGACGCGGTTGCAGCAGCGGGTCATCCCGACTGACCGGCCTCGATTACCCCGCCGACGGTAGCCCCAGGTCTGGTGGACCTGAGACTCGGACGGCAGCGCACCGCGGTGCCCCCGGGAGACGGAGCAGCGTGAGGTTGTCCGCTTCCGAGTAGCAACGAACTGTTCCCGGGCCGAGAAGGACTCGAATGGCACCCAGCTGGCACCCAACGGGGTGCCATTGCGTGCCTTGCGAAGCATCTAAGTGCCGGTCGTCTGGATCACACCACCGTGGATTGCCCTCTAATGCCGCAGTGATCCGCGCCAAGGAAGGGCTTAAACCCCGCGGCCGCAAGGCGTGTGGGTTCGACCCCCACCCCCGGTACCACCGCACGCTAGGCGATCGGTTCGCCTCGCCGGCCCTGTCCTCGGGTGCCGCCCGCCTCGACCCAACCGAGGAAGCCCACCGCCAGACCGAGGATCACGAGCTGGCCGGGACCGTAGCAGTGGCGCTGGATCTCGGCCGCATCGCCGAGGTAGGACGCCGTCGCACCGGCCACGCCCCCCAGCACCAGGCACGCGCCCAGCCCGACGAACCCGGAGCCGCGGAACCGCGTGAGGAAGACCGGGAACCCGATCACGAGCAGCAGCACGACGCCCGCGTTACCGGCCAGGGAGATGCCGTCGCGCGGAAACCCATCCGGCATGTAGTAGGCAAGGTCGTTCGGGGCCAGGATCAGGAACGACGCCCGCGCCAGCTCATCGAACCGATCGAGCGGGTGCTGGAACAGCCAGCCGACATATGTCGATGTCCCGCGGGCGGCGAGCCACGCGCGTGCATCAGCGAGTTCCGGGTCGGTCAGGGCCGCGGGCTCCCACAGCGGGAACGTGAGCGCCTCGCTCTCCGGCCCGAGGCGCGCGCGTAGGCCGGCCTCATCGATGGGGACGGCGTATCGATCGAGTGCAGCCACATCCGGCAATCCACGCGCCAGGAAGTACGACCGTGCCTCCGGGTCCGGCAGGACGCGCATGAACAGGTTGTCGTAGAGCGGGTGCGCCGACCGAGCTGTCAGCGGCGGCTCCAGGCTGGCGTGCACGCTCAACCCGGTGGGCTGTGGCGGGATCACATGACTGCTCCACAGCGCGACCAGCGAGACGCAGACCGCGACCGAGAGCAGCGGGAGCGCCCACCGCTGCTCCGGACCTCGCCGCCGCCCGCCGACGACGCAGAGCAGCGGGATCGCCGCAAGCATCGAGATCGGGTTGGAGTCGCGCGTGAGCAGCCACGCCACGCCGACGATCCCGAGGGCAACCGCCAGGCCGACGCACAGCAGCGACCGCAGACGCCCGCCCGGCAGGCGCGAGGTGCCCGTTCCCAGGAGCATGCCGACCGTCACGAGCGCCGCCGCGAGCGAGTCGTTGATCGACTCCGACAGGACGACCCCGGTCCATCCGACCCGCAGCGGAGCCAGGAGGAATGAGCACCCGATCAGCAGCCCGAGGGCGCGCGCCGGCCATCGCCGCGGAACGAGCGACAGCGTGAGCGTCAGCCCGAGCCAGGACCAGAAGGCCAGCTCGGGCGGCAACGCCTCGACGCCGCTCGGCAGGAGGTTTGTGAGGCGGTACAGCAGCGGAACGGTCAGGGGTGCCTGCGAGAACAGGTGATCGAGGGAGAACGGTTGTGACGCAATCTCGAAGTACGTCCGGCTGTCTTCCCAGGTCCGCGGCTGCAATCCCCCCGCAGCCGCGTCGAACGCCGTCCGCGCAAGGATCGCGGTGGCCACCAGCAACCCCCACCACGCCCAGCGCGCGGCGATCCACCAGCGTTCGCGGTCCGTGAGCGTTCGTTGGTTCACGTGGCGCAGCCTCACCGCCGGCGCCTGAGCCTCGGCATCCCTGATCCGACCTGCGGTGCGACTATCGCACTCCATTCGTGCCGTTGTCTCCGCTGTCTTTCCGAGGGCGGTTAGGCCGCACGCTCGGCCTGCACCTGTTACGCTGGAGGGGACGAAGGGGAGTAGTCCCAAAGAGCGTCGCCGTCAGTACGGCCTTCGGGCCCGGCGCCGCTGTCCGGCTGAGCCCAGCCGGGTGGACCAGACCTTCTGCGAACGAGCGTTCAGCAGAAGGGTTCCCATCACCCATGTCCTTTGATTTCTTCGCAGGCCTCGACCTCCGCGCATGGATCGCGTTCAACGCGTTCATCGTCGCCATGCTCGTCCTCGACCTGCTGGTGCTGCATCGCAACGCGCACGTAGTGTCCGTGCGCGAGGCGGCCATCACCAGCCTCGGGTGGATCGCGCTCGGCCTGTCGTTCGGCGCGGTGCTCTGGTGGTGGCGCGGGCCGACCAGCGCGGCCGAGTACTTCGCGGGCTACCTGATCGAGAAGAGCCTCTCGGTCGACAACGTGTTCGTGTTCGTCCTGATCTTCTCGTTCTTCGCGGTGCCCGCCGCTTACCAGCATCGCGTGCTCTTCTGGGGTGTGGTGGGCGCGCTGGTCATGCGCGGGATCTTCATTGTCGCGGGGGCGGCGCTGCTGGAGCAGTTCCAGTGGATCCTCTACATCTTCGGCGCGTTCCTGCTGTTCACCGCCGTGAAGATGTTTCGCCACAGCGAGATGGCGATCGACCCCGAGCAGAACCGCGTGCTCCGGCTGCTGGCACGTGTAATCCCGCTGTCGAAGGACTACGACGGCCAGCGCCTGTTCACGAAGCGCAACGGCGTGCTGATGGCGACGCCACTGTTCGCCGTCCTCGTCATCGTCGAGACGACCGACCTCGTCTTCGCCGTCGACTCGATCCCTGCGATCTTCGCGGTGACGCGTGATCCGTTCATCGTCTACACGTCGAACGCGTTCGCGATCCTCGGGCTGCGCGCGCTGTACTTCCTCCTCGCGGGCGTCGCGGATCGGTTCGTGTACCTGAAGACGGGGCTCGCGGTGATCCTCGCGTTCGTGGGGACGAAGATGCTCATCGTCGAGTTCTACCACGTCCCTGTGTGGTTCTCGCTCACCGTCATCGGCGTCGTGCTTGCGGTGTCGCTCATCGCCTCGCTGCGGAGCGGGCGCCGCCTCGACCCGGCGCACGAGGCTCCCCTCCCCGACCCGCTCGGGCTGCTCTCCGACGGCAGGCCGCACGAGGACGGGGCAACGCGCCACTAGGCTTCGGGCGTCGCTGCCGCGTGGGCATGGTCCGGTGTGACGGAACACTGGCCGCGCTCACGCGGCAGCCTCGGTATCAACTCGACGCCGTCGAGGCTATTCGCCGGCTTCCGGCGCGAGGAACGCTCGCCCGCGCGGGCTGAGCCGGTAGCCGACCTCGAGGCTCTCCGTGAGGCCGAGCGACTTGAGCCGACGCACGTCGCTCTTGAAGTGCGGCACGTCGCGACCGAGCCGCTCCGCGAGGTCGGCGGCGCGCGTCCCCTCGTGTTCGGCGATCAGCCGAAGCACGTCGCGCGTCCACGGGCCGCGCCCACCGCCATCCATCTTCGCGAGGCGATCATCGATCGCGGCGCGATCCTCGGCGGTGATCGCGTCGTCCGCGGCGAGGCGGGCGCGTTCGTCCTGCACGTCGTCGCGATAGCGGAACGCGACGCGGTACAGGTCGCCTTCGAACCCCACGAAGTCCTCGAGCAGCTCCTGCGCGGAGTCGAAGCCCGCCGCGATCGCGTCGGCGTCGTCCACGTCGCCCGGCGCGACCACCTCGACCTCGGTCGCTTCGATGAACCCTCCGGAGAAGAGGCGGTAGATGCCGCCCGTGCGCGCCTGCGGATGCTTCCAGTGACGGAACGTCACCGTGATCACGCCGCGGCGGATGGGTTCGTGGAAGCGCTCGGCAAACAGCATGAGGCCAGTGTACGCGGGCGCGCCGTGTGCGCCTCGCGCGGCGCGGCCCGAGGGGACAACTACCCGTGCGCCTACCGAGCGAGGGTGACCGCGGTGTTCGCGGGAATGCCGTTCGCGAAGCTCGCGCGGAACGGGTCGTTGATGAACGACGGGCCGCTCACCAGCAGCAGCAGGAAGCGCCCCTGCGCGTCCTGCATCCACACCCCCGTCGCACCCGCGGCCTTCGCGGCTGCCTCAAGCTGCGCAGTGCTGCCGCCGGTGAACACCGCGAGCGCCGTGAAGTTTGCCCCGAAGTTCGGCGGTGCGGCGAACGATCCGCTGTCGGGCGCCGCCGCGACCCACATCCCGGCGAGCGCTGCGCACGCCGAGGAGACGCGGTCGATCACGAACGCGCCCCCGATCGCCGTCGGTGACGTCACTGCGGCGATCCGGCCCGTGCCAGTGGCGGACTCGATCTTCGGGCCGACCATCCGGTCGCGCGCGCCGAAGACTGCCGCCTGCGTCGTCCGGTACTCGCAGCCGCCGACCGTGGCGACGAGGTTCACCGTCAGCGTCCCACCCGCGTCGCTCGTCGCCTGCACAGTGCCGATGCGCACGCCGGCCGCAGTGAACGAGGAGCCCTCGTACTGCACGCCCGTCGCGTACGGCCACGCGGTCGGTGTCACCGGCGGCGTCGTCCGGCTCGCGCTCCACGAGGCAGCGCGGGGCGCGCACGAAACGGACGATGGCACGTCGACGTACGCACCCACCGCGACCTCGTTGTTCGGGAGCGAGAAGAACCCCGCGACGGTCGCCTTGCCGTCTGTGGTCGGCGCGGCGTCGATGCTGAACTGGCTGCCGCTGGCTGCAGGCGCGACCGCGGCGACGGTGAGCGTGGAGGCGGCGCAGCTGATCCCCACGCCGGGGTGCTGGATGCTGACGGCCAGCGTGCCGTCCGCGTTCACGACGAGGCGCACTGTTCCGCCGGCGCTGGTCGTGCCCTCGTACACCGTGCCGGGCACGGGGGCCGCCGTGGCGGCGGGGACGGACGCGAGGAGGTCGAGCGTCGCGACAAGGGCTGCAACGCCGGAGCGCCACGCGAGTCGCCGCGAGATCGAGGATCCGACGTGCCGCAGCATCACAGCCACTCCTCGCCTCGCCCGGCATGCCGCGGGCGAGGCGAGGGTAGCGTGCGGCCTATGCGTTGCCTACTCGTTGAGGAAGACGGGGGCGCGCTTCTCGGCGAACGCCTTCGGGCCCTCGATGGAGTCCTTCATGCCGCGCAGGTTCTGCTCCAGGTTCGTGGCGTAGCGGGCCGCCTCGAACGGGCTCATGAACGAGCCGCGGTACAGGATCTCCTTGAAGTTGCGAACGGCGCGCGGCGCCAGCGTCATCATGCGCGTCGCCCACTCCATGGCGGTCGGCATCAGCTGGTCCGGCGGGACGACCTGGTTCACGAAGCCCATCTCGTAGGCACGCTGCGCGGAGACGCGGCGGTCACCCCACAGCACCAGCTCCAGCGAGTTGCCGAGGCCGATGATGCGCGGCAGGTGGTGAACCCATCCGGCGCCCTGGTTCCAGCGCACCTCGGTGACGCCGAACTCGGCCGTCTCGGAGGCGATGCGGATGTCGCACTGCATCGCGTGGTTGAAGCCGCCCGCGACGGCGATGCCGTTGACCGCGGCGATCGTCGGCTTCCAGCAGTTGAGGCGTTCCGCGATCGGGAAGATGTTGGCGAGGTAGTCGGGCATGGTGACCATCGGGTCCGGCAGGCCCGCGGCGGCGGCGGCGTCGCGGTCGGCGCGCTCGCGCAGGTCCTGGCCGGTACCGAAGGCGCGACCGGCACCGGTGAGCACCATCACCCACGCGCTGTCGTCGTGCGCGAACTCCCAGTACGTCTCGTGAACCTGCTTCCGCAGGTCGCCGTTGAAGGCATTGAGGCGCTCCGGGCGGTTCAGGGTGACGACCCAGATGCGCCCGTTCTCCTCGGTGTCCAGTTGGAGCACGCCATCCTTGACTCGCGTCATCGTCGATTCCTCCCGTGCGCGCGCACGACTCGTGGCAACGTGGGCGTCCGGCGGCGCGGCACGCGGACGCGCCCGCCATGCGAGGCTCCTCGACGGCGAGCGCCCGAGGTATAACACCGCGCATGGCGCGCCCCTACTGAAAGATTTATGCGCCCGTCGAGGCGCTGGTACGATGCCGCGAGCCTCGCCGCAACAAGGACGAGCAGAGCGCACCGGGAGGATCGGATGCTGCAGGGCACCCGCGTCATCGAACTGAGCACGGATGTCGCCGGCGCGTTCGCCGGCCGCCTGCTCGCGCTGTACGGCGCGGACGTCGTGACCATCGAGCCGCCCGAGGGCCACCCGATCCGCCACCTCCCGCCGTGGCCCACCGCGACCGCCTCGCCGGACGAGAGCGTCCTCTTCGCCTACCTGGGCGCCGGCAAGCGCAGCGCCGTCCTCGACCTCGCGAGCGCCGAAGGTGCCGCGCGCGCACGGGCGCTGATCCAGGGTGCCGACCTCGTCATCGACTCCGGGACGCCCGGCCGGCTGGAGGCGCTGGGGATCGATCTCACCGCGATCGCCGCGGCGCACCCGGCGCTCGTCGTGCTGCAGATCTCGCCGTACGGGCAGGACGGCCCGCGATCCTCGTGGCGCGCGTCGTCGCTGACGGCGTTCGCGACCGGCGGTCAGATGGCGGCATGCGGCGACCCGGACATGCCGCCGCTGAAGACCGCGGGCCACCAGGCGTTCTATTTCGCGGGCCTGCACGGGTTCGCCTCGTCGCTGACGGCGCTGTACGCGGCGCGCACGACGGGCATCGGCGACCGCATCGACCTGTCGATCCAGGAGCTGCACGCCGCGGGCATCGAGGCGCAGATGGCGAACGCGCTGGTGCGTGGCGCCGACAGCGCGCGGCTCACCGGCAACAACATGTACGCGCAATGGGGCATCCAGCCCTGCGCCGACGGCTACATCGGCGTCGCGGCGATGCCTCGGCAGTCCGGTTCCGTGTACGACGCGATCGGGCACCCGGAGTTGAAGGACGACCCGGAGTTCGCGTCCGGCTGGGCGCCCGCGGCGAACGAGGTCCTCGGCGCGCTGATCCCCGCATGGACGATGCAGCACACCGCCGAGGAGATCTTCCGCATCGCCTCCGAGGTGCGCGCACCGTTCTCGCGCATCCTCACGCCGCGTGAGCTCTACGAATGGCCGCATCTCGCCGAGATCGGCTTCTGGCAGCACGTCGAGCACCCGCGCCTCGGTCGCCACCCGCTGCCGTCCGGCCCGATCCAGTTCGACGGCACCGCCCCCGGCTCCTACCGCGGCGAGAACCGCCGCGCACCGCTCCTCGGCGAGCACACCGCCGAGGTCGTCGCCCAGATCGCGCACGCAGCGCCCTCGATGCCCACGACGAGCGTCGAGGCACCCGCCCTGCCGTTCGCGGGCCTGCGCGTCGTGGACGTGTCGCAGGTGTGGGCGGGCCCCTACGCGACACGGCTGCTCGCGGACATGGGCGCCGAGGTGATCAAGGTCGAGGGGCCGACCTACCCCGATCCGATCCGCACCATGTCCGGCGCGCGCACGGTGCCCGAGATCAACCAGATCCCCTACTTCAACGAGTACGGCCGCAACAAACTGGGCGTGAACCTCGACCTCAAGCAACCCGAGGGGGTCGAGGCGCTCCGGCGACTGATCAAGACGGCGGACGTGTTCATCGAGAACTGGAGCAGCGGTGTCGCTGACCGGCAGGGACTGGGCTACGAGGACGTGAAGCGCGTCAACCCGCGCATCGTTTATGTCTCGATGCCCGGCTTCGGCCATGTCGGCAGCGACGCCTCGCGCATCGGCTTCGGGCCGACGATCGAGCAGATGGGCGGCCTCGCCGCGCTCCAGGGGTACGAGGGCCGCCCGCCCCACCGCAGCGCGATCTCCTACGGCGACCCGATCGCCGGCACCACGGCGGCCGCCGGGGTCGCCCTTGCCCTGCTGCGCCGCGAACGCACCGGTGAGCCCGCCTACGTGATGGTGGCGCAGCGCGACGGCATTGCCGGGCTGATCTCCGAGTACGTCATCGGCGAGGTCCTCGGCTGCCCGCTTCCGATGCGCATCGGCGACCGTGACCCGCACTTCGCGCCCTCGAACGCCTACCCGGCGCAGGACAGCGCGCCGCGAGCGATCATGGACATCAACGGCAACCCGATCGGCTCCGTGGAGGATCGCTGGCTCACGCTCACCGTGGACACCGACGATGCGTGGGGCGCGCTGCGCCACATCATCGGCGACCCGCGCCTCGAGGCCCCCGCCTATGCGACGCGCGAGGGCCGCGCCGCGGCGCACGAGGCGATCGACGCGGTGATCGCGGAGTGGAGCGCCACGCGGGATGCCGAGGAAAGCGCCGCACGACTCCAGACCGCCGGCGTCATCGCCGCGCCCATCCTCTCCCCGCTGATGCTCGCGAGTGACACGCACCTCGAGGCGCGCGGCGCGTTCCTCTGGTACGACCACGCGGAGGCGGGCCACGTCCGCACGACGCGACCGACCTGGCGCATGACGCGCCGCCCGATCACCAGCGTGCGCGCAGCACCGCGCTTTGGCGCCGACAGCGACGACGTCCTGCGCCGCCTTGGCTACTCCGAGGACGACGTACGCGCGTTCGCGGCGAAGCACGTCACCTCGACGGCGATCGTCGAGTAGGCGGCGGGGCTACGCTCGGGGCGGGTCGAACGTCCAGCGCGTGTTGTGACTGACGTAGGCGCCTTCGAGCCATGCCCAGCCGACCTCCGGCGTGACATGGAACAGCGCGGGGTCGTCGCCCAGCACCGGGTACACATCGAAGGGCTCGCCGGTCTCGCCGTCGGCGTACTTCGCGCGGAAGGCGTCGGCAGCGCGTTGGACCCGCGCGGCGTCACGCACCAGCTCCACCGGCCCCTGCACCATGATCACGTCGTCCGCGCTGTCCAGGTGGACCACGGCGTACGGCGTCGCAGCGAGGTTCTTCAACTTCTGGCCCATCGTCCCGAACCACAGACCGTCGTCCAGCCAGACGCCCCAGACGGGCGCGCTGTGCGGGCGGCCGTCCGGCCTCGTCGTGCTGATCCAGTAGTTGTTCGCGGTGCGCAGGCGCGCCAGCGCGCGGCCCTGCAGCATCGGCGCGTGGTCGCTCGGCGCGGTGTTCGAGGCGTCTGGTTCGCTGGTCAGGGACCGCTCCTTCCGTGGTGGCGCTCCACTGCGAGCGCGGACGACGGAGGGTACCAGAACCGCCGGGAGCGCCGAGGCCGGAGCCTATCGCGCGGGCGGAGCGCCGTCGGGCGCGGCGGGCGGGTTGCGTCGCGCGGCCCACGCCGCCTCGATGCGCGCCTCGTGGCCGAGGCCGCCCGCGATGTAGTAGCGGTGCCCCTCCACGGCGTCGGGGCGATGCGTCTGCCCGGGCGCGAGGTGATCCGGTTCGTCGTGCGCGTAGCGGTAGCCCTGTCCGTAGCCCATGCCGCGCATGAGCCCGGTCACGGCGTTCCGCAGGTGCATCGGCACCGGGTCGTTCCGCGTCGCCTGCACGTCGGCAAGCGCGCGGTTGTACGCGGCGTAGGCGCTGTTCGACTTCGGCGCGCGGGCGAGGTAGACCGTCGTCTCCGCAAGCGCGAGCCGCCCCTCCGGCATACCGAGGAAGTGCACCGCCTGCTGGCACGCGACGGCCAACTGCAGCGCCGTGGGATCCGCGAGGCCGACGTCCTCGGCGGCGGTGATCACCAGGCGTCGCGCGATGAACATCGGGTCCTCGCCGGCCTCGACCATTCGCGCGAGCCAGTAGAGCGCGCCGTCCGGATCGGAGTCGCGCAGCGTCTTGATGAACGCCGAGATCGTGTCGTAGTGCGCGTCGCCCTCGCGGTCGTAGAGCAGGGTCGGCGCCTGCGCCGCGCCCTCGATCTGCTCACGCGTCAGCACCTTCACGCCGCGATCGTCGAGAGGTGCCGCGTCCACAGCGAGCTCGAGGATGTTGAGCACCGTCCGCGCGTCACCGGCGGCGAGCAGCGTCAGCGTGTGCATCGTCTCGTCGTCGATCTCGATCCGCGGCGCGCCCGGGTCGCTCGCCAGTCCGCGCTGGGGATCCTCGATCGCGCGGCGCACGATCGCTGACAGCGCGGCTTCGTCGAGCAGGTCGAGGCGGAACACCCGCGACCGGGAGAGCAGCGGCGCAACGAGGTAGAACGACGGGTTCTCGGTCGTCGCGCCGATCAGCGTGACGGTGCCTGCCTCGACGTGCGGGAGCAGCGCGTCCTGCTGGCTGCGGTTGAAGCGATGCAGCTCGTCGATGAACAAGATGGTGCGGCGTCCGCTGACCTTCAGCCGGTCGGCGGCCTCGGCGATCACGCGGCGCACGTCCGCGACGCCGCTGCTGACCGCCGACAGCTCCGCGAAGAAGCGCTGCGTCTGCGCCGCGATGATGGTGGCGAGGGTCGTCTTCCCGGACCCCGGTGGCCCCCACAGGATGATTGAGGGCAGCCGATCCGCCTCGATCATCTGGCGTAGTGGACGGCCCGCGCCGACGACCTGCGCCTGCCCCACGTACTCATCGAGGGTGCGCGGGCGCATGCGCGCGGCCAGCGGCGCATCGCGGCGTGGCGCGGGCTGCGCGGGGCCGGCGAGCATGTCGGCCTGCACGCCGGGCGGGACGGGACGGGATCGACGTTCGGCCATGGGTCGAGTCTACGCGCCGCTCAGGTGGCGGCGATGCCCCGCTGGCGTCTCCATGCCTCGAAACGTGTCTCGAAGGCGCTGCGCGTCTCGCCGAACGCGGCCTCGAACGCCGTGAGTGGCGACTGGTCGGCGAGCCGCCGGTAGTAGTCGCCCAGCGCGGGCACGCCCTTGTCCCCCACCAACTGGTCTGCGGCCAGCGCGCCGAGGGCGTACTCGGTCGCCTGGGGGGATCGCCCCGCGACCGCCAGCGGTAATTGTGGCGAACGCGCGACCGCGCGGATCGCCGCCTCCTGGAAGTCCGCCTTCGCGCGCAGGCCGGCCTCGATCACCGACATCTGCGAGGCGTACTCGGCGGCACCCTCGATCAGCCACAGCACCGGCGAGGATCCGCCGCCGCCCAGCGTGAACTGCATGAGGTGGAACACCTCGTGCGCCACGACCGCGATCTTGTCCACGCGCGTGAGGCGCGGCCACGAGCGGTTGCCCAGGAGCAGCGTGATGTTGCGCCCGTCCGCCTCGCCAAGCGGCCCCGAGGCGCGCGACAGGTCAAGGTGGATCCGCGGGCGATTGGTCAGGTAGTAGCCGGTGCGCTGGCGGTAGTACTCCGCAGCGACGCGCGCGCTCTCGCGCATCAGGCGTTCCTCGTCGTCCGGCACCCCCGCGTCCACGTTGAACACGAATTGCGTCGGCACGTCGCGCGACAGGCCGAGAGCGGGCGGCGGCCACGGTTCGTCGTCCTCAGCAGTGCGCGCGGGCGCCGCGGTGAAGGTGGGAGCGGCGGTGGCGAGAGCGGCGCGCGGCGGAGCGTCGCGACGGGCGACCTCGCGGCGGGCCAGCTCCACCATGCCGCCGGCGGCGCCGAGCGACACGAGCACTGCACCGCCGCCGATCGCGAGCACGCGACGACGCGACATCGACTCGTCGAGGACGGACTCCGGGTCGGGCATCGCGTCGCCTTGTCTCGCCGGTGGGCGCATGGTCGATGTTACGTCCGGGCGCGGTAGGATGGATGCCTGAACGCCCGCGCAGCCCGAGGTGAGCCTGTGACGACCCAGACCCGCACGAAGTACGAAGCCGTGATCGGTCTCGAGGTCCACATCCAGCTCAAGACCCGATCGAAGATGTTCTGCGGCTGCGACCGCGAGTACTTCGACGCCGCGCCCAACTCCCACGTGTGCCCCGTGTGCCTCGGCATGCCGGGGATGCTGCCGGTCATCAACCAGGAAGCCGTGACCAGCACGCTGCTGGCGGGCCTCGCCCTCGGCTGCGACATCCCGAGCTACGCGAAGTTCGACCGCAAGAACTACCCGTACCCCGACCTGATGAAGGGCTACCAGATCTCGCAGTTCGACCAGCCGTTCTGCCTCAACGGCGTGCTGGAGATCGAGGTCGAAGGCGCGCGTCGCCTCGTGCACCTCGAGCGCATCCACCTCGAAGAGGACACGGCGCGCCTGCTGCACCGGGACAACGGCATCGAGTCGTACTCGCTGCTGGACGTGAACCGCGCGGGATCGCCGCTGATGGAGCTGGTGACGAAGCCGGACATGCACTCCGGCGAGGAGGCGCACGCCTTCCTGCGCACGCTGCGCCAGGTCATGCGCTACCTGCGGATTGCGGACGCGGACATGGACAAGGGCGGCATGCGCTGCGACGCGAACGTCTCCATCCGCCCCTTCGGGCAGGAAGAGCTCGGCCGCAAGGTCGAGGTGAAGAACATGAACTCGTTCCGCAGCGTGCAGCGCGCGATCGAGTTCGAGATCGAGCGCCAGTCGCGGATGATGGACGCTGGCGAGCGCATCGTTCAGGAGACGCGCGGCTACGTGGACGCCACCGGCGAGACCGTCTCGCAGCGCTCCAAGGAGGAGGCGAGCGACTACCGCTACTTCCCCGAGCCCGATCTGCCCCCGCTGCACATCGCCCCGGAGACCATCGAGACCCTGCGCGAGAAGCTGCCGGAGCTGCCGGCGGCGCGCCTCGCGCGGTTCGAGACGCAGTACGGCCTGACGCCTGCCGAGGCGCGCATCCTCACGGAGTCGCGTTCCGACGGCGACGCCTTCGAGGAGGCCGTTGGCATCGCAGGCGCGGAACACGCGCGACCGGTGGCGCACTGGTTCACAGGCGACGTGCTGAAGCACCTCAACGCGCTCGGCGGTGAGGCAGAGCTGGGCGACACGAAGGTCACGGGGCGCCACATCGGCGAGCTGGTGCGTCTCGTGGCGTCGAACGCGGTCACCGCCGCGACGGCCAAGGAAGTCCTCGACGTCGCGTTCGAGACGGGCGACCTGCCCGAGGCGATCGTGGATGCGCGCGGGCTGCGCCAGGTCACGGACGCCGGCGCGATCGACGAGGTCGCTCAGAAGGCGATCGCGGCGAACCCGAAGGCGGTCGAGGACTACCGCGCCGGGAAGCAGGCCGCGATCGGCTTCCTCGTGGGCCAGGTGATGCGCGAGATGAAGGGGCGAGCAGACGCCAACACCGCCGCCGAGACGCTCCGCCGCCACCTGGACGCGGCCGCGGGCTAACCGAGGCGGCCGGGCGGCCTCGTTCGCGCGGGAGTGCGAGAGCACCCCGCAGGGACGGACGAGTTGACTGCCAAGGCACGTGAGCGTTTACTCGACGTGGCGGGCAGCGAGCGAGTTACTCCTTGAGTCGCGGCAACATCACCAAGTGGCTGTACGTCGGCCTGCACATCAAGCGATGGCTGGCCCTCCTCGCGATCGCCGTTGCCATCATGGGCATCGGCTTCGCCTACATCCTGCGCGAGGTGTACGTCTCCTACACCTTCCCCGCGTGGGCCTTCTACATCACGCTGCAGTTCATCCCACGCTGGCTGCGCGGTCTGCTGTTCATCAGCTCAGCACTGACGCTCGCGATCTTCTCGGGCTGGGAATTGAACCGTTCACTCGCGCACGCACTGCTCCCCATCGGTGAGCGCCAGCGCGACCTCGTGGACCTCGTGTACCAGAACCGCACGCGCGACCGCGGTCCGAGGATCGTCGCGATTGGCGGCGGCACCGGGCTGTCCAACCTGTTGCGCGGCCTGAAGCAGTACACCTCCAACCTCACGGCGATAGTCACCGTCGCGGACGACGGTGGGTCGAGCGGCCGGCTGAGGCGCGACCTGCACGTCATCCCACCGGGCGACATCCGCAACTGCATCGCCGCGCTCGCTGACGCCGAGCCCCTCGTGACGCAGCTCTTCCAGTACCGCTTCGACGAGCGCGCCGGGGAGGGCATCGCCGGACACTCCTTCGGCAACCTGTTCATCACCGCCATGGCCGAGGTCACCGGCAACATGGAGGCCGCGATCACGGAAACCTCGCGCGTCCTCGCGGTGCGCGGACGCATCCTGCCGTCCACACTGGACGACGTGCGCCTCGCGGCGCGCTTCGCTAACGGCGACGTGGTGCACGGCGAGTCCGCGCTGCCCGGCAGCGGCATCCCCCCGACCGAGGTGTGGATCGAGCCGCGTGACTCCGCCGCCCACCCCGGCGCCGTCCGCGCGCTCCTGGACGCCGACCTCATCGTGATCGGCCCGGGCAGCCTCTACACCTCCGTGCTGCCGAACCTCCTGGTGCCGGGCATCGGCAAGGCGATCAAGGAATCGCGGGCGCACAAGGTCTTCATCACGAACGTGGCGACCCAGCTCGGCGAGACGAACGGCTACGACGCCGCCGCCCACTACGCCGCGGTGCGCCGCCACATGAACGACGACGCGCTGGTGGACGTTGTGCTGGCGAACAGCAACCTGCCGGCCGAGCCGCTGAAGCCCGAGTGGCGCTCCGAGCCCGTGCTGGCCCCCGGGGACGCCGACTACGGCTCCGCGCGCCTCGTCCTCGCCGACATCGTCGACCACGAGCGCCGCTACCGGCACAACGGCGACTCCCTCGCCTCGGTGGTCATGCGCGCCTACTTCGAGCGCGACCTCCGGGTGCAGGCGCCGGCCGCCTACACCGCCCGCTAGCCCCGTCGAGGGACCCTTGGGGGGTCCGGCGCTTGCCGTCGCCCGCATCCCGCCTTAGCCTCTCACTCATGGAACTGAAGGACTTTCTCAGCCTCGCCCAGATCCTCGTGTCCGGGCTGCTGATCGGCCTCGTGCTGATGCAGGTGCGTGGCACCGGCTTCGGCGCCGCGCTCGGTGGCCAGGACTACACCTTCCGCACGAAGCGGGGCCTGCAGCGCCAGCTGCACCGCCTGACGATCGTGGTGGTCGTGGTGTTCGTCGCCATCTCCGCCGCCAGCGTCGCCGCCGGCTAGCGCGCCCCTTGAGGGCGGCCCATGCGCATCGTCTTCTTCGGGTCGCCTGACTACGCCGTGCCGTCTCTGCGCGCCTGCCTGGATCTCCCTGGGGCGGAGGTCGTCGCCCTCGTCACCCAGCCCGACCGCCCGCGCGGGCGCTCCGGCGCCGCCCTGATGACGCCGGTGAAGCAACTCGCAGTCGAGGCCGGCGTCCCCGTGATCCTCCAGCCCGACCGCGTCCGCCGCGACACGACCGAGGCGCTCGCCGCGCTGCACCCGGACGTCGGTGTTGTCGCCGCCTCCGGCCACATCCTCCCGACGCACCTGCTCGAAGCATTCCCGCACCAGGTCGTGAACGTCCACGCCTCCCTGCTGCCGCGCCACCGCGGCGCGTCGCCGGTGTCTGCCGCGATCCTCGAGGGCGATGCCGACACGGGCGCCTCGATCATGCTCGTGGTGCGTGAGCTCGATGCCGGGCCGGTGATCGCGAAGGTCGCAACCACGATCGGCCCGCTGGACACCACCGCCACGCTCACCGCGCGCATCGCCGACCTCGGAGCCGCGCTCCTCGCGGACACCCTGCCGAGGTGGGTGCGCGGCGAGCTGACGGCGCTGCCGCAGGACGACTCGCTCGTCACGTACGCGCCGCGCCTCGCGAAGGAAGACGGCCTGATCGACTGGACCCGCAGCGCCGAGGAGATCGGCCGCGCGGTCCGCGCCTACTCCCCGTGGCCGTTGGCCATGACGACGCGGCTGCTTTCGGACGGCACCACCGAGCCGCTCGGCATCCTCGAGGCATGGCCGCTGCCGGGTGCCTCGACCGCCGCTCCCGGCACGGTAGAGACGGGCGACGGCGCGCCACTGTCCGATCTGCTGCCCGGCCGCCGCGCGCGCGCCGTGGTCGCATGCGGCTCGGGCCGCCTCGCACTGCTCGCGCTCCAGCGCTCCGGCCGCAAGGCGCTGCCGATCGAGGACTACCTGAACGGCGACCGGGCGCTCATCGGCGCACGGCTCGGCGCGCCCGCCGGCGCGTAGCCCCGCGCGCACCGCGTAGACTGGTACTCATGCGTCACCTGCTCGACCTGTCGTACGAGGAGATCGAGGCGGAGTTCGCCTCGTGGGGCGAACCGCGCTACCGCGCGAAGCAGGTCTTCGACTGGGTGTTCCGCCACGGCGCGACCGAGTTCGACGCGATGACGAACCTCACCCCCGCGCTGCGCGCCCGCCTGGCGGAGGCGTTCACGATCGCACCGCTCCCCGTCCTCGCCGAGCGCCGCGCCGACGATGGGGCGACCGTGAAGGCGCTCCTCGACCTTGGCGGCGGCGACGCCGTTGAGACGGTCCGCATGGACTACGACCCGGACGAGGACGGCGCGCCCGACCGCGTGACCGTGTGCATCTCGACGCAGGTCGGCTGTGCGATGGGCTGCCGCTTCTGCGCCACCGGGCTGCAGGGCTTCACGCGCAACCTGAGCCCCGCGGAGATCGTGGCCCAGGTGCTGCACTTCAGCCGCGCGAGCCTCGCCGCGGGAACGCACCGCATCACCAACATCGTCTTCATGGGCATGGGCGAGCCGCTGGCGAACTACGCCGGCACCATCGCCGCGATCCGCTGGCTCACGCGCCCCGAGGGCCTCGGCCTGCGACAGCGCGGAATCACCGTCTCGACCGTCGGTGTGATCCGCGGCATCGAACGGCTCGCCGAGGAAGGCCTGCAGATCGGCCTCACGATCTCGCTCCACGCCCCGGACGATGAGCTGCGCCGCAACCTCATCCCCACGGCCGGAGGCACGACGATCGACCAGCTCATCGAGGCGGCCCGGATGTACATCGACCGCTGCGGACGGCGCGTGACCTTCGCGTACGCGCTCCTCGACCGCGTGAACGACGAGCCCGAGCAGGCACGCGCGCTGGCCCGGCGCATCCGAGGCATCCAGGCGCACGTGAACCTGATCCCGTACAACCCCACCGCCGGCCCCGACCTGCGCCGCCCGAACATCGGCCGCGTGCGCGCGTTCCTGCGCGAACTGCAGGCCGCCGGTGCGAACGCCACCGTGCGCATTGAGCGCGGTGTGGAGATCGCTGCCGCCTGCGGCCAGCTCCGCACCGACGTCCAGCGCGCGCAGACGCGGCCGATCGCGCTCGTCGAGTAACGTCGCGTCGCTCACGACAACAAACAGGCCGGCTCTCGCGAGCCGGCCTGTTTCGTGCTGCCTGTGACGGCTGCGACGCGGTCGAGGTTACTCGGCGGCGGCTTCCGGCTCCTCGGAGGGAGCACCGTGCTGCACGGTGACGACGACGGAGTCGCCGTCCGTGAGGATCTTCACGCCGGCCGGGGCGCGCACCGCGCTCAGCAGCATGTGGTCGCCGATCTGCGCGAGGCTGGTCACCGGCACCTCGAGGTGCTGGGGGAGGCTCTGCGGGAGCGCCTCGATCTCGACGGTGTCCAGGCCCTGCGCCAGCAGACCGTTCCAGCGGGCGACCGCCGGTGCGACGCCGGTGAGGACGACCGGGATGTGGGTGCGGATCAGGCGGGACAGGTCGACCTGGTAGAAGTCCAGGTGGAGCAGCGACCGGGTGACCGGGTTCTGCTCGATCTGCCGCACCACCACCGGGCGGGGTTCAGCCTCGCCGGCGACCTGCACGTTGATGAGCGTGCTCTTGCCGTGCTCGTTCATCAGGTCGCGCGCGTCGATGTAGGCCATCTGCACGGAGACGGAAGGCAGGCCGCGCCCGTAGATGACGGCGGGAAGAATCCCCTCGCGGCGAAGGCGCGAAACCTTCTTGCCGGTCACGGAACGGGGTTCAACAGCGTAGGTGTCGGGCATGGTCAGTCCTGAGTGTGGGGCCACGGCGCGCCCATGCGGGGCGAGCGGAAACGCGGCTGGCGCGGGAAACAACACTCCGACGCTATCAACGCGCCGCTGGAGGGTCAAGATCGACTCCCCCACCGCCCTCGCACCCGGCCACGCCTCGCCTCGGGCCCGCGCCCGTCCGATACTTCCCGAGCACCCGCCGAGGATACCGGCGGAGACGGGACACCCGTGCCTCGCCCGACTGTACCGCTGCTTCGCGGCCTGGTCGCGCTCATCCTCGCCGCAACCACTCCGTGGCTGCTGCCGGCCTCAGCGCACGCCGACAGCCCCGGCACGTTCGCCAGGACGCCCGCTTTCAGCGGCGCCGGGCAGGCGGCGGCGGTCTTCCTCCCGGGGTCGGTCGAAGACCTCGAACGCGCGGCGAAGGTGGCCGGCGCGACGGGGGCGTGGGTGCAGGACGGCACCGGCGCGTTCCACCTGATGCTGGTCGGCGGGCCGGCCTTCTTGAAGGAAGGGTTCTCAGCCCGCTTCGCGGGCGGGTTCACCACGGCGACGCCGGTCACGCTGACCCGGCCCGCGGGCACTGCCCCGGCCCGCGTCTTCAGCCTCGACCCCGCCGCGCTCGCAGCGACCAGGACGCGCCTGCAGGCGAAGGATCCGCTGCTCGCGGCTGCCTCCGCGCGGCTGCTCCGCGACGCCGACCGCGCGATGCGAGCCGGGCCGTTCGCGGTCACGGACAAGACCAAGCCGCCACCCAGCGGCGACCTGCACGACTTCGCCAGCCAGTCGCCCTACTACTGGCCCGACCCCGCGAAGGCGGACGGGCTGCCGTACATCTATCGCGACGGCGAGATCAACCCGGAGCGCGACGCGATCCCGGACGACCGCGCGTTCGGTTCGATGACCTCGAACACGGAGTCGCTCTCCCTCGCCTACTACTTCACCGGCGACGAGAAGTACGCCGAGCGCGCCGCGCTGCTGCTGCGCACGTGGTTCATTGACCCGCGCACGAAGATGAACCCTAACCTCAACTACGGGCAGTTCGTCCCCGGCAAGAACACCGGGACGCCGGCCGGAATCATCGATACTCACGTCATGCCGCAGGTGGTCGACGCCATCGGGCTGATCGAGGCATCGCCCGCGCTGACGAGCGACGACCGGCAGGCGCTGGCAGCGTGGTTCAGCGCGTACCGTACATGGCTCACGACCGCGAAGCTCGGCCTGGACGAGGGCAAGGCGACCAACAACCACGGCACGTTCTACGACGCGCAGGTCGTGTCGATCTCGCTCTACCTGGGCGACGAGGCGCGCGCGCGCACGGTGCTGGAGGCCGCGCGGGAACGGCGCATCGCCGCGCAGATCGAGCCGAGCGGCCAGCAGCCGCGGGAGCTCGCGCGCACGAAGGCGTGGAGCTACTCCGTCTTCAACCTCGACGCCATGTTCAATCTCGCAGCACTGGGTGAGCGCGCGGGCGTCGACCTGTGGAACTACGAGTCACCGGACGGTCGAGGGATGCGACGGGCACTGGACTGGCTGGTGCCTTACGCGCTCGGCTCCCAGCCGTGGACCGCGCAGCAGATCACGCCGTTCATGCCCGGCGAGCTGTACCCGCTGCTGCGTCGCGCTTCGGTCGCCTACAACAGCGCCGCGTACCGCGCGGCGGCCGCGAGGATCGCCCCTACGCCAGCGGATGCCGACCGCCGCATGCTCACGATCCCCATCGCCCGGTAGCGGTCAGCTCTCCGAGCGATCCTCGATCTCCCACGCGTGGTCCAGGACGTGCCATGTGATGCGACGCGCCGCGTACCGCACCGGCCACGAGGTCTCAGCGGCGTCCTTCGCCGCCGCCGCACGGAACGCCTCCAGGATCGCGGCGCGTCCGGCCTCGATCGCCGCGCGGTCGTCGACCTTCGGCTGGGGGAACCGCACGCCGATCTTCGGCGCGTACGCGTGCTCCGCGCCGAGCACGTGCTCCACAACCCGATCGCGGTCGCGACCACCGCCGCGTGGCCCCTTCCGCAGCGAAGCGGGCGCCTGCGCCACGACCTGGTCGAGCGTCGCCCACGCGGCTCCGAGGATCGCGGCAAGACGGCGGGCCTCGGCGGCGGTCGGCGGCGGTCGGCGGCTCGTGCTCGCTGGTCGCGATGATCGCGGACGCACCGAAATCAGTCGTCGCGTTGCCGGTGACGCGCTCGACGATCTCGAACGCGGGATGCGCAGGGAACCGGACCTGCGCGGCCCGGGCCACCGCGCCGTAGCGCTCCGCGTAGCTCGCGAGCGCATCCAGCGCGCTCGCCTCGTCGCGGCCGGAGCGCGACCAGCCGGGCCACTCCAGCGCACTCGCGAAGACGCGTTTCGCCCCGGTCTCGATGATCACGTGGACGAGGGCGGTGGAGGGGGGCGTTGCAGACGGCATGCGACCAGATTGCCATGCAGGTCCGCGGCCGGACAACCGCGCGATTCTCCTGATCCGCGCGCACGTCGACGCCCGCCCGCCGCGCGTATACTGGGAAACAGGTGGATCACGCCGTCCTCGGCCGATCGCCCAACGATGACGTGAGCGCGCTATGCCCGACTCCAACCGCCTGGAACGAGAGATCGAAGAGATCCTCGGCAAGATCGAGCAGTTCCCGGACGCCCGCACGCGCCGCCGCCGCTCCACCAACCGTGCGCTTCAGCAGTTCGGCACGGCGGTCTCGGATCGCCTGCGCGGCTTCGTGCGGCAGATCTCGCGGTTCTCGATCTCGCAGGTGATGCTGCTCTCGTTCATCCTCATCCTGGGTTCGCTGTTCTTCCGCCGCGCGGCACCCGCCCCCATGACCTGGGTGCTCTACGCGGGCATCATCCTGTTCGTCAGCAGCTTCGCCATCAGCATGTTCGGCGGCGGTCGAGGTGGCTCCAACGGGCCGCCAAAGTGGCGAGGCCGCACCGTCCAGTACCAGTCCTCGGCGCCGCTCTCGGATCGGCTGCGCCGCTGGTGGAACTCGCGCACACGACGCTGAGCCGGGCTGCCGGCTAACTACAGCACCGAGCGCGCCGCCCCACCCGGCGACTGCCGGAGGGGAGCGAATTGAAGCCAACATTGCTGGTCGCCGCGCGGCTGCTCACGCCGCTTGCCGCGCTGCTGATCGCCTGCTCAAGCCCCGCATCAGTGCCACCGGCGAGCGCAGCGTCGAGCACGACCGCTGCGGCCGCCTCGACGCCGAGTGCGCCCACAGCGAGCACCACGGGCACCGGCGCGCCCGCCGCCACGGTCTCGCTCGCCGGCCCGGTCGATGTCGATCGTGTGATCGCGCACCTGAAGGTGCTCTCGGTCGATATCGGCGTACGTGAGTCCGGCTCGGAGAACGAGCGCCGCGCCGCACGCTACATCGCCGATGTCCTGACCGCGCAGGGCTACACCACCAGCGTGGAGACGTTCACCTACCCGGCCCGCTACGACGACTCCGTCCTGCGCCTCGCAGGTGGCGTGACGATCAAGGCGAACCTCCTCGACGGCTCCGCGATGGGCACGGCTAACGGCATGCTCGTTGACGGCGGCACCGGCCAGCCGGAGCAGCTCGCCGCCGCGAAGGGCGCGATCGTGCTGATGCGACGAGGTGGCCTGCCCTTTGGCCAGAAGGTCGCGAACGCCCAGCAAGCCGGGGCGCTCGGCGTCCTCGTCGTGAATAACGAGGTCGGGCCGTTCCGCGGCACCCTGGGCCAGCAGCGTGCCTCGATCCCCGCGCTGGCGATCGACGGCAGCCGCGCCGAGGCGGTACGCGCTGCCCTGGGCCAGACCGTAGAGATGCAGGCCGCCGGCGGCACGCGCCAGGTCACCTCGCAGAACGTCGTCGGCCGTCGCGGCGACACCTGCCGGGCTTATATCGGCTCCCACTACGACTCCGTGGCGGAGGGCCCCGGCGCGAACGACAACGGCAGCGGCACGGCGTCGATGCTCGAGATGGCACGTGTGCGTGGCACAGACGGCCTGTGCGCGGTGGCGTTCGGGTCCGAGGAGACCGGCCTGAACGGGTCGCAGGCTTATGTCGCCTCCCAAGCCGCGAAGGGCGCGAAGTTCGTGCTCAACTTCGACATGATGGGCCGCATCGAGGGCCCGATCATCGTCGGCGACCCCGCGCTGACCGAGAGCATCCTCGGCGTCCTCGGTCGAGGCGCGGATCAGCCACTGCGCTCTGGCACCTTCCCCCCGTTCGCCTCGTCCGACCACGTCTCGTTCTCGTCCGTGGGCATCCCGGCGGTCACGATCACCTCCGGCGATGACCCGAACATCCACACCCCCGGCGATACGTTGGAGGCGATCCGGAAAGCCGACCTCCAGACCATGCTCCGGCTGGGCGACGCCGCGCTGGAGGGAATGCTGAAGACGGTCGGGACCCGCTGACCCGCCCGCCGAACGCCTCACAGGCCGAGGTTGTCCCCCGTGACGGGGATGGCTACGATGGGCGCACTCCCCATTCAAGGCAGGCACGATTGCGGTCACGAGCGTTCGTCGCCACCGTCGCATTGCTCCTCTCAGGGGTGCTCGTAGCCTGCGACGGGAACACCGCGAAGGCGACCCCGACCGTGGGCGCCGGCTCCGTGCCGACCGCGGCACCCTTCCCCGCCGTCCCGGAACCCACGCTCGTCACGCGCCTCGCGACGCCCAGCGCCACGCCCACCGGCAGCGCGACGCCCGCGGCTGCCAGCGGCGCCACGGGCGCTGCCGCCCCGGAGCAGACGTACACGGTGGTCGCCGGTGACGTCCTCGGATCGATCGCCGACAAGTTCGATGTGCCCGCCGCCTCGATCCGCACGTTGAACAACCTGACCGGGGACAGCATCCAGATCGGGCAGAAGCTCCGCATTCCCGGCCGCGTCGCCAGGACCACCAGCCCCGGTAGCGGCGGCGTGAGCACGTACACCGTGAAGGCCGGCGACACCGCCTTCGGGATCGCGCTCCAGTTCGACACCACGACCGAGGCTCTCGAGCGCGCCAACGGCGTCGCGAAGGGCGGCCTCGATAATCTGCAGTTGGGTCAGGTGGTCAAGTTGCCACCGCCCGGCCAGCGCTAACGCACCTGCGGGTGCGGTGCGGAACTCCGCGCCGCGTCCGCTCCACGGCCCCCGAGGATGCTCGCGGGCCGCGACGAAAGTGGCAGCCATGTCCATCGACTCCAGCCTCGAGGAACTCCGCGAACTCAAGGAGCGCGCGCTCCTGGGCGGCGGCACCGACCGCATTGAGGCGCAGCACGAACGCGGCAAGATGACCGCCCGCGAGCGCATCGAGGCGTTCCTCGACCCCGGTACGTTCGAGGAGATCGACGCGCTGGCGGCGGACTTCGACAACGACGAGGGCGAGCGCTTCTTCGGCGACGCCGTGGTCACCGGCTGGGGCAAGGTGAACGGCCGCACGATCTGCCTCTACGCGCAGGACTTCACCGTCTACGGCGGCTCGCTGGGCGAGGTCGTGGGCACGAAGATCGCGAAGGTCATGGACGTCGCGATGAAGACCGGCGTGCCCGTGGTCGGCCTGAACGACTCGGGTGGAGCGCGCATCCAGGAGGGCGTCGGCGCCCTCGCCGGGTACGGCGACATCTTCTACAAGAACGTGCAGGCCTCCGGTGTGATTCCGCAGATCAGCGTGATCATGGGCCCGTGCGCCGGTGGCGCCGTGTACTCGCCCGCGCTCACGGACTTCGTCTTCATGGTCGAGAAGACCAGCCAGATGTTCCTCACCGGCCCGGACGTGATCCTTAGCGTCACCGGCGAGCAGACCACCGTCGAGGAGCTCGGCGGCGCCATCTCGCACGTCTCGAAGTCCGGCGTCGCGCACTTCGCCGCGAGCGACGAGCGCGAGTGCCTGGACGAGGTGCGCCGACTGCTCTCCTACCTCCCCAGCAACAACATGGACGACGCACCGCTGGAGGACACGGGCGACCCGATCTCGCGCCGCCTTGATGACATCCTCTCGGTGGTGCCGGGCGAGGCCGACATGCAGTACGACGTCCGCGACGTCGTCGAGCGGCTCGTCGACAACAGCGAGTTCATGGAAGTGCACGAGTTCTTCGCGCCGAACATCGTCGTCGGCTTTGGCCGCATCGGCGGGCGCCCGATCGGTGTCGTCGCGAACCAGCCGCTCTACCTCGCGGGCGTCCTCGACATCGACGCGTCGAGGAAGGCCGCGCGCTTCGTGCGCTTCTGTGACTCGTTCAACATTCCGCTCGTGACTCTGGTGGATGTGCCGGGCTTCCTGCCGGGCGTATCGCAGGAGTACGGCGGGATCATCGCTCACGGCGCGAAGCTCGTGTACGCCTACGCGGCCGCCACCGTGCCGAAGATCACCGTCATCCTTCGCAAGTCCTACGGCGGCGCCTACATCGCCATGGCGTCGAAGCACCTCGACGCGGACGTGAACTACGCGTGGCCGGGCGCGGCGATCGCCGTGATGGCTGGCACGCAGGCGGTGAACATCATCAACCGCCGCGAGATCCAGGGCGCCGACGACCCGGAGGCCGAGCGGAAGCGCCTGGTGTCCGAGTACCAGAAGCGTCTGGAGCACCCCTACATCGCCGCGGCCAAGGGCTACATCGACGACGTCATCGACCCCGTGGAGACGCGCACGAAGATCGCGCACGCGCTGGAGATGCTCCGCACCAAGTCCACCCCGGTGCTTCCGAAGAAGCACGGGAACATGCCGCTATAACCAGATTTGTGGGTGCCTCGCGCACCCTCGGATCGTCTGCGTCTAGGCACGGTTGAGGCTATACTTCGGCCGCCGCAGAGACCGGCCTCACGCCCGGGCCCAACGGGCCTCGCTCCCCTCACCGGGGTGCGCAGGCAGTCGCGGGACGGGGGCCGCGGTAGCGCTTTCACCCCACCTCGGCCTCCCCGGAGTGGTCGCTCGGCGCGTGATCAAAGGGCCAGGATCGCACCTGCGTAGCGGCGGACTCCCGACGCCCGCCCGATTCACGAGGAGCCATCATGGCCAAGATTGCAGTCAAGAACCCGGTCGTCGAGCTCGATGGCGATGAGATGACCCGCATCATCTGGGGGTTCATCAAGGACCGCCTGATCCTGCCGTACCTCGACATCAAGCTCGAGTACTACGACCTCGGCATGGAGTACCGCGACCAGACC
>CANKAU010000026.1 GCA_947479915.1 Chloroflexota bacterium
ACGTCGGACGTGAAGCGGAACGCACCCTGGTTCTGGATCACGCCGATGGTGATGCCCAGCATGTCCAGCGCCGGGGCGTACCACTGCGCGTCGCGCCGGGCGAGGTAGTCGTTGACGGTGATCGAGTGCACGCCCTCGCCGTCGAGCGCGTTGAGGTAGATCGCGATCGTCGCGACCAGCGTCTTGCCCTCGCCGGTGCGCATCTCGGCGATCTGGCCGCGGTGGAGCGTCATCGCACCCATGAGCTGCACGTCGTACGCACGCTCGCCGGTCTTCCGTGCGATCGCCTCGCGCACCACGGCGAACGCCTCCGGCAGCAGGTCGTCCAGCGTCTCGCCCTGCGCGAGGCGCGCGCGGAATTCCGCCGTGCGAGCGCCCAGCGCCTCGTCCGACAGCGCTGCACAGTCCTCGGACAGCGCGTTCACGCGCTCCACCAGCGGCGTCATCTTGGAGACGACGCGCTCGTTGGAGTCGCCTCCACCCAGCAGCTTGCGGAATATGCCGACCATGCGGATCAGCCTTCCCTGGGCGCGCTCAATCGGCGCGCCGGATGCGGCCCGCTACCGGAACAACGCGCCCACGGATCCACCCGTGTGGATCCGGTGCATCGCGTCGCCGATCAGCGGCGCCACCGACAGTAGAGACGTCGGGACGTTCTTGAAGGTTCCGTGCACCAGCGGCATGGAGTCCGTGTACACGATTTCATCCACGTCCGAGGTGTCCAGCACCGTGAACGCCTTCTCGGCGAGCACCGGGTGCACGAACGCCACGCGGACGGAGCTGGCGCCTCGGCTGCGCAGCAGGCGCACCGCGGAGGCCACGGTGCCACCAGTCAGCACCTCGTCGTCGATGATCAGGCAGTCGCGCCCCTCGACCTCACCGATCATGGTGAGCGCCTCGGCGTGGTCGGTGTTGCCGTCGCGCTTCTTGTCCACGATCGCGATGTCGCCACCAAGGCGTCCCGCGATCTCGCGGGCGAGCTTCGCGCGTCCGACGTCCGCGGCCACCACGACCGGCGCGGGCAGGTTCTTCTGGCGGAAGTGCTCAGCGATCAGCGGGAACGCCGTCAACTCGTCCAGCGGGATGTTGAAGAAGCCCTGGATCTGGCCCGCGTGCATGTCCAGCGTCAGCACGCGATCCGCACCGGCTGATTCGATGAAGTTCGCCACGAGGCGCGCCGTGACGGGCACGCGCGGCTGATCCTTCTTATCGGAGCGGCCGTACGCGTAGTACGGGATCACCGCGGTGATGCGGCCCGCGGAGGCGCGCTTCGCGGCGTCGATCATGATCATCAGTTCCATCAGCCGCGTGTTCACCGGCGACACGATCGGCTGGACGATGAAGACGTCGCGCTCGCGGATGTTGTCCAGGTAGCGGACGAACACTTCCTCGTTCGAGAACTCGAAGACCTCGCAGTCGCCGAGCGGCATCTCGAGGTGGCGACAGATCGCCTCGGCGAGGTCGCGGTGGGCATTGCCGGTGAAGACGGCCATCTCTTGGAACACGCGCGGCTCCCCTGCGCTCTCGGCGGGCGACGACGCACCACCCTGGGGCCTCCGAGGAGGCGCGGGACGGCTGCGCTGCCGCGTTCACAGTCGGGTCACCGTCAGAACTGCCGGCTCTTCGATGGTACCACCGAGCCCCGGAAGCGGCCCCGGCCCTTGGTAGACTGGCAGGCAGGCAGCCGGCCACGCGCGCTCGCGCGGCATCCCGCCCTCGGAGGCGCGTTGGACTTCACCTTCACCCCGGACGAGGAGCGCTTCCGCGCGGATCTGCGCGCCTTCCTGCAGGCCCGCCTCCCCGAGCGCTGGTCTGACCGCGCGTTCCTGGGCGAGGTCCCGCCCGACGAGCACGAGGCCGTCGAGCTCGCGATCCGCCGCGCCCTCGCCGACCGTCACTGGCTCGCCGCCGGCTGGCCCGAGGACCTCGGCGGCGCGAATGCATCCGTGATGCAGCAGGCGATCCAGCAGGACGAGGCCGCCTACCTCGCCATGCCCGGTGCGGTGAACGCCGGCGTGCAGTGGGTCGGCCCCGCGATCCAGATGTTCGGCTCCGCAGCCCAGCGCGACCTCTACCTCCCTCGCATCGCGCGAGGTGAGGACGTCTGGTGCACCCTCTATTCCGAGCCGGGTGCCGGCTCCGACCTCGCCGCGCTGCAGACGCGCGCCGTCCGCGACGGCGACGAGTACATCCTGAACGGCTCGAAGATCTGGGCCTCCGGTGCCGGGCGCGCAACCCACGGCTGGCTCGCCGCGCGCACCGATCCCGCCGCCCCGAAGCATCGAGGCATCTCCACCTTCGCCGTGCCGATGGACACGCCGGGCGTCTCGGTCCGCCCGCTCGTCGACCTGGACGGCGGCACCGACCTCAGCGAAGTGTTCTTCGAGGATGCCCGCATCCCCGCGCGCAACCTCATCGGCGCGGAGGGACGCGGGTGGTACCAGGTCACGGAGACGTTGGACCGCGCGCGCAGCGGCGTCGAGGCATTCGCGGAGGGCAAGGCGAACCTCGAACGGCTCGTCGCCGCCGCGAAGGACGAGTCCTCGCTGATCGCGAAGTCACCGAACGCGCGCTACGAGATCGCTGATCGCTGGATCGAACTCGAGGTCGGCTACCAGGTCGCCTACCGCGTCCCCTACCTCGAAGCGCAGGGCGAGACCCCGAACCACGAGGCCAACGTCAGCAAGCTCTACGGCTCCGAGCTCACGCAGCGCATCGCCAACACCGGCATGCACCTGCTGGGCATGGCGTCGCAGGTCGCCCCCGGCTCCCCCTACGCGCGCCTGGGCGGCGCGTTCGCGCGCCTCTACACCCGCGCCGCCGCCGCCACCATCGCCGGCGGCCCCTCCGAGGTGCAGCGCAATGTCATCGCCCAGCGCGGCCTCGGCCTGCCTCGGTCGTAGCGGGGGGAACCGACGAATGGGGACGCCCCGCAAGGAACGGCAGATGCGCCGAGAACTCGGACTCACCCTTCCAACGAAGCGCGAAAGAGAACGAGCAGAGCGGGCGCGGGACGAAGCATCCGCCGCGCCGCAGCCCTGCCTGAATTGCGAGACTCCCGTGCTACCCCCACGCAAGCCGTGGGCCCTTTATTGCTCGGACTACTGCGGAGGCATGGCTTATCTGATTCGCTACCGTCGGCGGACGGAATCCGATGGGCGGGCTAAGCGACAGGACGTGAAAGACACACTCCAGATCAGGGAGGCACTCTTATTCACCGGCCACACTCATTCCGCTGCAGATGAGTCACGCCTTCCACTGACCTTGGCGGAGCGACAAGAACTGTTCGCCGCGAAAGGCCGCTCCTGCCTCGTGTGCGGCGAACCCGCCACTGATATCGACCACGTCGACGCACAGGCTGGCAACGCGATCGACAATCTCCAACCGCTCTGCGCGGGTTGCCATCGGAAGAAGACTTTGTCCTCGCACAGACCGCCGCTTAGCACCGTTCCTCAATTCAAGGGTCCTGCCGAGACCGAGATCGAGTACCGAGACCGCGTAAGAGCGCAGCCTCCGATGAAGGCCTGCGACGATGATGTGACATGGAGCACAGGCTGGCGCGGGCTCGTGGTCACACGTCGAGCCCAGTCGATCGCGGAAGGTCGCACCAGCTCGTAGATGGGAGCGCGCGGGCGAAGCCTTTCGTCTCTCGTCCCCCTTGCCGGCGCGGGATGAAATGGATCGCCGCTCAGCACGAGGATCACCGGCGCGCGTACCGTCCCGCGCTACTCCGCGCCGAGCTCCGCGATCGCCTGAAACACGTGCGTGTCCTCGATGAATGTCGCGCCCGACTGCTCGCGGATCTCCGCGGCCCGCGCAAGGACACGCGCGCGCGACATGCCCTCGGGCGGCTCCGGCTCCCACGCGACCAGCGTGACGAGCACACCATTCGGATCCTCTAGGAACACGAGACGCTCATAGCCGCGCGCGATCACCTCGGAGCCCTGCACGCCCGCCACCGACAGCGCGTGGAACATGTCGCGCATCTGCGCGCGCGACACCTGCAGCGCGAGGTATTGCATCGACCCCACGCCGACCTTCGCCTCGGAGATGTTCACGCCCGCGTGGGTCGGCCCGACGAGCTGCAGGAACGAGGCGTCGTCGCCCACCGCCAGCGTCGCCACGATCGACTCGGCGTCGTCGCGGTTCGGCTCCACGCACAGGAGCCGCAGCCCCAGGCGCGTGTAGAAGTCCAGCGACGCCTGCATGTCCCGCACGATGATCGCGGGGTAGGCCACCCCCAGCGCCTGCAACATCTCGCACCTCGACTCGCCCGGGGTGCGCACCCCGAACCCGCGCCCGCACTGGGGATCCGGGGATCGTCTTGTGACGCTCCCCGCTACCGCCTACCATCTGGGCATGGCGACCCGTGTTCACCCGAACGTAGTAGTAGCCTAGCGGCGGTCAGGCCGCCCTCGAAGAGGGCGTGTCGCCCCGCCGCTCTGCCCCGCCCGGTGCGGGGCTTCTTATTGTCTGCGCCGCATGCGCTGCGAGGCACACCCCTCGACGCGCACCTCGAGGTTCCCCATGACGACGACTCCCGCCAACGAGAACGAGATGGCCCCGGCGTACACGCCCGTGGACGTCGAGCAGCGCGTGTACGAGTGGTGGGAGAGCCGCGGCTTCTTCAAGCCCAGCCGCCCCGACCGCACCGGCCCCAACGCCGCCGACCCATTCACCATCATCATGCCGCCGCCCAACCTCACCGGTGAGCTGCACCTCGGCCACGCGCTCGTCGTGTCGTTGCAGGACGCGCTCACGCGCTGGCACCGCATGCTCGGCGACGACACACTCTGGCTGCCGGGCGTGGACCACGCCGCGATCGCGGTCAACGCGATCATCGAGCGGCAGCTCGCCGCTGAGAAGCTGTCGAGGCACGACGTCGGTCGGGAGGCGTTCCTCGAGCGCACGTGGACGTTCGTGAACCACAGCCGCTCGCGCATCATGGAGCAGCACCGCCGCCTCGGCGCGTCAGCGGACTGGGAGCGCGAGGCGTTCACCATGGACGCCGCGCGCGAGGTCGCCGTCCGCGAGACGTTCAAGAACCTCTACACCGATGGCCTGATCTATCGCGCCGAGCGCCTCATCAACTGGTGCGTCGACTGCGAGTCCGCGATCTCCGACATCGAGGTCGAGTACGAGGACGAGCCCGGCGCGTTCTGGCACGTGCGCTACGCAATCGCCGACGACGCGGGCAACGCGACGAGCGATCACATCATCATCGCGACCACGCGCCCCGAGACGATCCCCGCCGACACCGCGATCGCCGTAAACCCCGAGGATCCCCGCTACGCCGCGCTCATCGGCAAGCGCGCGATCGTGCCGACCAACGGCCGCCTCGTGCCGATCATTGGCGACGCCGCCGTCGTCATCGACGCGGGCACCGGCGCGCTGAAGGTGACGCCGGGTCACGACCCCGTCGACTTCGAGATCGGCGAGCGCCACGGCCTCGAGATCATCAGCATCATGAACAACGATGGCACGCTGAACGCCGCCGCCGGCCAGTACGAGGGCATCGAACGCTTCGAGGCGCGCAAGCGCGTGGTCGCGGACCTTGAGGCTGCGGGCGCGATGGAGAAGATCGAGCCGTACACGCACCCGGTCGGCCACTGCCAGCGATCGCGCACGATCGTGGAGCCGCTCATTTCGTTGCAGTGGTGGGTGGACGCGAAGACCCTCGCCGGACCCGCGATCGAGGCGGTGAAGTCCGGCCAGATCAAGTTCGTCCCCGCCCGCTTCGAGCGCGTGTACGAGCACTGGATGGAGAACATCCGCGACTGGTGCATCAGCCGCCAGATCTGGTGGGGACACCGCATCCCCGTCTGGTACTGCAACGACTGCCAGCACATCAACGTCGCCGTCGCCACGCCGACCTCGTGCGAGTCGTGCGCCAGCGCGAACATCCGCCAGGACGAGGACACGCTGGACACGTGGTTCTCGTCCGGCCTGTGGCCGCACTCCACGCTCGGCTGGCCCGAGATGACGGACGACCTGAAGCGCTTCTACCCCACGCAGGTCATGGAGACCGCGTACGACATCATCTTCTTCTGGGTCGCCCGGATGATCATGCTGTCGCTCTACAACATGAAGGACTGGCCCGGCGGCGCGGTCCCGTTCGACACGGTGTACCTGCACGGCCTCGTGCGCGCCTCGGACGGCGCGAAGATGTCGAAGTCACGCGGCAACGTGATCGACCCGCTGGAGCAGATCGCCAAGTACGGCACGGACGGGCTGCGCTTCGCACTGCTCTCCGGCACCAGCCCTGGCAACGACCAGCGCATCACCGACGATCGCCTCGAGGGTGGCCGCAACCTCAGCAACAAACTGTGGAACGCCAGCCGCTTCGTGCTCACGCTCATCGAGCCGACCGATGACCTCGCACTGCCTGCGCCCGGCACTGGCGCTGTCGAGGATCGCTGGATCCTCAGCCGCCTCGCGCACGTGACGACGGAGGTGGACGCGCTGCTGCGCCGCTTCGAGCTGGCCGAGGGCCTGCGACAGGCGCGCGACTTCTTCTGGGACGAGTTCGCCGACTGGTACATCGAGCTCGCTAAGGTGCGCATCCGCGCCGGCGACCGCACGCCGATGCCGGTGTTGCTGCACGTCGTGGACAGCGTGCTGCGACTGCTGCACCCGTTCATGCCGTTCGTGACCGAGGAGATCTGGCAGCGCGTCGCCGCCGTGCGCCCCGACGCCGAAGGTGCCCCCGCGCTCATCGTCGCGCGCTACCCGAAGCCCGAGGCGCTCGCCGCCTACGTCGATGACGACGCGGAGCGCCAGCTCGTCGCGGTGCAGGACTTCGTGCGCGGCATCCGCAACATCCGCGCGGAGAAGCGCGTGGACGCGGGTCGCTGGGTCGAGGCCTACATCGTCGCCGCCGACGCTGAGGCCGCCGCGACCTCGATGCTCCCGGCGCTGGAACAGCTCTCCCGCGCACGCCCGCTGCACATCGTCACGACCGCCGACCAGGCACCGTCCGAGGGTGTGGTGACAAGCGTCCTCGCCGTGGGCCAGGTCGCGCTGCCCATGGCCGGCCTCTTCGACCTCGACGCCGAGCGCGCGCGCCTCGCAAAGCAGGTGACGGAGGCGGAGGGTGAGGTCGAACGACAGGCCGCCAAGCTCTCGAACGAGCAGTTCCGCTCCCGCGCTCCCGCAGACGTCGTCGCGAAGGAAGAGGAACGCCTCGCCATCGCCCGCGGCCGCCTCGAGGGGCTTCGGGCCAGCATCGCGGAACTCGGGTAGCGATCGATGACCGCCGCGCCGGGGGGCAACGCCGACCTCGCCGCCCTCGGCGCGCTCGCGGAGGCGATCGCGCGGGAGGCCGGCGCGCTGCTCCTCGACGGGTTCGAGGGCGTCCGCACCGTCGACCTGAAGAGCAGTCCGACGGATGTCGTGACCGAGATGGATCGCGCCGCCGAAGCGCTCATCGTCCGCCGTATCCTCGAGGCGCGCCCGGACGACGGCATCCTCGGCGAGGAGGGGGCCGACCGGCCCTCCCGCACCGGCGTCCGCTGGGTCATCGACCCGCTCGACGGCACGGTGAACTACCTCTATCGCCGTCCGGACTGGGCCGTCTCGATCGGCGTCGAGGTCGACGGCGCGTCCAGCGCCGGTGCCGTCTTCGCCCCGGTACACGACGAATTATTCGCGGCGACCCTCGGCGGCGGCGCGACCCGAAACGGCCGCCCGATCCACGTCTCGTCGGAGGCCCGCATCACCCACGCTCTCGTCGGCACCGGCTTTGGGTATGAGGCCGCCGTCCGCAAGATGCAGGGAGCCGTCGTCGCACGCTTGATCGGGGAGGTCCGAGACATTCGCCGCAGCGGATCGGCAGCCCTCGACCTGTGCGCGCTCGCCTGCGGGCGGCTGGACGCGTACTACGAGCGCGGCGTGCACCTGTGGGACATCGCCGCGGCCGGGCTGGTGGTGCGCGAGGCGGGCGGCAACGCCGAAACGCTCGACGAGGCCCCGCTCACCACGGAATCCATCTGGATCGGCACCAACGGGCCGCTCTACCGCGACTTCCGGGCGCTCCTGGGCGGCGCGAGCGGCCTCGATCCACGCTCGGTCTGCTGACCCACCGGTCTGGTGCGACCGACCTGTCCCCAGACTTGTCCGATGTGTTGATTAGCCGCCGAACACTGTGCCGGATCGGGATCACAATTCGTTGACACTGAATTTGGCCACTGATACGGTCGGTCTCCGACGGGCCTATCTGGTTTGAGCAGCATGCGTGCGCCTGCGTGCGCGCGTTTGAGAGCGGGAGTCCATGGGACCAGCTGAGACGCTCTTCAGCAATTACATTCCCGTACTGCTGGCCTCGATCGTCGGTTTCGTCCTCGTACTCAGCGCGCTCATTGGCTCGCGGCTGCTGGCGCCCTTCTCCCAGGAACGAGAGAAGAGCACCACCTACGAATGCGGCATGCTCCCGATCCGTCGGGCATCCACCAACGTCGGCATGCGGTTCTACCTGTACGCCATCCTCTTCGTCATCTTTGACGTGGAGGCGGTGTTCATCTTCCCGTGGGCCGTCTCGTTCATGAACCTCGGGGCTCAGGCCTACTGGCTGATGGTGGCGTTCATCGCCATCCTCACGCTGGGCCTGGCGTACGCATGGAAGAAGGGGGCGCTGCAGTGGCGGTAACCTCTGACCCGATCGCGACGACCACGACCACGGAGCCGGCGACCACGCCGACCCCCGCCGAACCGATGACCCTGCCGGTCATCCCCGGCGAGCACCCGAACGAGGCCCCGCGCCTCGTCCCGATCGAGGTCGTCCCCGGCAAGGCGCTCTACAAGCAGATCCTCCCCGGCGTGATGCAGGTCCCGCTGGACCTCGTCCTCGCCGCGTCGCGCAAGTCCTCGCTCTGGCCGATGACCTTCGGCCTCGCCTGCTGCGCGATCGAGATGATCGCCACCTACATGGCGCACTACGACCTGGACCGCTTCGGCATCGTGCCGTGGCCGTCTCCCCGCCAGAGCGACGTGATGATCGTCGCCGGCACCGTCACCAAGAAGATGGCGCCCGCGGTGAAGCTGCTCTACGAACAGATGCCGAACCCCAAGTGGGTCATCTCCATGGGCGCCTGCGCCACCAACGGCGGCCCCTACACCCGTTACGACCGCGTCCTGCAGGGCGTGGACAAGATCATCCCCGTGGACGTCTACGTCCCCGGCTGCCCGCCCCGTCCTGAAGCGCTGATCGACTCGTTCATCGCGCTCCAGGAACTGGTCATGGAGGAGCGGGGGAACGTCGGCCGATGACTTCCGAAGAGACGACCGAGTCCGCTGCGCCCGTAGCCACCCTCGACGGCACCATCTGGGCCGAGGTTGACCGCGCGCTGGCCGGCATCACCGCCACCGCTGAGCGCGGCCTGCTGGACGTCATCGTCCACGTCCCGCCGGCAGAGATCATCCGCGCGCTCAAGGCCCTCAAGGCCGACGCGACGCTGAACTTCGACTACCTCCGCAGCCTGACCGCCGTGGACAACGAGGAGGACGGCATTGATGTCGTCTACCACCTCTACTCCACCACCGCGAAGCACAACCTCACCGTGAAGGCGACGCTCGCCAACGACAACCTGTTCATCGACACCGCCACCACCGTGTGGCGCGCCGCGAACTGGCTGGAGCGCGAGACCGCGGAGATGTTCGGCGTGCGCTTCAACGGCCACCCGGACCCGCGCACCCTCCTCATGCCCGAGGACATGGACGACACCTTCCCGCTGCGGAAGGATCACCCGCTCGCCGAGATCGAAGTGCTCCAGGGCGAGGGCATGGGCTACTCCGAGGAGGACCAGTAATGGTCACTGAGAGCGCTTCCGAGTTCGAGACGCAGGATCTCCTCCTCAACGTCGGCCCGCAGCACCCGTCCACCCACGGCGTGTTCCGCATGGTCATGCAGGTAGACGGCGAAGTCGTGCGGGAGGTCATCCCGTACATCGGATACCTCCACCGCGGCGCTGAGAAGCTCTGCGAGACCATGGACTACCGCCAGGGCATCGGCTTCATGGACCGCACGGAGTACCTGGCCGCGATGAACGCGGAGCTCTCCTACGTCATGGCCGTAGAGACGCTCGCCGAGCTCGAGGTTCCGGAGCGCGCCCAGTGGATCCGCATGATCCTCGTGGAGCTCAACCGCCTGGCCAGCCACCTGATGTTCATGGGCGCCTTCGGCGTCGACGTCGGTGTCTTCGGCACCCCCTTCATCTACGCGTGGCGCGAGCGCGAAGCGGTCATCGACCTCTTCGAGGAGATCTCCGGCGACCGCATGATGTACGCCTACCTCCGCCCCGGCGGGCTGGCGTGGGACGTCCCGACCAACTTCGTGCCCCGTGTCCGCGAGGTGCTGACGGCCGTCCGCCAGGGCATCGCTGACTTCGACGGGCTGCTCACGAAGAACGAGATCTTCATCGCCCGCACGAAGGGCGTCGGTGTCATCAGCGCTGCTGACGCCATCGACTTCGGCATGAGCGGCCCCTCGATCCGCGCCTCCGGCGTCCCGCTGGACGTGCGCCGCGAGGAGCCGTACCTCAAGTACAACGACATCAACTGGAACGTCATCACCCGGACGGAGGGCGACGTCTACGCGCGCTACCTCTGCCGCCTGGACGAGATGCGCGAGTCCGTGAAGATCGTGGAGCAGTGCCTGGAGCGTCTCCAGCCCGGCGCCATCATGCCGGAGAAGATGCCCCGCATGCTCCGCACGCCCCCGGGCGAGATCTACGTCCGCACCGAGGCGCCCCGTGGCGAGTTCGGCGTGTACCTGGTCTCGAAGGGCGGCAACCGCCCGCACCGGCTGAAGGTACGCAGCGCGTGCCTCTCCAACCTGCAGGCTCTCCGCCACATGACCATCGGCTCTTACGTGGCCGACGCGCTCATCGTGCTGGGTTCCATCGACATCGTGCTCAGTGAGGTCGACCGCTAGTGCCTGAAGGCTTGTTTGGCCTGAACCCCTGGCTCGACGGCCTCATCCGGCTGCTGATGATCGTCGGCCTGATGACCATCACCGCGATGGGCCTCATCTACATCGAGCGCAAGGTGCTCGGCCGCTTCCACGCGCGTGTCGGCCCCCAGCGCACTGGCCCCTTCGGTCTGCTGCAGTCGCTTGCCGACGCCCTGAAGCTCATCGGCAAGGAAGACCTGCGCCCGCGCAACGCGGATCCGTGGACCTTCGAGTTCGGCCCGTACATGGTGTTCGTGCCGATCTTCCTCGGCTTCGTCGTCCAGCCCTTCATGGCCGGCTTCAGCGTCCGCGTGCTGGATCTCGGCATCATGTACTTCGTCGCTGTGTCGTCGCTGAGCATCATCGGCTGGGTAATGGCCGGCTGGGGCTCCGACAACCGCTACGCGATGATCGGCGGCATGCGCGCCGCAGCCCAGGCGATCTCCTACGAGCTCCCCTTCGTCCTCTCGCTCCTGTCCGTCTCGATGCTGACCGGCACGCTGAACATCAACGAGATCGTCCTGTCCCAGTGGCAGGTGCCGAACATCGTCTGGCAGCCGCTCGCGTTCCTCATCTTCTTCATCGCCGCGCTCGCGGAGCTCAACCGCCCACCGTTCGACATCCCGATCGGTGAGTCTGAAGTCGTCGGCGGCCCGTTCGTCGAGTACTCCGGCATCCGCTGGTCGATGTTCTTCCTCGGTGAGTACGCCAGCCTCTTCATCATGTCGGTGCTCATCAGCGCGCTGTTCCTCGGCGGCTACGAGTGGCCGTTCGGCACGCAACTGGGCATCGGCTTCCAGTTCCTGCTGACCGTGGTGAAGGCCGCGATGATCATCTTCCTGATCATCTGGGTGCGCGCCTCCGTCCCGCGACTCCGTATCGACCAGCTCATGGGCTACGCCTGGAAGATCCTGCTGCCGCTGTCGCTGCTGCAGGTGCTGGTCAACGGCTTCGTCCTGGTCTACGACCTGCCGCGCATCGTCCTCACGATCGCTGGCATCGGCGGCGTCATCCTCCTCGTGTCGCTCACGGAGCGCGCGATCCGGCTGCCGCGTGTCACCCACCAGTCCTCTCTGGTAACGCAAAGCGAGGCGGCCTCATGAGAGGTATCGCGAAGAGCATGCTAACCACGCTGTCGGTCTTTATCCGACCGCCGGTCACCCGCTTCTACCCGGACGTCCACCGCCCGCTGCCGGAGCGCGATCGCGCGTTCCCGCTGCTGCTGTGGGACAAGGAAATCGACGAGCCCTTCTGCACTGGCTGCCACGCCTGTGAGCGTGCGTGCCCCGTGGAGTGCATGACCGTCCTGATGAAGGACAACCCGAACCACAAGTCGGTGGGTGGCACCTCTGGGCGCCGCAAGATCATCGACAAGTTCTGGATCGACTACGCGCGCTGCATGCGCTGCAACATCTGCGTCGAGGTGTGCAACTTCGACGCGATCGCCATGAACAACACGTGGGCCGGTCACGAGACCTCCGTCCACGACCGCAAAGACCTGGTGATGGACCTCCAGCAGTTGACGACGCTGTCTCACAACGGCGCCATCAAGGAGTGGGTCCCGGTTCTGGGCAAGGCCAACGAGGCCTAGCCGAGTCAGCGCAGAGTCAGAGCGTCAGAGTTTGGGCGCATAGAGGACGGGCCGCTTGTTCGCACGACTTCCGCTGCCATCGCAATTTGATCGCATCATCATCACCGGCGGCCTCGTCGGCGTGATGGTGATGGGGCCGATCCTCATCGCGCTCGTGACGCTGTACATGATGTCGCGCATCACCGGCGGCGAGGTCGTGTTCTACCTGGCGTCCGTCGTGGTTCTCGGCGGCGCGATCGCGGCAGTGTCGCTCTCCAACCTCGTGCACTCCGCGCTCAGCCTGATTGCGACGCTCATGGGCGTCGCCGCGATCTACCTGATGCTGCTGTCGGAGTTCCTGGCGCTGGTGCAGATCCTGGTCTACGGCGGCGGCGTCATCATCCTGGTCATCTTCGGTCTCATGCTCACCAACGCGCAGGACGACCCGGTGGTGCTGGACGGCTCCCAGAAGCCGTTCGCCTTCGGTGTGGGCGCGATGATCTGCGGCCTCTTCGTCGCAGCCGCGCTCCTCGCGCAGTGGGGCCCGCTCGAGGCGAACCTCGTGCCGTTCCCGGACTTCGGCAAGCGCCTCTTCGGTGACTACGGCCTGCCGATCATCATCGTCGCGTTCCTGCTCGACATCGCCTTCACGGGTGCGCTGGTCAACGCGCGCCGCGCCGAGCACGCCGGGTCGAAGGAGGCCGCGAAGTGATCCCCCTCCAGAACTTCCTCGTCCTGTCGGCGCTGCTCTTCGGCATCGGCTTCTACGGCGTCCTCGCACGTCGCAGCGCGATCCTGATCCTGATCTCCGTGGAGATCATGCTGGCGGCCGTCGCCATCAACTTCATCGCCTTTGCGACCTACCGCGACCCCAAGGCCTTCAGCGGCCTGGTGTTCGCGCTGTTCGTCATCGCTGTCGCGGCAGCCGAGGTCGGCCTCGCGCTGGGCATCGTGCTCCGGCTCTTCCGTGAGCGCCGCACGGCCAACGTGGACGAGGCCAGCAGCCTCAAGTGGTAATTCCCGCGCGCCGCTAGTCGGCGCGCGCGTGGTGTCGAGAGAAAGGCAGGCCCTCCGTGGGCATGGACCAGGCATGGATCCTTCCGGCGATCCCGGCGGTGATCTTCATCGTGGTCGCCCTGCTCGGACGGCTCTTGCCGCGACAGGGTGATTTCCTCGTCATCATCGGCGGGCTCACGCTCGTCGCCCTCGTGTTCTCCATGTTCCCGGGCTTCCAGCACGCGTACCACAACGGCCACTTCGCGCCGAACGGCGCCAATGCGTTCGCCTTCAACTGGGTGAACATCGGTGACGGCTTCTTCACCATCCAGTTCAGCACCTACGTCGACGCGATCACCATGGTCATGTTGCCGGTCGTCACGATCGTGGCGCTGATGGTGATGATTTACTCGGTCGGCTACATGCACGGCGAGCCGCGCTACTTCTGGTACTACGCGGTGCTCTCGCTCTTCATCGCCGCCATGCTCACGCTGGTTCTCGCCGGCAACCTCATCCAGCTCTACCTGGCGTGGGAGGGCGTGGGCCTCGCCTCCTTCCTCCTCATCGGCTTCTACTGGGAGCGCCAGTCGGCCGCCGAGGCTGCGAAGAAGGCGTTCATCACCACCCGCATCGGTGACGTCGGCCTGCTGATCGGCATCATCCTGCTCTGGCGCGCCACCGGGACGTTCGACATCCAGTCGATCATCGCCGCCGCAAAGGCCGGCGCGATCGACCACACGTACCTGACCGTGGCGATGATCTTCCTGTTCGGCGGCGCCATCGGTAAGTCCGCGCAGTTCCCGCTGCACGTCTGGCTCCCCGACGCGATGGAGGGCCCGACCCCCGTCTCCGCCCTGATCCACGCGGCCACCATGGTCGTCGCCGGCGTCTACCTCGTCGCCCGCTTCTCCCCCGTGTACGCCGAGGTGCTGATCGCCCGCGACGTCATCCTGTACATCGGCCTCACCACCGCGGTGATGGCCGGCACCATGGGCCTGGTCGCCAACGACATCAAGCGCGTCCTGGCCTACTCCACCGTGTCGCAGCTCGGCTTCATGTTCGTCGCGCTGGGCACCGGCGCCGTGGGCGCGGCGATGTTCCACCTGTTCACGCACGCCTTCTTCAAGGCCCTGCTCTTCCTCGGCTCCGGCTCCGTCATCCACGCCACGCACTCGCAGGAAGTCGAGCACCTCGGCGGCCTGCGCAAGAAGATGCCGTGGACGACCGCGACCTTCGTCATCGGCTCGCTCGCCCTCGCTGGTGTCCCGGTCTTCGCCGGCTTCTGGTCGAAGGACGAGATCCTCGCTGAGACGCTCCGTGGCGCGCCGATGTGGACCTACGTCACGCTGGCCGCCACCGCGATCCTCACCGCTGTCTATAGCACGCGTCTCGTGATGCTCACCTTCTTCGGTGAGCCGCGCGACCACCACGCGTACGACCACGCGCACGAGTCGCCGTGGATCATGCTCGCCCCGCTGGTGCTCCTCGCGACGCTGGCGACGGTGGCCGGCTTCTTCGCGCTGGACCAGGTCGGTCAGGCGCTGGGCTTCGTCGGCGGCATCGGCCAGCTCGTGTTCCTCGAGCACGCGCACCCGTTCACCGAGCCGGAGTGGCTGCTCGCGGGCATCGCCACGCTGGGCGCGCTCGCCGGCATCGGCATCGGTGTGGCGTACTGGGGCGGCGACGCGCGTCGTGCGGTGGCCGCCCGCGAGTGGGCGCCGGACCTGCACGCGCTGCTGGTCAACCGCTACTACATGGACAAGCTGTACCAGGGCATCATCAACAACGTGATCCTCGGGCTCGCGGGGCTGGTGGCCTGGTTCGACAAGCGCATCGTGAACGAGACGGGCGTCGATGGTGGCGCGCAGACGGTCGGGTACTTCGGCTACCGCCTGAAGTTCCTCCAGACCGGCCGCATCCCCAACTACGCCCTCGGCATGGCCGTCGGCATGGTGGTGATCGCCGTGATCGCCTTCGGCACGCAGGGCTAACGAGGACGAAGAGCACCTATGACCTCAGCTGACGGATACGTCCTGATCGCACTGTGCCTGCTGCCGCTCGGCGTGGCGCTGTCGCTGTTCCTCGTCCCGACGAGGGTGCGATCCATCACCATCTTCCTCACCGGCACTTCCAGCCTGGTGATGATGGCGCTCTCCTTCTACGTCTTCTTCAAGTACGCCTTCCACGGCGAGCAGTTCCAGGGCGTCCTGGCCTGGACGTGGATGCAGAACGTGGGCCTGCTCGGCGAGAAGGGCATCCAGTTCAAGGTCGGCGTGGACGGCATTGGCGCATCGCTCGTCCTGCTCACGGGTGTCGTCGTCGTCCCCGCCACGTGGGTCACCTGGAAGATTCAGGACCGGATGAAGGACTACTTCATCCTCCTGTACCTCGTCACCGCCGGCGTCTACGGCGCGTTCGTCATCCTTGACCTGTTCTTCTGGTTCCTCTTCTACGAGATGGCGCTCATGCCCATGTACCTCCTGATCGGCGTGTGGGGCTCCACGCGCAAGGAGTACGGCGCCATGAAGCTGATGATGATGCTGCTCGCGGGCTCCATCTTCATCTTCACCGTCATCTTCGCCGTGTTCTCGCACGTCGGCGCCGGCACCTTCGACATGGTCGTGCTACTGGACGCGCACAAGGACCCGGGCTTCCAGAAGGTCTTCTTCCCGCTGCTGGTCATCGGCTGCGGCACCCTGGGCGCCATGTTCCCGTTCCACTCCTGGTCGCCGGACGGTCACGCCGCCGCCCCGACCTCCGTGTCGATGCTCCACGCGGGCGTGCTGATGAAGGTCGGCGCGTTCGGTGTGGTGCGCCTCGGCTACCAGATGATGCCCGAGGGCGGCGCGTACTGGTCCCCGGCGCTCATCGTCCTCGGCGCGGGCGCGGGCCTGTACGGCGCTATCTCCGCGCTGCGCCAGACGGACATGAAGCTGCTCATGGGCTTCTCGTCCGTGTCGCACATGGGCTACGTCTTCCTCGGCCTCGGCACGTTCAACGCGATCGGCTGGAGCGGCGCGGTGCTGCAGATGACTGCGCACGGCTGGATGACCGCCCTTTTCTTCCTCCTCATCGGCGGCATGTACGACCAGTCGCACAACCGCGACATCCCGAACTTCTCCGGCATGGCGAAGCAGATGCCCATCTGGTCCATCTTCTTCATCTTTGCGTCCATGGCGTCGCTGGGTCTGCCCGGCCTGTCCGGCTTCATCGCCGAGCTGCACATCTTCATCGGGACGTTCCGCTCGTACCCGGTGGTCGGTGGGCTCGCCGTGCTGACGGCCGCGATCACAACCACGTACCTGATCCGAGTGCTTGCGCAGGCGTTCTTCGGTGAGATGAACCCGCGCTGGTCGCACCTCAAGGAAATCACCTGGATGGAGCGCGCGGGCGCCGTCGTCCTCGCACTCGCGATGCTCACGCTGGGCATGTGGCCCTCGCCGTGGATCGAGCGCATCGCACCGTCGATCATCAACATCCCCGGCATCACCCTCTAACCGAGGAGAGACCCGAACGGGGTAGGAGCGCGCCTGTGACCGATTTCCTCGGCAACCACCTGAACCTGAACGTCGGCCTGCTGCTGCCCGAGATCATCCTCGCGGTCGGCTCAGTGCTCGTCGTCTTCCTCGACATGTTCTGGGAGAAGGCCGGGCGCGGCAGTGCCCCGCTGGTCACCTTCCTCACGCTGATCGCGGCCGGCGTGGCCAGCGCCAGCGACATCGACGCCGTCGATGACTTCGCGCGCATGGTCTCGATCGACAACTTCACGACGTTCTTCCGATTCATGTTCATCGGCGTCGGCATCATGCTGGTCATCGGTGGCTGGGAATACGTCGACAAGCACGTGAACCACCCCGCGGAGTTCTACGCGCTGCTGCTGCTCTCCACTGTGGGCGCGATCTTCATGGCGAGCGCGCGTGACCTGCTGATCGCGTACCTCGGCATCGAGGTGCTCTCCTTCTCGCTCTACATCGCCGTGTCGCTCGGCAAGAACGACAACCGTGCCGGCGAGGCGGGCCTGAAGTACGTCCTGCTCGGTGGTGTCGCCTCGGCGATGCTGCTCTACGGGCTCAGCCTCCTCTACGGCGTGGCCGGCTCCACGCAGTACGGCGACATCGCCGGTGCGCTGCAGGGCGACCTGACCGGGCTGCACATGCCGCTCATCCTCGGCCTGACGCTCATCGTCTCGGGCCTCGGCTTCAAGGTCTCCGCTGTCCCGTTCCACATGTGGGCCCCCGACGCCTACGAGGGCGCCCCGATGCCCGTGACCGCGTACCTGTCCGCCACCTCGAAGGGCGCGACGCTCGCGCTGTTCCTGCGCTGGTTCGGCGGTCCGCTGCTCCCCGCGATCGGCGACTGGCAGTGGATGATGGCGGTGATCGCCACGCTGACCATGGTCTTCGGGAACCTGATCGCGCTGCAGCAGCACAACGTGAAGCGCCTGCTCGCGTACTCGTCCATCGCCCAGGGCGGCTTCATGCTGATGGCCGTCACCACGGTGTCGGACATCTCGGCCTCCGCGCTGCTGGTGCACCTCGGTGGCTACGTCATCACGAACCTGGCGTTGTTCCTGGCGATCATCCAGTTCTACAACCGCACCGGTAAGGAAGAGATCACGGACTTCGCGGGGCTGTCCCGCACGAACCCGTACCTCGCCGTCGTCATCACCGCCGGCCTCTTCTCGCTCGCAGGCATGCCGCTGCTCGCCGGGTTCTTCACGAAGTTCATCCTGTTCCAGGCGGTCGTGCAGGGCGGCTTCCTCTGGCTGGTCGTCGTCGCCGTCGTCGGCAGCACGGTCTCCCTCTTCTACTACCTGCAGGTCATCCGCCAGATGTACATCTACGAGCCGGTGGGTGACGCCTCGCGCTGGACGATCTCCGGCTCGGGCTACATCGCGACCGGCGTCCTCCTCGCCGCGATCGTCTTCGTCGGCATCCAGGGCGCCCCGCTCTACACCGTCGCCGACCGCGCGGCCTTCGCGCTATTCGATGGCGCACCCGTGGCCGCTGCCGCCGGCCACGCCGCCCCGGCGGCTCCCGCTGCCGCGCCGAAGGCCGGCGGACACTAGCCTCGAACCGTCGAGGTCCTCGGACACACGAAGAAGCCCGGCCGATCGGCCGGGCTTCTTGCTGTCTCGAGCAGTTGAGAAACTACGCGCGTCGCGGCAGCTCCACCGTCGCGGTGCCGGGCGTGGTCTCCGTCGTACCGTCCTGCTGCTTCACCCCGACGTCGAGGTCGAGCAGCGCGCGGCCGCCATCCTCGTACTTGCGGGTCACGCGGCCCCACACCGTGATCGGCAGGCGCGCGCGGTCCATCGCGCGGTAGGACACGCCCCACCGAACGATGCGCCCCTCGTCGCCAATCCACTCATCGAGCAGACGACCGACGAGCATCCCCTTCAGCGCGCCGTGGACAATGATGCCCGGCAGCTTGTTCTCGTTCGCGATGCTGTCGTCGTAGTGGATCTGGTAGAAGTCCCCGGACGCCGCCGCCCAGATGACGAGGCGCTGCGAGGGCGTCTCCTCGACGATCGAGATCTCCTGCCCCTCGGCGACGTCGTCCCAGGTGAGTTGAGTCATCGCATCGCCCCTAGTACCGCAGCCCGGTGTTGACGATGCGACCCACGATCGCCCCGTCCGACGTGCGCGTGTACACCGTCTCTGCCTCGCGGACGAGCATCTGTCCCATCCTCGACGCCCGGAGCGCGAGACTCGTGACGCGCGTGCGCGCTTCCAGGATGTCGCCTGCGTACACGTCCTGCTCCGGGATCACCTCGGTGCCGCCGTTGAGCCGGCGCGGGAACACATTCTCCCAGTCGGCACCACTGCTGTTGCTCTCGTTCGCGGGGCCGGCGGGGTCATAGATGGGCATGCCGTAGAAGCCCGGCGGCGCGAGGAGGTCGCGGTGCCCCTTCGCGCGCGCGGCCGCGGCGTCGTAGTACACGGGGTTGGTGTAGCCGACCGCGCGGGCGAACGTACGGATGCCCTGCGTGGTCACCTCCCACACGGCGGGCGGCCCGACTTCCGCGCCGATCGCGGCCTTCATCTCCGGGGTGAGGTCTTCGAGTTCCGGCACACGCCCTCCGACTGCCGCCCGGGATCGGCGGCTGCTCCGTCGCGAGGATACCCCGCACCCGCAACCGGCACGATGATGACGGCCCGAGCGGCCTCGATGTGTCTAGAGCAGGCCGAGGTAGCGGTCGAGCTCGTAGCGCGTGACCTGCTGCTGGTACGCGTTCCACTCGAGCTTCTTGTTCGCCACCAGCGAGTCGACAATGTGGTCGCCGAGCGCCGCGCGCATCAGCGCGGACTGCTCGAAGCGCTCGATCGCCTCGCCCAGCGATGCCGGCAGCGACTCGATACCTCGCGCCGCGCGCTCGGCGTCCGAGAGGCGGTGCGCCGACTGCGTCGCCATCGGCAGCGGGTACTTCCCGTCGATGCCCGCGAGGCCCGCCGCCAGTACGGCCGCGAACGCGAGGTACGGGTTCGTCGCGGGGTCCGGAGCGCGGTACTCGATGCGCGTCGAATCGTCGCCGTCGGGCTTTCGCTCGGGCACGCGCACCAGGTCGGCGTTGCTGTGGTGCGACCACGTCGCATACGTCGGCGCCTCGTAACCGGGCACCAATCGCTTGTACGAGTTGACCCACTGGTTCGTCACCAGCGCCAGCTCGCCGGCGTGCTTGATCAGCCCCGCCATGTAGTGGCGCGCGTCACCCGAAAGCTGCTCGGGATCCATGCCGTCGAAGAAGGCGTTCTGCTCGCCGCGGAACAGCGAGAGCTGCAGGTGCATCGCGGAGCCGTTCTGGCCCGCCATCGGCTTCGGCATGAAGGTCGCGTACGCGTTGTGGCGCATCGCCACTTCCTTCACGACGAGGCGGAAGGTCATCACCGCATCTGCCATGGTCAGCGCGTCCGTGTAGCGGAGATCCATCTCGTGCTGGCTCGGCGCACCCTCGTGGTGGCTGAGTGCGACGCCGATGCCCATGTCCTCCAGCGTCAGCACCGTCTCGCGGCGCAGGTCGCTGCCGCCGTCCAGAGGCGTGAGGTCGAAGTAGCCGCCCTGATCGAGCGGCTCGGTGCCGTGCTGATCCTTGAAGTAGAAGTACTCGATCTCCGGCGAGACGTAGAACGTGTACCCGCGCTGGGCCGCATCGGCCAGCACGCGCTTGAGCACCTGGCGTGGGTCGCCGAGGAAGCCCTCGCCGTTCTGCTGGCGGATGTCGCAGAACATCCGCGCCACCGCCTGCGGGCGCGGGCGCCACGGGAGGATCTGGAACGTCGCCGGGTCCGGGACGGCGATCATGTCCGCCTCGTCCTGCCGGGCGAAGCCCTCGATCGCGGAGCCGTCGAAGGTCACGCCGTCCAGGAGCGCGTGCTCGAGCTCCTCGGTCGTGATCGCGACGGACTTGAGCATGCCCAGGATGTCGGTGAACCACAGACGGATGAACTTCACGTCGTGGTCGCGGCACGCCTGCAGCACGTGCTGCCGGGAGTCGAGGTCAACCATATCGTTCATCCATGAATCCTACCGCCCTGGGTATGTCGGTAATGTTTCGCCACGGCGACGGGCGCCGCAACTACCCGTTGAAGTACTGCTCAAACTCGTACGGCGTCGGCCGCTGCTGGAGCGCCCGCACCTCGTCGCGCTTGATCTCCACCCACCGCTCGATGAGGTCTGGCGTGAACACGTCGCCCGCCAGCAGGAACGCCTGGTCGGCCTCGAGCGCATCCAGCGCCGCCTCGAGGGTCGCCGGGACGCGAGGCACCCGGGCCGCCTCGTCCGCCTTCAGCTCGTAGATGTTCCGCTCCAGCGGGTCGCCCGGGTCGATCTGTCGCTGCACCCCGTCCAGCCCCGCCATGAGGAGCGCCGCGAAGGCGAGGTACGGGTTCGCGGTGCCATCCGGCGGGCGGAACTCCACACGCTTCTGCCGCGGCTCCTCTGAGTATGTCGGAATACGGACGGCCGCCGAACGGTTCCGCGCCGAGTACGCCAGGTTCACGGGCGCCTCGAACCCGGGGACGAGGCGCTTGTAGGAGTTGGTGCTCGGCGCGCAGAACGCCATGAGCGCCGGGGCGTGCGTGAGCAGCCCGCCGATGTAGTGGCGCGCGGTCAGCGAGAGGCCCGCGTAGCCGTTGCTGTCGTAGAACAGCGGCACGCCGTCCTTCCACAGCGACTGGTGGGTGTGCATCCCGCTGCCGTTGTCGCCGAAGATCGGCTTCGGCATGAACGTGGCCACGCGACGGTCCGCGCGCGCCACGTTCCGGACGATGTGCTTGTACCACTGTGTTTCGTCGGCCTTGCGCTGCGGCGTCGCAAAGCGTGTAGCGATTTCACATTGCCCGCCCGACGCGACCTCGTGATGGTGGATCTCCACCTCCACGCCGGCGCGCTGGATCGCCTCGGCCATCTGCCACCGGAGCGGCGCGAGGGCATCGAACGGCGGCGCGGGCGCGTAGCCCTCCTTCGCCGGGATCTTGAAGCCCAGGTTGGGCGCCTCGTCGCGGCCGCTGTTCCACTCGCCCTCGGCTGAGTCGACGTAGTAGAAGGCCGTGTTGCCCGACTGCTGGAACCGCGCGTCGTCGAAGACGAAGAACTCCAGCTCGGGACCGAAGTACGCCGTGTCCGCCACGCCGCTCGCCACCAGGTGCGCCTCCGCCTTGGCGATCACGTTCCGCGGGTCGCGCGAATACCGCGCTCCCGTTGCGGGATCGATGATGTCGCAGACGATCGCCATCGTCGGAACCGCCTCGGTCGGGTCCAGGACGGCGCTCTCCAGGTCGGGGAGCAGCAGCATGTCGGACGCGTCAATGCTCTGGAACCCGCGCAGGCTGGAGCCATCGAAGCCCACGCCGCGCGTCAGCGCCTCGCCCGCCAGTTGCTCCGCGGGCATCGCGAAGTGGTGCCAGCGGCCCAGCAGATCGGTGACCCGCAGGTCCACCCGCGTGACGCCGGCGGCGTCCATGCGTTCCTTCAGCGACTGGAAAGTGGTCAACGAACCCCCCGCCGGGCGCTCGATCCGGCGACCGCAATGGTCGTCCGGAGGGCCCGTGAAACGTGAAACATTTGGGACATGGAACCTTCACGAACGTAACGCGCACAAGAAACACCGGAACCGGACACTTGGGTCAGTGAAGGAGTCCACTCACGGACGCCCGGCAGCCGTCCGTACATGCGAATCACCCCGCCCGTGTCACGGGCGAACCGGGACCCCACCCCCGGCCTTCTCGAAGTCGGAGCAGTGCGATGATCCACGCCGGAGACCTCGTCATCGATCGTGAGCGGTTCCTTGTGACTGCGCACGGCCGCCACGTGCGGCTGACGTTCCTGGAGTTCAACGCGCTGTGGGTGATCGCCGAGCAGGACGGCCGCGTCGTTCCCTACGAGCGACTCGCCGAGGCGCTCTGGGGCGACACCGCACCCGACGCACGTCGCCGCCTCGCGGTGATCGTGTCTCGCATCCGCGCCAAGCTCGGCGACCAGGCCGACGTGATCGATACCGTCGCGCGCGTCGGTTATCGCCTCGCCCCCTCGTTAGCCGCCTGAGGCGTGTCGACGAAGCGGTAGCCCACGTTCCGGACCGTCTCGATGAACGGCTCGCCCCGCTCGATCTTCGAGCGGATGCGTCGCACGTGGACGTCCACAGTCCTGGATCCGCCGTAGTAGTCGTAGCCCCAGACCTGGTTCAGCAGCGCCTCACGCGTGAACGGCTTGCCCGGGTTGGATGACAGGAACCGCAGGAGCTCGTACTCCTTGTACGTGAGGTCCACGACCTCCTCGTCCACCGTCACCTTGTAGCGTTCGAGGTCGATGACGAGCGCGCCGTGGCGGATCACATGCCCGTCACCCTGCCCCGTCCGTTCAAAGATCAGTCGCGACATCCGCGTGCGCAGCTCGGCGTCGTCGATCGGTGACAGGACGAAGTCGTCCACCTTCACCCCGGCGCCAATGAGCGACAGTTGATCGGGCTCCACGATCGCGATGACCGCAGTGCCCTCGGCGACTGCGGGGTCACGCAGGAGCGCGGCGAGCCCGCCGCTGGTCAGGCCGATCGACATGTCCACGAGGAGCAGCGCCGGGCGCCAGTCGCGCACGGCGACCAGCGCCGCGTCCACGGCGGCTTCGGCGCGCACGGTGCGACCATCGGGGCGGGCTGCCGCCTCGATCGATCGCAGGATCTCGCCGTCTCGGGAAATGGCCAGGACGCGCTGCATTGCCGGAGTGTAGGCCGCGCCGCTCCACCCGACGAGGGGGTGCGCACGAATATGCGCGAGAGATCGTCGACATATGGCGTTCGCCTTCCGCCGAGGCCACCTCGCCGTTATGATGAGTGACGAGCGGCCACCGTCCGTGGAACGCGCCGGCGGCGGCGCACCCCTCGGGCCCCCAGCCTTCAGCCGCGCGCGCTGCTGCCTCCGGGCAGCCGAGGGTTCGCCATGCACGTCGTCCAGACGACCGATCTCACCAAGATCTACAACAACCGCTACATCGCCTTGAACGCGCTCGATCTGCGGGTGGAGAAGGGCACCGTCTTCGGCCTCGTCGGCCCGAACGGCGCGGGCAAGTCCACCACCTTCCGCATCCTGCTCGGCCTGCAGAAGCCGACCGCGGGCACGGTGCAGGTGCTGGGCGAGCCGATGACCGCCGAGCGCGCGGACATCCGTCGCCGCATCGGCTACCTGCCGACGAACCCGTCGTTCCCGAAGTACATGACGCCGATCCAGTTCCTGGAGTTCGTCGGCTCCGTGATCGGCATGTCGCAGGATCGCGCCAAGGTGCAACTCGCGCGCCTGCTGCAGGCGGTCGACCTGACGAACGCCGCCGCCCAGAAGATCGAGGGCTTCTCCACCGGCATGATGACGCGCCTCGGCATCGCCGCCGCGCTCATGAACGACCCGGAGCTGCTCATCCTCGACGAGCCGACCTCGGGCCTCGACCCCGCCGGCCGCAAGCAGACGATCGAGCTGATCCGCGAGCTCACCGGCCGCGACCGCACGATCATCATCGCGACGCACATCCTGTCGGACGTGGAGCGCGTGTGCTCCGACGTCGGCATCATCTCGCAGGGCCGCATGATCTACACCGGCCCCATGTCGGACATGCGCCGCCTCGCGCGGCAAGGGACGATCTCCGTCGAGATCGAGGGCAACACCACCGCGTTCGAGCAGCAGATCCACACGCTGGATGAGATCGGCTCCGTTCGCTACGAGCGTCTGGGTGCGGAGTTCCGGCTCACCTTCCTCGGCACCGAGGCGCTGCCCGAGTACATCACCCGCGTGCTGCAGCTCATCGACCGCACCGGCGTGGAACTGCTGCACATCAACACCGGCGCCGACGAGATCGAGGAGGCGTTCCTGCGCCGCCTGGAGGAGGACCGCACGCGCGGCTTCCTCCGCGCCGCCGCCTGGGCCGCCACGCAGGAACTCAGTGGAGCGAAGGAGGAGAGCGATGCAGGCATTCCTGGCCATCCTTCGGTATGACCTCGGACTGCTGACGCGGTCCTGGATCACCCGCATCTGGCTGCCCCTGCTGATCGCTCCGGCGCTCTTCCTGGTCGCGGTCGCCGCCAACGAGGATGAACTGGCGTCCGAGACGCTGGCCGCCTACCTCGCCGCCGTGCTGATCCCGATCAGCGGGCTCGCGGTCGCGGTGCTCTCCAGCAGCGCGGTCAGCGGTGAGTCCGGCATCATCGCGGACGGCATCCTGTCGCGCTCCGTGACGCGCAGCGAGTACATGGCCGCGAAGGTGATCTCGCGCCTGGGCTTCACCGCCGCCATCTACATGATCGTCATGATCCCCTTCGCGTACCTGATCATCCGATACGCCGCGCCTGACACCTCAATTGGCGGGGTCGCCGTCGGGCTACTTGTGGTGTGCCTGCTGCTCACGTTCCTCGGCGCGCTGGGCATCACGTTCTCCACGCTCTTCTCCAACGTGCTGCTCGCCGTCCTCGGCCTGCTGCTGGTGATGGTGCTCTCGGGCTTCGTGCTGCAGTTCCTCGGCCTGACGTGGATGAGCACGACGGCGGTCGTCTACGGCTTACCTGAAACGTTCCGAGGCAACACACCCGTCTGGGATCTGGTGCGCGTGTTCCTTGTCTTCTCGTCCCTGACCGCCGCCGCGATCGCGACGTCGTTCTGGGTGTTCCGCGAGCGCGACCTCTAGCCCACGCATGGACACGTCGCACGACACCCCGTCCGAACCACCCGCCCCGCGCGGCCTCGGCGGGCTCGTGACGACCGAGGTCGATCGCATCGCGCTCGGCACGCACCACGGCCGCGAGCTGCACGCGCGCGTCGAGCGCCGGATCGCGCGCCTCACCACCGGAAATCGCTGGCGAGGGCGGCAATGGCATCTCGCCATCGGCCTCGGCCGCACCCGCCCCGTTGCGATCGAGGTGAACGCCGCCGGTGAGCGGTACGATCTGCCCATCAGCACCACCGACCCGTGGGCGCAGCTTGCACGGCGCCTCGGCGCCCTCGTCGTCGCCTCGGCGGTCACGCTGGCGATCGCCGGACGCATCCGAGGTTCGCGCGACGGGTAGCGACGGATCAGCAGGGAGAGCATCGTGGACCACGAAGACACCCTCGCACAGGTCATGCGCATCCCCGATCGCGCCAACGCCGCGGCGTGCTTCGGCACCCCGGTGACCTCCGGTGACCGCACCGTCATCCCCGTCGCCGACATCGCCTACGGCTTCGGCGCGGGGTGGGGTGGCTCGCAGGGAAACGAGACGGCGCCGGGCGGTTCCGGCGGAGGCGGCGGTGGTGGCGCGCGCACCCGCGCGATCGCCGTCATCGAAGTCGCCCCGAACGGCGTCCGCATTCTCCCCATCGAGGATCAGACGAGCATCCGCATCGCGGCAATCACCTTCGCCAGTGCGGCCACCGCGATCCTCGCGCGCACCCTGCTCAAGCTGATCCGCGGTTAGCGCTCTTGGCACCGCGGACGTCGAAGCTGCTGCATCGTCCGACGCCGCGGGGGCATAGGGACGCCCCCCCGCACGCACCTCGACACCTCTCGCGAGACCCACGCTCCGCCTCGACCGCACGAGGCTCACGGCACTATCTCGCGCCCACGTTTGAGTCAGCGCCCTTCCACTCCCTATACTGATCGAACGGATCCGCCGCTGTAGCTCAGTGGCAGAGCAGCTGTTTCGTAAACAGCAGGTCGTGGGTTCAAGTCCCACCGGCGGCTCCAGTACTCCGTCCCTCCACTCGATCCAATCCGGCCCGTTGATCTCCCGACGGGGGATGGGCCGCGCGAAGGGCACCCCGCATGAGCAAGTTCCGTAATCGCATCCGCGACCTGGGGCGTGCTCCCGCAGGGTTCGGATTCGGCGCGCTCATCAGCAGCGCCAAGTCCCGCCACATGCTCGTCGTCGCCGAGGTCGAGGATGCAGCCGCCGCCGCAGCCGCCGCCGAGGCCGGCGTAGACGCCGTGATCCTGCGCGGCTCCGCCAGCGCCCTCGAAGGCCTCACCCTCGCCAACCACACCCTCGCGGGCGTCTGGCTGGAGGACGCCACCGGCGCCGAGGTCACCGCCGCGCAGAAGGCCGGTGCCGACTTCTTCCTCTTCGACGATGGTCGCGCGCAGGCCAGCGCGCTGACCCCGACCGACATCGGCCGCATCCTGCTGCTCGGCCCCGACCAGGAGACCGAACGCCTCCGCTCCGTCGCCGCGATCGACCTCGACGCCGTCGTCGTCATGGGCGAGGTGGGCGCGACCACCGTCCGCGACCAGATCGCCCTGCGCCGCGTCGCGGGCCTGACGGGCGCGCACCTGCTGGTCGCCGCGAACGCCGTCCCCGACACCGACACGCTGACCGCGTGGCGTGACGCCGGCGCCCCCGCCGTCCTCGTCTCCGGCACCGCCGCCGAGCTCCGTGCCGCCGTGCAGGCCGCCGAGGCCGTGCCCGCCTCGAAGCGTCGCGACGATCGCGTCACCCCGGCGCTCGGCGCGCCGCGTGTCTCGCACGACCACGACGATGACGACGACGAGGACCTGTAGCCGCAGTCGCCGACGTTAAATCCCGGCTCCCGCCGGGGTTTTGCCCCATAGAACCTTCACGTGGACGACAATGTTGGTTGACGCCGCTAGACCGGCGTCCATAGGATGCGCGCGATGAACGCCAACGCCGACGCAGAGGCCGCGACCGCCCGATTCCAGATCGGCGAGGTCGCCGATCGCACTGGCGTGACCCAGCGCACCCTGCGCTTCTACGAGGAGAAAGGTCTCCTCCGTCCGCCCGAGCGCATGGACGGCGGCTTCCGCCTCTACTCCGAGAACGACGTCACGCGCATCGGCTACATCAAGCAGTTGCAGGACTTGCTGGGCTTCACCCTGTCCGAGATCAAGGACATGGTCGAGGCTGAAGACCTGCTGCAGCAGATGAGCGCCACGCGCCGTCCCGACCGCGAGCTCCCCGAACGCCTGCAGCGCTCCGAGCAGATCCTGGGCGCGCTCACGAAGCAGCTCGATGTCGTCGAGCACAAGGTGGAACACCTCACGCTGCTCCGCGAAGAGCTCCGCGCAAAGATGACCCGCGTCACCCAGCGCCGCACGGAGATCCTCAACGCCCTCGAGCAGGAGCAGGCCGTCTCCGAGCTCTAGCGCGGCCTGCCGTCGGGCCCGATGTTCAGCGAGAACACCACGAGATAGCGCCCGGTCGCGTCCCACTGCCAGTGCGGACCGATTCCCTCAAGGTGCATCCAGTTGATCTCGATCTCGCTCCTCGACAATTCCACTCCGGCCGCCGTCCGAACGACAACACGATGATCCACGAAGTCCGCGACCAGCGTGCCGTCGGGAGACTGGAGCGTGGGGCCAATCACAACCTGCCCCACAAGCGGTGGCCGTTGCCCCCGCGGTAGCCGCGTGATCTGCCTGTTTGTGAGCGCATACGTGTAACTGGTGATCGATCCGTCTTGGGTGTCTAGGAAGACGAAGGCCGCGCCGTCGGCTGTCCAGTTCGGGGCAAACGAGGCTCCGCACTGACACGACCGCACCGGTGCGACCACTTCGTCAGTCGCCGTTCGCAGATCTAGCAGCCGCAGACGGTGCTCCAACGCTGGGCCGAGGCGCTCGAGGTACGCGATCCACCGACCGTCCGGCGATAACTGCGGGCTGACCCACCGATCGCGGGCCCCGGTGTAGCCAAGCCCGGTGACCGCGATCTGCTCGGTCGACAGAACCACGTCAGATCGTTCACCACGGACGAGGGTCCAGCCTTGCTCCAACCGTACAAGCAACGCCTTTCCGTCATCAGACGAAGATGGGTCGGCCTTGGCTGCGTCATGCCACTCGGCGATCGGCGATCCATCCAGCCGCCGCAGGCGCAGCGTGCCGGTTGCGGAATCCCGACCCCGACCGGGCGGTGGCTGGAATGTCCAGAGCGCCGTGCGAGCCACGGGCAGGATGAGCTCCTCGCCCTCCCCGCGTGGACGAGCCAGCGGATGTTCGGCATCTGGGCGGTAGTCGGTGAACGACTGCGTCGTCTTGCCGGTGCGTGCGTCGATCACGTAGATCCCGCTCGGCGCGTAATTCCGCAGGGGGGCCGGACTCGGCGTCGCGGTCGAGACGGTCGATGCCCGTGCAGGACTACTACCCGGTGCCGAGGCGGCGGCGATCGACGTCGGCGCAGCGACACGTGCGGGGCGAGCGCGATCTGTGCACGCCGTGAGTGCGAGCGCGGAGCAGCAGATCGCGGCGACGAGAATCGCCGCGCGCGTGGAGCGACCTCGACTAGTGGTGGCCACCACCAGCGGCGGCCGGGGCGGCAGCGGCAGCGGGGGCCGCGTGCGTGTCGTGATGATCGTCGTGCGGGACGGCGGCGGCCTGGAACGGCCAGTCGAGGCCACGCTCGCGGCGGTACAGGTAGCCGAGCGCCAGCGTGACGAAGAGCGCGGTCAGCGCGAGCAGCGTGACCATGACGGTGATGCCCATGTCACCGGGGGCCGGGACACCTCGACCGCCGCCGGTCACGGGAGCGGCAGCGCCACCGTGCGCGGGATCCGCGGCGAAGGCGATCAACGGAAGCAACGCCATGGTCGCGCCAGTGACGGCCGCGCTGAACAGTCGCTTCATCTCGATCCTCCTCGACACCACTCGATCGCGCTCAGTCTAGCGCGCGCCCGCGTTTCGCGGGAGTGCCCACGCAGACGCCGATGCGGCCCACGACCAGTTGGTCATGGGCCGCATCGTCAGTCCTCAACTCGCCAGCGCTACGGCGCGAACGTCACCGTCAGCGGCCCCGGGAGTCCACCGGGGGGCATCGTCACCGGCAGCGGGTTCGTCGTCGTGACCTGTCCGATGATCGAGAAGTTCACGAACGAGGAGCCGGCGCCGGGCGTGGCCTTCACCAGGTAGCCCGGGAACGCGCTGCTTCCGATCATCAGGAGCTGCGTGCAGGTCGCCCCGGCCGTGCAGTGCATGACGGTGCTCCCGAAACCTCCAGCCTCAACGATGTCGACGGTGCCGTTTCCGACCACAGTGAGAGTGATGGGCTTCGCCAGCGCACATTCGATGTGCGGCCAACTGAATGTGTTGAACGAGCCGCTACCCGACTGCACCAGCACCGTCACCGCCGAGCCGCCCTGGCACGAAAGGCCAGTCAGCGTCTGGAGGTAGGCCTCGTACGACGCGTACGCGGCACCACCCCCGGAGCCGGGTGCACCCGGAGCGCCAGCCGGCCCCGTCGCGCCAGTAGCCCCCGCGGCGCCGGTCGCGCCGGTCGGCCCCGTCGCCCCGGTCGCGCCCGTCGGCCCCACCGGGCCAGCCGGCCCCACCGG
>CANKAU010000027.1 GCA_947479915.1 Chloroflexota bacterium
CAGCTCTCCAGCGGGCAGCGGGTCAACCGTGCCGCTGACGATGCTGCCGGCCTCGCCATCAGCGAGAAGATGCGCGCACAGATCCGAGGCATGCAGCAGGGCCAGCGCAACGCGCAGGACGGCATCTCGATGCTGCAGACCACGGAAGGCGCGCTGAACGAGGTCCACTCGATCCTCCAGCGCGTCCGTGAGCTGGCCGTGCAGGCGGGCAACACCACCCTGTCCTCCAGTGACCGGCAGGCCATTGGCGAGGAGATGCTGGCGCTGCGATCCGAGATCGACAACATCGGCACCCGGACGCGCTTCAACGGCCAGCAGCTCCTGAACGGATCGCTCGCTGTCAGCCTGAACGCCGGTGTCTCGTCGGCCGACGACGTGACTGCTTCCGCGAACGGCGCCACGGTGAGCGTGTCCACGATCGACGTGGGCGAGGCCCTCGGTTCGTCCACGTACACGCTGGCCGCGGCCGGCGCGAACCTCACGCTCTCCCACGATGACGGCACCGGGTACGTGGTCTCGCAGACCGTCACGGTGGCCGCCATGGGGGCGAACGCGACGCAATCGCTCCAGTTCGACCGCCTCGGCGTCACGATCGACCTCACGCACGACGCGAACGCGGGCAACGTCACCGCGGCGACGATCGCGGCGGCGTTCGACACGACGAACATCGACACGTCGGCCTCCTCCACCGCCTCGTTCCGCGTGGGCGCGGACACCGGCGACAGCATCGCGCTGGCGTTCGAGGACATGCGCGCGTCCGCGCTAGGCGACGCGAGCAAGATCGGCACGCTGATCACGGACAACGATGCGGTGAGCACCACCGTGAAGGCGGACACGCTGCTGGCCTCCGTGGACACGGCAATCGCGCAGGTCTCGACCTTCCGGGCGAAGCTGGGCGCCTCGCAGAACCAGATGGAGCACGCGGTGAACAGCGTGGCGGTCTCCGTGGAGAACCTGAGCGCGTCGGAGTCCCGCATCCGGGACGCTGACATCGCGATGGTGTCTTCGCAGCTCGTTGCGCGGCAGATCATGCAGCAGGCCGGCGTGTCCGTGCTCTCGCAGGCGAACACGGCTCCGCAGGCGGTGCTGCAGCTGCTGAAGGGCGGATAGCGGCGCCGGCGCGGATCGCGCGGCGAGCCCTTCAGAGCGAGGGGGCTGGCGCCGATGATCCGGGCAGGGACGGTGTGCCATGCCAGAGCTCCGGGTTGAACACGTCGCGCCACTGGCCACGGGCACGCCCGCCGTTAGTGCCGACCAGCGACGTCGAGGCGGTGGGGACGGCCGGCAGCACGCGCGGGACGATGAACAGTCATCGCCGGGCGCGGAGGAGCTGGCACTGGCGCTGGACGGGCGCCGACACCTTGCGGCGCGGTTCGAGCAGGCCTCGGACGGGCAGCCGTTGGTGCGCGTGGTGGATCGAGAACGCGGCGAAACGGTCGCGCTGCTGACGCCGGACGAGCTCCGGCACCTGGCGGAGCAAACGGGACTGCCGACCGGATTGCTGGTGCATCTCTCGTCCTAAGACGAGCGAGGGAAGGATCCCGGGCGCATGGTTAGCTCCAGTTCTTCCAGCTCGGGCAAGATCTCCTTCAGCGGCCTCGCGTCGGGCATCGACACTGCATCGATCATCAGCCAGCTCATGGCGGTGCAGAAGCGGCCCGTCTACGCGATCATGGACCGCGTGGACGGCATCAAGACGAAGATCGACGCGTACACGGCGATCAAGTCCGCGATGTCCTCACTCCTCACGAGCGCTGCGCCCCTGAAGGACGCGTCGACGTTCGGGCAGCGCTCCACGGTGGTCGGCGCGGTCACGGCGGACGTGGGCAAGGTCTCGGCGACCGCGACGAACGGCGCGGCGATCCAGAACTTCACGTTCGAGGCTGTCTCGCTGGCCACCGCCACGACCGCCGTGAGCGCGACCGCCATGGGCTCGCCAATCGACTCCGCGGTGAAACTCGACGATGCCGGGTTCGGCGACACCGTGACGGCGGGCACCTACGGGCTGCGCCGTCCCAACGAGCGCCGCCACGCGGTGCTGCAGCATCGGCGCGCCTGGGCGGAGCGCGAGCGCGGCGACACCGTCGCCGAACTGAAGTACCTGGACGCCGCTCGGCAGAGCTACCAGACGGCCTTCGAGAAGGACTCCGCGATCTCCGACGAGTCCGCGGCGCGCGCCGCGTACCTCATCGGCGACCTCTGGCTGCGCCTCGGCGAGCCGATGGAGGCTGCGCGCTGGCTGGAGACGGCCGTGCGCGTGCCGGAGGCGAAGAGCCAGACCGGCCTGATCCGCATGGCGCGCGAGCGTCTCTACGATGCTCGCGAGCTGCTGACCGGACAGAAGAAGGCGAGCTGACGTGTCCGCGCAGGTCGCCGGGGCAGCGCGCGCGAACCTCCGGCAGGACCCCGCGCTCGTGGCCGCGTTCCTCACGGTCGTCCTGCTGGCGGCGCTGTTCCTCGCGCCCCGTCCCGTCCCGATCGTCGAGGCACCCGCGCTGACGCTGGCGATCGCGGATCTGCGAGGGCAGGCGCTTGTCATCGCCGACACGGGCGATCCATCCAGCGCTCGCCGCATTCCGATTCCCGGCGGGCCGCACGAACTCGTTGCGCTGCCGGACGGACGCCTCGTGGCGTCGCTGGAGCAGTACGGCGCGCTCGCCGTAGTCGACCCGGCAACGGGCGACGTGCGGGAGCTGCGGGTCGGTGGCACGCCCCACGGACTCGCGCTGCGCGAGGGTGTCCTGTACGTCACCGACCGCAGCCTGGACACGGTCCGCCGCTTCACTGTGGGGTCGTGGCAGGAGCTGACGCCGCTGGCTTCTGGCGCGATGCCGCACATCGTTGCGACGACCGACGAGGGTGTCCTCGTCATCGCGAACGCGGCGGACGACACGCTGACCATCGGCGAGCGCATCGTGCCCGTCTCGCACGTCCCCGAGAGCATCGCGATCGGTGAGCACGGCGTGGTCGCGACGGCCGGGTCGATCGGCGGCGCACTTCAGCTGTTTGATGCGCACGGCGCGCCGCTGGGACGCTACGACCTGGGCGGACGTCCCGTGCGCCTTCAGTACGATCCCGCCGGACGCGTGCTGGTGGCCGCGCTCTCGGCAGATGGCACTGTCGCCGTCCTCGAACGGGGCGAGGTGCGCCGCATCGCCGTTGGCGGCGTGCCGGACGGGCTCGCGTTCTCGGGAGACGGTCGCTGGCTATACGTCAGCGACATGTACGGCGGGGCGGTGAGCGTGGTGGACCTGCATCGCTCGCGGGTGGTGGAGCGGTTCGTCGCGGGGCGCTCTGCCGGCGCGATCCTCGTCCTACCGCACTAGCCCTCGTGTGCCGTTCGGGAGTCGCCGTCGGACGGCGATGTGCGACAATGAGGGCACTCCTCTCCTCGTACAGCGGTTGGTGATGCCCGTGCTGATCGAAGGCACCTGCACGCTCGGTGGCGGCTTCCTGCGACGTGCCTGCGGCGCGACGCCGGTAGGGCAGTGCGTGTACTGCGGCGCGCCGTTCTGCGAGAAGCACGGCGAGCTCGGCCCCGAGTACCACGAGGTCTGTGCGAAGCAGGCGTGCCAGACGAAGTTCTCGGACGTGCGCGATCACCGGCGCTGGGTGGAACTGCACACGGCGCCCAACGGCTTCTCCATGTGCGCCGAGGACTCCTGCAGCGAGCGCATGCAGCACCTCTGCCAGCGCTGCAACCTGCGCTTCTGCGAGGCGCACCTGAAGGCCGGCTCTGTGGTGGAACAGCGCTACGACCCGCCGCGCAAGATCACGCTCATCATGTGCGCGCATTGCACCGCGCGCCGCAAGATCTGGGACTAGCCCCGGATCTCTGCCCGCGCGGCCATGGCGTGGCCCTCGACCGTGGTCGCCAGCACCGTTCCGCGCGCATCGATGATGCTGCCGCCGCCGAGCGGCGCCGCGACGCCCGCGACGACGACGGTGCGTGCGGTCTCGATGGCACGGGCGCGGGCGAGCGCCTCGATCGGCAGCCGGAGGTCGCTCGCGCACCACGCGATGATCGTCGCCCCGCGCTCCGCGAGGCCCGCCGCCAACGTCGGCACGAGGCCCTCGACGCCACAGAGCAGGCCAAGGCGGCCCAGCGGTGTTGCGACCACGGGCGGCGGCGTGCTGCCGGGCGTGAAGCCCGCATCGCGCTCGGCAAGGCTCAGCGTGGACTGGCGGTGCGAGGCGATCGTGGTGCCTCGATCGATCAGGTACATCGTCTTGTAGGTGCCACCGTCGCCGCGCTCCGCGAGCGCGACCGCGAGCATCGTCTGCGTCTCGCCCGACAGTGCCTCGATCAGCGGTAGCGACTCCGCGCTCGTCACCGCGCGCGTCTCCGCACCGGCGAGGTCCGGCAGCACCAGCAGCCGCACCCCCTGCGCCGCCGATGAGCGCACCACCGCGCGGAGCGCCTCCATCAGATCGACCGCAGACGGCGTCGGCGCGACGGCAACGGCGGCCAGGTGCCGAAGATCTGCGGGCGGAGCGATCGCGGCGCCTCGCAGCGAAGTGACGGGCGGCCCGGACGCGAGGTCGAGGTCGATCTCGTGCAGCGCGATGCCCGGACGGTCGCTCGGTGCGCGTGCGATCCACGCGCCGGTTGGTGACACCACGCCCGCGCGCCCGGAGTAGACGCACGTTCCGGACTCGATGCCGACCTTCGCGGGGGTGATGGCCCACGCGCCACTCTCCATCGCGCGCGCGGCGAGCAGCAGGTGCGCTGACGACTCGGGCAGTCGATCCAGCGCACGCCCCCACGTTGTGGCGGCGGCGGTGCTGACCAGGACGCGCGCGCCCTCCTCGACCAGGGCGCCAACGCGCGAGGTGTCCGCGGCGTCGCTGCCCGCGAAGAGCGCGATCCGCACGTCGTCCACGAGCGCGCTTACCGGGCCACTCCGCGGCGAACCACGGTGCGGCGTGCGTCTCCGTCGCGCGCGCGATGACGGCGCCACCCGGCGCGATGAGCACCGCGGCGTTCTGGGGCTGGCCGAACGAGTCCCGCAGCACGAGCCCTGCCGCGATGTAGCACGCGTGGCGGCGCGCGCGATCGCCGAGTGTCGCGAGTACCTCAGCATCACCGCGCAGCGGCAGCGCCGCATACGCCTCGCGCGAGCCCAGGATGCCGGCGGGATAGGCGGCTTCGGGCGCGACAATGAGTCGTGGCGTTTCCGCGGCGGCATCGTCGATGCGCCGGAGGAGTTCGGTCCATGCCTGTTCGTGCTCCGCGAGATCGAACGCGCGCAGCTGCAGCAGGGCGACCGTGAGAGTGCTGCTCACCGGTTGTGAACGTCCTTACTTCGAGCGGCTCACGGCGCAGTGGCGAGGATGCCGACCGCGTCCGTGCCCAACTCCGCGATGCGCGTTGCTCGCGTGTCGATCATCTCGTTCATCTCGTTGACCTTCGGATGCCGTTGCAACGCGGTCGCATCGGGTGTCCGCATGATCGCCTCATCGTCCGCGAGGTGCGTGTTCGATCGGTTGCGTTCTGTTGCGATCGTCAGGCCGTGCATGAGGGTCTCGTCCGTGCCGATGCTATCAGCCCGGTGCGTCTGTCGTCCGCATTCGAGCCCGGAAAGCCGCCCGCACACTGGCGTTCCGGGATCGCGTCCGCTGCACAGCCGGTGTCATCGATGCGTGCGTGGGCGCGTGGCCCTCGCGTCGATCGTGTACGCGCGTGGTGATGTGCACGCACTGTCCGCAGGTTGTCGACAGCGCACGACGTGCACGCGCGACCTCGATCGCATGCGGTGCAACGCGATTGATCGCGCGTGTCGTCGTGATCGCGGGTGTTGCGACTTCGGAAAAAAATGAGTTCATCAACACGCATTGCGCTTGTTGGTAAGTGCATCCGTGTTAGCATTTTGCGAAACCGGGGCCATTGTTCTGTGAGGTGCAAACACATGGTCGCTGCAAAGAAGCCTGCTGCTAAGCCCGCTGCGAAGCGCGCTGCTGCTAAGCCCGCCGCGAAGCCCGCTGCGAAGCGCGTCGCTGCGAAGCCTGCTGCCAAGCCCGCTGCGAAGCGTGCTGCCGCGAAGCCCGCGGCGAAGAAGGTCGTGGCCAAGAAGGTCGCTGCGAAGCCCGCTGCGAAGCGTGCTGCGGCGAAGCCCGCTGCGAAGCGTGCTGCGGCGAAGCCCGCTGCGAAGCGCGTAGCCGCGAAGCCCGCGGCGAAGAAGGTCGCGGCGAAGAAGGTCGCGGCGAAGAAGGTCGTGGCCAAGAAGGTCGCGGCGAAGAAGCCCGCTGCGAAGCGAGTGGCGACGAAGGCCGCGGCCAAGCCCGCTGCCAAGCGCACCGCTGCGAAGCCGGCCGCGAAGAAGCCCGCTGCCAAGCGTGTCGCCGCGAAGCCCGCTGCGAAGCGCACGGCTGCGAAGCCCGCTGCGAAGCGAGCCGCGAAGAAGGCCTAGTCCGGCCCGCCAGGACACACAGCACGCCCCCGGGGAAACCCGGGGGCGTGCTGCGTTTCGGGCACGGCCGCGCTCCGTTCGCCGTGTGTCCCGTCACTGGCCTTCTCCCTCTCGCCGGTGCGGAGGGCGGTGGTACCATGACGCGGCTCCGCGGGCGGCCGATGCAGGCCCGTGGCGCATCCCGCCACGCATCGCGCCGGTGGAACCTCGACCCCGCGACCGGAACGACCGGAGCCATCCGCTGCTGCAGCCACACCGCCACGATGACCTGCACCTGTACAACAGCCTCACGCGGCGCGTGGAGCCGTTCGAGCCGATCAACGATCGGCAGGTGTCCATGTACGTCTGCGGCATCACGCCGTACGACGTGGGACACATGGGCCACGCGCTCGTCGCGGTGGCCTTCGACACGCTGCGCCGATGGCTGGAGTTCAACGCGTACGACGTCCGGCACATCCAGAACATCACGGACATCGACGACGACATGGTGCGGAAGTCGCGCGAGCTGGGCATCAGCATCGCCGAGCTGACGGATCGCAACCACGCCATTTACCTCCACGAGATGGACGCGCTCAATGTGCAGCGCCCGGACGCCTACCCGCGCGTCTCCGAGACGATCCCCGAGATCGTCGCCATGGTGGAGCGCCTGATCGCCGACGGACACGCGTACGAGGTGGACGGCTACGTCTTCTTCGACGTGACGACCGCGCCGAAGTTCGGCGCGCTGGCCGGCATGTCGCTGGAAGAGCTGCTGACGTTCAAGAGCGACTCCATGCCGGCGGAGCCTGCCGAGCTGAAGCGACACCCGCTGGACTTCCTCGTGTGGCAGCCGTGTACCGACGAGGGCGCGACCTTCGCCTCGCCGTGGGGCATGGGGCGCCCGGGCTGGCACATCGAATGCTCCGCGATGGCGCAGAAGGCGCTTGGTGCGCGGCTCGACATCCACGGCGGCGGCAAGGACCTGCGCTACCCGCACCACGACTCCGAGATCGTGCAGTCCGAGGCCGCGACGGGCGAAGCGCCCTACGTGAACGTGTGGATGCACAACGGCACCGTCGGCCTCGCGGGCGAGAAGATGTCCAAGTCCCTTGGCAACCTGGTGAAGGTCAGTGACCTCATCGCGCGCGGGCACACCGGCAACGGCATCCGCCTGCTGATGATGCAGACGCGTTACCGCGACGACCGCGACTTCGACGAGGATGCGCTGAACCGCGCCGAGGAATCCGCACGACTGCTGGAGCGTGCTGCGCGCAACGTCGGTGGTCCGCCGGATGCGCTGCGCGTGCAGCCGCGCCGGGTGGAGTTCCAGGACGCGATGGACGACGACCTCGACACGCCGAAGGCGATCGACGTGCTGTTGTCGATCGCGCGCGACATCGAGGCGGGCACGCTCGCCGGTGACACCGGCGTCGCGACGCTCATCGAGCTGGGCGAGGTCCTCGGACTGCGGCTCCGCGCGGAGTAGCGCCGCGTACGTCGTCGCCGTCACGGTGACAGCGACGCGAAGCGCTCCCGGTGCCGCTCCCTATACTGGCCACATGTCCCGCGACGACCGCCTCATCCGCCTGTCCCGCGATCACCACCACTCGCTGGTGCTGGCACTGCGCATCCAGCGCGAGCTGCCGACGGCCGACGAGGCGGCTGCGGCCTCGTTGCAGGCGGATGCCGTGCGCTTCTGGACCGCGGGGTTGCAGCCGCACATCGAGGCCGAAAACGACGCGCTGCTCTCTCGCATCGCGGCGCACGGCGACGAGGGCCTCGCGCTTGCAGGGCGGCTCCAGCGTGAGCATCGCGAGCTGGACGAGGCGATGACGTCCGTGCGCAACGGCAGCGGCAGCACAGACAAGCGCACATCGCTCACGCGCTTCGGGGCGCTCCTCGGCGCGCACATCCGCTGGGAGGAGCGTGAGCTCTTCGAGTGGCTGCAGTCCACGCTGACCACTGAGGATCTGCTCGCGGCGAGCGAGGCGATCGTGACGCGCCTCCCCACCGCACCCTTCGCCTGCCCGACGCCCCAGACGCTGTAACGCGCCCCCGCCTGCGCTTTGGCGCTCTCACTGCGAACGATGGCTCTGGGCGCATCGCGTCTCGTGCAGCATCGCCGCATGCAAGGTGGGAACCCCGCGCTACCTCGTCGGGTGTGCGCGCTGACGGGCGAACTGACCCAGCGCTACGCCTTCGGGGGCTGTTTCGCCTCGGGCGGCGCGGCGTCCTCGGATGCGTCGTCCGGGGGTGCGGCGCCGCGGCGCAGTTCCTGCTCGGCGGCGTCCACGAGCGGGCGGATCGTCGGCGGGATGACGCGGTTGGCGGCGAAGCGCGCGCCGGTCTCCGCGGCCTGGCGGATCTCCTCGTCGTGCGCCTGCACGTACTCCTTCGCGTTCTGCGCGGCGCGCTCCACGTGCGGTCGCGCCGCCTCCGCAGCGGCACGGGCCTGTCGAGCGCGCAGTTCGACCTCGGGCTTCGCGCGCGCGGCGATGCTCTTCGCCATGCGCCCCAGGAATCCGCCGACGCGCGCGGCCTGCTCCTCGAGGCGCTCGGCGTCAGTGGGAGGCGCGGGCGCTTCCGGCTCGGGGCTGACGGCCACCGCCGTCGTCTCCGCCTCTGGTGCGGTGTTGCTCGTGGTGTCGAGAGCTGATTCGCCGGGCGCGGCCTCCTCGGCGGCGCGAGGCGAGGCGAGGCGGTAGCGGAAGTCGCAGTAGGGCGCGCCCTGCATGATCGTCTGCGTGCGTTCGAGGTGCAGGCCGTCGGAGTAGCCCTCGGACAGCGCGAAGTCGCGGCTGCACGAGAGGATGAAGCCCAGGTCCTCGGCGCCCATGCGGCGGTACATCTCCGCGAAGCGGCAGCCGGTCACGTTGAAGTCGAGCGCCTCACCGTCCTCGCGCAGCGTGGTCACCTGCAGGTCGCCGCCGGCGCCGCTCCATGTGTCCTTCACGTGGTGGAAGCCCTCGAGGTCGCGACGCTGCAGCGCCTCCGCGACCGCGTGCCCCTGCTCGCGCGCGATCGTCTCGATCGTGCTGCGTGCGATGCGGTGCGCGGCCTCGCTGCCGATCTCCTGCTCCATGTTGCGGATGAGCGGGATCAGTACCTCGGCCTCGATGCCGCGGCGTTGGAGCAGCGTGATCGTGGCGCGCACGGCCTCGGGCTGGTGGCCCTCGGGGCGCTCGTCATCGGGTGCCGGAGGGTGAGTGTGCTGCGTCACGGTTGCTGCTCTTTCGTCCCGTTCGCTGAGGCGTCACGTCCCGCTCGATGCGCGCGCCACGCCGCCATCACCCGGTCGTCATGCACGAAGGCGAGCGGCGGGAGCGCGTCGGGGGCGAATACGCCGACCTCGATCGCCTCGTCGCCGGGGGCCGGGGTGCCGCCGGTGATGGATCCAGCGTACGCGATGAAGATCACCGGCTCGTCGGCCTCGCTGTACGCGCCGAGGAGCGCGTCGATGCGCACCGCCACGCCGGCCTCCTCGCGCACCTCGCGTGCCGCGGCGGCCTCGAGGAGTTCGCCGGCGTCCACGAAGCCGGAAGGGAACGCCCACTGGCCCATGCGCGGCTCGTGGTTGCGGCGCACGAGCAGTACGCGCCCGTCCGCATCCTCGACCACGACGCCCACGGCGACCTTCGGGTCGCGGTACCACGCGTAGCCGCACGCGCGCTCCGCGCAGCGCAGCACCTCACCGGGGACGAGCGCGGGCATCGCGTGGCCGCAGCGAGGGCAGAAGCGGGGCGGGGGCTGGAGCGCCATCGCGGGTTCCTCGGTCGCTAGATGAACATCACCACGCGCCGGAAGCGCTCCAGCGAGCGGCCGTCCGGGTCGCGCCAGAAGGTGCGCATGCGTTGGATGAAGGCGTCGTCCGTGGGGAACTGGCTGGGGTGCGCAAGCAGCGCCTGGATCTTCAGCTCCAGCAGGTCGGTGATGTCTACGTCGAAGTTGGGGACGTTCGCGCCCCAGAGGTACAGCTCGCGCACCTTGTGCGGCTGCAGGCCCGCCTCGATGTGCTCGGGGAAATTGAGGCGGTCGCGCGCGGCGGGGTACACCGCGTCGACGGTCGCGAGGCCGGTCGCGCGGTGGTCGCTGTGGTTCACGAACGAGTTGTTGATGATCACCGGCTCGGGGTCGTGCGTGTACACGGCGTACGGACGGAACTCGCGGATCTCGCGCACCAGTGCGCCCAGCAGTTCGCGCCCCGGGAGCAGCTCGCCGTCCGTGAAGTGCAGGTAGCGCACGTCCGCCACGCCGAGGAGCTTCGCGGCGTCGCGCTGCTCCTGCTCGCGCGTGGCGATCAGACGCTCCGGCGTGAACGCGGGATCCTCCGAGCCCTTCGACCCGTCGGTGACCACGAGGTACCGGACGTGCCAGCCCGCGCGCGCGAGCAGTGCAGAGACGCCGGCCGCGCCAAAGTCAGCGTCGTCCGGGTGCGCGGCGACGACGAGCGCACGGCGGAACTCGCCCGCCGACTCGTCCGGCTCGCCGGGGTGCTCCTGGCCGAACAGATCCTCGAGTCCTGCGCCCATCCTGCCTCCTCGCGCGTGCCGGTCAGCCGTCGCCATCTCGTGCTCGACGGGGGCACCCATCGTAGCGGGGGACGACTGGTGGGACTCGGAGGCGACGTGCTGCGGGCCGATGGCAGGGCGCTTGACGGGGTGTGGATAACCTCGTACTGTTCCGAACAGAACATATGTACCCGGAGTGTGTGAGGCCACCCGTCTCGCCACCCGCGTGCCGAGACGCCGCTCCCGCACAGGGCCCGGCGCCGAAGGGGAGCGCGAATGCCCGAGGGACTGTCGGACAAGCAGCAACTGATCCTGGAGTTCCTGGAGAGCTTCATCGGGGATCACGACTACCCGCCCTCGATCCGCGACATCCAGAACGGCTGCAACATCTCGTCCACCTCGGTGGTGGACTACAACCTCAAGCGCCTCGAGGAGAAGGGCCTGATCCGCCGCGACCGCGAGGTCTCGCGCGCGATCGAGCTGCTCAACGGGCAGGGGGAGCGCCGGCGCCGCACGGTCGCCGTGCCGCTGCTCGGTCGCATTGCTGCCGGCATCCCGATCCCCACGCACCCCGACCAGGCCGCCCCGGAGGAGCTCGTTGAGCTGACCGAGGAGCAGGCGGGCGGGCGGTCGAACCTGTTCGCCCTGCGCGTGCAGGGGACGTCCATGATCGACGCGCTGATCAATGACGGGGACATCGTGATCCTCGAACCGCGCGAGGTCGCCGACCCGGGCGAGATGGTCGCCGCGTGGATCGAAGACCGCGGTGAGACGACGCTCAAGCGCTACTACCCGGAGGGCGCGAAGGTGCGCCTGCAGCCGATGAACTCCACGATGGCGCCAATCTACGAGGACGCGGACAACGTCCACGTCCAGGGACGCGTCGTGGCCACCATCCGCGCCTTCTAGCGGCGTGCGAGGCGTCCCGTGGTGCGCGCCCGGTCGCGTGCGTGGCGCCCTCGGACGCGGGATCACCGGGGTGTAGGCTGGAACCCGTGACAGCCCAGCCCACCCCAGACTCGGCCCCTCTGCTCTCCGTCGAGCACCTCACCGCGTCCTACCGCACGGGCGACGGCGTGCTCCCGGCGGTTCGCGACGTCACGTTCGACCTCCACGCCGGCGAAGTGCTCGCGCTCGTGGGGGAGTCCGCAGCCGGCAAGACCACCGTCGCGCAGGCGATCCTCGGCCTGCTCCCGCAGCAGGCGACGATCACGGGAGACGTGCGCTACCGCGGCACTTCGTTGCAGTCGATGAGCCCCGAGGATCTTCGGCGCGTGCGCGGCGAAGAGATCGCGATCATCTTCCAGAACGCGCTCGCCTCGCTCACGCCGACACTATCGATCGGCGAGCAGCTGGCCGAGGTCTATCGCGCGCACCGCGACATGGACGAGGCGACCGCGCGCAGCGCCGCGCTTGGGGTGCTGCGGACGGTGTTGCCCGACCCCGAACGCATCGCCGATGCGTTCCCGTTCCAGCTCTCCGGCGGCATGGCGCAGCGCGTGATGATCGCCATGGCGACGGCGCTGAAGCCTTCCGTGATCATCGCGGACGAGCCGACGTCCTCGCTCGACCCCGCGGTGCGCGTGGAGACGCTCGATCGCCTCGAGGTGCTTCGCAACGAAGGTGCGGGCGTGCTGCTGATCACGCACGACTTCGGCGTGGTGGCGCGCCTCGCGGATCGGGTGGCGGTGCTGTACGCGGGGGCGGTGGTGGAGACAGGCGACGTGCGCACGATCTTCCGTCAGCCGCGGCACCCCTACACGTTCGGCCTGCTCCAGAGCCTGCCATCGATCGCGCGACGTGGACAGCTGGTGCCGATGCGCGGGCAGCCGCCCGACCTCGCCACGCTCGGGGCGGAGTGCCCGTTCCTCCCGCGCTGCTCGAAGGCCGTGTCGCGCTGCCGCGTCGAGGCCGCGCCACCACTCACCGAGGCCGACACGGGCGTCCCCGGGCACCTCGCCGCCTGCTACAACCCGATGACCGTGGATCGCTCGCAGCTGACCTAGCGCGGTCGTCTCGGATGGGTGATCCGTCGGACCGGACGCGCGCGCTGTCGTCTTGGACCTAGCGGCGGGCGCGGGCTCCGCGCGGCGCGAGGTTGGCGAGGCGCACGACGAGCAATTCGACGGCGAGGTCGTCGTTGAGGCGGCCGGTCTTCACCGAGAAGTCACTCTCTTCGGCGGCGCGCAGGGAGGCCTCGGACGCCACGCGTCCGGCGGCGCGGGATTGGCGCGTGAGCTTCTCCAGGGGGTAGCCGCGCGCACCGGTCGCCGAGGAGATCGCGTCAGGCGAGGCGTGCGCCTCGATCAGCTCGGACGCGCGCACCATCATCCGCAGCTGCCGAGAGATCATCGACAGCAGGTGCAGCGCGGTCTCGGAGCCGTCCTCGCGCATGCGACGCAGCAGGCGCAGCGCGTCGGCGGAGCGCCCCTCCACCACCGCGTCCACGAGGTCGAACATGCGCTCCTCGCGCGCCTGCGGGGTGAGGAGGCGGACGTCGTCCGCGCTGATCGCGCGGCCCTGCGCGTACATCGCGAGCTTGTCGAGTTCGCTCGCGAGTGCGCGGAGGTTGGCACCCGCGAGATCGCACAACGCGTCGATCGCGCGCGGCTCGATCGAGACGCCGCGCTGCACGGCGCGGTCCTGCAGCCAGCGTGCCACCTCGCTCGGCCCCCCGCGCGCCCACGTCTTCAGCTCGTTGAGCTCGGTCACGGTGACGTTCGGGAAGCCGCGCAGCGCGGCGAGCAGAGGAGAGCTGCCCACGCCGCGCCCGCGGTCGTCGCGCTTCTTCGGCGGCTCTAGGAAGACGACGTGGTTGGAGTCGGGCATGAGCGGCACGAAGTCGACCACCTGCTGCCACGCCTCCACGACGCCTCGACGGCTGCCCAGCGCGGTCAGCAGTCCCTCCACGACGACGAGGCGGGACGGGGACAGGAACGGGATCGCGGCGGCGTTCTGGATCAGCGTCTGCGGGGTGAGACCGCGCGCCGCGAGCACGCTGGTGTTCGTGGCGAGCGACCCGTCCGTGTCGATCGCCGCCTTCAGCGCGCGCAGCGCTTCCGAGGCACGAAACTCGTCGTCGCCGAAGATGACGTGCAGCACGAGCGTTCCCCGGGCCGGTCGCGTGGCCTCGCGCGTTGCGAGGTGCGCCGGACGCTATTCGAGTTCGAGTTGCCAGCCCAGCCAGGTCGCCAGCGTGGTCAGCGCGAAGATGCCCGCGCCCGGCCACAGCAGCGTCTGGACGAAGTCGGCCCCGGCGGTGGCCGCCACGAAGGCGGCCCAGCCGATCGCGAGGGCGATCCCGGGGAGGGGGAGCCATCGCGGGAAACGCGGGTCATCGTCGTCGACGAGCGCGTCCTTCAGCAGGGCGGTCGTGGTGACGGAGCGGTCGGGGTCCAGGCGCCGGACGTGCTCCGGCGGCTCCCATTCCTCGGGCTCGTCGTCGTCCTCGGCCTCGCCATGCGGCGCGCGTTCGTCGTTCATGTCCCGCCTCGCGTGGCTCATCGTACGTGCCGCGCGCGAGGGGCGTCGAGGCGCTGCCGCCCGCGTCGCTACGGGACGTGCGAGGCGAGGTGTGGGGCGGGCTCGTGGTCCCCGGCTCGCCACCAGGCGCCGTAGGCCGCCGCCGTCACCAGCAGGAGTGCCCCCACCGTTGCGCCGAGGGCCGGCACGAGGCCGAGGCGGTCGATCGCGAGGCCGGTGGCGGGCGAGATGACGACGACGGCGGCGCTCGCCGCCATGTTCGTGATCGAGATGACGGTCGCACGCTGCTGGTCCGGGGCGCGCCGGGAGACGAATTCCGCGAAGTGCGGCCACAGGACGTTCCAGCCGATCCCCGGCAGGATGAACAGCGGGAACAGCCAGACCACCTCGGTCGCCCCGGCCAGCAGCGACGCGGTGCTCCCGGCGGGCGCGATCCACAGGAGGTGCCGCAGTGGCACGACACGGCCGACGAGGTCGGCGGCCCACGACCCGGCCGCAGAGACGATCATCTGCACGGCAACGAACACGCCGACCGCCCACACCGGCATCCCGTAGCCGACGACGATCGGCTGCATCACCTGCGCCATGGTCATGATCGCGATCGTGGTGACCGCCATCAGCAGCGTGGCGGACCACAGCGCCGGCGTCCGAGCGACCAGCACCACCGAGGCCCGCCCGGTCTCCAGGAACGGGACGCGTGCGCCCTCGCGGGGCGGCTCGTGCATGCGCCACGCGAGCACGATGCTCGGCAGGGTGAGGATGCCGCTGAGCACCATGGGCCACGCGAGGGGCACCCAGCGCGTCATCAACGATCCCGCCAGCGTGAACAGGCCGATCGCGCCCGCCGTCGCGGCGTTCAGGCGTCCGTGCCAGCGCGTGAACTCCCCGTCGCGTCTCGCCGCCTTCAGCGAGTCGAAGAGCATCGCGCTGTCCGCGCCGGAGAAGAGCGCGTCGCTGATCGCGAACATCGCGTACGACACGAGCAGCACCAGGATCCCGGGCGCGAGGCCGAATGCGAAGAACGCGAGGACGCCGATCGCGCTCCCCGCGATCATCGTGACGCGGCGTCCGAAGTGGTCCGCGAACATGCCGGTCGGCACCTCGCTGATCACCATGAAGCCGCTGTAGACCGCCTGAAACAGGAAGACCTGGCCGAGCGTGAGCCCGCGGTCGTCGGTGAGGTAGAGCACCCAGATGCCCTCGCCGAGCCAAACCCAGCGCAGCACCCACCACCACGGCAGGATGCGCAGCGTGCGCTGCACGCCGGGATTGATCGCCGTCAGGTCATCCTTGGTGGACATGCCGACGAGCCTAGCCCGCGCGGGTTACGGGCAGGTGTGCGATGGATTGCGGCGTTGAGGTGCGCGAAGTGCGTCGGGGCTACGGGAACAGATCGAGCGGCATCTCGCGCACGATCTCGGTGGCGTAGCCCTCGCCACGGTCGTAGTCGTAGCCACGGAGGATTGCGACGGGGATGGCGTCCAGCTTGCCCATCACCATCTCGGCGGCGCCGGCCACCTCGTCCGCCACGCAGATCAGGGTGACGCGCAGGATGTGGCCGTCGAGATCCGGCTGGCCGATGTAGTCGCGCATCGGTCGCATGCCCGCGACGCCGATCGCGATGTTCGTCTGACCGAGGCGCCACGGCCGTCCGAACGTGTCCGTCATGACGATCGCGACGTCCACGCCCGCGATGCGCTGGATGTCATCGCGCAGCCCACGGCACGAGGCATCCGGGTCGACGGGGAGCAGGCAGACGAGATCCATGCCGCCGACGTTGGAGGCGTCCACGCCGGCGTTTGCCATCTTGAAGCCGTGGTGCGTCTCCGTGATCAGCACCGCTCCGGCCTGCCGGATGATCCGCTTCGACTCGCGCAGCACGGCCTCGACGACGCGCGGATCCTTCTCGGTGCGCTCGGCGAACTGCAGCGCGAAGGGGCTGGGCGTGAAATCGTCCAGCGGGTACACGCGCCCCTCGGCCTTCGAGACCACGCGCTGCGTCACCGCGACAATGTCGCCGTCCTGCAGCGGCGTCCCCTGCGCCGTCGCGGCGTCCACGATCTGCTGAGCGAGGTCATCGCCACGCTGCACCATCGGCATGTTGGTGACGCCGATGACGCGGAACTCCGGGGGCCCGGACTGGGGCATGGGGACTCCTCGCAGAGCAGTCAGGTGCTGGGCGCGCGGGCGATCGAGCTGCGGGCTAGTGCGCGTCCATGCCGGCGATGCGCACGCCGCCGTGGATCTTGTACCGACCGTTGATGCCGACGAGCAGGATGGTAATGCTCTCTACGAAGTGCGAGAAGCGCAGCGGCCCGGCGTCCACGCCGCGCACGCCCGCGATCTCGCCCGCGAGTGCGATCACGGTCTGCTTCGCCTCCGCGTCCGCGCCCGTGACCAGCACGTCCGCGTCCACCGGCGCCTCCGGCTCAAGGAGCACCTCCGCCGACAGGTTGTGGAACGCGCCCACCACCTTCGCGCCGGAGTCCTTGAGGATCTCCGCCGCCTCCTCGGTCGCGGATCCGGCCTCCACCGTGACCGGGCGCGGCCCACGGTCGAAGATCATCGGCACCACCGCGTCGACCACGATCTTCCCGGCGAGGTGCTCGCGCAGGCCCTCGAGGGTGGCGCGGTGGGCCGCGTAGGGCACGACGACGACCACGATGTCCGCCTGCTGGGCGGCCACGTCGTTGCCGCCACCCTCGACGTTCGTGCGACCCAGGGCCGCCGCCAGCTCCGCGCCGGCCGCCACGCCTCGCTCGGCGTCACGGCTGCCGATGATCACGCGGTGCCCCGCGAGCGCGAAGCGAGTGGCGAGTCCACGTCCCTCCGGGCCCGTCCCGCCGATCAGCGCGATCACGTGGGAACTTGCGGTGTCGGGCATGTATCCTCCATTGGCGTACTCGCGCGCCCCCGGTAATCCAGGGAGCGAGGACTCGAACTCGTCGTGTCTCCCGTCGCGCTGGTCGCGCCGGGGGCCGCTATGGTCGCAGCCCGCGCTAGCCACTGGAAAGCCCCACTCTTGGTCGCCACGCTCCCACTCCCGCCGGCCGCTGTCGGCACGCCCGCTGTCGAGGTCCTCGACCTCTCGCATCGCTACGCCTCCGCGGCGGGCGAGGTGGTGGCCTTGGAGCACGCCAGCCTGCGCGTCGCGGCCGGGGAGTTCGTGTCGATTGTCGGGCCATCGGGCTGCGGCAAGACCACGCTGCTGCGTGCGGTCGCCGGGCTTCTGGCGCCCAGCGGCGGCGAAGTGCGCGTCCTCGGCGGCGCGCCACGGGACGCGCAGCGCGCACACGCGCTCGGCCTCGTGACGCAGGACCCGGGGCTGCTCCCGTGGCGCAGCGTCGAGGCGAACGTGCGGCTGCCGCTCGAGATCACCGGCGCCACGGCTGACGTGTCCGCGCTGCTGGAGCGCGTGGGCATTGCGCGGTTCGCGCGGTACCGCCCCGGCCAGCTGTCGGGCGGCATGCGGCAGCGCGTCGCCCTCGCGCGGGCGCTGGCGCACGGGCCGCGGCTGCTGCTGATGGACGAGCCGTTCGGCGCGCTGGACGAGCTCTCGCGCGAGGATCTGCGCCTCGAACTCCTCGCGCTGTGGGAGCGCGAGCGCATCGCGGTGCTCTTTGTGACGCACGCGATCCACGAGGCCGTGCTGCTCTCCGACCGCGTGGTCGTGATGAGCGGATCGCCGGGCCGCGTTGCCGCGGACATCGCGATCGACCTGCCGCGCCCCCGCACCGACGACCTGATCTCGACGCCGCGCTTCGTCGCGCTGGACGCCGAGGTACGCGCGGCGCTGCGCGGCAGTGCGCCTGCCACCCGAGGCGCCCGCTAGTGGCCCGCGCGACCACGGATCGGCCCGCCTCGCGCGCCGACGTGAGCGATCTGCCGAACCTCGACGTCCGACGCGCATCTGGTTCGCGCGATCCGCTGCTGCTCACGTTGCTGCCCGCGATTGTCGTCGTCGCGATCATCGGCGGCTGGGAGGCATGGGTGCGCATCGCGCAGGTGAAGCGCTATCTGCTCCCCGCGCCCAGCGAGGTCGCCCGCGCGCTTGCCGCGGAGCCGCTGCGCTACCTCGATGCCGCAGCCACGTCGCTAGGCGCCGCGCTGGGCGGATTGCTCATCGCGACGCTCGGGGCGTTCGCGCTCGGCGTGGTCATGGCGCACTCGCGTGCCCTCGAGCGTGCGCTGTATCCGCCTGCGCTGCTGCTGAAGGTCATGCCGATCGTCGCCGTGTACCCGCTGTTCCTGATCTGGTTTGGGTTCGGGATCTGGCCGCGCGTGCTGATTGCTGCGCTGATCACGTTCTTCCCAGTGCTGGTGAACACCGTCATCGGCCTGCGCAGCATCGATCCGCAGGCGCACGACTTCCTGCGCGCGCTGCACGCGTCGAGGTCGCAGATCTTCTGGCGGCTGCGGCTGCCCTCATCGTTGCCGTACCTGTTTGCGGCGCTGCGCATCAGCGTGCCGCTGTCGCTCATTGGTGCGGTGGTCGCGGAGTTCCTGTCCGGGGCATCCGGCATGGGCCAGTTGATCCTCGTGGCGAACGGCGACTTCGACACGCCGGCGTTGTTCGGAGCCGTGATCGTCCTCGCGACGATGGGGGTTTCGCTCACCGTGGGAATCTCGTACCTTGAGCGCCGCGTGCTCGACTGGCACGATTCGTACCGAGGTGTGTAGTGCCCGCGCGCACCGCGCGGATGCAGACCTCGTCAGCACAAACGCGTGTAGCGCCCGTACAGCCATGTGCGGATGCACGCACCGGAACTGACCGGGGTGCGTTCCATGTCTCTGCGTGTGATTTCTCGGCGGGCCTCCCGCCTGTCTCTCGTCGCGTGCGCGTTCGCGCTGGTGACGATCGTGTCCGCGTGCTCCTCGAACGGCACGAAGGCTGCCGTAACGCCGGGGGCACCGACGTCGACTGCGAGTGCGACGCCCACCGCGACGCCGAAGCCGATCGAGAAGGTGCGCTTCATGGCGGGCTTCGCCCCGCAGGCGAACCTGCCGTTCGTCGCGGTGTACGTCGCGCAGGAGAAGGGCTACTTCGCGGAGGAGCGGCTCGAGGTGGACATCCGCCACGCCTCCGGCGCGGATGAGCACTTGAAGCTGCTGCTGAACAAGGACGTCGACTTCATCACCGCGAGCGCCTCGCAGGCGCTGCGCCGAAGCATCGAAGGGCTGCCGACGACGGCGATCGCGCTCTTCGGGCAGCGCGGCGACCAGGGCTTCGTGGTGCGCGCGGACTCCGGCATCAAGACGCCCGCCGATTTCAAGGGGCGCACCGTCGGCTTCAAGGCGGGCATCGTTCCCGCCGAGCTCGAAGGGATGCTGAAGAGCGTGGGCCTGACGAGGAACGACGTGAAGCTCGTCAGCGTCGGCTTCGACCCGCGCGAGTTCATCGAGAAGAAGGTGGACGTCTACCCGGTCTTCCTGAGCAACGAGCCCGACACGATCCGCAAGGCGGGCGTGCCGATCACGGTCTTCGACCCGCACGACTACAACGTCGCGACGCTGGGTCTGACGTACCTCGCGCACACGGACACCGTGAAGCAGCGGTCGGACGTCACGGAGCGATTCCTGCGCGCCACCCTGCGCGCGACGAAGTGGATCGAGGCGAACCCGGACGCCGCGATCGAGATCACGTTGAAGTACGCAAAGGGCGCGGAGCCCACGCACCAGCGCTTCCTGCTGGGTGTGGACCTCGACAATGCGAAGCGCGCGGACGGCATCGGCCGAGGGGACGCGAAGGACTGGCAGGGCCTCGCGGATCTGCTGACGGGGTACAAGGTGCTGCCGAAGCAGATGGACGCGAAGCAGGCCTACGACTTCAGCATCGTCGATCGCCTGTACCAGTCGGGGCAGATCAAGTAGCGCGGAACCTCGAGGGCGCGCTAGGGGACGACGGCGGGGAGAACGGCGACGCCCTTGCCGTCGATGTGGAGCTCGAACTCCCACTTGCCGGAGCCCAGCGCGCGGCCCGGAGCGAAGCCCACCCACGCGCGCCCGCTGTCGCCGTAGTCCCAGCGCAACTGAGGCGAGACGTACACGCGCTGGTTGTTCTGGAAGACGATCCAGTCGAGCGTCTGCGCGCCCTCCATGCCCGTGAAGTCGAAGAACGCGAGCGCCTGCGTGGAGTTTGCCGATAGCCCGGCCTGCGGTCGGCCATCCGGCGTGGTCGAGGATCCCGCGCCCGCGGCCGTCACCTTGCCTTCGCGCGGATCGACGCCGACGAGCGCCGTCGACTGTGCGCGCAGCGCACCCGCCGCCCACACCTCGATCCGCCAGCGGCCGCGCGGGATGCCGGAGGCTCCGGGGGCCGTGATGCGGTCGCCCTGCACCGCGAAGCCGCGGCCGTCCCAGCGGTAGGACGAGGACAGCGAGTCCTGCGGGACGTCGTCGAGGAACCAGCGCTCCTCGACCACGGTGCTCGCGGGGACGCCCTCGAGGACGTACTCGTAGTAGAGCGCGGGGCGACCGGCGGGGAATCGCGTGCCGTAGTCGAACAGGTCGCGCGATCCGCCGCTCTGGATCGCATTCGCGCCGAACACCGGGGCGCTGATCCACATGCTGGCCCCCGGCTGGCCGCCCGAGGGCTGCGTCGTCGAGGGCTGCTGGCGCGTGGATCCGGGGACGTTGCCCTGCATCTGCATTGGCACCTGGTAGCGGGCCGTCTCCTTCTTTGCGCGCTCGATCACGGGCTGCGCGAGTTCCAGCGGACGGAGCTGCCCCACCTCGCCGGTCGTGAGGTAGCGATCCTGGGCGAGGATGCCGATGAGCGCGCCCGCCTGGTTGAACGCGCCGCCGCCGGCCGCGCCGTAGGGCATGCGGATGTCCGTCTTCAGCCACGTGCGGTTGGTCAGCCCGGGCGCGCCGCGGATGCCGGTGACGCTCGCCTTGCTGATCAGCAGCGACTGCGGTCGCCCGCCGCCGTCCGGCCCCGGGTGGCCGAACACGCGCAGCGCCAGCCCCGCCGCCGCCGAGCGCGCGTCGCCGAGGGTCACCGCCGGGAGGTTGACCTTCCCCGAGGAGAGCGAGGCGGAACCCGCGTCACGCATGACGCGGAGCACGGCAATGCCGTTCGCGGGATCCGCCGCGACGAGTTCTGCCTCGAACTCGGGCGCGGGCGCGTCGCCGAGCTTGCGGTTCGTGGAGATGAGGATCGTGGAGTACGCGGGCGTGCCGTCCGCGCCGTAGGGCTGCACCACGCCGTATGAGGTGAGGATCAGGCGCTGGTCGGCGTCCACGATCACACCCGAGCCGCTGCGCGTGATCTGCGGCTGTCCGTCCCTCGGCGTCGCCGCCTGCACCTGGACAATGGACTGCGCGAGCTGGGCGTCCGGGATGGCGGTCGCGCTCCCCGCATCGCCGGTCACGGCGGTCGCGGTGGCGCCGGCGCGGCTGCTGAGGCCGCTGCCCGGGATGATCTTCGCAACGCGCTGGCAGCCGGATGCGGTGATCGCCGCCAGCGTCAGCACCATCACGAGCCATGCGCGGTGTTGCTTCGCCATCGGGGGAACCGTACCGCCGCGCCCCCCATCTTGCCACCTCGCCAGTTCGGAACGCGGCGGCCGAGGCGGGCACACGGTAGACTCGGCGCGGGCCAAGGAGGGGAAGAGATGACCTACACCGAGATCGAGTACGACGTCAGCGACCGCATTGCGACGATCACGCTGAACCGTCCGGAACGCATGAACGCCTTCAGCGAGCAGATGCTCGGCGAGTGGGCGGACGCCATTCGCCGCTCGCAGGACGACGACGGCGTCCGCGCGGTCATCGTGACCGGGGCGGGGCGCGCGTTCTGCGCCGGCGCCGACCTGCGCGCGACGGGCAGTGAGGACCGCGTGCTCCTGGCAGACCTCAGCGCCGGCCAGCGCCGCAACTCATTGCGGCTCTCGGTGCACCGCGTCCCGCAGGCGCTCCAGTACCTCGACAAGCCGTACATCGGCGCGGCCAACGGGGCCGCGGTGGGCGCGGGCATGGACATGTTCTCGATGACGGACATCCGGTTCGCCTCGGACGTGGCGCGCTTCGGCATGTCATACGTGAACGTCGGCCTCGTCCCGGGTGACGGGGGCGCGTGGCTGCTGCCTCGACTGGTCGGGCTGCAGAAGGCGCTGGAGCTGATGTGGACCGGTGACCTGTTCAACGCCGAGGAGGCGCTGCGCATCGGCTACGTGATGAAGGTCGTTCCGCACGACACGCTTCTCGAGGAGGCTCGCGCTTACGCGATGCGCCTCGCGGACGGCCCGCCGATCGCGATCCAGATGATGAAGCGTCTGGTCTACCGCGCGACCGACCAGAACTTCATGGAGGCGCTGGAGGCGGCGCAGGCCGCCTTCACGATCGTCCAGTCCACCGAGGACTACAAGGAGGGCCCGTTGGCATTCCGCGAGAAGCGAAAGCCCGTCTTCAAGGGCATCTAGCCGCCGCCCCAGCATCCTCGGTTGCGCCGTCCCGCAGGCAACTGCGGGCGGTTAGCATTCGTTTCACGAGTTTGCAATGCAGCCATCACCATGTGAGCGCAGCATGGTGACACGGCCGTGAACGATCGACGGCCGTTGGAGGAGTGAGTCATGTCCCGCAAGCCGTGGATCCTGTCGGTCGCTCTCGCGTTCGTCATCGTCGCGTCGATGGCGCTCGGTGGGCTGGTCGCCACCCGTGTCGGCGGCAGGGGTGGCCCGCCTGTCGCGGCCGCGCGCAACGACGCCGCGTCCACCAAGCCGGTGTCCGCTCCGGTCGCCGCGCTCGCCAGCCCGGGCATCGCCGAGGTGGTGGATCGCGCGCGTAAATCGACCGTGCTGATCGAGGGCGGCAGCGCCGCCGGCTCCGGCATCGTCATCGACAAGGACGGCCGCATCGCCACGAATTACCACGTGGTGGAGGGCCAGAAGACGCTGAAGATCATCCTGGAAGACGGCACCGCCGCGCGCGCCACCGTCCTGGGCACCGACCCGAGCAGCGACCTTGCAGTCCTCCAGTCCGAGCTGCCGAAGGACAAGCTGTTCCCGGCGACCATTGGCGACTCCAGCGTGATGCGCGCGGGCGACCCCGTCTTCGCCATCGGCTCGCCGTTCAACCAGTCGTTCACGGTCACGTCCGGGATCATCAGCGCCACCGGGCGCAGCACGCAGTCCTCGTTCACCGGCAGGTCGATCCGCGACATGCTGCAGACGGACGCTGCGGTGAACCCCGGTAACTCCGGTGGCCCGTTGTTCAACGTCAATGGCGAGGTGGTCGGCATCAACACCTCGATCGAGAACCCGAACGGCCGCTTCTTCGTGGGCCTTGGGTTCGCGATTCCCTCGAACACGGTGCTGAAGCTCGTGCCTGACCTGATCGCCGGCAAGACCGTCTCCCACGCCCAGCTGGGTGTGAGCGTGGTCGCGCTGGACGAGGTCGTTGCGAAGGACCTCGGCCTGTCTGTCGGCCGCGGGCTGTACGTCACCTCCGTGCAGCCGTCCTCGGCGGCGGCCCGTGCGGGTGTCGTGGCCGCGGCCGCGACCCCGGCACGTGCGACGCCTGCGGACGCGGCCGTGCCCGGCAAGGGCGGCGACGTCATCGTGGCGATCGAGGGACGCGAGACGAAGACCTTCGTTGACCTGGCGCGTGCCGTCGACAACGCAGACGTGGGGGCGAACCTCACGATCACCGTCCTGCGGAACGGTCAGCGCATGAACCTCAACGCCACGCTGCAGCCGTGGGACCTCAAGGCCAACTAAGCACCGCTCTCGCCTCGACCGCGCCGAACGCGGACACGAATCGACCCCGGCTTGCCGGGGTCGATGCATGTCCGGCGACGGCCTCCCGGCGCGTCAGGCGCGCTCGAACGGCGGGGGCAATGGCAGCGCGCGACCGGCCACCACGAGGTACGCGTGCCGCGCCGCTCGCGAGACCTGCTGGTTCACACGGCCGAGGAGATCGCGGTACGCCCGCCCCAGCGCGTAGGGCGGCACCAGCCCGTCGCCGACCTCGTTGGTCACGATGATCGCGCTGCCGCTCCGGGCGGTGAGCACCTCGATCAGCGCGTCGAGGTCTCGCGTGACCTCGGCCTCCAGCGCGTCGAGCGCGGCTGGCGTTGGCGCCTCGTCTCGCAGCGCGAGTAGCCGGTTCGAGGTCCACACAGCGATGCAGTCGAGGAGGATCGTGTCGCTGTCCTGAGCGGTACGCGCGGCTCCCGCGAGGTCGCCCGCCAGGCCGCTTGTCGCGTCGCCCGTCACCTCGACCGTTCGCCAGTCGGCGGGGCGGCGCGCGCGGTGGCGCGCGATGCGGTCGCGCATCTCGTCGTCGAGCGGTTCGAGGGTGGCGATGTAGGTGACGGGGCGCGAGGCGTCCGTGGCGAGCGACTCGGCGAACGCGCTCTTGCCGCTGCGCGCTCCGCCGGTGACGAGGATCACGTCGCCCATGGTCGCGCTTAGAAGAGCAGCGGGGCGATCCACCCCTTGTTCGCGGCGGCGATCAGCGACATCCACACCACGACCTGCGCGACTTCGATCGACGCGCCGAAGACATCGCCGGTCACGCCGTCCAGCATCCGCGCGGCGGATCCCGCGAGGATCACCGCGGCGATGCCGGCAATCAACACGAGCACCAGCCCCGGCAGCCCGAACAGCGCGACAGCCGCGCCCGCGCCGATCACGGTCGCGAGCGGCGCCGCGGCCGGCCACAGTCCGCGCTGCATCGCGTGCCCGAGGCCTCGAGGCCGCGCCGGGGCGAACATGATGCCGACGGGGACGACCGTCCAGCGCGCGAGCACGGGGCCGATCAGCAGCGCCGGCGTGCGCACCGGGTCAGGGAGCGTGGACAGCGCGGCCCACTCCGCGAGCAGCACCAGCACCAGCGCCATGACGCCCGCCGGGCCGGTGTTGCCCTCGCTCATCACGCCGAGGCGCTCGGCGCGGTCGCCCTGCAGCGCCATGCCGTCTGCCGTGTCCGCGACGCCGTCGAGGTGCAGCCCGCCCGAAGCGAGCGCGAGGAGTGCGACGAGCAGGACGGCGGTCGGGCCGGGCGGCAGCAGTTGCGAGAGGCCACGGTCAGCGGCGACGAGCATCGCGCCGATGAGGAGGCCGGCCAGCGGGTACCAGCCCAGCGCCTCCGCGAACACGCGGTCGTCATACGTCTGGACCCGCCGCAGACGGAGCGGCGTCAGGAACTCGCACGCGACCAGTGCGCCGTTGAGGTACCGCGCGAGCGTACCCACTACGCCTCCGGCTCGACGACGGCGTCGGAGTCGCTCACGCCGGCCTCGGAGAACGTCGCCATCTCATCGAGCAGGCGGCAGGCGGCGACGCACAGCGTCATGCCGAGTGCGGCGCCCGACCCCTCGCCGAGGCGCAGACCGAGGTCGAGCAGCGGCTCCAGTCGCAGGTGCTCCAGGACCGCCGTGTGCCCCGGCTCCGGCGAGCGGTGCGAGGCGATAACGAACGCGCGCACGGGGGGCGCGATCGCCTCGGCGATTAGCACGGCCGCGCCCGAGATCAACCCGTCCATCACCAGCGGCACCCGCGCAGCCGCGGCACCAAGGCACACGCCTGCGAGTACGCCGATCTCGAACCCGCCGATGGTTGAGAGCAGTTCGATGCCGTCGCGGGGGTCGGGGCGATGCAGCGCCAGTGCGCGCTCAATCGCCTCGACCTTGCGCTCGTGGTGTGCGTCGTCGATGCCCGTGCCGCGCCCGGTCACGGCGCGCGGTGGCCGCCCGGTGACGGCGGCGACGATGGCGGCGGCGCTGGTGGTGTTGCCGATGCCCATCTCTCCCGCGGCGATGATGTCCGCGCCTTCGCCGCCGGCTTCCGTGTCGCGCTCGCGGGTGACGAGGGCGATGCCCTCCGCCACGGCGCGCTGCGCGAGGGCACGCGTCATCGCACGCTCCACGGTCATGTCCTGCGTACCCGCCGCGAGGCGCAGCCGCAGCAGCCGAGGATCCTCGGGCGTCTCGCCCGCGACCCCGGCGTCCACGACGCGCACCCGCGCGCCCGCGTGGGAAGCCAGCACGTTCACGGCCGCGCCGCCCGCGAGGAAGTTCGCCACCATCTGCGCGGTGACCTCGGACGGGTAGGCGGAGACGCCCTGCGCGGCCACGCCGTGGTCCCCCGCGGCGACGACGATCAGCCGCCGATCGAGGCGTGGGCGCGGCTGCCTGGTGATCCCGGCAATCCGCGTCGCGAGCGCCTCGAGGCTCCCGAGCGCGCCGGGGGGCTTCGTCAGGTCGTCCTGGCGGCGATCCGCCTCGGCCGCGGCGTGCGCGTCCGGCAGCCCGATCGCGGCGACGGACTGGGCGATCAGCGCGGCGGGGTCGGGGACAGCCATGGAACCTCGGCAGATCGCGCGCGGGCCGGATGTTGTCCCGAGTGTACCCGTCCCGCGGCGTGCGGTCGGCGGTACGCTCGCGCCGTGAACGACTACTACGCACAGGCGCCCGAGCTGTACGACGAGACCGCGCGCGGGATACCGGGCGACATCCAGTTCTACCGCGACCTGGCGCTCGCCTCGGGCGGGTCGGTGGTCGAGCTGGGCGTCGGCACGGGCCGCATCGCAATCCCCACGGCGGCCGCCGGCGTCGAGGTCGTCGGCATCGACACCTCGCCGGAGATGCTCGGCGTGGCCCGGGCGCGAGCCGAAGCGGCCGGGGTCGCCTCGCGCCTGCGACTGGTGGAGGGCGACATGCGGACGTTCGAGGTCGAGCGCCTCGTTCCGCTGGTGACCATCCCGTTCCGAGCCTTCCTCCACAACATCGAGGACGCCGACCAGCGCGCCACGCTAGCGGCGTGCCACCGGGCGCTGCAGCCGGGCGGGCAGCTGGCGCTGAACGTCTTCAACCCGGACCTTGGCATCATCGAGCGCTGGATGCGCCAGTCCGCGCGCCACGCGGAGCCGTTCGATGCGGCGGGCCGCATTCAGGCGCACCACGACTTCCGCCCGGCGGGGCGCACGGTGACCTCGCGGCTGCGGTGGCAGGAGGGCGGCGCGACGCGCCGGGGGACGCTGACCCTGCGTTACGTGGGTCGCGAGGAGATGGAGCGACTGTTGGGGGAGGCCGGGTTCACCGTGGAGGCGCTGTACGGCGACTGCCTCGGCGGGCAGTTCGAGGAAGCCTCGACCGAGCTGGTGTGGGTCGCCCGACGGTAAACGTCGGGTATTGATAGCCGAATGATGTGCCGATAGTGGCAGAAATGATGGAACGACCGGGGTTGACAGGCTCTTAACCGCCAGTATGCTCTTGTCGTCACAAGCACTATCCCGTCACAAACGTGATGCGGATTGGTATGACGTGGCGAATGGCCAAATCTCCGCGAGGGCGGAGACCGGGGGACCCAACACCTGGGGTGAATCCCGCCAACGGGCGGGACGGGCGCTTCTGAACCAGCCCGAACCCGACAGCTAACCTCGGCGGCCACGTGGCTCAGCCCTCACCGGCGGGATGCCGACCCGAAGAAACACCCGAAGGAGGGTGGCAGTGCTGAACAGTGCTCCCCCGAAGAACTGCCCGCGTTGTCGCGGCCTGATGATCATCGAAGACGATTGGTACGGTAAGTTCGGTACCTGCGTCGCCTGCGGCTACGTGCACGAGAACGAGCGCTGCAACCCCGACGACCTGGTCGAGGAAGAGCGCCTGGCCGCCGGCAAGCAGCGCCGCCGCCAGCCGTCGCACGGCAAGCTCCGCCTGTAGGCCGGCGCCCGCACGTCGCGGGCCGCCTCCCACACGCTTGACGCACATCGTCCGGGGCGCCCTGAGAGGGGCGTCCCGCCGCGCATTGCGCGCGCATATACTGCCGATGTCATATCGCCGAGCCAAATGCTCCGGCCGATCAGCGCGACCGCGCAGAGTAGGGGCTCCCAACATGTCATTTGTCCGCGTCACGTACGTTGTGCCTCGCGAGGGCCAGGTCGAGCGGGTGCGCGAGCAGCTGCAGAAGCTCTCGCGCTACTACGCCACCCAGCCCGGGTACATCGAGGGCTACATGCTGAACCCGCACCCCATGGCGGACCCGCCCGCCCTGGGCCGCTTCGGTGCGTGGGAGAGCGACCGCGCTGCGGAGGACGCCGCGCAGGCAGAGCACGGCATGGCGCTGCGCGCCGAGCTGCTGCGCCTGATCCAGGAGGACTCGCACCTCGAACTCACCTTCGAGGGCGACCGCGACCCTGAGGCCAAGTAGCCTCCCTCATCCCGTTTCGTGAGCACAACCCCGACCTCGCGCCCGTGTGGACGCGAGGTCGCGGGGAATGCCACCCGACTTGTAGGGCGAAACTCCTAGGATCCACGGGTTTCTCCTCATAGGGAGCGAAGGGCTACCGACCGTAACCTCGGCGCGTGCCCTGAGAACGCGACCTTCCGAGGAGCC
>CANKAU010000028.1 GCA_947479915.1 Chloroflexota bacterium
CGACGTGCGCGTAGTGACGCGCTTCCGTCTGGTACTCGATGTGCGAGATGGCGATCGTGATGCCGCGCGCGCGCTCCTCAGGAGCGTTGTCGATCTGGTCGAACCGCGAGAAGTCCGCGAACCCCTTCAGTGAGAGCACCTTCGTGATCGCAGCGGTCAGCGTCGTCTTGCCGTGGTCAACGTGACCGATCGTCCCGATGTTCGCGTGCGGCTTGTTCCGCTGGAATACGCCCTTGGCCATCTGTAGTTCCCGTCTCCCCGTCCGTGCGTAACGTTCGCGTCCGTAGACCGCGTGTTAGGCGCCGGCGCCCTTGGTCTTCTTGCTGATCTCGTCCGCGACGCTCGCCGGAACGCGCTCGTAGTGGTCGAACTCCATGGAGAACGCCGCGCGACCCTGCGTCATGGAGCGGATGTCCGTCGTGTAGCCGAAGGTCTCGGCCAGCGGAACCAGCGCCTTGATGATGCGGGTGTTGCCGCGCAACTCGGATCCCTGCACCAGTCCCCGGCGAGAGGACAGGTCGCCGAGGATGTCGCCGAAGTGATCCTCCGGCGTCGTGACCTCGAGCTTCATCACCGGCTCCAGCAGGACGGAGCCCGCCTTCTGCAGACCGTCGCGCATCCCCATGGAGCCCGCGGTCTCGAATGCCATTTCAGAGGAGTCGACGTCGTGGTACGAACCGTCGATGACGGCGACGTACACGTCGACCACCGGGTAACCGGCCTTCTGGCCGCTCGAGAGCGCACCCTCAACACCGCGCTTCACGGAGTTGATGTACTCGCGCGGGATCGAGCCACCGGTCGTCTTGTCTTCAAACAGGAAGCCCGTGCCCGGCTCGCGCGGGGCGACGGTCAGGACGCAGTGGCCGTACTGGCCGCGACCACCGGTCTGACGGATGAAGCGCCCCTCGGCCTTCGTCTCGTGCGTCACGGTCTCGCGGTACGACACCTGCGGGCGACCGATGTTCGCGTCGACCTTGAACTCGCGCTTCATGCGGTCCACGAAGACTTCGAGGTGCAGCTCGCCCATGCCGGAGATGACGGTCTGCCCCGTCTCCTCGTCCAGCTTGACGCGGAAGGTGGGGTCCTCTTCCAGCAGCTTCTGGAGCGCCTCGCCCATCTTCTGCTGGTCTTCGCGGGTCTTCGGCTCCACGGCCACCGAGATGACCGGCTCCGGGAAGATGATCTGCTCCAGCATCACCGGGTTCTCGCGGTCGGCCAGCGTGTCACCGGTGAAGGTGTCCTTCAGGCCGATAGCGGCGGCAATGTCACCGGCGCGCACTTCCTCAACCTCTTCGCGGGAGTTCGAGTGCATCTTCACGATGCGGCCGAAGCGCTCGCGACCGTTGCGGCTGGTGTTGAGGACGGTGTCACCCGACTTCACGACGCCCGCGTACACGCGGAAGAACACCAGGCGACCCACGAACGGGTCGGAGACCACCTTGAACGCGAGCGCCGTGAGCGGCTCGTCGTCGTCGGCAGCGCGCGTCACCGCGACCTCGGGGTCGTTCGGCAGGTGCGCGATGATCGGCGGAACGTCCAGCGGCGACGGCAGGTACGCGATGACCGCGTCCAGCAGGCGCTGCACGCCCTTGTCCTTCAGCGCGGTGCCGCAGAGCACCGGGTTGATCTTGCCGGAGATGGTCGCGCGACGGATCGCCTTGACCAGCTCGATGTTGTCGATCTCGTGACCTTCGAGGAAGGAGACCATCAGCTGGTCGTCGTTCTCGGCGGTGCGCTCGATCATCGCCTCGCGCGCAGCCTGCGCGGCGTCGGCGAACTCGGCGGGGATGTCCTTCTCCACGACCTGGAGGCCGCGCTCACCCTCGAAGTAGACGGCCTTCATCTTGAGCAGGTCGATCACACCCGAGAACGCGTCCTCCGCGCCCATCGGGATCTGAACCGGAACCGGCACCGCGCCCAGGCGGGAGACCATCATCTCCACGCAGCGCTCGAAGGACGCGCCCATGCGGTCCATCTTGTTGACGAAGCACATGCGCGGGACGTTGTACTTGTCAGCCTGGCGCCACACCGTCTCGGACTGGGGCTCCACGCCGGCGACACCGTCAAAGACCACCACGCCGCCGTCCAGGACGCGCAGCGAGCGCTCCACTTCGACCGTGAAGTCGACGTGGCCCGGGGTGTCGATGAGGTTGATGGTGTGGTTGTCCCACTGAGCGGTTGTCGCGGCCGACGTGATCGTGATACCGCGCTCGCGCTCCTGCTCCATCCAGTCCATGACCGCCGTGCCCTCGTGGACCTCGCCGATCTTGTAGGTGCGCCCGGTGTAGAACAGGATGCGCTCGGACACGGTGGTCTTACCGGCATCGATGTGCGCGATGATGCCGATATTGCGGACGCGGTCGAGCGGTACGGTCCGGGCCATCTAACCCTCGATTGCTTTCAATTCACGCGGCGCACACCGGGCGCAGGTCGCACATTCGCCGCCGTGGCGAGTGCAGACCTGTCAGCCCAGGCGGATTACCAGCGGTAGTGCACGAACGCCCGGTTGGCCTCAGCCATCCGGTGCGTCTCTTCCTTACGACGAATCGCGTTGCCGGCGTTGTTCGCGGCGTCCAGCAGCTCGGCGGCGAGCTTCTCGGACATCGAGCGACCACCGCGGCGGCGCGAGGACTCCAGCAGCCAGCGCAACGCCAGCGCCTGACGGCGCTCGCTGCGGATGTCGACGGGCACCTGGTAGGTGGCACCACCAACGCGGCGCGGCTTCACCTCAATGACCGGGGTCACGTTGCGCACGGCGGCATCGAACACGTCGATGGCGCGGCGGCCCGTGACTTCCTCGATCTTGTCGAAGGCGTCGTAGACCACACGCTCAGCGGTGCTCTTCTTGCCGTCACGCATGAGGTTGGACATGAACTTGCTGACCACGCGCGACTGATTACGCGGGTCCGGGATCGTGGGGCGGGTAGCGGCGCGGTTTCGGCGCATTCTGAGTCCCTTACGCCTTCCGCGTGCCGTACTTGCTACGGCCGCGCTTGCGGTTCTTCACGCCCTGCGCGTCCAGCGCGCCACGGACGATGTGGTAACGCACGCCGGGGAGGTCCTTCACACGACCACCGCGGATGAGCACCACAGAGTGCTCCTGCAGGGTGTGGCCCTCGCCGGGGATGTACGCCGTCACCTCGATGTTGTTGGAGAGACGAACACGCGCGATCTTGCGCAGCGCGGAGTTCGGCTTCTTCGGCGTGACGGTGCGCACCTGGGTGCACACGCCGCGCTTCTGGGGCGAACCCTTGGGCGAGCGCTTCATGCGGTTCTTGAGCGTGTTGAACCGGAAGCGAAGCGCCGGAGCCTTCGTCTTCTTGCGGACAGGAGTTCGCGGAGTGCGAACCAGCTGATTGATCGTCGGCACGCCGACTCCCCACTCTTGTCCCCGGCACTTGTCCCCATGCGGGACAGCCGACCGAGGGCTGAAATCAGACAACACGAACGGCCGAATGGCTGTCGGATGAGCCTGTCACGTTCCCGTACTGCAACTGGGTGCGCCGCCGCACTCACAGCCCGTTGGAAACGTCGGTCCTCATCGCGAAACCGGCCAAACGACCGACACATCGCGAGAAATTGCGCACCTGTAACAGGCGCGACCTCTGAGTCTGGGGCCGATCCCTGCCTATGTCAAACCCCACTGGGAGGAATTCCCGGCGTGGGGGTCGGCAGCAGGCCTCGTGCGACCCATCCGAGGCCCCCGTCCCGAAGGAGCGAGGTGGCCTGCCCGGTTGAGGTACCGGGTCGAGTGCAACGTACGCCCCCGGCGCCGGAGGGGCGATTTGGTATCGCCGCCGCGCATTTGCGGGGCCCTGAAAAGGGCTGGAGCGTCTCCCGGCGTACCGATCGCTCGGTTAGCCAGATGTGCGACGGCACCGCGAGGCCCCAGCCGCGCGACGACCTCGACCGTGCCCTGGTTCGAGGAAGTAGGGGGCTAGCGGCGCAGGAGCACCTTCGTGAAGGACTCCCGGTAGGGCGAGGCGGTCTCGTCGCCGGCCTCGCGGGCCGCCTTCGCGCGGTCCTCCCACATCTTCATCGTCCCTTCGGCCGTCCGGCCGTGGATCTGAGAGACGTGCGCGAGGATCGCGTCGACCTTCTTGCGAATGACGGGAGTGATATCCACGTGGTAATCGGCGTTCTGGGTGCCGGCGAGCAGCATCGCCTGCGGGCGGAAGGGCTCCAGGCCCTCCTCCTTGTCCAGAACGTAGTACAGGTGGTCGTCCGCCGCCGGGTAGATGGCGTCGTAGGTGGCGCGGCCGGTGTTGCGGTGGTCACGATGATTGAAGCCCGGACGGAAGCCGTCCCAGGTGATGACCAGTTCCGGGCGATGCAGCCGCAACTGGCGCACGATCAGTCCGCGCAGCTCGTCGTCGTCGTGGACGTAGCCGTCCGGGAAGCCGAGGAAGATCGGCTCGTGGGTGCCGAGGATCGCGCTGGCGTTGCGCTGCTCCTCCTCGCGGACGCCGGCCAGGTACTGCGGCGTGACCTCCGGGTCCTTCGTGCCCTTGTTCCCGCTGGTCGTCACCACCACGTTCACGTCCCACCCGCGCTGCACCAGCAGCGCCAGCGTGCCGCCGCTGGTGAACTCGGCGTCGTCAGGGTGCGCGAAGATCGCGAGCGCGCGCATGGGCGCCTTCGCCTCGAGTTCGTCGAGGAGATCCAGCTTCGGGTCGATGGGGGCGATGGAGGCGGGGGGCGTCGTCATGCGGGCAGTCTACCGCCCGCGACAACCGAGCAATCCTCGTCCGGCTCCGCTGCCAGCGCGTCCAGCACGCCGCCCACCGCGCGCGCGACCTCCGACCACGAGTACGAGCGCATGCGCTCGGCCGCTGCCCGCCCGAGGGCGCGACGCAACTCCTCGTTCCGCAGGAGCAGCTCGATCTTCTCCGCGAACGGCTCCGGGCAGCGCCACGGGATGAGGTAGCCGGTGCGCCCGTCCGCGACCGTCGAGGCCAGCCCGCCGACTCTCGATGCCACGACCGGCACGCCGGACGCCATCGCCTCGACGGCGACGAGCCCGAACGACTCATAGAACGAGGGCACCGCGACCACGTCCGCGGCGTTGTAGTACGCGGGCAGCTCCTCGTGCGGGCGCGGGCCGAGCAGCCGGACGTGGTCGGCGACGCCGACCTCCTCGGCCACCGCACGGAGCGCGGCGAGCTCGCGGCTCGCGCGGTCGTCGCCACCGATGATCGAGAGCACCACGCTGCGCCGGTCGCTGAGCTGCGCGATGGAGCGAATCAGGATGTCGAAGCCCTTGAGCGGCTCGATGCGACCGATCGCCAGCACCATGCGCTCCTCCGGGGCGATCCCCAGCGCCGCGCGCGCCTCAGCCTGCGGGCGCGGCTGGAACTGGTCGAGGTCCACGCCCAGCGGCACCACGGCCACACGCGTGGCGGGCACGCGGTAGATCTGCATCAGCAGGCGTCGCTCGTGCTCGGTGGCCGCCACGATGCAATCGAGGCCGCGCACCAGCCGCTGCTCCGCGTCGATGCGCTCGCGCGGCTCGGACTCCGAGGCACGCGCCCGCAGCTTCACCTCTGCCAGCGTGTGGAACATCGCGGCGTGCGGCACGTCCCAGCGCTGCGCCAGGATCGCGCCGGACTCCGCGGACAGCCAGTAGTGCGAGTAGATGACGTCATACGTCACGCCCTCGCGCGCCCGGAACGCCTCGACCCCGTCTGCGAACGCGCCGCAGAAGGGGAGCATCTCCTCCTTCTCGATGCGCGACTTGGGGCCCGCGGTCACCTGAATCAGCCGCGCGCTCGCGCCGCCGGTGCTGCCGCCGGCGAAGATCGGGCGCACCTCGTCCTCGGTCGTCGAGGATCGGCGCGTGAAAACATCCACCTGCGCGCCCTGTGCGGCGAGCTGTCCCGCGACCTCGCGCACGTAGACGTTCATGCCGCCGGTCTCGCGCCCGCCCAGCGGGGCCAGCGGCGAGGTGTGCAGCGAGAGCATGGCGATGCGCATGGCGCGCCCCCTCGAACGGGATCTATCGACCGATGAGCCGCAGGAACTCCTGGCGCGTGTTGTCCGCGGTGCGGAAGCGTCCGCGCATGGCGGAGGTGACCATGAGCGCGCCGGGCTTGCGGACGCCGCGGGCGGTCATGCACAAGTGTTCCGCCTCGATCACCACGCCGACGCCTTTCGCGCCAAGGACGCTTTCGATCGAGTCGGCGATCTGGCTCGTCAGCCGTTCCTGCACCTGCGGGCGCCGCGCGAAGATCTCGACGGCGCGGGCGATCTTCGACAGCCCGACAATGCGCCCGTCTGGCAGGTAGCCCACGTGCGCTGTGCCGTGGAACGGCAGGAAGTGGTGCTCGCACATGGAGTAGAAGGGGATGTCCTTCAGGATCACCATCTCGTCGTGACCCTCTTCGAACTGCACCGCCAGCTGCTCGGCCGGATCCTGGTGCAGCCCCTCGAACAGTTCGAGGTACATGTCGGTGATGCGCCGGGGCGTGTCGGCGAGACCGTCCGAGGCGTCGTCCAGGCCGAGCTGCGTGATCAGCGTGCGAACCGTCGCGATCACCGCCTCGCGGTCGACGGTGTGCTCGGCGCGCTCAGGTGTCGATGACATGCGGCCACCCTTGAGGTGCGTGAGATTTCACGGTGTGTGGAGCGCAATCAATCGTAGCACCGGCCGTGCGACACCCTGTGCCGGAGGATGCCTCGGACACTGCCGAGATGACGCCTAGCGGAAGTTCGCGTCGCGCTGGGCGCGGAAGGCGTCCCAGCCCTGCTCCTCAATGAGCGCTGCCCGTTGCGCGCGTGCTTCCTCGGAGGCCCGCTGCATTGATGCGGTGAGGTCGGTCAGCGCGGGATCCCCGAAGTAGTCGAACCCTTCCATCATCCCGGCGATCTCGTAGACGCGGTTGATGATCTTCTTCATCCCGACCATGGGCACCGCCGGCAGCGCGGCCATCTTCACCGCCAGCGCCTCGACCGTGGCGTCGAGGTCCGCGGCAGGCACCACCTGGTTCACGATGCCGATGCGCTGCGCCTCGGCGGCCGTCATGGTGGCGCCGGTGAGCAGCACCCACTTCGCCTCCTTCAGCCCGGTCAGGAACGGCGTGATGAGCATCGGCGGCAGCAGACCGTTCCGAATCTGCAGCTCACCGACCACGGCCTCCTCGGCGGCGATCGTCAGGTCACACATGCCCGCGATCTGGAAGCCCATCCCCACCGCGTGCCCGCGCACCGAGGCGATCACCGGCTTCGACATGCGCCAGATGCGCATGCCGTTGTCGGGCATCGACTGATCCGGCAGGTCATCCGGCTTCGGGTAGAACTGCGCGGACTGCAGGTCCGCGCCCGCGCAGAAGGCGCGCCCGGCACCGCCCAGGACCACCACCCGCACGTCGGCGTCCGCCTCCGCACGGTCGAGGGCGCGCCCAAGGTGGAGGATCAGGGACCAGTCTGCGGCGTTGAGGATCATCGGACGGTTCAGCGTGATCCACGCGACGCCGTCGCGCACCTCGTACAGCACGTCACGCTCGGACGGCGCCGGAACCTCGATGCCCGCCGGGGTGTAGCGCCGACCGGGGAGCTGCTGCTCCTCCGGCACGATCGGGTGCTCGGTCGTCATGTCGCGTTCCCCGTCCGTGATCTCGCTGGACGAGGCGCAGTATGAGCAGGGCCGGTGCGGGGAGCGCAATCAATCGTTGAATCGCGCGTAGGCGCGGGGGTGCACCGCGTCGAGCGAGGCGGGCGGCCTCGACCCTAGCGCCGGTTGCGGCGCGAGGCGTTCGTGATCTGCGCCGCGACCTGCGCCGGCGTGGTGCCGCGGCGCGCGCGAGTAATGCCGAGACGGCGGCGCCAGCGCAGCAACTCGAAGAACACCCACCCGAGGACGACGACGAAGACGAGCGCGGGCAGCACCCGCCAGATCGTGCCGAGCATCCCCGCGGTGTAGAGCTGCCCGACCGGCGTCAGCACCCACACCAGGTCCACGACCCACGCGAACGCGGCGACGACGACGAGACGGAGCAGGCGCATCGTCGCTACGCCCAGCCAAGCGCGCGCTCGACCGACGGCAGGTCGGCCTCGGCGCGGTGGATCTGAGCGGTGACGCCCAGCGCGGTATCAGGATCCTTCAGGCCGTTGCCGGTGATGATGCACACCGCCGTCTTGCCTGACAGATCCGCGCCCTCGCGGTGCTGGCGGATCAGACCGGCGACCGAGGCCGCTGAGGCGGGCTCGCAGAAGACGGCCTCCTCCGCGGCAAGGCGGCGGTAGGCCTCGAGGATCTCCTCGTCGGTGACGGCGCGGATGCGGCCGCCGGAGCGGTCACGCGCGTCCACCGCCATGTCCCACGACGCGGGGTTGCCGATGCGGATGGCGGTGGCGATGGTCTCCGGATGCGCGACGGGCGCGCCGTTCACGATCGGCGCGGCGCCCTCTGCCTGGAAGCCCCACATCTGCGGGAGCTGGCGAGCGTGCTCCAGCTCGTAATACTCCTGGAAGCCGCGCCAGTAGGCGCTGATGTTGCCGGCGTTGCCGACCGGGATGCAGAGGATCTCCGGCGCGTCGCCCAGCTCGTCCACGATCTCGAAGGCGCCCGTCTTCTGGCCCTCGATGCGGTGCGGGTTCACGGAGTTCACCAGGGCGACGGGGTGCCGCGTCGCCAGCTCGCGCACCACGTTCAGCGCGTCGTCGAACGATCCGGCCATCTGCACGATGTCCGCGCCGTGCACGATCGCCTGCGCCAGCTTGCCCATCGCGATCTTGCCGTCCGGCACGATCACATAGGCCTTCAGCCCGTGGCGCACTGCGAACGCCGCCGCCGAGGCGGACGTGTTGCCCGTGGAGGCGCAGATCACGGCCTTCGCGCCGTCCTCGACCGCCTTCGCGATCGCCAGCACCATGCCGCGATCCTTGAACGAGCCCGTCGGGTTCATTGACTCGAGCTTGAAGTACAGCGCCTTCAGCCCGAGCTCCTTCTCGATGGAGCGCGAGCGCAGGAGCGGCGTGCCGCCTTCGCCCAGCGTGACCATCGGGGTGCGGTCCGTCACGGGCAGCAGCTCGCGGTAGCGTTCGAGGATGAATCGAGTGGGCAACGGGCTTCCGGTCACAGCGGCTGCTCCTGGTCCGAACCGCCGGCCTGCTCATCGAGCCGCACCAGCAGGTTCCGCGCGACACGGACGTCGCGTTCGATCTCCTCGATGCGCCGGTGGGCGCGCTCCTCGTCGGCGCGCAGCACGCGCCGGAGGTGCTCAGCCACGGTATCGCGCTGCGCCTCCAGCCGCTCCTCCAGCCGCGCCCGGAGCGCCGCATCGCCCGCCCGGTCGCGCGCGAGGAGCACCATCCGCTCCTGCGTTGCGGCGTTCTCCCGGCGGGCGACCTCCAGCGCTTCCTCCAGCGTGGTGAGGCGATCCTCCACGCGGGCGCGGTTCGCACGCTGCTGCTCCAGCATCTCCAGCACCTCGGCCTCGCGGTCCCGGATGGCGCGGATCGCGGCGACCTCCTCGGCCACGCGCCGCTGCTCCTCCTGCAACCCACGCACGCGCACGGCGAGGTCTTCGACCTTCGCCAGCATCTCCGGCACGGATCCCGCAACGCGCGCGATCTCCTGCCCTACGTGCCGCGTGGCGTCGTGTTCGGCGGCCGCCCGAGCCTCAAGACCAACGATGCGCGCCTCGAAGGTCTGCTCCTCGCGGGCGGTGTCGGCGAGGTCGGTGGCGATGTGCTGCTCGCGCACGGCGAGTGAGGCCTGCCGGCCGTCCGCCTCGTTGAGGCGGGAGGCGATCTGCTCCAGCACGCGCTGCAACTCCCGCTGGGTCGCCGCCTCGCGAGCGTCGCCCCGGTCGATGCGCGAGACGAGGTCGCGCCGCAGCTCGGACTCCGCGTCGAGAGTCGACTGCAGCGCCACGATCTCCTGCCGCAGCCCGCGCGTGACGTCCTGCCCGGCCTCGTGACGTTGCGAGCGACCATCGACGACGTGCAGACGATCGGTGAGGCGCGCGATCTCCTCCTGCTGCAGCCGCATGCCGTGCTGCAGGGCATCGATCATGTGGGTGAGGGTGTCGATCTGGCGGATCGCGCCGGTCAGCTCGTCGCCGACCCAGGTGCCTCGAACATCGCCGGGCACGCGCTCCGCGGCATCGCTACCGCTGGTGCCGCCCGCCATCATCCGAGACGCCCCTAACCGGCCATCGGCAACACGTTGCCGATCTCCAGCACCACGTCCATGCGCTCGATCTCGCGGATCGCCTCGGTCAGATCGCCCTCGGCGGCGCGGTGCGTCGTGAAGACGAGGTCGGCCGTGCCCTCGGGCGCGTCCTCCAACTCGTACTGGATGAAGGAGGCGATGCTGATCTGCGTGTTGCCGAGGACGGTCGCGATGCGTGCGAGGACGCCCGGGCGGTCCTGCACCGTCATCCGCAGGTAGTACTTCGACTCGTGCTCCTCGGGCGGGCGCACGCGCACCGTGCGGCGCGGGATGAACGCCAGCGGCCGGCGGCCGGAGGCGACGTCCTGCGCAACGTCGAGGACGTCCGCGAGCACGGACGAGGCCGTGGGGCCGGGACCGGCGCCCGGGCCCTCGAAGAGCACGCGGCCGACCAGATCGCCCTCGACCTGCACCGCGTTCAGGACGCCATCGACCTTCGCGAGCGGCTCGGACAGCGCGACCAGGGTGGGCCGCACCGTCGCCTCGACCTCGCCGTCCACGAGGCTGGCGCTGGCGAGGAGCTTGATCACGTAGCCCAGCTCGTCCGCGTAGGCGATGTCCTGCGCGGTGATGCCGGTGATGCCCTCGCGCGCCACGTCCGCGGGCGCCACGTCCACGTTGAACGCGAGGCCGCAGAGCACCGCGAGCTTGTACGACGCGTCGATCCCCTCGACGTCCGCGGTGGGGTCGGGCTCGGCGTAGCCGAGCTCCTGCGCCTCCGCGAGCACGTCCTCGTAGTCGGCGCCGTTCTGCGCCATGGCGGTGAGCATGTAGTTCGTGGTGCCGTTGATGATCGCCGTGACGGCGCTCACTTCGTTCGCCAGCAGGTCGCGCGACAGCGGCGCGATCACCGGGATGCCGCCACCGACCGAGGCTTCGTACAGCAGCCGGACGCCGTGGTCATGCGCGACCTGCAGCAGCGTCGCGCCGAACTTCGCCATGACTTCCTTGTTCGCCGTCACGACGTGGCGGCCGGAGCGGAGCGTCTGCTCGATGTAGGTGCGGGCGGGCTCTTCGCCGCCCAGCAGCTCCACGACGATCTTCGTGCCGTCGTCTGCGAGCACGTCGTCGATCGAGGTCGTCATCTGGTCCGCGCGCAGCCCGCGACGGACACGCTTGGTGTCGCGCACCAGCACGCGGCGCAACTCGAGCGGCTGGCCCACACGCGCGGCGTACCGGGCGGCGCCGGCCGCGAGCGCGGCGACCACACCGCTGCCGATGTTGCCCGCGCCGAGCAGCGCGATGCCGATCGCCTCGGCCATTACTTGCCCACCTGGATTGGCACGGACTTCGGAGCGGTGGCCTGCGCCTTGGCGCGATCAGCCGCAGTCCTGATTGCGGCGTCCGTGACGCGCTTCAGGATCCACTTCTTCTCGCCATCCGACAGGTCCTCGACGACCTTCACCCTGTCGTTTACCTGCTGCTTGATCCATTCCTCGACCTTCTTCTCGGCGAGGGCGTGCTTCTGCTCATCAGTCAACGGGTGCTTCTCGTCGCGCTCCACGAGCCGGTACAGCTCGTACTGGAAGTTGCGCTCGATGATCTCGCTCATCTGGCCGGGCTGCATCTTGTCGAGCTGCACCTGGTCCTTGATCGGGCCCTCCGTCGGCGGAAGCACCCAGCCCATGTCGGCCGGCTGCTGCGGCGTCGCGAGTCCCAGCTCGATCGCCTTGGCCGCGAAGTCGGCACCCCCCGCGACGGCGTCACGCAGCTGCTTCGCCTTGTTCTGGTCCCGCGAGCCGATGCCCTGCAGGTGGTACTGCAGCGCCGTGGTGCCGACGTCCGCCTCGAACTTCTTCGCGAGGCGATCCAGCACGACCTCCGACCGCACGATGCGCTCGAACGTCGCCTGGTCGATCGTCACGTGCTCCAGGAAGCCGCGGTACTGCGTCTGGAAGGCCTCGGCGGTGACGTCCGGCGTGACCCCCAGGGTCTTGCGAATGCCCGCGGTGAGGTCGTCGCCCGTGATCTCCCCGACCTGCGGGGCCCCGACCTGCAGCAGGATCTCCTGTCGACGCAGCATGTCCACGGCGCCGGATACGGGATCGTCCGCGGGGGGCTGGTTCGAACCGACGCCGGACGTGAGGAAGATCGCGCGGTCGGCCACGGCACGCGCGTTGAATTCCGCGTTGCCGACGGTGAGGACGTGCGCGCGCGGCGGGAGGATGAGGCCCCAGACCACACCAATGGCGACGATGATCGCGACCGCGACCAGCACGCCCAGGGCGATCAGCGTCACGCGCTCATGGGTGACGGACTCACGCGCCTCGCGTTCGCGGCGGTGAGACGCTTTCGACTGCCGGGCTCCGGCCACTCTGACTCATCCTTCCCACGCGGAGACGCTCGTCTCAACGCGTACCCATGGCGCACCGCTGCACGCGCATCCGGGCCCGGGGGGAGCCGCCCGGCCCTCGACGCGTGTCGAGGGCCTCGGGCGTGGCCGGAGTCGGTGGGTGCTGGCTAGCGGCGGCCGGAGGCCGCGCCGGACAGGCGCACGTGCTCACCGGTGTACGGCAGCAGCGCGATGATGCGGGCGCGCTTGATCGCCTGAGCGACGACGCGCTGGTGCTTGGCACACGTGCCCACCTTGCGGCGCGGCTCCATCTTGCCGCGGTCCGTGATGTAACGGCGCAGCAGACCGGCGTCCTTGTAGTCCGCGATGTCGGTCTTCGCCTTGCAGAACTCGCAGCCGCGAGGTCGGCGGAATCCACCGCCGCCCCCACCACCACGGCCCCCGCCACCACCGCCGCCACCGCGACGCGGTCGGTCTTCTCGGTCGTCCATCGTCATGTTCGAATCCTCCAACCGGGCGGTGCCTAGAAGGGCAGCTCGTCCGGGTCAATGTCGCCTTCGCTGTCGGCGCCCACGGCCATGCCCGGCGCGAATCCGCCGCCGCCCGCACCGCCGCCGCCGTCACGTCCGCCGAGGAACTTCACTTCCTCAGCGATGAGTTCGGTTCGGTACCGCTTCTGCCCGTCCTGAGCGTCCCACGAGCGCGTCTGCAGACGCCCCTCCACATAAACCGTGCGCCCCTTCACGAGGTACTGCGCACAGATCTCCGCGAGGCGGTTCCACGTCACGACGGAGAACCACTCGGTCTCCTCGCGCGCCTGCCCATCCTGACCGCTGAACCGGCGGCTGGTGGCGACGCGGAACGTCGTCACCGCACTGCCGTTGGCGGTGTAGCGCATTTCCGGGTCTGCACCCAGATTGCCGATGATCATGCACTTGTTCAGCATGTGAGAACCCCCAGTTCGGGGCGCGGACTACTCTTCGGCCGTCGCGGCGTCGGCGACTTCCTCGGGCGCGTCAGCGCTGTCGAGGACGGCGGCCGGAGCCTCGTTGCCGCGGTCGTCTCGATCGTCACGGTCGTCGCGGTCATCACGGTCGTCGCGATCGCGGTCGCGATCACGGTCGTCGTCACGGTCGCGCCCCTGGTAGGGGATGATGCCACGGATCAGCAAGTGCCGGAGCACGGGGTCCGTGATGATCAGCCACGCCTCGAGGGGCGAGGCACCGGCGGGCGGCATCTTCAGCGTCATCAGGACGTACGTGCCGTCCATGTTGCCGTTGATGGGGTACGCCATGCGGCGTCGGCCCCACACATCGGTCGACAGCATTTCGCCGCCGTGGGCAGCGATCTGCGCCTCGACGGAGGCGATGGCCGCCGCCGCCTCATCCGCCGACAGGCGCGGATGCAGAATCGTCATCAGTTCGTATTCGTTCACAAGGCCTCCGCTGACCCTGGTCTGAAGGAGGCGGTAGGTTCCGGCGAGGAGCCGGGACCGCCCCGATCAAGCGGTTAATGGACATGAAGTGTAGGGGCCGCTCGCCCGCAGGAGCAAACCTCCCCGCCTCGGCCCGTTCGAGGCACCCCCGGACGAGCCGCCGACGCCCCGCCGACAGCCGTTCGAGGTTCGCTCACGGGGCGGCCCCACCCCCTCCCGGTACGGGGGGCCGCACGCTTCGCGGCAGCGAGCGACGCGCTGGCCGCATCGTGCGGCTCGTACACTCACGACGCGTGGTGGGGGGGCAGATGCGCGCGCTGTGGCTCGGGCTCCTAGCCGCCTCGATGATCGCGGGCTGTGATTCCGGGACCACGCCGGCACCGCCAGCGTCCTCCACAGCCTCGCCGGCGTCGAGTTCAACCGCTCCACCGGTGCGGCAGGCGAAGCCAGGTATCCCGCCGCAGATTTCGGTGTCGACGTCCATCGCCCATCCGGGGTCGACGCTGACAGTCCGTGGGACCGGGTTCGACCCCGCCGAGCCGGTCTCCATCTACTTCGACGATGGACCGGGGCCGGCGTTCGGCGGGCCGCCTCTGGGACGGGCGCGGGCATCCAGCGCTGGAGATTTCACGACCGATGTCGTGATCCCCCCGTACAAGCCAGGTTCCGTAGTCCGGGTGATCACTTGGCCGAGAAAGACGGAGATCTCGCTACCGCCGCTCGGATCGGCATCATCGGCTTCCTGCTCCGACTTCTTCCGTCTCCCGACCGTCATTCATGACTACCCATCCACCGTCACTACGCGATCGATTCCGGGGAACCGAAGCGAACCCATCCAAGTATTCGTGGGAGGGCTGCGCGCTGGAGATCCGATGACCGTTCGCGCTCGCCCGATCCTCTCCGGCGGCGAATTCGAGGTCCTGCACCGACCCCCGACCGATGTGGATGGACTCGGTCGGGCGCTGAAGGACGGCACGATCGTCGTCGGCCTCGACCTTCGCGATCACCCGGAGTGGGTCGGGAAGTGCCTGTGGCTGGATCTCGATTTCGGGGCCGCAGCCCCTGCGACATGGGCGTTCGTGGACTACCTGCGATAACTGCGGAGACCGAGGAGTTCGCCGTCTCCGTCGCGTGAGCGAAGCGAGCAGCGGGGCCCGCCGGGATCGCGAGGGCGTAGCCCTCGCTAGTCACCCCCCTCCCGCGCCGGGAAGGGGGCGAGGGCGAAGGCCGCCCCGCAAGGCACATTGAGGTCACCTGGACCGTCGAGGGGCGCGCCCTCGACGGTCGTACGAGCGGTGCTAGGCGGGGATGCCGGGGGCGGGGTGCTTCGCGCAGATCTCCTGCACTTCGCGCTTCACGGCGGCCAGGACGCCCTGGTCCGTCGGCGCGGCGAGGACGCGAGCCATCGCCTGACCCACGAACTTCATGTCCTCTTCGACGAGCCCGCGCGAGGTGATCGCGGGGGTGCCGAAGCGGATCCCGCCGCCCTCGCGAGGGGGCAGGGTGTCGAACGGGATCGGGTTGGAGTTCACGACGATGCCCGCCGCCTCCAGCGCGTCCGCCGCCTGCACGCCGTTCAGCCCCATCGGCCGCACGTCGACGAGCACGAGGTGGTTGTCCGTGCCGCCCGAGATCAGCGTCATGCCGGTGTCCATCAGCGAGGCGGCCAGCGCCTTCGCGTTCGCGACCACCTGGTGCGCGTGCTGGGAGAACTCCGCCGTGGCGGCCTCCTTCAGCATCACGGCCTTGCCCGCGATCACATGCATCATCGGGCCGCCCTGCGAGCCGGGGAACACGCCGCGGTCGATCTGGCGCCGCAGGTCGCGGTCGCACAGCACCATGCCGCCGCGCGGGCCGCGCAGCGTCTTGTGCGTGGAGGTGGTCATGACCTGCGCGAGGCCCGCCGGGGACGGGTGCGCTCCGCCGGCCACGAGGCCCGCGATGTGCGCCATGTCCGCCATGAGGATCGCGCCGACCTCGTCCGCGATCTCGCGGGCGCGCTTGAAGTCCCACAGGCGGGGGTACGCCGTGGCGCCCACCACGAGGATCTTCGGGCGGTGCTCCTTCGCGAGCGCGTGCATCTCGTCGTAGTCCACGAGGTGCGACTCACGGTCGACGCCGTACGAGACGAAGTTGTAGAGCATGCCGCTGGCGCTGACCGGGGAGCCGTGCGTCAGGTGCCCGCCGGCGTCGAGCTTGAGGCCCATGACGGTGTCGCCCGGCTTGATGAGGCCCAGGTAGACGGCCATGTTCGCCTGCGTGCCGGAGTGCGGCTGCACGTTGGCGTGATCCACGCCGAACAGCTCCGTGGCGCGCTTGCGGGCGATGTCCTCGACGTCGTCGACGAACTCGTTGCCGTGGTAGTAGCGGGCGCCGGGGTAGCCCTCGGCGTACTTGTTGGTGAGGACGGAGCCGACGGCCTCAATGACGGCGGCGCTGGCGTAGTTCTCCGAGGGGATCATCTCCAGCACGGTCTGCTGGCGCTGTTCCTCGTGCCGGATCATCGCCGCGACTTCGGGATCGACCTGTTCAAGAGCGCCCATAGGGGCCTCCACTTCGTGCTGTCTCGCTCGTGGTGACGCGCCGCGAAGCCCCGCCCGGAGCCATCCCGCCCGCTGCCCGAATCGTACCGCGAGCCGCTGGTGTGCGCGCCCTCGCGCTCCCCCGGGACGCCGCATGCTCTGCGGCGGCAAGCGGCGCACCGGCCGCATCGTGTGGCTCGTACACTCACGGCGCGTGGTGGAGGTCAGATGCGCGCGCTGATGACGGCGTTCTTGGCGGTGCTGCTGCTGGTGGCCTGTGACGGACCAATGCCCCGCTCGACGTCCCCCGCAGCGGCGGGGACACGGGATCCGGGGGTCATCGTACCGGGAACCATCCGCCCGTTGATCTCGACCCCGGAACCGATCGACCACACCGACTACGGCCTGCCTGTGTGGGAAACGCCCCCGAAAACCGGTGTAGCGCACGTCGACGCAATCATTGCGGCGATCGCCAACGCCGACGCGGAGGCCCTCAGGCCCTACGTCACTGGGATCCTCGCGAAGTGCGACTACCGCAACAACGATCGCAGGTGTCTGCCGAACACCCCCGAGGGAACCCTGACACGGTATGTCGGGGAGTTCGCCTGTGACGGTGTCGACGTCCCGGTCCCCGAGGACGGTACACCGGGTGGAAACACTGCGCAGAGCATCGCGAGACGGGTCAGTCAGGCGGGTCGCGTCGTCGCCGCGTGGGCGAGACGCTCAGGCGACCCAGACTCTCGCCGCTACGAGGTCGCTTTCACCACGTTCCCGCGCCTGACCAGCGCCAGCGGCGCGGGCGGGACGGTGGTGATGATCGATGATCGGGGCATCATCGACGTAGGCCGAGCGCTCGCATGCAGCAGGTCGGCGGATTACATCGACCGGATGGCGAAGACCCACGACATGATCATCCCAATCGCTCCGTAGCCCTACACCACCCCGTCGTGCTCGTCCCACGCCCACTGGTTGAGCAGCGGGACCATGCCGCCCACCAGCGAGTGACCGCCGAGGACCACCGGGACGGGCGAGGCGTTCGCGGCCTCCACGAGCGCGCGCAGGGCGGGGTCCTCGATCGCGTCGGCGCGGCCGAGGTCGGCGGCGAAGCGGTCGTGCCGCGACGGGCGGATGCCGAGGTGCACCAGCGCCGGGCGGATGTCGATGAACGCCGCGTCGCAGAGTTGCGGCAGCAATTCGCCGAAGGCCCGCTCCACGCCGGACTCCGCGATCCACTGGCCGAGCAGCGACCGCGCGCTGCCGTCCGCGTCCGTGCCCGCCGCCTGCATGCCGCGCTCCTCGGCGAGCAGGCGGACGCGGCAGGCCGCCTCGCTCTCCAGGTACTGCCACGTGCGGCTGGAGACACGGCCCGCCACCAGCACCTCCGCCGTGCGGTCGATGAACACCCGCGCCGCGCGCTGTACGCGCTCCTGCGCGGCGCCGACCTCCGCGCGCGCCTCGGCGATCACGCCCGCGAGGCGCGGGCGCGCGCGTGCGGACAGGCCGAGCGCGATCAGGTCGGCCGGGGAATCGAGGTTGTACTGCGTCTCCAGCGTCCTCGGCGGCTCCGTCACCGGCACGCCGTGCTGGTCGCGGAGCCGGCGCGGCACCGCGTTGTCGCTCGCGGGCGGCGGGTCAAGGCGGCCCAGCAGCGCGGCCGGCGAGAGGCCGAAGAGGTCGGCGGAGAAGCGGTTGTTGGTGACGCACGCGCCTGCCTCGCCCGCCGCAGCCAGCGGCGCGACGAACGCTTCGAGCGCCGCGGCATCGAGCAGCGGCGCGCTCCCGGCACCGCAGTAGAGCACCGCGTCGAGCTGCGCGCGCTGTGTGGCGTCCAACAGGCGCGCGCCGTACTGAAACGGCACGCCGGGAGCATCGACCTCGACGGTGACGCCGCGAGGCACGGGCAGCGCGGGCGCGCGATCCGCGAGCAGCAGCGCGGTGTCGAAGCGGCCCGTCGCGAGCGCGGCCTCGAGGGTGTCGAGCGCGCTGGCCTCGAGGGCACGACGCAGGAGCGCCTCCAGCGCGCCGCCGTCCATCCCGCCGAGCATGACGACGACGCCGGTGCGCATCAGCAGGGACGCGCCGCGCCGCGGAGGCGCACTAGCGGGTGCGCGTGCGCTGGGCCACGCGCTCGACCACGATCTCCGGGAGCAGGCGGAGCATGTCGTTGCTGTTCGGCGGGGTGTTGCGCGGGGTCAGGCAGCAAGCCACGCCCGCGGCCCCGGCCCGCGCCAGCGCCTGTGGCCACGCCTCGCCCTTGCGGAGCGCGAACAGCAGCCCCGCGAGGAAGGCGTCGCCCGCGCCGCGCGCGGACACGATCGGCACATCCGGCGTGCTGATGCGGTAGTCCGCCTCCTGCGTGAGCGCGATCGCGCCCTGACGGCCGCGCGTGACGAGGACCGCCGGGACGCCGAGGGCGCGGATCGTCTCGGCCGCCTCGAACACCTCGTCCTCGGTGCCAACGGGGTCGCCGTACACGCGACGGAGCTCGTCGGCGTTGACCTTGATCAGCGTCGGCCGGCCGCCACGGTCGAGGACGTCACGGACGATCGGGCCGTCCGCGTCCAGCGCGGACAGCGCACCGTTCTTCTCCGCGTGGTCGACGAGGATGCGATAGACCTCGCCGGTACACGGTGGCGGCAGCGACCCGGCGACCACGAGCCAGGTGTCGCGCCGGAGGCGGCGGTCGATGCGGGCGTAGAGGTGGCGGAGGTCATCGCCGGTGACGTTCGGGCCGCTCGCGCTCAGCGTCGTGTGGCGGTGCTGCGCCTGGTCGACGATCGTGACGTTGGTGCGCGTGGTGCCTGAGATGTAGGTGAAATCTGTGCCGATGCCGAGGTCGGTGAGTTGATCCTCGATCACGCGGCCCATGTCGCCGGGCGCGAAGCCCATGGCGAGCGGCTCGTAGCCGAGCTCCTTCAGCCCGCGCGCAACGTTGATCCCCTTGCCGCCCAGCTCAAGGCGGATCGAGGTGACACGGTTCGTGTCGCCCTCGACGAAGCGGTCAACCTCGATCGTCTGGTCGATCGCGGGGTTCAGGGTGACGGTGACGATCACGAGTGACCTCGATCGCGCTCGCCGAACTGGGCGGCGCGTCGCTCATTGTACGTAGTGAAACCTCACTCAGTCCTCGCGAGCCATTGCCAGCGTGTAAACGTTCGATGTCCCCGCGGCGCGGAGCGCGGCCGCCACTTCCGAGAGCGTGGAGCCCGTGGTCGTCACATCGTCCACCACCAGCACGCGCCCCGGCGGCGTCCCGACGACCTCGAACGCCCCGCGCAGGTTCAGATGGCGCGCGTCCGCGTCCAGCATCGCCTGCGGCGCCGTCTCCCGGCCCCGCCGCACGAGGCCATCCACCAGCGGCACGCCGAGCACCTCCGCAACGGCCCGAGCCGCCTCGCGCGCCTGGTTGAAGCCGCGCGTGCGCTCGCGCCGCCGTCCCAGCGGCACCGCCACGACCGCCTCGGGACGCCAGTCGTCCGGTACGAGCGCCGCCGCGGCGCGCCCGAGCGGGCCGAGGTGCGCGGTCACGCCGCGGAACTTCGCCTCCAGCAACGCGCGCCGGGCGAGACCTTCGAAGCGGAACGGCGCCCGCAGCGCGTCGAACGCCGGCGCGTCCGGGCCGCCCTCGGCGCAGCGCGCGCACGTCCCTCGGACGTCCGGTCGCCAGCAGCGTGCGCACCGCGGGCCGTCCGCGCGAGGCAGCGCGTCGAGGCACCCCACGTGCAGCGACGCCCCGAATCGCCCGCAGACGATGCACTGCTGCGGCAGCAGCGCGTCCCACGCCTCGTCCAGCAGGACGCGCGCGAACGACCGTCGAGGGCGGGCCGGCAGCATCGACATGCCGCGCAGCATGGCACACTCACACCGTCCTTCGACGTCTGCCTGAGAAAGCAGCCACCCATGCCTCGATTCGTCCTCGTCACCGTGTTCACCGTCTGCCTCGCCTCGCTCGTGGCGCTCGTGGCGCTCCCCGCGCACGAGGCGGACGCGCAGCTCGTGAGCAACCGACTGTTCCTGACGTTCTGGAAGGGCACGACGTGCTCCGGTGACCAGATCCTGAGCCCCACGGTTCCGGGGGATGGCTCGGTGGTGATCACCGTCTGTGCGTCGCTCCTCGGACCGGGTGGCCCGGTGGCGGGCGAGGCACTGACGTTCGCTACGACCACGTTCGGGCTGGTCTCCGTGGGCGACGGGCCTACCTCCCGCGGCGTGACGCTCCTGACCGACGCCAGCGGGGCCGCGAGCGTCCGCTACCGCGGCGACGGCTTCGCCGGCGAGGATCGGATCAGCGTGCGCACCGGCCCGCGCTTCGACCTCCTCGCGATGCAGGTCATCACGGTAACCGCGCCAACCCCTCCGCCGGCCGCGACTCCGCCTGCCCCCGCGCCAGTCCCGACGTCGACCGCGAAGTTCATCGCGACCCCACGGTTCGATGACTCCGGGCGCGCGCTCGCTGTCTTCACCGGCGGCAGCGTCGATGACCTTGCGGGCCTCGCGGGACAGGCCCAGGCCACCGGCGTGTGGGTGCAGGACGCGGGTGCAGTCTTCCGTCTGTACGTGGTCGGAGGCCCGACCTTCCTCACCCAGGAGTTCCGCGCGATGTTCGGCGCGGGCTTCGCCCAGCCCACGGCGGTGCTGCTCGTCCGGTAGCGCGGGCTTGCCCACCGCCGCCGCCTATACTGGAACGATGCACGTCACCGTCCGTCTCTTCGCCAGCCTGAAGGACCTCGCCGGGAGCGAGCTCGTCGAGGAGTTCGCGGAGGCCTCCGTCAGCGTCTCGACGCTCCGCGACCGCCTGCGCGACGCCTACCCCGCGCTGCGCCCCCACCTGGGCCGCGTCGCGATCGCGGTGAACGAGGAGTACGCGCCGGATCTCGCCCAGCCGCTGCACGACGGCGACACGGTCGCCCTCATCCCCCCGATCTCAGGGGGCGCTGCGGACGCGACCGAGACGCCGAAGTACCTGGTGACGCACGAGGTGCTGGACACCCCCGCAATCCGCAACGCGGTGCTGACGGACGCCTCCGGCGCTGTCGTGCTGTTCGAAGGCGTCGTCCGCAACCACCACGAGGGGCGCGACGTCCTGCGGCTGGAGTACGAGGCCTACGAGAGCATGGCCGAGCGGGAGCTGCGCCGTGTGGGCGAGGAGATCCTCGCCGCCTTCGCCGCGCGCGAGGTGCATGACATCGCCATCCACCACCGCCTCGGCGGGCTCGGCGTCGGCGACACTTCGCTCGTCGTCGCCGTCAGCGCTGCGCATCGCGCCGACGCGTTCGACGCGTGCCACCACGCGGTCGACCGTGTGAAGGAGACGGTGCCGGTCTGGAAGAAGGAGTGGGGCCCGGACGGCTCCCACTGGCAGGAAGGCATCCAGCCGAAGCCCTAGCCAGGCGCTCCGCTCCCCGCGCGCACGCGCAGCCTCGCCCGCACGCACCATTGCAATGTCGTAAAGTTTCCACGCGCACACACGCGTTCGCGCGCAGCATGGAGATCAACGCATGTCCCGTCCCTCGATCGCTCGCTTCCTCTCGCTCGGCCTCGTCGCCGCCGCGATCTTCGGCGCCCTCGCGCTGAACGCCTCGCCCGCGCAGGCGCAGCTGCCGCCGTTCAAGGCCTTCGGCGCCGGCCTCAAGTCCGGCGACGTGGTCAGTGCCATGAAGGGCAGCACCGAGGTCGGCAAGGCCACCGCCAACGCCAGCGGCAACTGGGACATGGACATCCAGTCCGCTGGCGTCGCCGCTGTCGCCAACGGCGACAAGATCACGTTCTCGGTGAACGGGCGCGTGGCGAACGAGACCGCCACGTTCAACGTCGGCCAGTTCACCCCGCCGCCGGGCCTCGTGTTCACCTTCCCCGCCGCCGCTGGCCCCACGGGCCCGACTGGCCCGACCGTCCCCGTGCTCCCGCCCGCCGTGAACAGCACCGCTCGAGGCACCCTGGCCAACGCCCCCGCCTTCGACGGCACGGGCCGCGCGCTCGCGGTCTTCAACGGCGGCACCCCGGCCCAGCTCTCGACCGAGGGCACGCGAGTCGGTGCGAAGGGCGTGTGGGTGCAGGACGCGGACGGCATGTACCGCCTCCTCGTCATCGGCGGCCCCGCGTTCCTGAACGACGACTTCAACGGCAAGTTCCCGAACGGCCTCGGCGTCGCCTCGGTGCTGCTGGTGAAATGAACGAGGTGAGCGTCCGGAGGATCACGCCGCCGGATTTCCCGGCGGTCCTCCGGACGCTTGTCCGCGCCTTCGACGACGATCCATGGTTCAACTTCGTCGCGGCGCAGGATGCGCGGCGACTCCAGCGGATCGAGGCGTGGCTGCGTCGGGGTCTCGTGCGGCGATCGTTCCCGCACGGCGAGACTTATACGACCTCCGACTACACCGGGGCCGCGCTCTGGATTCCACCGCATTCATCTCACGACGAGCCGCTCGACGAGCTCGAACTTCGCCTCTCGCTGGTGCGCATCTCGGGCTGGCGCCGTAGCGCCGAGGTACGACGCGCGTTGCGCCTGCTGGACGCTGGACACTCCGATGCCCCCTCAATGGAACTGCGCGTGATCGGCATCGATCCCGACGCCCAGCATCGCTGGTATAGCCCACGCGCTGATGCGGCCCATGCTCGATCGATGCGACGCGGACCGGCTGGCGATCACGCTGATGTGCACGAAGGAACGGAACGTCGGCTTCTACCGGCAGTTCGGCTTCGACGTCACGTCCGATGTAGAGTTGCCAAACGGCCCGCGGCTCTGGCATATGCGCCGCGCAGTCGCCTCGTAGCTACCGCCGTCCCCGCCCGCGCGGCGGTGCAGCCGGCGGATCGTCCGAGGGCGCGCGCGAGACGAACTCGCGGCGGCCCACGGTGCGGTAGTCGGGTGCGGTGATCTCCTGCAGGCGCGACACGTCCGAGTCCGCCAGACGGCTCGCGATGCGCGGCTCCATCTCGCCGAGGCCCTGGTTCGTCGTGACGACGGTGTGCAACCGCGCGAGGTGGCGGTGGTTGAGCAGCTGGTACAGCTTCTCCTCCGCCCACGGCGTGCTCTTCTGCGCGCCGAGGTCATCGAGGATCAGCACGGGTACCTCGCGGATCGTGTTCAGCAGCTGCACGGCGTCGCCCTCGCGGCCGGGGCGCAGCGCATCGAGCAGGTCGGGCACGTTCACGAACGCCACGCGGTCGCCCGCGGCGAGGCGCGCGTTGCCGATCGCGGCGGCGAGGTGCGTCTTGCCGCAGCCGGTGCCGCCCATCAGCACGAACCAGCCCTCGGGAGACTCGGCCCAGTCGCGCGCCTTCAGGAACGCGCCGCGCAGGCTCGCGCGCTGGTTCGTGTCCAGGTTCAGCCCGTCCGGGTCGAAGTTCTCGAAGGTGAACGCGCCGACGCGGTCGCGCGTCATCGCGCCGATCGCGAGGTAGCGCGGGGCGCTCTCGCCACCGACCTCGACCACCTGCGCGAGCGAGGGGTCGGTGAGCCGCGCGGCGATGCGCGCATCCGCGTCGTTCGGGGACTTCGCGGTGGTGAACACGGTGGGCAGCGCCGCGTTGAAGCGGTACGACACCACCTGGAAGAACTTCTCGCGCGCCCACGGCGTCTCCGCGTAGGCATCGAGGTCATCGAGCACCAGCACCGGCGCGCTCCGCACCTGCTCCAGCAGCTCGTCGTACTCCACCTCGGTGTCCTCCCCGTAGGAGGAGCGCAGGTGATCGAGGAGGTCGGCGACAGTGAGGAACATCGCGGGATTGCCGCGCTCGATCACGCGGTTCACGATCGCCGCGGCGATGTGCGTCTTGCCCGCACCGTGCGGACCGGTGAGCACGAGCCACCCCTCCGGGTGCGACGCGAAGCGCTCCGCGATCGCGGTCGCCTCGGCGTAGCGCGCTTGCAGACCGGGGTCGTTGGTGCGGCCGCGCTTCACCAGCGTGTTGAACGTCAGCCGCGCGAGCGCGCCGATGCGGGAGTACCGCACGAGGCGCGAGCGACGCTCCGCCGGATCCTCGCGCGTGGCGCACTCGCAGGGCACGGGGCGGCCGAAGCGCGGATCCTCCGGATTGCTGGTCACGCGCACGAAGCGCGCGCCCTCGCACAGCGGGCAGACACGCGGGTCGCGCTCGGGCGCCTCGGCGGGCGCGACGCTAGTCGTATCCGCGGTGGATGAGGTGCTCGTAGGGGTTCGCCTCGGATCGCCCAGGATCTCGCCCAGTGCCTTCATCGCTTCTTCCTTCGGTCTCCCACCGTTGCAGGATCGCCGCCGCGTATCGCCATGAGCGCGCGTTCCGTGCCGAGGCCTCGCGCAGCGCCTCGACGATCCACTCCTCGGGGTACTTCTGCTCCGCCTCCGCGATCGCGCTGGCGACCGCCGGGGTGAGCATCCCGATCTCCTGCTCGTACACCGCCGCCGGCCGCGAGGATCGCGCCACCGGCTCCGCAACCAGCACTCGCGCGCTCGTCGTAGCGCCCGGAACGTCGAGCGCGCCTGCCGCGATGCGGTCACGCAGGCGCACGCCGCCCTCGTTGTGCACGAAGCACAGCAGGTCGCCGTCATCCAGCGTGAGCGCGAGCAGCACGCCCCGCGCCGCCGCCGCCTCCAGGCTTCGGCGGACCGCGGATGCCCCGCCGCGCTGCGCGAACAGGCGCGCCAGCGGCTCCTCGTTCGCCATCTCGCTCGCGCGCATCGCGAGCATCGGGCGCCCCGTGCGGGTGATCGCGTACAGCGCGTACAGCGTCACGCGCAGCTCGTCGGCGTCCTCGATCTCCGGCAGCACCTCGGTGAAGAACTGCGCCGGCAACGTCGAGGCACGCGCCCCCGCGCGGAACCCCTCGAACGGCGCACTCATCGCAGCGTCATCGCGAGGTCAGCTCGGTGATCGCGTGCTGCATCCCGAGCAGTGCGACCTGCGTGCGGTCGACGATCGACGCGATCGCGTCGAGCTCGCTGCGCACGTACCGTCGCTGCGCTGCGACCTCGAGTCGCCGTCGCAGCTCGGCCACCGCCGCGCGCGCCTCCGGCGACAGTCGAGGCGCACGATCCGTCGCCGGCACCGCGATCGCGTTCGCCCGCGCGGCAGTTGGGGCGATCGAGACAGACGGCACGGGCCGAGCGCGCTCGCGTACCTCGAGAGCCGTCGGCGCAGCCGCGCGCGCGCCTAGCGCATCGCCGATGCCATGCGCGGCGAGATCACCCGCGCGCATTAGTCGAAGCCCCCGAAGCCGGGCTCCGGGCGGAGCAGCAGGTCCTGGAACGACGCGGTGCGGTTCACGAAGCGCACGGTCACCGTGCCCGTGGGCCCGTTGCGGTGCTTCGCCACGATGATCTGCGCGAGGCCCTTCGGGTGCGCGCCGCCAGGCTCGGCCGGGTGCTGACCCTGCCAGTCCTCCGGCGTGGAGTACATGTCCTCGCGGTAGATGAACATCACGATGTCCGCGTCCTGCTCAATCGAGCCGGACTCGCGAAGGTCGGACAGCATGGGGATGTGCGGCGACCGTGTCTCCACCGCGCGGGACAGCTGAGCGCCGGCGATCACCGGGACGTTCAACTCGCGCGCCATCTCCTTCAGCGCGCGGGAGATACCGCTGATCTCGTTGGCGCGGGTGTCCGCGCGGCCCGCGCCGTGCAGCAGCTGGAGGTAGTCGATGATCACGAGATCCAGCCCATGCTCCGCCTGCAAACGCCGGCACTTCGCACGGATCTCCGGCACGCTGAGCGCCGCCGAGTCGTCGATGTAGATCGAGGCGCCACCCAGCAGGCCGTGCGCCCGCATCACATGGGACTCCTCCTGCGGCGTGTGCCGGCCGAGGCGCAGGCGTGCCATCTCCACGTCCGCTTCCGCGGAAAGCAGACGCATGGCGAGCGTCTCGCCACCCATCTCCAGCGAGAACATGGCGACGCTGCCGTGCTGGCCGACCGCGGCGTTGCGCGCGAAGTTCAGCATCAGCGACGTCTTCCCGACGCCGGTGCGCGCCGCGAGGATGACGAGGTCGCCGCGCTTGTAGCCGCCGCCCAGCAGCTCGTCCAGGTCCATGAATCCGGAGCGCACGGACTCGTGCAGTTCGCCCTCGTCCTCGTCGGACGCGGTCTCCAGGAACTCGTCCAGCAAATCACGCAGGCGCTTGAAGTCGCCGGCCGCTTCCGCGCTGCGGATGCCGAGCAGGAGCTCCTCCGCGTGCGTCAGCACGCGGACCACGTCCGGCCCGCCCTCATACGCCAGTTGCGCGATCTGCGAGGCTGCGGCGATCAGGCGCCGGTACAGCGAGTCGCGCGCAATGATCCGCGCATGTGCCTCGACGCCGACGGCGGTGAAGTATTTGCCCGCGATCTCGGCGAGGTACGGCTCGCCGCCCGCGGCATCCAGGCGCCCCGCGCGCTCGAGCTCGTGCGCAACGGTCGGAATAGTGACGGCGTCTCCGCGATCGGACAGCGCGAGACAGGCCTCGTAGATCCAGCCGTTCTGCTCACGGAAGAAGTCGCTGGGCTGGATGATCGGCAGGACGCGCGGATAGGCGTCCTCGTCCAGCAGGAGCGCGGCGATCACCGCCTCTTCGGCGGAGATGTCGTGCGGCGGCAGCCCGGTCGCCGTGCGAGGGCGCGCGTCCTGCCGCAGTTGCGCGGGCCGATCTCCGAGTACCACGCGGCCTCATCCCATCCGACAAAGCGTGAACATCAAGCGCCGCAGTCCGGGGATCCTGCGTGGGGCGCTCAACGATAGTCGCTGCCTCGGGAACAACCTTCCGCGTTGCGAACGCGATATGCCGCAAGAATGAAAGTCGGCTGTGGATTCATTCCACACCTATCCACAGATCGTCGAGGTGTCACGTGAAACGCGGATCGCGTGAGGTGGACGCGGTCGCACGTTTCGCGGGACGCCTCGACGTCCGCGGGACACACGAAGGCCGCGAGAATCTCGCGGCCTTCGATGAGCGACCAGGTCGGGAGGAGACGCCTATTCGGCGGCTTCGCCCTCGGTGGAGTTGCCCGGCTCCGACTCGCCTTCGGCGGGCCGTTCCTCCTCCGCCGCATCCGAAGATGCAACGGGGGACGAGCCACCTACGGTGCGCGCCTGGGTAGCGGCGAGAGCTGCCTCGGCCTCCTCGCGGAGAGCCGTGAGCAGCGCTTCGGCTGCCGCCTCCGCACCTTCCGGTGCGTCGGCGTCTACAACCACTACCTGGACTGCGGGCTGAACGCTACGCGACAGCCGCAGAACCACGGAGTACACCCCGGTGTGTCGGATCGCCTCGGGCAGCAGTACACGACGCCTGTCCAGTTCTTCGCCCAGAATCTCCCCAGCCTTCTGGGCGATGTCAACATTCGTGACAGAACCGTACAGACGTCCCTGCTCTC
>CANKAU010000029.1 GCA_947479915.1 Chloroflexota bacterium
CCTGCCGGAGGGGACCGAGATGGTCATGCCGGGCGACAACATCCAGATGGAGATCGAGCTCATCTACCCGATCGCCATCGAAGAGGGTCTCCGCTTCGCCATCCGCGAGGGCGGTCGCACCGTCGGCGCCGGCGTCGTCACCCAGATCATCGAGTAAACCGCTTCGCGCCCGGCGAGTGAGCCGGGCGCGAGTGCATTGAGAAGCACGTTCAACCCGTCAGGGGATCCGAGATGCCGCAGCAGCGAATCCGCATCAAATTGAAGGCCTTCGACCATCGCGTCCTGGACGCGTCGGCGAAGCAGATCGTCGACTCCGCGGAGCGCACGGGGGCGGTGGTTGCCGGCCCGGTGCCGCTGCCCACGCGCATCCGACGCTACACGGTGATGCGCTCGCCGTTCATCGACAAGGACTCGCGCGACCAGTTCGAAACCCGAACGCACAAGCGGCTCATCGACATCGTCGAGCCGACGTCGCGCACGGTGGACACGCTCATGCGGCTTCAACTGCCGTCTGGCGTGGACATCGAGATCAAGCTCTAAGGACCGGGTATGACCACCGGGATGATCGGCCGCAAGCTCGGCATGATGCGTGTGTTCGACGGCTCCGGCCGCGTGCGCGGCGTCACCGTGATCGAGCTGGGCCCGAACTACGTGACTCAAGTGCGCACCCCCGACCGCGATGGGTACAGCGCCGTGCAGTTGGCCTTCTCCGGGCGCCGCAAGCGCCTGACGCAGGCTCAGCGCGGCCACCTTCGCAAGGCCGGGCTGGAGCGCGAGACGCTGACCGCCCTCAAGGAGTACCGCGTGGATGACTCCAGCGGTTACTCGCTGGGGCAGGTTCTGAACTGCGCGCAGTTCGAGCCGGGCACGTTTGTCGACCTGACCGCGACCTCCAAGGGTCGTGGCTGGGCCGGTGGCGTGAAGCGCTGGAACTTCCGCGGCGGCCCCAAGACCCACGGTCAGTCCGACCGTCACCGCGCTCCCGGTTCGCTGGGTGCCGGTACGACGCCGGGTCGCGTGTACAAAGGCCAGAAGATGGCCGGCCACATGGGCGACGAGGTCGTAACTGTCCTCAACTGTCTGGTGGTTGCCACCGACCCGGAGCGCAACCTGCTGTTCGTGCAGGGTTCCGTGCCCGGTCCGCGCACCTCGATCGTCAGCGTGCGCAACGCGCGCCGCCCCGCGCTCAAGGCGTACACCCCGCCGGTCTTCCCGACCGCTGAGGTGGAGGCCGTGATCGACGAGGCCGAGCCGGTCGAGGACGCTGAGCAGATGGCGGAGCAGAACGCCGAAGGCGCTGCCGAGCAGAGCGAGGCTCAGGAATAATGAAGCTCCAGGTACTCGACGCCGCCGGTCAGGCGGCTGAAACCATCGACGTAGACGACGCGGTGTTCGGGGTCGACCCGAACGAGGCCGTGGTGCACCAGACGCTGCTCGCGCAGCTCGCGGCGCGCCGTGCCGGCCTCGCCAACACCCGCAGCCGTGGCGAGGTCGCCGGTTCCACGAAGAAGACGCGCCGCCAGAAGGGCCTGGGCATGTCCCGCCAGGGCGGCCTGCGCTCCCCCACGCATCGTGGTGGTGGTGTGGTCTTCGGCCCGACGACCCGCGACTACACGCAGAAGCTGCCGAAGCGCATGCGCCGTCTGGCGATCCGCTCCGTGCTCTCGTCCCGCGCGGCCGAGGAGCGCCTGAAGGTCGTGAGCGGCCTGGGCCTCACCGGTCCCTCGACGAAGGCCGTGGTGGCGCTGCTGGAGGCGACGGGGGCGGGTCAGTCCGCGCTCATCGTCACCGGTGCCGCGGACCGCACGGCGCTGAAGTCCGCGCGCAACGTGGACGGGGCGCGTGTGGTGCCGGCGGACACGCTGAACGTGGCCGACATGCTGGCGCACAAGACGCTGGTTCTGACGGTGGACGCGGTGCGTCGCATCGAAGCCCTGTGGGGCGGCGAGCGCGCAGCCAGCCGCCGGTCGCCCGCGACTGCCGCGGTGGAGGCCTAACCGATGCCGAAGGAAATCCACGTCTACGAGGTGCTTCGGCGCCCGATCGTGACCGAGAAGAGCACGCTCCTCGCCGGTCACCGCCAGTACGTGTTCGAGGTTGCCGTGGGCGCCAACAAGCCGCAGATCAAGGCGGCGGTTGAGAAGGCGTTCAACGTCACCGTCGAGACCGTGAACACCACCATGGCCCATGGGCGTCGCCGGAAGAACAAGTTCGGCAAGAGCGCAGGTGAGCCGCCCGTGTACAAGAAGGCGATGGTCAAGGTCGCACCCGGCCAGACCATCGAATTCTTCGAAGGCGTGTAGGAGACTCACATGCCGATTCGAAAATTCCGACCCACGTCTGACGGGCGCCGCAACGCGTCCGGCTTCACCTTCGAGGAACTGACCAAGAAGGAGCCGGAGAAGTCGCTGCTGGCGACGAAGACGCGGACCAGCGGTCGCGGCTGGGGCAAGATCTCCACGCGCCACCGCGGCGGTGGGGCGAAGCGCCGCATCCGCATCATTGACTTCAAGCGCGACAAGTTCGGCGTGCCGGGCAGCATCCGCGCGATCGAGTACGACCCCGGTCGTTCTGCTCGTATCGCCCTGGTGTTCTACGCGGACGGCGACAAGCGCTACATCCTGGCGCCGGACGGCATGAAGGTGGGCGACTCGGTCCTGAGCGCGAACGACGCGCCAGTGGCTCGAGGCAACTCGCTTCCGCTGTCCGCGCTGCCGACGGGTACCACCGTGCACTGCGTGGAGATGATCCCCGGTCGCGGTGGTCAGCTGGGTCGCTCTGCCGGTAACGGCATCCAGCTGATGGCCAAGGACAACGGTTACGCGCTGCTTCGTCTCCCCTCGGGTGAGATGCGGCAGGTCCCGGAGGGGTGCCGCGCCACGGTTGGCGTGGTGGGCAACTCCGAGCACGCGCAGCTGTCGCTGGGCAAGGCAGGACGGATCCGCCACCGAGGCCGCAGGCCGCAGGTGCGTGGTTCCGTGATGAACCCGGTCGACCACCCCCACGGTGGTGGTGAGGGCAAGACCTCGGTCGGTATGCCCGGCCCGAAGACGAAGTGGGGCAAGCCCGCACTGGGCTACCGCACGCGAAACAACAAGTCCACGGACAAGTTCATCGTCCGACGTCGCGGCAAGGGCCGCAGGTAAGGAGGGGCCATGTCACGTTCGACCAAGAAGGGTCCCTTTGTGCACCCGAGCCTCCTTCAGAAGGTGCTCGCCATGCAGGGCGCGGAGCGGCGGGAGATCATCCGCACGTGGTCGCGCGCCAGCACGGTGATGCCTGAGATGGTGGGGATGACGATCGGCGTCCACGACGGCCGTCGCCACATCCCGGTCCTGTGCTCTGAGAACATGGTCGGCCACAAGCTCGGCGAGTTCGCGTTCACGCGAACCTTCCGCGGGCACAAGGGCCGCTCCGAGACGACGTCGAGGAAGCGCTAATGGAAGTGCGCGCGCTCGCTAACGACCAGCCGGTCGCACCCCGCAAGGTGCGCCTGGTGTTGGACATGGTTCGCGGCCGGACCGTGGACGAGGCTCTGTCGCTGCTGGAGTTCATGCCCCAGCCGTCGGCACGCATCGTCTGGAAGGTCATCAAGTCGGCTGCGGCCAACGCAGAGAACAACTTCGACCTCAACCCGGATGGGTTGCGGGTGAAGAGCGCCGTCGCTGGTGACGCGCGCACGCTGAAGCGATACCGCGCGCGCTCCCGTGGCCGCATGGCCCCGGTGTTGAAGCGGTACAGCCACATCACTGTGGTTGTCGAGGGAGACGAGTTCTAATGGGCCGCAAGGTACACCCCTACGGGTTCCGCGTCGGCGTCACCAAGGACTGGCAGTCGAAGTGGTTCGCCGACCAGCGCCACTACCCCGAGCTGGCTCTCGAGGACGCGCGTCTGCGCAAGCTCATCAACAAGACGCTCCCCGACGCGGGCGTGTCTGGTGTGACGATCGACCGCAACGCGAACCAGGTCACGATGACCGTGCACACGGCGAAGCCGGGCATTGTCATTGGCCGCGGCGGCGCGAACGCGGAGATGCTCCGCGGTCTGCTGCAGAGCGCGACCGAGCGCCGCATCCGCCTGAACATCGAAGAGATCCGCGTGCCGGAGCTGGACGCCTACCTGGTGGCGAAGTCCGTCGCCGACCAGCTGGAGCGACGCGTGGCGTTCCGCCGCGCAATGAAGCAGTCGGTGCTGCGCACCATGCAGCGTGGTGCCCTGGGGTGCCGCGTGAAGATCGGTGGCCGCCTGGGCGGTTCGGAGATGTCGCGCACGGAGCAGGAGATGCAGGGCCGCGTGCCGCTGCACACCCTGCGCGCCGACATCGACTTCGGCCAGGCCGAGGCGAACACGACCTTCGGTGTCATCGGTGTGCGCTGCTGGATCTACAAGGGTGACGTCACGCCGGACACCAATCCGCTGATCGTCACCGGCGTGGAGAGCGAGTAACGCCATGTTGATGCCGAAGCGGACGAAGTTCCGCAAGCAGTTCCGTGGTCGCCGTCGGGGCATGGCCCAGTCGGGTAACTTCGTCGCTTTCGGCGAGTTCGGCCTGCAGGCGCAGACCACGGCGTGGATCAGCTCCCGCCAGATCGAGGCGGCCCGCCGCGCGATCACCGGTTCGCTGCGCCGCGGTGGCAAGGTGTGGATCCGGATCTTCCCGGACAAGCCGGTCACCAAGAAGCCGGTCGAAGTCCGCATGGGTAAGGGCAAGGGCGCCACGGACCGCTGGGTGGCCGTGGTGAAGCGCGGTCGCGTGATGTTCGAGGTCGCGGGCGTGCCCGAGGCTGCGGCGCGCGAGGCGTTCCGCAAGGCGCACCACAAGCTGCCCGTGGACACCAAGGTGTTGATGCGCGAGGAGGTCTACTCATGAGCAAGCAGGCCTCTGCGCTGCGAGCGATGAATGACGCCGACCTGAAGGCGGAGCTGGACGAGGCGCACCAGGCGCTGTTCAACCTGCGCTTCCAGGCCGCCACGCGTCAGCTGGCGAACACGTCGCAGATCGAGAAGACCCGTCGCCGGATCGCGCGTGCTCGCACGCTGATCCGTGAGCGCGCGATCCTCGCCGAGCTGGACACGGCGATTGCCGCCGCCGCCGGGAACGGGGAGTAGCGCATGACCACTGAGCGCGTCGTCAACCGCAAGCCCCGCGTGGGCACCGTGGTGTCCGACAAGAACGACAAGACGATCGTTGTGGAGATCGAGCGCGCCTCGCGCCACCGCATCTACCACAAGGTGATCCGCCGCACCAAGAAGTACCACGTGCACGACGAGAACAACGTCGCGACCGTGGGCGACCTGGTGCGCATCGAGGAATGCCGCCCGATGTCCCGCATGAAGCGCTGGACGCTGGTGGCGGTCCTCACCGAGCGGGCTGTGGCGGAAGTGGCTCCTGAGAGCCTGGACGCCTCGCTCGTGCAGGAGATGCAGCGCAGCGCGTCGCACGCGCAGGACGCTGACGCCCCTGCGGAAGGGGAGCAGGCCAGCTCATGATCCAGCAGGAAACGCGACTCAAGGTCGCGGACAACTCGGGTGCTCGGGAGATCCTGTGCATCCGCGTCCTGGGCGGCACGCGACGCCGGTACGCCGGGGTCGGCGACCTGATCGTCGCGTCCGTGAAGGAAGCGCAGCCGAACGGCAACGTGAAGGCCGGTGACGTGGTGCGCGCGGTCATCGTCCGCACGGCCACGCCGGTGCAGCGCGCCGACGGATCGGTCATCCGGTTCGACGAGAACGCCGCGGTGCTGGTGAACGACAAGGAAGGGAACCCGAAGGGGACCCGTATCTTTGGCCCGGTGGCGCGCGAACTGCGCGACCGTCGCTACATGCGCATCATCTCGCTCGCTCCGGAGGTGCTGTAGTGGCGGCGAAGATCCGCCGGAACGACCAGGTGCAGGTGCTCACCGGCAAGGACCGCGGTCGCCGCGGTCCGGTGCGCCAGGTGATCACGGACAAGAACCGTGCGGTCGTCACCGGCATCAACATGATCAAGCGGCACCGCCGCGCCACGAGCCCGCAGGAGCCCGGTGGCATCATCGACCTCGAGGCGCCGATCGCGATCTCGAACCTGGCGGTGGTGTGCAAGTCCTGCGACAAGCCGGCGCGCGTGGGTTTCCGCCTGCTGGAAGACAACCGCAAGGTTCGATTCTGCAAGCACTGCAACGAGGCGATCGACTAATGGTCAGCACTCCGACGCTTCCCCGTCTGCAGCAGCGCTACCGCGAGAGCATCGCGCAGCAGCTGATGGCGGACTTCAACTACAGCAACGTGATGGAGATTCCTCGCATCACCAAGGTCGCCGTGAACATCGGCCTGGGTGAAGCGCTGGAGAACGCCAACGCGGTGGAGTCGGCGACGAAGGACCTGTTGGCCATCACCGGCCAGCGCCCGTACGTCCGCCGCGCCAAGAAGGCCATCTCCAACTTCAAGCTGCGCGAGAACAACCCCATTGGCCTGTCGCTCACGTTGCGTGGCGACCGGATGTGGGAGTTCCTGGACCGCCTGATCAACGCTGCCCTCCCGCGCGTCCGTGACTTCCACGGCGTGACGGCGGACGCGTTTGACGGTCGTGGCAACTACTCGCTCGGCCTCACGGAGCAGGTCATCTTCCCGGAGCTCAGCTTCGACCAGGTGGACCGCGTCCGCGGGCTGCAGATCAACGTGGTCACGACCGCGAAGACGGACGCTGAAGGACGACGGCTGCTCGAGCTCCTCGGCATGCCGTTCGTGAAGAAGCAGTAAGGACCCGCGATGGCGAAGGAATCCAAGCTGGTCAAGAACGCGGAGCGCGCGCGCCTGAGCAAGGTGCACGAGAAGCGCCGCGCTGACCTCGTCGCGGTGATCAAGGACGGCAACGCCTCGGCGGAAGCCAAGGACGAGGCGTACAAGCGGCTCTACAAGATGCCGCGTGACGCCAGCAAGACGCGGTTCCGCAACCGCTGCCAGTTGACGGGCCGCCCGCGGGCCTACATGCGAGGCTTCGGTGTCTCGCGCATCGTATTCAGAGAATTGGCGAACCAGGGCATGCTCCCTGGCGTCAAGAAGGCTTCGTGGTAGCCGGTCGCGCTCGGTAAGGCGACCAGGAACCCCCGAAGGAAGGCAGGCGACGCATGGCGACGTCCGACCCGCTGGCAGACATGTTTACCCGTATCCGCAACGCTGCGGCTGCGCGTCACGACGACGTCCGGATTCCGGCGTCCAAGGTGAAGCGAGCTGTGGCGGAGGTCCTCAAGCAAGAGGGCTTTGTGAAGAACGTGGTCGTGTCTGACGAGGGCGCACGAACGATTCTCAAGGTGGACCTGACGTACGGCGATGACCGCCGCGCGTTGTTGACCGGTATCCGGCGCGTCTCGCGCCCCGGTCTGCGGGTCTACGTCAACCAGCGCGAAATTCCTCGGGTCTTCGGTGGCCTGGGAGTCGCAATCATGAGCACGTCGCAGGGCGTCATGTCGGGCCGCGAGGCCTGGCGACGCAAAATCGGCGGCGAAGTGCTCTGCTACGTCTGGTAACGGGGCAGGTACAGCATGTCGCGTGTAGGTAAACTGCCAATTCCCGTCCCCGCCGGCGTCACGGTCTCCGTGGCCAACGGCGTGTGCACGGTCACGGGCCCGAAGGGCACGCTGACTCAGGACATCCACGAGAACATCGGGGTGGCTCTTGAGGACGGCGTGGTTCAGGTCTCGCGGCCGGACGACAAGCCGGACAACCGTGCATTGCACGGTCTGACCCGGGCGTTGATCAGCAACATGGTCACTGGCGTCACCACGGGCTTCCGCAAGTCCATGGAACTGCAGGGCACGGGTTACCGCGCCGCGCTGCAGGGCGAGACGCTGGTGCTCACCGTGGGCTACTCCCACCTGGTGGAGATGCCGCCGCTTCAGGGCGCGGCCTTCACGGTGGAGACGAACACCCTGTTGCACATCGACGGCATCGACAAGCAGGTGGTCGGTCAGCAGGCGGCGCTGGTGCGTCGTGTGCGTCCGCCCGAGCCGTACCACGGCAAGGGCATCCGCTACCGCGGCGAGCGCGTCAAGCTCAAGGCCGGGAAGGCGAAGGGCAAGTAATGTCCAGCAAGCAGACCACCCGCGCCGCTCGCGTCCGCCGGCACACCCGTGTCCGCCGCCGCGTGACCGGCACGGCCGAGCAGCCGCGCCTGGCCGTGTTCCGTTCGAATCAGCACATCTACGCCCAGATCATCGACGACGAGGCGGGCCGCACGTTGGCCGCCGCGTCCGATGTTGAGGCGAGCCTCAAGGGCGATGGTTCCAAGAGCGAGCGCGCGCGCCAGGTCGGCGCCGCGGTGGCTCAGCGAGTGAAGGCGCAGGGCGTCACCTCGGTCGTGTTCGACCGCGGTGGATTCCGATACGCCGGGCGCGTGCAGGCCCTGGCGGACGCGGCTCGCGAAGAAGGGCTGGTGTTCTAATGGTCTCTCAGCGAGGCGGCGCTCCCGGTGGTCCGGGTGGGCGCGGCGGCCGCGGTGGCGGTCCGGGTGGTCCCGGCGGCCCCGGTGGTCGAGACCAGGGACGCGGCGGCCCGCGTCGTGACCGACGTCGCGACGAAGAGGAAGCGCCCGAGTTCATTGAGAAGGTCGTCTACATCAACCGTGTCGCCACGGTGGTGAAGGGCGGTCGCCGGTTCTCCTTCACCGCGATCGTGGTCGTGGGTGATGGGGCGGGCCGCGTGGGCTTCGGCATGGGCCGCGCCAACGAGGTGCCCGAGGCGATCCGCAAGGGCGGCGTCATCGCTCGACGCACCATGTTCAAGGTGAACATGCGCGACACGACGATCTCGCACGACCTGGTCACGCAGTTCAAGGCGTCGCGCGTCATCATGCGCCCGGCCTCGCCCGGTACCGGCCTTATCGCCGGCGGTGCGGTGCGTGCGGTCATGGAGGCCTGCGGCATCAGCGACGTGCTGACCAAGACGCACGGCTCCACCAACCCGGTCAACGTGGTGCGTGCGACCATTGACGGTCTGCGCCGCCTGCAGGACCCGCGAGCTGCGCGTGAGCGCCGCCTGGCGGTCGCTGCGGCGAACGCGTAAGCGCAGAAGGGAACGACCATGGCCACGCTGCGCATCACCTGGGTGAAGTCTGCCATCGGCTATGCCAAGAACCAGAAGGACACCGTCCGCGCGCTCGGCCTGCGTCGTCTCAACCACACGGTGGAGCACGAGGACCGTCCGTCGATCCGCGGCATGATCCACAAGGTCGAGCACCTGGTTACCGTCGAGGAGGTCCGCTAGATGGACCAGCACACGCTTCGGCAGTCTGCCGGCGCCAAGCGGAACAGCAAGCGCGTCGGTCGCGGTCCCGGCTCCGGCACGGGAACCAGCGCCGGTCGTGGCCGCAAGGGCCAGGGCAAGCGCGGTTCCGTCCGCACCGGCTTCGAGGGTGGCCAGATTCCGCTGGTTCGCCGCGTCCCGCACCTGCGCGGGTTCAAGAACTTCATGCGCGTGGAGTACCAGGCCGTGAACCTGGACACGCTCACGGAGCGCTTCCCGGCGGGCTCCACGATCGACGCGGCCGCCCTGGCGGCGCTGCGCCTGATCGACGACGTGAAGTCGCCGTACAAGATCCTCAGCCGTGGTGCCGTGGGGCACGCGCTGAAGGTCACCGCGCCGCGGATCTCCGCGACCGCGAAGGAGGCGATCACCGCCGCCGGTGGCTCCTTTGAGGAGACTGCCCCCGCCGACCGCACGCCGCGTAACCGCGTGCACCGCCGGAAGGCCACGGTCTAACCATGGCTTTCGCGTCGACGCAGAGCTCGACCGGTCGACCCCGCCTGCTGCAGGCGGCGATCGACGCGTACCAGCTGCCAGAGGTGCGGAGCAAGCTGCTCTTCGCCCTGGGCGCGCTGATCGTGTTCCGCTTCGTCGCGCACGTCCCGGTTCCGGGTGTGGATCCGGCGCAGCTGCGCCAGACGTTCGAGTCGAACGCGATCCTCGGCTTCCTGAACATCTTCTCGGGTGGTGCGCTCCAGAACCTCTCCGTCGCCGCACTGGGTGTGTATCCGTACATCACCGCGACGATCGTGATGCAGCTGGCCACACCGCTCATCCCGCGACTGAAGGCGCTCTCCGAGGAGGGCGAGGCCGGCCGCGAGCGACTGCAGATGTACAGCCACTACATGACGGTCCCACTGGCCGTCTTCCAGGGCTACGCGCAGCTCACGCTGATCTCTCAGCTGGGTGGCGTCACGGCCATCGGCTTCACGAACGGGCGCGCGCTCCCGACCATCGCGACGTTGTTCTCGCTGGTCGCGGGCACGATGTTCCTGGTCTGGCTCGGCGAGCTCATCTCGGAGCGCGGCATCGGTAATGGTGTGTCGCTCCTGATCCTTGGGGGCATCGTGGCGCAGGTGCCCTCGATCCTCGGTCGAGGTGTGCTGACCGGTGCTCAGGCGCTGGGCGGGATCATCCTGCTCGCGGTCATCGCCATCGCCGTGGTCGCGCTCATCGTCATCTTCCAGGAGGCGCAGCGGCGCATCCCGGTCCAGTACGCGCGGTCGCAGTTCAGGGGTGGCCGTCTGTACCGCCAGCAGGGCCAGTCGCACATCCCGCTGCGCGTCAACAGCGCCGGCATGATCCCGCTGATCTTTGCGACCTCGATCATGATCTTCCCGCCGCTGCTCGCGCAGTTCCTTGCGCGCACGGTGGACGTGGGCTGGATCCGCACCGGGGCGACGTTCTTCGAGAGCACGCTCTCGCCGACGGGGCTCGTCTACTGGGCGGGCACGTTCATCCTGGTGGTCGGGTTCACGTTCTTCTACACGATGGTCGTGTTCTCTCAGCAGAACCTCGCGGAGAACCTGCAGCGGCAGGGCGGCTTCATCCCCGGCATCCGTCCGGGCCGCCCGACCGGTGAGTACATCACGCGGGTGCTGGTGCGGATCACGTGGGGCGGCGCGCTGTTCCTCGGCTTCGTGGCCGTGCTGCCGTTCCTCGCGACGCGGCTGACCGACGTGCAGGCGCTGCAGATCAGCGCCGCCGGTCTGCTGATCGTCGTCGGTGTCGTCATCGACACCATGCGTCAGATCGAAGCGCAGATGATGATGCGCAATTACGAGGGGTTCATCTCCTAATGCGTCTGATCCTTCTTGGGCTCCCCGGTGTCGGCAAGGGTACGCAGGCGAAGATCCTCGCCCAGCGCCAGGGGCTCCTCCACATCTCCACGGGCGACATGTTCCGCGAGGCGGCCGCTGCCGGCACGGAGCTGGGCAAGCGTGCGCAGGAGTTCATGTCGGCTGGCGCCCTCGTCCCGGACGAGGTGACCATCGGCATGCTGCTGGAGCGCATCGCGAAGCCGGACGCCGCCAAGGGTCTGATGCTGGACGGCTTCCCGCGGACGATCCCGCAGGCGGAGGCGCTGGACAAGGCGCTTGAGGGCCAGGGCACGAAGATCGACTCCGTGCTGTACATCCAGGTGCCGGAGGCTGAGCTGGTCGCTCGCCTGACCGGTCGCTGGTCGTGCGGCAACTGCGGGGCGATCTACCACATGCAGAGCAAGCCGCCGAAGGCCGCCGGTGTGTGCGACGAGTGCGGCGGGCAGCTGAGCCAGCGGGCGGACGACCAGCCCGCCACGGTGAACGCGCGCCTTGAGACGAACCGCGCGTGGACCGAGGCGCTGGCGGAATACTACGGCAACCAGGGGAAGCTCCAGGCCATTGATGGCACGGGCAGCCCGGATGACATCACGGCACGGCTCGAAGCCGCGCTGGCGAAGGTGTCATAAGGGACGTCAGGGGCGTACAATAGAATGTCTGTCGAGTTGAAGTCCGCAGCTGCCCTGGATGTGATGCGCGATTGCGGTCGCATCAATGCAGAGGTGCGCGCTCTTCTCATCCAGGCGGTGCGCCCCGGCGTGACCGGACTGGAGCTCGATGCGCTGGCGAAGCAGGCGATTGCGGAGCGGGGAGCGCTGCCCACATTCGTGGGATATGCGCCGGGCGGGAAGCCGCCGTACCCGGGAGCGATCTGCTACTCCGTCAACGAACAGCTCGTGCATGGGATTCCCAATGCGCGGGCGCTGAAGGAGGGGGATATCGTCTCGATCGATCTCGGTGTGACCTTCGGTGGCTACGTGACCGACGCCGCGGTGACCGTGGGCGTGGGCTCGGTGTCTGATGAGGCGCTCGAGTTGATGAAGACGACGGAGCAGTCGCTCTGGGCTGGCATTGAGGCCGCACGGGTGGGTAACCGCCTGGGCGACATCTCGCACGCCATCGGATCCTGCGCGGGAGACTACGGCATCGTCCGTGGCTACGGCGGGCACGGTGTCGGGCGACAGATGCACATGGAGCCGCACATCTCGAACTACGGGCGAGCGGGGACGGGCATCCGACTGCAGGCCGGCATGGTGCTGGCGCTGGAGCCGATGTTCGCCGCGGGCGACCCGGAGACGGAAGAAATCAGCGACGGGTGGACGGTCGTCATGAGTGACGGCCAGCTCTCGGCGCACTTTGAAGAGACGGTGGCAATCACCGGGGACGGCCCGGAGGTTCTGACCCGCATCGCCTAGCGATGTGGGTACCACCATGGTTAGAGGACGCAGACCTTCTCGCGGCGGCGGCGGTGCCACTGGTGGCCCGCGCGAGCCGAAAGAGAAGAAAGAGGTCATCGAGGTAGAAGGGGTCATCCGCGAAGCGCGGCCCAACGCCATGTTCGATGTTGAACTGGCGAACGGGCACCACGTGCTGGCGGGGATCTCGGGTCGGATGCGCATGAACTACATCCGCATCCTCCTTGGTGACCGTGTGCTGGTTGAACTGAGCCCGTACGACCTGAGTCGAGGGCGCATCACGTACCGCTTCCGCTAGCCAGTGCGAGCTGGCGCGGGGTGGCTGGAAGCGAAGCAGGAGAGACGCCATGAAGGTGTCAGCATCGGTGAAGAAGCGCTGTGACAAGTGCCAGATCATCCGTCGGCATGGTCACGTTCGCGTGATCTGCGAGACGGCGAAGCACAAGCAGCGGCAAGGGTAGGGGCGCAGCATGGCACGTATCGCCGGCGTCGACATTCCGAACGACAAGCAGGTCGCGTTCTCGCTGCCGTACATCTACGGCATCGGTCGGACGACCGCGCTGCGCGTCCTGGCGCAGACCAACGTCAACCCGGCCACCAAGGCGCGGGACCTGACGGATGACGAGGTCGCGCGGCTGCGCGCCGTCATCGAGGGTGAACTGGTGGTGGAAGGTGACCTGCGCCGCAACGTGCGCAGCAACATCCAGCGCCTGATTGAGATCAACTGCTACCGCGGCCAGCGCCACCGCCGGGGTCTCCCCGTTCGCGGTCAGCGCACCAAGACCAACGCGCGCACGCGGCGCGGTGTGCGTCGGACGGTCGCCGGTAAGAAGAAGGCTACGAAGTAGTAGCGGGCCGCAGCGGGACTGCGCGGCGGCGCGCGGTCCACGAGTAGGGACGTATCCGGATGGGTCGAGCACGACAGCAGCAGGCGGCCACGCGCGCACGGCGTCGCGAGCGGAAGAACATCCCTCGCGGACGCGCGTTCGTGACCTCCACGTTCAACAACACGATCGTCACGATCACGGACCCGAACGGGAACGTGGTCGCCTGGGGCTCCGGCGGCGTCGTCGGATTCAAGGGCTCCCGCAAGAGCACGCCGTACGCGGCGCAGCTCTCCGCGGAGAAGGCCGCCCAGGTGGCGATGGAAAACGGCATGCGCGAGGTGGACGTCTCGGTGAAGGGCCCCGGCCCCGGCCGTGAAGCCGCCGTCCGTGCGCTCTCGTCCGCCGGCCTGCGCGTCACCGCGATCCGCGACGTCACACCCATCCCGCACAACGGCTGCCGCTCGCGGCGCCGGCCCCGGAACTAGGAGGACAGATGGCACGCTACATCGGTCCGAAGTGTCGAAAGTGCCGCCGCTACGGAGCCTCGCTCTGTGGATCGGCCAAGTGCGCGATCATTCGCCGTCCCAACCCGCCGGGGCCGCGTGCGCTGCGTCGTCGGAAGATCTCCGACCGCGGTCAGCAGCTGATCGAGAAGCAGAAGGTGCGTTTCGCCTACGGCATCATGGAGACGCAGTTCCAGCGCTACTACAAGCGCGCTGCGGCTCGTCCGGGTGTCACCGGCAACAACCTGATGCAGCAGCTGGAAGAGCGGCTGGATAACGTGGTGTTCCGCGCGGGCTTCGGCCGCACGCGGGCGCAGGCGCGCCAGCTGGTCAACCACGGCCTCATCGCCGTGGACGGCAAGAAGCTGAGCATCCCGAGCGCGCGTGTGAAGGTTGGCCAGGAGATCTCCCTGACCGAGCGTGGCGCGCGCAGCGAGTACGGCAAGACCCTCGTTGAGGAGATTCGCAGCCGTGACGTGCCGGGCTGGCTGGAGATCGACCGCGCGGCGCTGAAGGCGCGCGTGGCCACGGTCCCGGGCCCCGGTGACTGGGACTCGATTTTCAACCCGAACGCCGTCGTCGAGTACTACTCGCGATAGCGTTTGCTCCGGAACACACTCGTCGGTCCCGTGTGCGGGATCACCAGACGAGGGGGGTGACTTTGGCCGATCTAATGCTGCCTGAGATTCGCGTCGAAGCCGAAGAGGCGGAGTACGTCCACCTCGTGGCTGAGCCGCTGGAGCCGGGCTTCGGCACCACGCTGGGTAACGCCCTGCGCCGTGTCCTGCTGTCCTCGCTCCCGGGCGCGGCGATCACGTCCGTCCGCATCGAAGGTGTGGACCACGAGTTCTCCACGGTGCCCGGGATGAAGGAGGACGTGACCGAGTTCCTCCTGAACCTGAAGGAAGTGCGTCTCCGCGCCTTCGCTGACCGCCCGGCGCGCCTCTTCCTGGAGGTCTCCGGCGACGGCGAGATCACGGCCGGCCAGATCCAGGCGACCTCTGACTACGAGGTGGTGAACCCCGAGCAGCACCTGGCCACGCTGGACGGCAAGGACGCCTCGCTCATCGTTGACCTCAACGTGGAGACGGGCCGCGGCTACCTGCCGGCGACCGTGTCCGAGGGTCTGCCGATCGGCGTCATCCCGGTGGACGCGCTGTTCACCCCGGTGCGCCGCGTGAACTACCGCGTGTCCAACACGCGCGTGGGCCAGGCGACCAACTACGACCGCCTCGACCTCGAGGTGTGGACCGACGGCACCGTCGACGGCCAGACCGCCGTGTCGATGGCCGCCGAACTGGTGCGCGAGCAGATGTACCCGTTCCAGCTCCTCGGTCGTCCCGAGGCGGCGGAGGAGCCGGTGCGTGTGGCTGAGGCGCAGCCGTTCGAGGGCTACGACATGCCCATCGAGCAGCTGGACCTCTCCGTTCGCGCCTACAACTGCCTCAAGCGCTCCGGTCTCATGACCGTGGGCGCGGTCCTGGAGAAGTCCGAGGAAGAGCTGCTCGCGCTGCGCAACTTCGGCGAGAAGTCCTACTTCGAACTCAAGGAGAAGCTGGTGACCTCCGGGTTCCCCGCGCCGCGCGTCGAATCGCGTCGCGCTGCGGGTGACTCTGACATCGCACCGGCTGCCCCCGCTGCCGCTCCTCTGCGCGAAGACCCTGAGGTGGGCGCCCTGGGCGCCGCCCTCATGGAAGCGCTGAAGGAAGCCGGCCGGGACAAGGAATAAGGAGACCCCGCCGATGCGACACGCGAAGGCCGGCCGCCGGTTCGACATGCCGACGTCTCAGCGTCTGCACATGTTCCGCACGATCACCCAGCAGGTGATCCGTGGCGGTGGCGTGCAGACGACCCAGGCGCGCGCCAAGGAAGTCCAGCCGATGGTGGACAAGATGATCACCCTTGGCAAGGCCAACACCGTGCACGCCCGTCGACAGGCGTTCACCGTCCTGGCCGACCTGAACCTGGTGAAGCACCTCTTTGACGAGGTGGCCCCGAAGTACGCGACGCGCCCGGGTGGATACACCCGCGTGATCAAGCTGGGTCAGCGCAAGGGCGACGCGTCGCTCATCGCGCGGCTGGAGCTCGTCTAACCTTCGGATGGACGGGGAGCAGCCGGTCCGGCGGATCGCGCTGCTCCTGGAGTATGACGGCACGGCGTTCGCGGGCAGCCAGTGGCAGCCCAACGCGCGCACCGTGCAGGAGGCGCTGGAAGCAGCCCTCCAGGAGTTCACCGGCGAGCGAGCAGAGGGGGGACACTCCCTGACGTTCGCGGGCCGGACGGACTCCGGCGTACACGCATCGGGCCAGGTGGCGGCGCTGAGCACGAAGACTCAGCACAGCCCCGCCACCTGCCGCGATGCACTGAACCACTTCCTCCCGGAGGACGTGGTGGTGCGGGCGGCGGCAGAGGTCGCGGTCACGTTCGACCCTCGGCGGGATGCCGAGGCGCGGCGGTACCGCTACCGGATCGAAGACGGCTGGGAACGGTCGCCGTTGACGCGGCGGCAGGCCTGGCAGGTGGAGTGGTCACTGGACCACGAAGCCATGGCAGCGGCGATGGCGCTGCTGCCGCGAGAGACACGGGACTGGGCGGCCTTCGGTGGCCCGGTGTCGGAAGGCTACTCGACGATGCGGAGGCTGCACCACGCGAGCGTGGAGCGCAGCGGAACCGCCGTCACGGTGGAGATGGAGGCCGATGGCTTCCTGCCCCACCAGGTGCGGCGGACGATCGGAGCGCTGCAGCGCGTGGGGTCGGGACGGCTCGAACCCTCCGAGTTTGCAGGGCTGGTGGATGGGGCCCCGGCAAGTGTCGGACCAGCCGCGCCACCTCAAGGGCTGACATTGGTTGCGGTGCGATACGCGCCCGGAACCATCGACTGGGACTTGGCGACTGAGATTCGCGATTCCGCGACTGGGGACAGATAGATGACGACGAAGACGTTCCGCCTGAGCGGCAACAACATGGCCCGCAAGTGGCTCGTGATCGATGCCGCGGGGCGCCCGCTGGGGCGACTGGCGAGCGAGGCGGCTCAGATCCTCCTCGGCAAGCACAAGCCGACCTACGAGCCGCACCTGGCGATGGGCGACTACGTCGTCATCATCAACGCCGCCAAGGTGGAGCTGACTGGCGAGAAGACCCGCCAGAAGGTGTACTACCGCCACTCCGGTTACCCGGGTGGTCTGAAGGAGCGCTCCTACGTGGAGCAGATGGACCGCGACCCGGGTCGCGTGGTGGAGAAGGCCATCAAGGGCATGCTCCCCCACAACGTCCGCGGGCGTGAGCTGTTCCGCCACCTGAAGGTGTACAGCGGGGCCGAGCACCCGCACGAGGCGCAGCTGCGCGCCGGCACGGGCGACCGCGCCCGCAAGAGCGCGGCCAAGGCCGCCGCAACGACTGACGTCGGGGAGTAAGCGATGACGAGCGAGCGTTACCACTACGGGCTGGGCCGGCGGAAGTCCGCCGTCGCGCGTGTCCGCCTCTACCCCGGCAACGGGAACGTGATCATCAACGGCAAGACGATGGAGGATGTCATCCCGCGCGGTTCCTCGCGCCAGGAGATGCTCCGCCCGCTCGCCGTCACTGAGCGCCTGAACGCGTTCAACGTGCAGGTCAAGGTCGCCGGTGGCGGCATCGAGGGCTGGGCGGGCGCGATCCGTCACGGCATCGCTCGTGCGCTCGTCATCGCGGACGAGGGCAACCGCCGCGTCCTGCGCCAGTTCGGCCTGCTTACGCGCGACCCGCGCGTGAAGGAGCGCAAGAAGCCCGGTCTGAAGCGCGCCCGCAAGGCCCCTCAGTTCACGAAGCGCTAGCGCACGCGGCGCGGGCTTCGGCTCCGCGCCTACTTCTCTCAGCGAACGCCGAGACGAACGGCCCCGCCACTGGCGGGGCCGTTCTGTGTGTCGTGCCCGTGGGATGATGCGTCCGATGATCACCACGGTTCTCTTCGACCTCGACGACACGCTCACCGACGTTGCCAGCTTCGGGCCGAGTGTGCTGATCCGCGCCGCTGAGGAACGCGGGCACGCGTTGACGATGGCGAGGATCCAGGAGTACCCGGGCGCGGCCTACTTGCCGCTGGTGCAGCGACTCCTCGGTGTGCCGGAGCACGAGGCGGCCGCGATCTACGCGCGCTACGTTCAGTTGTACCGGGTGTTGATGATCGATGGCCTGCACGAGCACGACGGCGCGACCGAGTTGCTGCGCATCCTGTACGAGCGTGGCGTGAAGGTTGGGCTCGTCACGAACAAGCTGGATGCGCTTGCGCGGGAGATCGTGGCGAGACTTGGCTGGTCAGGGCTCATCCCCGTCATCGTGGGACAGGACACCTCGCCATATCGCAAGCCGGACCCAGCGGTTGTGCGTTTCGCGCTCGATGCCCTCGGCGGGCGGGCCGTCGAGGCGTCGGCCGTTGGCGACTCCGTCGACGACATGGCGGGTGCGAGTCGGGCGGGTCTCTCGGTGGTGGTCGGTGTGCTGACGACGACGCCAGCGGAACGGTTGACGGCCAGCGGTGCAACGAACCTCTGTGGGAACCTGCACGACGTGCGGACTCTGCTCCTCGATCGGATCGCGGGACGCGGCTAGCTCTCCGCCATCCGCTCTTTAAACAGGTCGATCACGTCGACCGGCAGCGGGTCGGTGCTCTGGAGCAGCGCGAGGTAGTACGACGCCCACGACGTGAAGGTGGTGGCGCGGACAATCGCCTCAAGAGGGGTCGCGCCGCCGGCGTCCACGATCTGGGCACGGGCGTGGAGCGCGAGCAGCAGGTCAAGCGTCTCGGTCGCGCGAAGGTGGTTCCGCGGGTGCACGGCGGGGGCGTCGAGGATGATCGGCGCGATCGCGTGCGGCATGCCGCCGGGACTCCCCAGCGCCTGCAGCATGTTGTGGTTGAACTCCGGCAGCGCCGTGCTGAACGCCCACTGCTTCGCGTTCTCGCTGACCTCGCCGGCGAAGCGGCGCGCCGCGACCTCCAGGAAGTCCGCGCCGATGATCACGGGGAGGCGCTTGCCGAACAGGATCGCGACCTGCTTCGCCTCGTTCGGGGTCGTCGCGATGCCGTAGCGCGTGGTCGCGTCTTCGATGCCGTCGAGGGCCGCCGTGACCTCGTTGTCGGCGAGCGGCAGGACGTCGAGGCGCGCGAGGACGCCGAGCAACGTGAACAGGCCATAGCCCAGCGCGGTGCGGGGCGGGCCGTCCCACGCGTACGTCATGAGCGGGACGTCGCGGTCGCGCGCGAGGTCTGCGAGGCGCCCGCCCGTCGTGAGCGCGAGACGCATGGACGCCGGGTCGCCGTCCAGCGTCTCCTGGAAGGCGCAGATCGTCTCCTCGGTGTTGCCGGAGAACGAGCAGGCGATGACCAGCGTGTTGGCGTCGATGGCGGGCGCGCGGTAGCCGCGCACGATCTCGACCGGAATGCGTCCGCTCAGCCTCGCCAGCGTCACGACGATATCGGCGCCGATCGCCGATCCGCCGAGGCCGGTCAGCACCACGCGCGAGGGGGTGCGGAACGTGCGCGGGAGTGGCCACGACTGGCCCAGCGCCCACGCGTCGCGCGACTGCTGCGGCAGGCGCTCGAGGAGCGTGTGGAAGCCGGCCGGATCGTACTTCGCGATCACCGCGTCGATCATGGCAGGGGCGAGAACCGAGGTCTCGTCGACCCCGGGGGCATTCGTCACAGCGTCACTCCTGCGATCTCCTGGCCGGCAGCCAGTGCGTCTTGCACGAGCTCCGCGCTCGGCATCTCAGCATAAATGCGCAGGAGGGGCTCCGTCCCGGAGAACCGCATGAGGAGCCACCAGCCACCCTCCAACTGGAAGCGGTAGCCGTCCACGCGGTCGCGCGATTCGACGCGCAGGCCGCCGATCGTCGCGGGGTTGCTGGCCTGCACGCGCGCCTCGATCGCGTCCTTCTCCTCCGTGCGGACGGTGATGTCCACCCGGTCGTACTCGTGCGGGCCGACCTTCTCGTAGAGGTCGGCGAGGAGCTCAGACGGGCGCTTCCCGGTCTTTGCCATGAAGTCGAGGATGCAGAGCGCGGACAGCAGACCGTCGCGCTCGGGGACGTGTCCACGGAACGCGTAGCCGCCGGACTCCTCGCCGGCGATCACGCCGTCGGACTCGGTCATCTTCGGGCCGAGGAACTTGAAGCCCACCGGCGTCTCGAAGACCGGGCAGTCGTATAGCTCACCGAGGCGGTCGACCATCTTCGTCATGGTCACGGAGCGGACGATCGGGCCGCGCTCGCCGCGCACCTCGAGGAAGTAGTAGACGAGCAGCGCGAACGTCTGGAGCTGCGTGATGAAGCGACCGTGCTCATCGATGAGGCCGAAGCGATCGCCGTCGCCGTCCGTGGACAGGCCGACGTCGTAGCCGCCCGCGGCGATCATCGCCATTGCCTCGCCCAGGTTGGGGGCGATCGGCTCCGGGGCGCGGATGCCGGGGAAGGCGGGGTTCCGCTCGCCGTGGATCTCGGTCACGTGCGTCGCACCGTCCGTCAGCGTGCGCGCGATCCAGCCCTGCGCCGCGCCGAACATGGAGTCGATGAGGACGCTGAAGCCTGCCTTACGGATCGCTTCGATGTCCACGAACGCGGAGATCGCCTTGAGGTACGCATTGCGCACGTCGATGCGCTCCACGGAGCCCTGCGCCTCCGCCTCGCCGAGCGGGAGGTAGTTGAGGCGGCCGCTGGCGGCGATGCCGGGGATCGCGCCCTCGATCATTGCCGTGACCTCGGGCGGGGCGGAACCGCCGAAGTGCGGCTTCACCTTGAAGCCGTTCCAGCGCGCCGGGTTGTGGCTTGCAGTGATCATCACGCCGCCGCCGGCCTTCCGCTCGCGCACGGTGTACGAGAGGGCGGGCGTGGGAAGGAACGACGAGGACAGCGCGACCTTGATGTCGTTCGCCGCCATCACCTCCGCGACCGCCGCGGCGAAGGAGCCGGAGAGGAAGCGCGTGTCGTAACCGACCACCACGCCGTCTGCGGCGCGCCGGTCGCGCTTCAGCCAGTCCGCGGTCGCCTGCGCCACGATGCGCACGTTCTCGAACGTGAAGTCGTCCGCGATGACGGCGCGCCAGCCGTCCGTACCGAAGCGAATGTCAGCCACCACGCACCTCCGCGGCGACTGCGGTCGCCGGTTCTACGCTCACCCCGGAAAGGTGCGCGCCTGCCCCGATCGTCGCGTCGTGGGCGACCACCGAATCGATGACCTGAGCGCCCGGTCCGATGACCGCGCCGCTCGCGATCGTGGACCCTCGCACCGTCGCGTCCGCGCCGATGGTCACGTCGTCCCAGAGCACGCTGCCCGCGACGGTCGCTCCCGCCCCGATGATGGCGCGCGCGCCCACGACCGCGGGCCCCTCGAGGTGGGCCGTGGGGGCGATCGTGCCGTCCGCGCCGACCAGCACGGCCTCGATCGGGCCGGCGACGGGCAGCCGAGCCGGGACGGCGCCCCGCGCGAGGTCGAGGTTCACGCGGAGCAGCGAGGCCGGGTTGCCGACGTCCGCCCAGTAGCCGGCGTGCGTGAAGCCGTAGACCGGGCGTCCCTGCGCGCAGACCGTGGGGAACAGCTCGTCCTCCACGCGGTTGAAGCGGGTGCCGTCCATGTCAGCGAGCAGGGACGGCTCGAAGAGCCACGCGCCCGAGTTCGCGAAGTTCGAGGGTGCCTCGGCACGCGGCGGCTTCTCCACGAAGCGCCGGATGCGCCCGGCGTCGTCCAGATCCGCCACGCCGAAGGCCGACGGATCGGCGACCTCGAACAGCGAGATGGAGAGCTCGGCGGTGTGTGCGCGATGGGCGGCGAGCATGGCGGAGAGGTCGAGGTCGGTGATGATGTCGCCGTTGCAGACGAGGAACGTTTCGTCCCAGGCCTGCGCACTGCCCGCCCCGGCGATCATCGCGATCGCGCCGCCGGAGCCCAGCGGGGTGTCCTCGTAGGCGTACTCCAGCGCGAGGCCGAGGCGCTCGCCCGCGCCGAACGACCGCTGGATCGCCTCGGCACGGTGGGTGAGCGCGAGGGTGATCTGGTCGAAGCCGTGGTCGCGCAGGTGCAGGAGCAGGTGGTCCAGGAGGGGGCGGTTCAGGAGCGGGACGAGCGGTTTCGGGGTACGCCACGTGAGCGGACGCATCCGCGTACCCTCGCCGCCGGCCAGCACGATTGCCCGCATTGCTCGATCGTACGCGGGGAGTCCGCACGCGTCCAAACGGAAGTGCGACAGCCGTGCCGATCTCGCGACAGCACGGGCGAGCGAGGCACCGGCTCTCGCGTACGGAAGGGCGTTGCTAGACTCGGCCCTCTGCTCGTGGCCCCTCGGCCGTGGTGAGCCGCAATGAATGGAAGTCCGCGTGAAGTTCGTGCACGTCTATGCCACGCCTGATGGGGAGTCGCACTGGGAGCACCTGCCGATGGAGTTCATCGACGGCGGCCGGCGCACGGAGATGCAGCGGGCGAGTGGGGTGCGCTTCATCAGCCGCGAGACGGGCGACTTCATGGACTTCCACCCGGTGGGAAGCCCCCAGTACGTGATCTACCTCGACGTGAAGGTGGAGATCGGGCTGTCCGATGGCACCTCGGTCATCAACGAGCCCGGCGACGTGATGTTCGTGGAGGACACGATCGGCAAGGGGCACACCTCGAGGACGATCGAGGGCGGCATCTGCGCCTTCGTCCCGCTCGCCTGACCTCGCGCCCCCGGTAGCGCTGCCAGACACAGCAACGCCCTCCCCGCAAAGGGAGGGCGTTGCTTCGTTCGTCCTCGGGACGGACGCCTAACTGAGGCCGGCGGCCTTGCGCAGCGCGTCCGCGACGTCCAGGCGCTCCCACGGCAGGTCGATGTCCGTGCGGCCGAAGTGGCCGTAGGCGGCCGTCTGGCGGTAGATCGGGGCGCGCAGCCCCAGCCGCTCGACGATCGCCGCGGGGCGCAGGTCGAAGTGTGCGTCGATGAGACGGCCGATCTCCTGCTCGTCGATCTTCGCCGTGCCGAACGTCTCGAACGCGACGGAGGTCGGGTGCGCCACGCCGATCGCGTACGACACCTGCACCTCGAAGCGGTCGGCGAGGCCGGCCGCGACGACGTTCTTCGCCACGTGGCGCGCCGCGTAGGCAGCGGAGCGGTCCACCTTCGAGGGGTCCTTGCCGCTGAACGCGCCGCCGCCGTGGCGGGCGACGCCGCCGTAGGTGTCCACGATGATCTTGCGGCCGGTGAGGCCGGCGTCGCCCATGGGGCCGCCCACCACGAACCGACCGGTCGGGTTCACGTAGATCTTCGTCTGGTCGTCCATGAGGTCCGCCGGGCAGATCTCACGGATGACCAGCTGCTCGATCGCCTTGTGCAGCTCCGCCTCCTGCACCTCGGGCGCGTGCTGCGTCGAGATGACGACGGCCTCGATGCGACGCGGGACGCCGTAGGCGTACTCCACGGTCACCTGTGACTTGCCGTCCGGGCGCAGCCACGGGAGCGTGCCGTCCTTGCGCAGCTCCGTCAGCCGGCGCACCAGCCGGTGCGACAGCGCGATGGTGAGGGGCATGTACTCCGGCGTCTCGTTGCACGCGAAGCCGATCATCATGCCCTGGTCACCGGCGCCGCGCAGGTCGTACTCGTCCACCTCGCCGGAGCGCTCGCGCGCCTCGAGGGCGTTGTCGACGCCCTGCGCGATGTCGGGGGACTGGCCCTTGATGGAGACGAGGACGCCGCAGGTCTGCGAGTCGAAGCCCGCGTCGCTGCTGTTGTAGCCGATCTCGGCGACCGTCTTGCGGACGATCTCCTCGATGTTCACGTACGAGTCCGTGGTGACCTCGCCGAAGACCCAGATCGACCCCGTGGTCGTCGCGGTCTCGCACGCCACGCGGGACATCGGGTCGACGTTCAGCATGGCGTCCAGGACGGCGTCCGAGATCTGGTCGCACATCTTGTCCGGGTGGCCCTCGGTCACCGACTCGCTGGTGAACATCAGCGAGGGGTTACTCATGAACGATGTGGTCAATGCGTCCTCCAAGATCTCCACGGGCATCGCCGCGCGGTCGCCGTCACTCGACGGCGGGAATGCTTACTCGGTGCCCAGTTCCCACGAGTTCAGGTACTTCTCCTGCTCCTCGGTGAGGGTGTCGATGCGGATGCCCATCGCCTCCAGCTTGAGGCGGGCGATCTCGTCGTCGATGAGCTTCGGCACGTCGTAGACGGCCTTGTTCAGCGAGGCGTGGTTCTGAACCATGTACTCCGCGCAGAGTGCCTGGTTCGCGAACGACATGTCCATCACGGAGGCCGGGTGCCCCTCGGCGGCGCCGAGGTTCACGAGGCGGCCCTCAGCCAGCACGACGATGGCGCGGCCGTCGGTGAGGCGGTACTCCTCCACGAACGGGCGCAGGTCGCGCTTGCTCTCGGACATCTCGTTGAGCGCCTTCAGGTTGATCTCAGCGTCGAAGTGGCCGGAGTTGGCCAGGACGGCGCCGCTCTTCATCACCTCGAAGGAGCCGCGGTCCAGGACATTCACGTCGCCGGTGACGGTGACGAAGATGTCGCCGAGCGGCGCGGCCTGGGCGATCGGCATGACCTGGAAGCCGTCCATGACAGCCTCCAGCGCGCGGAGCGGGTCGACCTCGGTCACGATGACTTGCGCGCCCATGCCGCGTGCGCGGCTGGCGACACCCTTGCCGCACCAGCCGTAGCCGCAGACGACGAAGTTCTTGCCGGCGAGCAGGATGTTGGTGGCGCGGGTGATGCCGTCCAGCGTGGACTGGCCGGTGCCGTAGCGGTTGTCGAAGAAGTGCTTCGTGTTCGCCTCGTTGACGGCGATGATCGGGTAGGCCAGCTGGCCGGAGGCGGCGAGCGCCTTCAGGCGGATGACGCCGGTGGTCGTCTCCTCGGTGCCGCCGACGATGTCGGCGAGGAGGTCGCGGCGCGTCTTGTGGATCAGCGCGACCACGTCCGCGCCGTCGTCCATGGTGATCTGGGGGCGGTGATCCACCGACGCCTCGAGGTGCTGGTTGTAGATCGCCGTGCTCTCGCCCTTGATGGCGAAGGTCGGGATGCCGTACTCGACCAGCAGGGCCGCGGCGACCTCGTCCTGCGTGGAGAGCGGGTTGGAAGCGGTGAGGCGGATGTCCGCGCCGCCATCGCGCAGGGCGAGCATCAGGTTGGCGGTCTCGCTGGTGACGTGCAGGCACGCCGTCATGCGGATGCCCTTCAGCGGCTGCTCCTTGAGGAAGCGCTCGCGGATCTGGCGCATCACCGGCATCTCACGGCCGGCCCACTCGATGCGCGTCACGCCCTCGCGGGCCAGGGCGGCGTTCTTCACGTCCCCGTGTACGGTCGTCATTCTCGATCCTCTCCGAGCCCGCCCGCGGCGTGGCCCCCTACGTCTACGGCCTCGATCTCCGGGCCGTAGGCCGCGCCGCGTGAGCGCGCCCGGCGGCGCCGAAGCGCCGGCCCGATCCCAAACATGTCCCGGCGCTCCAGCCGCGCCTCCACCACCGGCGAGCCCGGCTGGTAGCCGAGGCGCGTGTAGGCGGCGAGCGCGGGCGTGTTGCCCGGATCCACGGTGAGTGCCACCTCGGCGCAACCGCGCTCGAGGAGTTCATGGGTCACCGCGGAGGTGACACGGGTGGCGAGTCCCAGGCCGCGATAGGCCGCGTCCGTGAAGACGTTGCCGACGATCGCGATCCCCTGGTTCGGCGCGACGATGTGCGTACCGGCGACCGAGACGAGCTGTTCCCCATCGAACATGCCGTAGTAGACGGCGCGTTCGATGGTCTCGTTGGTGTAATGGCTCGGGCCACCCTCGGAGGCGTAGAGCGCGTTGATCTTGTAGGCGTCGCGGCCGCGCAGGCGGCGCACCTCGCCGTTCACGCCGGCGAAGTGGGCGGCGGTCACGCTCATGCGCGTCATGCTCAGCGTGTCGCGCACGTGGTAGGCATCGCGCAGGTACGGCATGTGCTCGGGTGAGGCGGTGGAGAGGTAGGAGTGCCGCGTGCCGGGGTGCAGCGAGGTGATCGCCCCGACGCCCTCCGGCGCGCCGATGGTCACCGTGGTCGCGCCGAGCGCGCCGGCGTGCATCACGATCGCGGTGCCCTGTGGCCCCTCTGCGACCCAGAAGGAGGACCACTCGAACAGGCCCCATTCGAGGTGGCCGAGCGCGTAGGCCGCGAAGGGGCGGTCATCCGCCAGCCAACGCTCCAGCTCGCGCCAGTCGCGAGACTGCCGCACCAGGTACTCCGGGTTGGCGGCGTGCGGGCCGGACGCGTGGCGCGGCAACGTGTCGGTCAACGGCGGCCCAGTCCCGTTCTCTCAACGCGGGCCGCGCGCCTCCCTCAGAGGCCAGCCCCGCTTCGAGATATCGTAACCGTTAACCCCCTAACGGACGCCCCCGGCCACCTCCCGGCGCGGCTCGATTCGGGTGGGTTCTGGGGCGCTCCCGTCGCGTCCCGAAAGGCCCGCGTCCCTTCCTCGGGGGCGTCGTTGGACAGGGCGAGGCGGTGCCCGTATACCGGCGAGGCACAGTCAGAGGAGCAAGCACATGGCAGACATTCAGCATTCCGGCTTCGGCGACCCCAAGCGCGTGTGGGTGAAGCGCTCCGGCACGTTCACGGGCGACGCCTGGGGCGAGCCGCGTATCACTGAGGCCGAGAACGTAGGCGTGAACACCGTCCAGTTCGGCCCGAACTCCCGGACCTACTGGCACAACCACGAGGGCGGCCAGATCCTCGTCGTCGTCGCCGGTCGGGGCATCATCGGCACCCGTGACGGCACCGTGATCGAGATCCAGGCGGGCGACATCATCCACACCGCCCCCGGCGTGGATCACTACCACGGTGCGCTCAGCGACTCGTTCCTGATGCACGAGGCGATCTCCATCGGCGAGACCACGTGGCTGGAAGAGGTCGCGGACGCGGACTACGGCCGCAAGAAGTAGCACCTCGCCCGGTCGAGGCACGCAGACGGGGCGTCGCGAGGCGCCCCGTCTGCGTGCCTGCCCCCCCGTACGGGCCCGCCTCGCCCTGTCCTCGGCGGGAGCGGCGGCTATGATGCGGGCGGGAGTGGATGGTGTCCGGTGATGTCCGCGGTCTTCAAAACCGTTGCGGGGCCGCGTCGCGGTCCCGGGTGGGTTCGACACCCACGCACTCCCGCCA
>CANKAU010000030.1 GCA_947479915.1 Chloroflexota bacterium
CTGACGCTGGTGAACGTCCTGAACATCGCCACGGTGTACTCGTCGGGATCGCTCGCGGATCGCTTCGGACGGAAGCCGGTGATCGCGCCGGCGACGGTGATCGCGGGCGTGGGCCTCGCGCTCTTCGCGTTCTCCTCGAACTACCCGCTGTTCCTGCTGAGCGCGGCAATCTGGGGCTTCGGCGGCGGGCTGTCCGGGCCGGCGCCCGCGGCGTACGTGGCCGACCTGGCGCCCACGGACATCCGGGCACAGGTGTTCGGCTTCTTCCGTTCGACCTCGGACGTGGGGTATGTCGTGGGGCCCGTGGTGCTCGGCTGGCTCGCGGGGCGGTACGGGTACGAGATGCCGCTGCTGGTGACGGCCGGGATGATCGTGCTGGCGGGCGCGCTGTTCTGGGTGTTCGCGCCCGAGTTCCACCGAGGACGCCGCGCGTCGACCGCCTAGCAGCCGACGCGCGCGCCCACGGGATGCGTGCTAGCTCTTCGCGGAGTTCGGTGACTTGGGAGCGGCGGCCTTCTTCGGCTTCCGCGTCTCGCGCTTCCCACCCTGTGACTTGTCAGCCATGATCACCTCGATGTGCCTGTGCCCCGTGGGGGCCACCCGTCCCGCGACCGCGCGGACGCCGATGCGACCTTCATCTTAGCCGACGCGCGCCCTTCGAGGTTTGCCGCCTTCTGCACCCACCCGGCGCGCCCCGTGCGAACATCGACAGGTCGTCGCCAATCCGGCGAGGTCGAGGAAGCGAGAGTCCGATGCGAGCCGTCCTACAGGCCGTCCAGCCATACGAGCTGCACGGCGTCCGTTACTACCAGTTCCAGTACGTGGGCGAAGACGGCCGGCCCCAGCAGGCCCGCCTCTCGCACGACATGACCTACGCCGACCCGCAGCCCGGCGACGCGGTGGAGATCCACGCGATCCTCGGCATCGTCGACCGCGTGACGCGCGTCGAAGCCCCGTGACCAGCGATCGGGCGGCGCACGCTCCCGAGCCGCGGAGCGAGGCCCTCGGCTGGACGCTGGTCTCCATCCAGTTCGCCCTGCTCGGCACGATCGGCGTCGACGTCGTGCGCGCCCGGCGGCTCGGCGGCATCCTCGGCGTCGTCGGCATCGCCGCGATCGCCGGGGGCACGACGTTCATCGCGCTCGCGTCGAGGCTCCTCGGACGGCGGCTGCGTGCGCACCCCGCTCCGCACCCGGAGGCGGTGCTGCGCACGGACGGCGTGTATGGCGTGGTGCGCCACCCGATCTACCTCGGACTGCTGCTGCTCGCCACCGGTGGGCTGCTCATCGCGCGCACGCGGCGAGCGCTCGTCGCGGTCGCCATGCTCGCCGCGTTGCTGCACATGAAGTCGGACCTGGAGGAGGAGATGCTCGCCGAGCGCTTCCCGGACTACGACCTCTACGCCGCCCGCGTCCCGAAGATCGTGCCGCTCCCCTGACGGCGCGAGCCAGGCACGCACCGCTCTATTACGCGCACGATGCATTTGTGAATTTCATCACCAGCCCGACGAGGATCGCGGCTACGCTGCCGCGCGGCGCTGTGACCACCGCGAACCGACGCACAGACGCCGCCCACTGCACATCGAGAGACAGGAACTTCGCATGACCATCGCCGGTGACCTCGCAGCGTTCGTGACCAGCACGAGCGCGGACAGCATCCCGCCGCTCGCCTACGAACGCGCGCAGATGAGCATCGCCAGCACGATCTCCAGCGCCGCCATGGGCGTGGACATCGGCTCCTCCGCGATCACGCGTGACATGGCGAAGGAGCGCGGCGGCAGCACCGACTCCAGCATCTGGTTCGACGACGGTCCGAAGCTCCCCGCCCCCGACGTGGCGCGCGTGAACGCCGTGATGAGCGACGCTGCCGCCTCGGACGACAGCGACATGCGCAACATCGCGCACATCGGGACGATCATCAGCAGCACCTCGATCGCGATGGCCGAGCGCCTCGGCAAGTCGGGCCGCGACGTGCTCCGCGCGATGGTGCTGGGCTACGAGGTCGGCGGCCGCATCGACGAGTCGCTGACGCCCGGACGTGGCGAGAAGGGCTTCCACGGCTCCGTCTCCACGGTCTTCGGTGGCACGGTGGCCACCGGGCTGCTGCTGGACCTGAACGCCTCGCAGATGGAGCACGCGATCGCGATCGCGGCGACGTCCATCGGCGGCATTGGCATCGCCGCGAACACCTCGTGGGCGCGCGAGTACCACGCCGGCCTGTCGGCGTGGCTCGGCATGAACGCCGCGATCTCCGCGCAGAAGGGCTTCCTCGCCGAGACCACCGTCCTCGAGGCGCCGAAGGGCTTCCTCGACGCGATGGGCGGCATCGAGCGCCAGGACATCACGAAGGACCTCGGCAAGGAGTGGGACATCGTCACCGACATGGCGATCAAGCTCGTGCCCGGCGGCCACCCGAGCCACGCCACGGCCGAGGCCGCGCGTGACGCCGCGATCAAGGGCAACGTGAACCCCGATGACGTTGCGAACATCGAGGTGTCCATGGCGCGCATGAAGGCGCTCAGCGGCCCGCTGCACCCGAAGGACCTCATCGGCGTCGCGCACAGCATGTCGTTCTTCATCGGCTGCGCGATCGCGGAGCGCGGCTACGGGTGGGTGCACGCCACCGACGCGTCGAAGGTGGACGACCCGACGATCAACCGGCTGATCGACCTGATCACTGTCGACCAGAACCCGACGCCGTACCCGGACCGCTTCCCCCACCGCCACGGCTCCACGGTGACGATCACCATGAAGGACGGCACGAAGCACTCCGCACACGTCGACATGCCGCGCGGCTCGAACGTGGGTGGCGTGGACTGGAACGACGTCGACGCGAAGTACCACACGCTCGTCCCGCTTTCCGGCATGTCCGCGGACCGTATCAACGCGAGCCTCGAGGTCTGCCACAACTTCGGCGACCTGAAGTCGATGGCGGAGCTCACGAGCCTGCTGAAGCGCTAACGCGCGAACCCCGTCCGATTCCCGCTGGCCGGCCCCGCCCTCGTGAACGCGAGGTGCGGGGCCGGCCTTCTTCACCCCTGTGGTTATCAGGAATTTGGTCGTTATCTCCTCCCCGGTCGCCCTAGCATCACAGCCGTGCTGCGTCGCACGACTGATCGCTGTGGAGGAGGACTCGATGATCGCCGGACAGAACACGCCGCTTCGAACGGCAGCCACCTCGCGCCTGTCGAGGCGACACATGCTGCGATCCTCGGCGTTCATGGCGGCAGGACTCGGCGGCGCGGCGCTCATCGGCTGTAGCAGCGGCAAGTCGACGGAGAGCGGCGGCGGCGGTGCCGACAAGCCCGCGGGCGCCGCCTCCGGCCCTACCGCCGCGAGCATCATCGGCAAGAGCTGGAGCAACCGCGAGCCGGACGGGGTGCCGAAGTACGGTGGCGTGCTGTCGTGGGCCGGCAGCTCGCCCACGCTCGCCTTCCTCGACCCGATCCAGATGGGCCAGTCGCTGCCACACCAGGTCGCCTCGAACGCCTACAGCGCGCTCATGCGCATCGGTCGGCCTGTGAAGGATCGCAACGACCAGCAGATCTACCCGGACCTCGCGGAGTCGTGGGAGACCACCGACCCGCTGAAGATGGTGTTCAAGCTGCGCCAGGGTGTGAAGTTCCACAACATCGCGCCGGTCAACGGACGCCCGCTCACCTCGGAGGACGTAAAGTTCGCGGTGATGCGCGCGGCCACGGACAAGCTCAGCGTGTTCAAGGGCAACCTCAGCGCCATCAAGAGCGTGGAGACGCCGGACGCGAACACCGTGGTCGTGAACCTCAGCCGGTTCGACCCGATGATCTTCCCCGACCTCGCGGGCCACTACGCGTGGATCACCCCGAAGGAGCTCGTGGACGGCGGCAAGATCCGCGAGCAGGTCATCGGCAGCGGCCCGTTCATCTTCCAGCAGTGGGAGAAGGACTCCCGCATCGCCTACAAGAAGAACCCCGAGTACTACATCAAGGGCGTCCCCTTCGTGGACGAACTCAACGTGCTCCAGGTCGCGAACGAGGACACGCGCAACGCCGTCCTGAAGTCGCAGCAGACCCAGATTGGCATCGTCCCCAAGCCCGCCGTGTCGATGTTCAAGGACGACAAGAACTTCGTCATGGAGTCGTGGCTCACCAGCAACAACACCTGCCTCTTCATGAACTTCAAGGAGGCGCGCTGGAAGGACGAGCGCGTCCGGCAGGCGCACTCACTCGCCATCGACTGGGGGATCATGCTGAAGATCCTCGAGGAGGGCGCCGGCCAGCTGCGTGGCCCGGTGTCCGCGAAGTTCTCGGGCTGGTCGTTGAGCCAGGATGAGCTCAAGAGCAAGCGCTTCTACATGCGCAACGACATGCAGCAGGCCAAGCAGCTCATGGCCGCCGCCGGCTTCCCGGACGGCATCGCCACGCCGATGCTCTACAGCACCAGCAACCCGCAGAGCTACCTGGATCATGTCCAGTACCTCGCGGAGACGTGGACGAAGAACGGCATCAACAAGATCAAGCTCGTCGGCATGGACTTCGCGTCCCTGCGCAAGCAGCAGGACGAGCACACCTACGACGGGCTATGCATCGGCGCGGATGGTGAGCCTCAGCCGGAGCTCTACCTGCTGGACTACCGCAGCAACGGCGCGAAGAACGGCAGCGGCATCGCCAGCCCCGAGCTGGACGCCGAAATCGACAAGGTCGTCGGCACCGTCGACCTGAAGGAGCGCCAGGACAAGGCGAAGGACCTCTCCGCGAAGATCCTTGAGAAGGTGCAGTACAAGATCACCTACACCGACGGCACGTCGAACGAGGCGTGGACGAAGGACACGCACAACTACATGGGCATCGTGTCCGACTGGTACATGACGACCGGCTTCGCCTACACCTGGCTCACCGGCAAGGCGTAGTCGTTCGCAGGGCAGGGCACAGCAAGGGCCGCGCGTGAGCGCGGCCCTTGCTGTGTCTTGCGAGGCATCGAGGCTACTGCTTCGGCGCGACGTCCAATCGCACCACGATGCCCTCGAGTTCCGGCGAGGGCGCCGCGTAGCGATCGAGGACCATGGGGTCGTGGCCGGGGACGATGTGCTGCTCGGAGTCCGCGAGCGCGTACAGCGCCTTGAACGCGGCCAGCGACCGCTCCGGCTCCCACGCGATCGAGAACGGGCGCTTCTTCTCGAAGTTCTCGTAGTAGTGACTCGAGTCCGACGCCAGCACCACCCAGCCGCGCTCCGTGTGGACGCGCACCACCTGCGTGCCGCCGGTGTGCCCACCCACGTGATGCACGCTGAACCCCGGCGCGAGTTCCTGCGATCCGTCGATCAGGTTCACGCGCCCCTCGTGCAGCGCGGTGACGACGCGGTCGATCTCGTCCGTTTCGAAGGAGTGCTTCGCGGGCGTGAACATGGCCGGGCCCACGACGAACTGCAGTTCCTTTTCCTGGATGTGGATCTTCGCGTTCGGGAAGTCCTGGATCGTGCCGATGTGGTCGAAATGGAGGTGCGTGATGACCACGTCCTGCACGTCGTTCGCCTCGACGCCCAGCATGCGCAGGCCGTCCGCGGGCTGGCGGAGCCAAGGGCGACCGCGGCGCGTGCCGACCTCCTCGGTGTACCCGGTGTCGATGACGAACGTGTGCTCATCGCTCTGCGCGAGCCACACGAAGTAGTCCATCGGCATGGAGCGCTCGCCGTCGGGATCGCCGCCGAGGAAGTGGTCGCCGCGCTTCGCCTCGCGGTGCCCGTACTTGATCGCGTACACGCGGTACGTCTCTGTCATTCGGGATCTCCTGTCGGTGGCATGCCGGCCCGCGGGACGGTCGAGGTACGAGGAGGAGCGGCCCTCGCGATCCTCAGGCGACGGAAGGGCCGCCCCGCGCGTGGCGAGGCAGCCCTCGATCTCAAGGGCGGCCTAGAAGTCGCCCTTCTTGCGCGTCGCGTCGACGTCCTCGGCGGATTCGTCGATGAGCACGCCGGCGCGCTCCTCCTGCAGCAGCATCGCGACGCGCGAGTCGCGGTCCTGCCAGCCGCGGTTCATCGCCTCGGTCAACTCCTCGAGCGCGAGGTTCGTGAGCCGCATCGGCACGCCGACCTCGCGCGCGAGCTGCGTCGCGAGCGTGACGTCCTTGTGCGCGAGCTTGAGCATGAACGAAGGCGGATCCCACTTGTTCTGCAGGAACTCGCCGCCGAGGCGGTCGAAGGTACGCGCGCGGCCGTTGGCGCCGGCGCGGATCGCGTCCCACAGCTCCAAAGGCTCCACGCCCGCCTTCACGCCCATCGTGAACACCTCGGCGAGCGCCGCCTGGATGGTGTAGCCCGCGGCATTGTGCACGAGCTTCGCGACCGAGCCTGCACCGATCGGGCCGATGTACTTCGCCTGGTCACCGACCGCGTCGAGGATCGCCTTGTGCTTGTTGAACGTGGCCTCGTCGCCGCCGACCCAGATCGCCAGCTTGCCGCTCGCCGCACCCGTGGGGCCGCCGCTGACCGGGGCGTCCAGGAACTGGATGCCCTTCGCATCGAAGCGCGGGTGGATGGCGCGCGCCGCGGTGGGCGCCGAGGTCGACAGGTCGAACCACGCCGCGCCCGGCTTCATCCCCGCGAGCAGGCCGTCCTCGTCGAACGCGACCATGTTGATCTCGCGCGGGCCGGGGAGCGACGTGAAGATGACGTCCGCCACCTCCGCGACCTTGCCGATCGACTCGCCCCACGTGCAGCCGGCCTCGAGGTGCCGGTCCGCCAGCTCGCGACGGAGGTCGTTGACGATGACGTCGTAGCCCGCTTTGCGGATGTTGAGCGCCATTGAGCCGCCCATGGTGCCCAGTCCGATGAATCCAACGATCACGATGTGTCCTCTATTCCAGCGTTCCGCGAACTGACGTGGTTGGTGCGAAGCCCTGCTGCGCTACAGGCTCGCGAGGAAGCTCTTCATCTCGGCGATCGTGCGCTCCGGCTGATCGTGCTGCACGGTGTGCGTCGCCGGATCGACGACGATCGAGCGCGCGTCCTTGAACAGCGGCGCGGCGTCCAGCCGCTGCGCCGCGCGGCCCGTGCCGCTGGACGCGAAGAGCAGCAACACCGGGCAGTCGATGTTCGCCCAGAACCGCTCCAGCTCCTCGCGGCGCAGTTCCATGCTGGTGCGGCCGCGCACCCACAGGTCCCACTTCCAGATGTAGCCGCCCTCGACCTTCTTCGCCCCGTACTGCGCGAGGTGTTCCACCCACTCGTGCCGCTGGTGCGGGTTCTGCCGCGCGAGGCGGTGCGTGACCTCCTCCAGCGTCGGGTAGACGGTGGGCGTCATGTCTTCGTACTCGCGGACGCGGTCGGCGTACATGCGGAGCCAGTTGGGGCCCATGCCCTCGTCCATGAACTCCGGCGGGTTCAGGGAGTGCGTGCCTTCAATCGCGATGACGCCATCGAACAGCTCGGGGAACGTCCCCGCCGCGATCAGCGTGGTCGAGGCGCCGAACGAGTGCCCGACGATCTTGGCCGGCGCGCCGACTTCCTCGACCAGCCGCACGACATCGATCGCGAGGTCGGGGATCGCGTACTGCGATCCGATCGCAGCATCCGAGTCGCCGTGCCCGCGCAGATCGATCGCCACGACGTGGTAGTCGTCCCGGAACGCCTCGACGATCCGGTCCCACGACCGGGCGTGGTCGTAGCCACCGTGGACGAAGACGAAGGTCGGCTTGTCCTCGTTGCCCCAGTCCCAGTAGGAGATGCGGAGCCGCTGCGACTCGAAGAACTTCTGGACCGGTGGTGCACCCAAGGACATTCCCCCTCGTCGTCCGCGCTATCTGCGCGAGCCCGCGCGGATTGTATGCGCTCCCCGCGCCGCCGCCGCGCTACTCGGCGAACCGATCGAGGCACATCGCCTCGTCCAGCGGGGGCCGGTGGTTCGGCCCGTACGAGCGATCCGGCCAGCCGAGCGGGATCAGCGCCGCCGTGTCCCACGTCTCCGGCACGCCCAGCAGCGCCTTCACCTCGTCGTTCTTCTGGCGGTGGCTGGTGGTCAGCACGGTGCCCAGCCCCAGCAGCCGCGCCGCCAGCATCAGGTTCTGGCACGCCGGGTAGATGGAGGCGCCCGTCTGGAACCCCACCACCCCCGTGCGCTCCGGCACCTTCACGCATGGCACGATGACCACGGGCGCCTTCGACATGACGCCGGGCGTGGTGGAGGCGTGCACCTCGGCGTAGATGCGGTCCAGCTCGGCGCGGACGGCGGCATCGCGCACGACGATGAACTTCCACGGCTGCGAGTTGGAGCCGGACGGGGCGTGCACCGCCGCCTGCAGAACCTGACGGATCGTCTCGTCCTCGACGGGGCGATCGGCGAACTCGCGCACGGCGCGCTGGTGGCGGAACAACTGCATCGGATCGGTCACGGGCTTCATCGGTGGCTCCTCGGTCGGCGGTCGCCCGGGCACATGCCGGGGACGGCGTGCATCATCGCACGGCGTACACTGGCGCCCCGCACCGCGACGAACGATGGGACTCCGCACTTGGCTCTCTTCCTCAGCAATGACGACGTCCGCGCCCTGCTCCCGATGAAGGAGTGTGTCGAGATCCTCGAAGACCTGTTCAATCAGGAGGCCCGCGGGCTCGTCGACAACCGGCCGCGAGAGCGCCTCCGCTTCCCGGACTCGAAGTGGACCTCCACGCTGATGGGGGGCACGGTGCTCGGCTCGGACGCCCTCGGCTTCCGTACGGCCAGCGCCACGCTGCTCTACAACACGCAGTCCGGCGCACTGGACGCGGTGATCGAGCCGGGCAACATGGCGTGGATCCGCACCGGCGCCGCCAGCGGCCTCGCCGCGAAGTACATGTCGAAGCCCGACGCCTCGGTCGTCGGCGTCTTCGGCACCGGCCGGCAGGCGGTGACGCAGGTCGAGGGCATCGCTGCCGTCCGCGACATTTCGCTCGTGAAGGTCTACTCCCGCAACGAGGAGAACCGCACGAAGTTCGCCGACACCATGCGCGAGCGCCTCGGCATCGAGGTCGTCGGCGTCGGGACGCCCGACGAGTGTGTGCAGGGCTCGGACATCGTGGACGTGATCACCAGCTCGTGGGAGCCGGTGTTCGATGGCAACCTGCTGGAGCCGGGCACCTGCGTCATCGCCGCGGGCGTGAACTCGTGGCAGAAACGTGAGATCGACGAGACCACCATCCAGCGCGCGAGCCTCATCGCCGTCGACAACCTCGAGAACGCGAAGGCGGAGTGCGGCGAGTTGATCTGGGCCGCCGAGCGCGGCTGGTTCCGCTGGACCACGCCGGTCGAGCTGCACGAGATCGTGAGCGGCAAGGTGAACGGCTACCCGTCGCCGGATGCGATCACGCTCTTCGAGAGCCAGGGCATCGGCATCGAGGATGTCGCAGCCAGCGCCTACATCCTGAAGAAAGCACGCGCGCAGGGCGTGGGCATCGAACTGCCCTTCTAGCCCCCGGCTGCCTCGGACGACGTCTGCGCTGCGGCGGCATCCTCGCGGGCGGCCTCGATCACGTCGCGGATGGTGTAAGTGCGGAGCTCCTTCATCGTGACGGCGATGACGCCGACCACGGCGAGGCACGCCGCACCGCCGCTGACCACCGCGAACGTCGCATTCGTGGCGGCAGCGACGAAGCCGGACTCGACGGCGCCCAGTTGATTCGAGGAGCCGACGAAGAGCTGGGCGACCGCGCTCACGCGGCCGCGCAGGTAGTCCGGCGTGGACAGCTGGATCGTGGTCTGGCGCATGACCACGCTGACCTGGTCCGCCATCCCCACCGACATGTAGGCGGCCACCGCGAATGGGAACGACCGCGCGAGGCCGAACGCCATCGTCGCGACGCCGAAGGCCGCCACGCTCAGCAGCAGCGTGCGGCCGGTCCGCTCGACGGTCGGCAGCAGGATCATCGCCAACGACATCAGCAGCGCCCCGCCGTTCATCGACGCCGTCAGGATGCCGAGGCCGCTCGGGCCGACGTTCAGGATCTGATCCGCATAGATCGGCAGCAGCGCCTGCGCCCCGCCGAAGACGACCGCGAACATGTCGAGCGTCATGGAGCCGAGCAGCGGCTGGCGGCTGCGAACAAACTGCACGCCTTCCTTGATCGCGGCCCAGGTCACAGCCCGCGGCGGCGTGCTCACCGGCCTCGGGCGGAGCGCGGTGACCGCAACCAGCGCGACGAGCAGCAGCACCACGTTGGCGGCGTACACCGCCTCCACGCCGCCCTCGGCGATGAGCAGCCCGCCGAGGCCCGGCCCGGAGACGAAGGCGAGCGACTGGATCGTGGACCCGATCGTGATCGCGTTCTGGAAGGTGTCCTCGCGCACGATCGAAGGGAGCAGCGACTGCCGCGCCGGAGCGTCGAAGGCGCTCGCAAGCGCGATCAGGACGACGAGGCCGTAGATCAGCGGGAGCGAGACGGCGCCGCTCGCAGTCGCCACCAGCAGCGCGGCGGCGCACCCAGCCGGGACACTCTGGGCCACCTGGACGATGCGCTTGCGGTTGTAGGTGTCGGCGACCGCCCCGGCGTAGAGCGCGGCGAGCAGCTGTGGGACAAACCGGACGAGGCCGAGGGCGGCGAGCTGGAGCGGCGATCCGGAGAGCACCCACACCTGCCACGCCAGCGCCATCTGGAGCGAGGTCTGCGCAACGCCGGAAGCCAGGCGGGCGACCGAAAACCAGAGGAACCCGCGCTGCCGCAGGGCCGCCAGCGGGTCATGTCTGGAGCCGGGGGAATCACTCACGCGTCGAGCGTACCAGAGCGTCTCGAAAGAGCCGGTCGGACGCCCCGATCCCATCAAAATCGTTGTAGAATCCGGCCCAATCGAACCGGATTCACGTGCGGTCGCGAGACCTCGGTGGTACCTTGTCGCCCGCTAGCCGGTTCGTGCCACGCAGACGCCCTGACTCAACGGGCCCCGCCCGCCTCGCGTCATCGTTGCCTGCGCGACCCAATGCTTCGTGTATGAGGGGACGACAACTATGACAGCGGGGCCTCTGGACGGGATCCGAGTCTTCGACATGACCATCTTCATGGTGGGCCCGTGGGCCTCCATGCAGCTGGGTGCGCTGGGTGCGGACATCGTCCACATCGAGCAGCCGGACATCGACTGGGCGACGCTGGGCGCCGGCGTTCCGCCGACGATCAACGGCACGTCGATCGGCTACATCGCCTGGAACATGAACAAGCGCGCGTTCTCCCTCGACATGAAGCTCGAGGAGTACCGCCGCCGCGCCTACGAGCTCCTCAAGACCTGTGACGTGTTCCTGGTGAACATGCGCCCCGGTGTCGCCGAGCGCCTTGGCGTCGGCTACGAGGACGTCCAGAAGATCAACCCGCGCATCGTCTACTGCACGGTCACCGGCTGGGGCACCACCGGCCCGATGGCCGACCTGCCCGGCGCCGACGGCCAGGTGCAGTACGTCACCGGCTTCGGCTCGCCGACCGGCATCGAGGGCGGCCCGCCCGAGATCTACCGCCACCTGACCCAGATGGACGGCAGCACCGGCAACTACGCCGCGCAGGCCATCACCATGGCCCTCGTCGCGCGCGAGCGCACCGGCAAGGGCCAGCGCATCGACCTGTCGATGCTCCGCGCCGGCACCGCCCTGCAGTCCGCCCGCATCGCCGAGTACTTCGCCAGCGGCAAGCCGGCCGAGCGCCTGGGCGCCTCTGCCGCGGCCACCGCGCCGGACTCGGCCTTCCTCTGCGAGGACAAGCTGTGGCTCGCCGTCTCCGCCACCTCCAAGGGTGAGTGGGCGTCGCTCTGCGACGTGCTGGGCAAGCCGGAGCTGAAGGACGACCCGCGCTTCGCGACGAACTCCGACCGCGTCGACAACCGCAAGGAGCTCGAGGCGATCGTCGCCGAGGTCATCGGCTCGCGTCCCCTCGACCACTGGCTGTTCTACATGCGCCGCGCGGGTCTGCCCTGCGGCTACCCGATGCGCTGGGACGTGCTGCGCCAGCACCGCCAGGTCGTCGAGAACAACTACCTCGTGGACGTGGAGACGGCCGGCTGGGGCGAGGTCACGACCGGTGGCGCGGCCTGGCACTTCAGCGACACGCCCGAGCGCTGGTTCGGGACGCCGTTCCCGGGTCAGCACGATGCCGAGATTCTCGCCGAGCTGGAGGCGTCCCGCGCCGCCCAGCCCGAGTCCGTGAAGCAGGGGAGCTAAGGCGTGGCAGGTCCGCTGGATGGATTGAAGGTTCTGGAAGTCTCCGAGGCACTCGCCGGCCCCTACGCCGCGATGGCCCTCGGTGACGCCGGAGCCGAAGTGACCAAGATCGAGTCGCTGGACGGCGACCGCACCCGCGAGTGGGGCTCCAAGACCCGCGGCGACCTGGGCGCGGTCTTCGCCGGCCTCAACCGCAACAAGCGGTCGATCGCCCTCGACCCGAGCTCGGCAGACGCGAAGGCCACGGCCCGCGCCCTGGCGAAGGACGCGGACGTCATCATCACGGACGTCGGCTGGGACGCGAAGATCGGCCTCACGTACGACGTCGTGAAGGAGATCAACCCTCGCGCCGTGTACCTGTCGATCTCCGAGTGGGGCGACAAGGGCCCGTGGGCCAACCAGCCGCCGTACGGCGAGCTGGCCGCGCAGCTCTCGGCTGAGACGAACCTGTCGCTCGGCGTCATCGGCGAGAAGCCGGTGCGCCAGGGCACGGACGTCGGTTCGATGTACGCCGGCGTGTACGGCATCCAGGCGATCAACGCCGCCCTGCTCGCGCGCGAGCGCACCGGCAAGGGCCAGCGCATCGACGTGTCGCTGTTCGGCGTGCTGATGGCCATGCGCTCCACGCTGTGGGTCGCACTGTCGAACCCGGACTTCTGGTGGGGCTTCCACCTGGACTCCTACATCAAGCCGCCCGACAACGGCTACAAGGCCGGCGACGGCAAGCGCATCTTCTTCTCGCTGGCGCGCATGACGCCCGAGGAGCGCGCCCAGATGCACGAGGAGCTCGGCGGCCTCGACTTCCTCGAGGGCGAGCCGCGCAAGCAGATGTTCATGGAGGACCGTGGCGGTGGCGGCACGCGCTACGGCTACCTGATCACCGACCTGTGGGAGAAGGCCTTCTCGAAGGCCCCCTCCGACAAGATCATCGAGGTCGTCCGTCGCCTGGGCGGCTGGGCGTTCCCCCTGAACGAGTACCCCGCGCTGTTCGACTCCGAGCAGGTCGAGGCGGTCGGGATGCTGCAGGACATGGACTACCCGGGCCTCGGCACGCGCAAGACCATGGTTCCGCCGTGGGAGTTCGCCGAGACCCCGGCGAGCATCCGCCGGCCCCCGCCCGCGCTCGGCCAGCACACGGCCGAGGTCCTCGCGGAGGTCTCGAAGTAGCGACCGCCCTCGGGCGTCACGCGAAACAATGAGAAGGGGTGGAGCAATGCTCCACCCCTTCTTCGTGCCTGCGCTCTGTCGAGGGGGCCGTCGCCCCGGGTGTTCGACCGAATGGCGATCGATGCGCCCGCGCTACCCCCGCGCGGCGTGGTGCTCGCGGACGGCGGGGAGGACGTCGGCGGCGAGGCGGTGCATCTGGTCCTCGACGTCCTTCGGGTCACACGCCCAGTTGAAGACGAACTCCGTGACGCCGAGGTCCACGTAGGCGTTCATGCGGTCGATGACCTGCTGCGGGTTCCCCGCCAGCACGAGGTTACGCATCACGTCGACCGACGAGTTGTAGCCGCGCGCCTCGTTGATCGCCGCCACCTCGATCGCCTCGGAGCCGTCGCCGTCTCCGACGTTCACCATCTCCACGATGCCGTACAGCAGGTCGTCCGGCGCTCCGCGCTCCTTCAGCGCCTCCTGGCCGCGGGCGTAGCCGCTGGGCGTCATGATGTACGGCAGCCAGCCGCTCCCGTGCTTCACCACGCGGTCGAACACGCGCTGCTGCTGCGGCGTGCGGCCGCCTCGAGCGCCCAGGAGCACCGGCAGCGGCTGCTGCACCGGCGTGATGCCCAGCTTGCCGCTGACGTTGTAGAACCGCCCGTGGTGGTCGATCTCCTCGCCCGTCCACAGCCCCGTGATCACCTCGAGGCACTCGTCCATCAGCGCGCCGCGGTCGCGCGGGGTGATGCCGTTCAGCGTGAAGTCCGCGCCGCGCTCGCCGCCCACGCCCACACCGAAGAGGAAGCGACCGCCGCTCAACTGATCCAGCGTCGCGACCTGCAGCGCGGTCGTCGTCGGGTGCCGCATCGGCAGCAGGAACACCGAGGTACCGAAGTGCAGGTCCGTGGTGATCGAGGCGGCGTGCGTCAGCATCCCGAAGGAGTCGGGCCCGCCGAGGGCGTACGACTGTCCCGTCCAGACCGCGTCGAACTTCAACTTCTCGGCGAGCTCCACCGCGTTCGTGAAGCGGGAGAAGCCGGTGCTGGCGTCGTCCTTCCGCATCACGGTCATGAGCATGGCGCCGAAGGAAAGCGGGTGTGCGGACATGCGAAGGCCTCCTCGTCAGGTCGGCGTCGGGTGTCGCCGCCGTGCGCCCGGCGACGTCGCGCCGAGGCAGCGAGAGCATACGGCGCAGTTGCCTTCGCCTGTACCCCCCACCGGGAATTGACGGCAACGCAACGCGAACGGGATGCGCGACCGCGGACTGTGGCGAGGCATGCGGGGCGACGCGTCTAACGTGAAGCGGACGGGCGAATGCTCACCGCCCACCCGGAGGGCCACCGTGTCCCGCAGCATCTTTGGCGACGTCCACAGCCGCACCGGAATGCGCGCCGCGTTCCGCGAGATCCGCCGTGAGATCGGCGAGGCGCACTCGCCGAGCGCGTTGCAGGAACTCTACCGCCGCGCCGGCTACGTGGTCTCGCTCACCGATGACCCTGCGTGGCGCGAGCGCTTCGGCGATGCGCTCGATGAGATCCGCATCCTCGCGATCGAGGAGTTCGCCCGCTCCACGCGCGCCCTCAACCGCCGCGCCGAGCGCATGGGCGTGGACGCGCGCTACGACGACCGGTGGTCGCCGGGTGCCCACGCGATGCACCACGCGCCGAACTAAGTCCGGAACTAGTCCAGCCGCTCCCACGCCTCGACGCCGTCGAGGAAGTTGAGCAGGTGGCGTCGCCATTCCTCCGGCTGGTCCCAGTACATCGTGTGCCCGCACTCATCGAGCATCACAAGCTGCGAGTTGCGGATGTTGCGGTGCATGATCACCGACCCGCCCGGCGGGCACATGGTGTCCTGCAGCCCCTGCAGGATCAGCACCGGGATGTCGATGCTCCGCAGCTCCGGCGTCCACGCGTACTGCTTCATCGCGCGGACGATGTGCCCGTAGATGTTGCCGGGGATCGTGAGCTGACGCGCCTCGTCGCGCGCGCGACGGTCGGCCGGGATCGGGCGCACGCTCGTCGTCGCGTTCGCGAGCTTCGCCCCGGCGTCGAGCACGGCCTGCACGCCCCCGGTCTCCGCGAGGACCGCGCGCTGCTCCCACGCGTCCGCCATGCGCTCCGCCACCTGGCTGGAGGTCGACATGAGGAACGCGCCCGCCGAGAGACCCGGGTGATCGATGAGGAAGCGCTGAGTGACCGCCCCGCCCATCGAGACGCCGCCCACGAACACCCTCGACAGGCCGAGGGCGCGCACCAGCCCGGCGAGGTCGCGCGCGTGCATCTCCGCGGAGTACGGCATGTCGGGCTTGTCGGACTCGCCGTGTCCGCGCACGTCCCACGTCAGCACCGCGTAGCGCTTCGACAGTTCGGGGATGTCGTCGTCCCAGTTGTGCAGCGTGCCGCCCATGCCGTGCGTCAGCACCAGCACGCGCTGCGTCGCCGGGTCACCGACGAGTTCGTAGTTAATCGAGATGTCGTTGTTGACCAGCACGCGCATGGCTCACCCCTTCGTCGCGGCGGCAGCGTACGCCGACCGGGCGCGCGTTGGTATCACCGCGTCGATAGCAGCCCGCCGGCACGTGCGAAGGGGGTGGGCCTGCTAGCGGGGGCTGTCGCCCGGCTCGTCGCGCTGCTGGCGCAGGAAGCTCTCGATGCCCTCGAGGATCTCCTCGCTCGGCGGCAGCTCGGCGTCGCGCGGGGCGGGCTCGGACTGCATCGAGGTCGACTCGTCGGCGTCGTAGGTCTCTTCCATCTCGCGGATCTGCTCGCGCAGGAGCTCCGGGTCGGCGACCTGGCCGAGGGCGCTCGCCGTCTGCTGGTCGAACGAGGCGACCTCGCCCAGCAGCGGCTCGATCGGCGTCCGTGATCCGAGTGCGCGGTCGAGGTGCTGCACGAGCGCGACGATCGCGCGCGGGTTGGGGCCGGTGTTGATGTAACCGGGCACGAGCGCCGTGAGGCGGCCCGTGCTGATGCCCAGCGAGCGCAGGTGGAGCATGAGCACCGTCTGGATGCCCGTGGGCCCCTGGTACTGCGAACGCTCCGACGGCCGCCCGATGAGGTCCTCGAAGTACGCGTCCGCGTCACCCAGCAGGACGGGCGCGGGGCGCGTGTGCGGCACCATCGCGGGGCGCGAGCCGAGCGACACGAAGTGCTTCGAGCCGATGGTCTGCATGAAGTCCGCGACGAGGTTCGCGTACTCCTTCCACGCCAGGCTCGGCTCGCGGCCGGCGATCAGGACGACGTCCCGCTCGCTGCCGGTCGGCGAGGCCACGTGGAAGCGGGTGCCCGGCCAGCGGATGGAGCGCTCGCCGTTGCGGAGGCGCACACGCGGACGGGCCACGGTGAGGTCGTAGAAGCGGTCCGGGTCGACATTCGCGACCTCGGAGCCGTGCCACTCGGAGCGGACGTAGCGGATGGCGCCCATCGCCGAGCCGGAGCCGTCGCTCCAGCCCCAGAACGCGCCAATGACCAGCGGATCACGCAGCGCGCGTAGCTCGCCGGTGAGTTGCAGCGACTCGTGCATAGGTCACCCCACGTCCCGCGCGCCCTGCGGAATGCCGCGCACCGCACTTCGTACTCTGCCGCCTCGGCAGTGTCGAGGGGGCGACGAAACTTCCTGCCAAGGTATCAGGCCCACCGCACTGCGGCACGGTAGCGAGACATGCCCGGAGCCCGGCGCGCTTCCGCGTCCCCTCTCCTCCCCGCAAGATGGAGCGATGCCGAGGCACGTGGCCCCGGCTCCTGTGGAAGCGGGCGAGCAGCGGTGTCCAGCAACGAGCCGGCCCTCCCCTCCCCGTCCGATGCCGCATCCGCGCCCCCGCTCAGCCCCGCACCCCCATCCGCCGAGGATCGTGACCCGTACCGCTGGGTCGTCATCGCCCAGATCTGGCTGCACCAGATGCTGACGCAGATCACGATGGTCGGGATGGGGATCATGCTGCTCGGCATCCGCGCCGACCTCGGCTTTGGCACCACGCAGGCGGGCTGGCTGGGTGCGACGCGCACGGTGGGACAGCTGGTGGTGTTCCCCGCGAGCTTCCTCGCCGTGAAGTTCGCGCCGAAGCGGCTCTACAGCGTCCTGACGTTCGCGCTCGGCATCATGATGATCCTCGGCGGGTTCGCCCCCGCCTTCTGGGCGCTCTTCGCGACCCAGGTGGTCTTCTCGCTCTCCATGGCGCTCGCGCAGGTGCCGGGCAGCCTCCTCCGCACCCAGTGGGTGCCGTCGAAAGAACTCGGGCGTGTCTGGGGCACGGGCAATGCGCTGAACGCCGTCGCGCAGACGGGGGCGCTCGTCGGCATCCCACTGGTGCTCGGCGTCCTCGGTGGATGGCGCGGGGTCTTCCACGCCGCGGGGGTGCTGATGCTGCTCGCGGCGGTCGTCTGGGCCGTCACCGGGCGGCAGCGGGGCGAGCACCGCGCGGCGGGTCCCGAATCGAACTTCAGCGCGCTCCGCCGACCGGAGTACTACCTCCTCGGCCTCGCCTCGCTCGGTGGCGCGACGGCGTACCTCGCCTGCCTGCTCTTCCTGCCGACGTTCCTGGTGCAGGAGCGGGGGCTGTCACTCCAGACGGCAGGGTTCGTCTCGGCGGTCTTCCCGGCGGCAGGACTGGTGTCCAACGTCGCATCGGGCTTCGTCTCCGACCGCGTCGGACGCCGCAAGATCTTCATCTGGCCGTCGGGCCTGCTCCTGCCGTTCTTGTACATCCTCACCGTCTCGCCGCTGCCCGTCTGGGCGCTCGTGCCCGTCGTGTTCCTGCTCGGCTTCTTCGCGTGGCTGCCGTTCCCCTCGATCGCCTCGATTGCCTACGAGCTGCCAAACGTCCGGCCCGCCGAGATCGCGGTGGGACAGGCGCTGCAGCAGGCAGTCTCCGGCGCGGGCATCCTCTGCGGGCCGATCATCGTGGGCGCTGTCGCGGCCTACGCGGGCTCGCTGCGGGTCGGCATCATCGCGATCGGCATGCTGCCGATCCTCTTCGCCCTGACGTGCCTCTGGCTTCCCGACACCGGTCCGAAGGCGACCGCCGCACGCTCCTGACGACCGCGATCCCCCATGCGATCACGTAGCATGCGCGCGCACTACGGCACCCGAGAGGACGTCCGATGATCCACGGCATCGACATGCACACGCACTTCGTCCCCCGGGAGTTCCCGGCGTACACCGGCACCGAGGTCGCCTGCCCGTGGCCGTCGATGGCGCACACCGGCAGCGCCGCGAACGTGATGATCAACGGCGCGAACTACCGCACCGTGCCCGACACCTCGTGGGATGGTGCGAAGCGCATCGCGGAGATGGACGCGACGGGCATCCGACGCCATGTTGTCTCGCCGATGCCGGAACTGCTGTCGTACTGGATGACCCCGCGCGACGGCGCCGCGCTCATCGGCCACGTGAACGAGGAGATCGCCGCGCTCTGTGACGCCGATCCGGACCGCTTCTCCGGCATCGGCGGCGTACCGCTGCAGGACGTCGACCTCGCGATCCGCGCGATCGAGGACATCCGCGCGACGGGCCGCCTCGTCGGGGTGGAACTGGCGACGCACGTGAACGGCGTGTCGATCGGCGATCCGCGCTTCGAGCCGTTCTTCGCCGCGGCGGAGCGCCTCGACCTGCCGATCTTCGTGCACGGGCTGCGCCCGGCGGGCGCGGATCGCATCATCGGCCGCGGCCTGGAGCAGGTCGTCGCGTTCCCCGGTGATGTCGCGCTGGCGATCGCGTCGATGATCACCGGAGGCACGCTTGCGAAGCACCCGAACCTGCGCATGTCGTTCTCACATGGCGGCGGCGCGATCGCCGTCCTCATCGCGCGCATGGAGCAGGGCTGGAACACCGGCGGCCCGATGCGGGATCTGATCCCGGAGCCGCCGAGCGCCTACGCACGCCGCCTGTACTACGACACGCTGGTCTACAGCGCGCCCGTGCTGCGACTCGTCATCGACACGTTCGGCATCGACCGCGTGATGATCGGCACGGACTACCCGTTCGGCATCATGGACACTGACCCGCATGGCAGCGTGGACGCCCTCGGACTGGACGAGGCCTCCGCGGCGCTGATCCGCGACGGCAATGCCCGCCGCTTCTTCGGCATCGACTAACCAACAAACAACGAGGCGCGCGACCGAAGTCGCGCGCCCCTGCGAAGCGGCGATGGCTCTCGTTCGCCGTCTCGGTCTACGGCGCGGACTCCGTCGGACGAGACGACGCGCGGTTCTGCCCATCGGGGCCGGCATGGTCGTTCGTGGTTTCCGAGCGGCGTGTACCGCCCTGCCCATCCGGGCCATGCTGCTGCTCACGGTGAGCCACCAGCGCTACACCGGCTACCAAGAGGACACCGCACTCCGGGCAAATCATCTGCTGGTCTTCTGACACGAACGCGGGTCTTGCAAAGGCATCAGATCCGGTGGCAGCGACGGCTCGGGATCAGCCGCCCACTGTGGCGGTCGATCCACCGAGCCTGCGCCGCCGGACTCAACACACCCGGTTACTTGCGGTTCTCATCCTTGGCGCGATCGCGAACGTCGTCGCGCACGTCGTCCAGTTTGTCCTTAGCCGCGCCGACCACGCCCTGGCCCTTGCCCTTGGCTTCCTGGATGACGCCTTCGGCCTGCATCTCCTTGTTGTCCATGGCCTTGCCGAGCCCCTGCTTGGCGTTGCCGATGGCCTCGTTGGCCTTGCCCTTGATCTTGTCTTCGGTACCACTCATCAGTGGCTCCCTTCACTAACCAGCCGTTGAGATGAGTGTGCTGCCGTGACCGGTCGAAGCGAGCAACGTGGAGCGGCACGTCGGTGGCAAGCACGTTGCAGCGCGCCGCGGGGTACGAGGAACGGCATGCGAATGCGCGCGTTCGCCGAGCACGCGCGCGGGTCACCTCGGTCGGCTGTCTTGAACGTGTGATGGGAGCGGCGCGGCCAGCATCGATCAGTCGCGCACGGAAGCACGAGAGTCGCGAACCAGCACCCTCGGCCGCGCCGCGTGGCAGAAGAAGAGCCCGGATGCGGTTGAACCGACGAGGGCGTACCCCCGAGGCGCCGCATCCGAGCCCGTCATCGCCCCTGAGGGCGATTCTGTTGCCGATCGCTCACTGACGAGACTCGCGGCGGGCGAGCTGAGCGGTGGGTATGGCATCAAGGTCACACGCCGGAGATATCGAACAAGTCGCAGAGCCCCGCAACTCGCGTCAGGTCGCTCACACCTCCGGCGGGCCTCGGAACGTCGCGCCTTCGCAAGTACGCCCCCAGCGTCGTTGCGTCGCTGGCATGGCGCACGCCGCACCCTTCGATGCAACGCGACGAGGCGCCAAGACAGGACGGCACACATGACCAATACGCACGCGGTGCAGTGTCCGCAGTGCCAGCAGACGTTCCGTGACGAAGAGACGCTTCGCGGGCACGGACTGCGCGAGCACACGCAGACCCGCCAGCAGCACCAGCAGCAGCACGCGGACGTGGTGACACAGCAGAAGCAGCAAGCCACCGATCGGCAGCAGGACGTCGCGGGTCGCCGCGAGTCGGCGGGACAGCCGTCCGAGCCCGCCGGCTCGGAGCAGCCGGGCTCCGAGCCCGACCGGGAGCGGGTGAACGCCGCGCGCCCCGGCGAGGAGATCGGCCAACAGACGCAGCAGCAGCAACGTCAGGTTCAGTAACTCCACGCAGGAAGGCGGAACGACATGCGTAACCCAGAGGCCGATTCCGGTTCCGAAACCACCGCAGACGACCGCCAGAACGCCTCGCAGACCGCGGGGTGGGCGAAGCTGACCAGCCCTGACGGGCGCATCGACCTCGGCCGTGGTCGGCTCCGCGTCTGGTTCGAGGCCCCCGGCAGCAAGGACGGCGTGCGTCACGCGCAGCTCAGCTCCTACACGCCCGGCACGGTCGAGCCTCGACGCGGCGACACCGTCGCCATCGCACCCGAGGGCGAGTCGGAGAGCTACATCGCGAAGATCACCGAGTACGACCCGGTGCCCAGCGGCGAGAGTGTGGTCATCCTGGACTGGCCGAACGACGAGCTTCCCGCGTCGCTCCGCGAGCTGGGCGGGAAGTAGGAAGAAGCAGCCCGGTGGGCGCGCTAGACCTCGGGTGGACGCAGCGCGAACGCGACGATGTCTGCGGAGAGCGTGTGCGCCCCCGCCGCGCGCGCCCACGAGAGGAACGCCTCCAGCGCGTCCAGCGCCGCCTCGACATCGCCGGTTCCGTGCATCTCGAGGTGCGCCCGCAGGCCGAGGAGGTCGAGCGGCGTGATCATCGCGAGGCTCGGGCAGCCGCGCGCGATCGGCTCGGCGCGGAGCGCGGCTCGCAATGCCGCCTCGATCGCGTCACGCTCCGCGCCCGCCTCGAGCGTGTCGAGGTAACGCGCCAGGGTCTCCTCGACGGGCGTGTGCCAGGCGTCGGCGGGCGGAGTTACCTCGGGCGATTCGTCCATGCCCTCAGCGTACCGAAGGACGGCGAGCCCCGGTGGCCACATGTGGACGTGCGGCCTCGACCGCGCATACCCTCCCCGGAGCCTCGGGCGCCGGCCCGCGGAGCGAGCGAGAAGAGGGCGCAAATGCCGACCGTGGAAGTACTGGCGCAGGGTTTCATGACCGCCACCAGCGAGGGCGGCCTCGGCTACTGCAGCGTGAACCTGATCCGCGGCGAGGAACTGACGCTGGTCGATGTCGGCTACCAGAACCGCCGTGAACTCGTCACCGAGCGCCTCGCCGCGATCGGCGTGAAGCCGGAAGAGATCAAGCGCGTCGTCCTGACCCACGCGCACTGGGACCACTCGCTGAACCTCCCCTATTTCCCGAACGCCGAGGTGTTCATCAACGGCGCCGAGTACGACTACACGCAGAACCCGCACCCCGGCGACTGGGCCACCCCCGCCTACATCGGCGACCTGCTGAACCGCGCCCAGAAGATCACGAAGCTCCGCGACGGCGACGAGCTGGAGCCGGGCGTGCGCGTGATGGCCGTCCCCGGCCACAGCCCCGGCAGCCAGGCCGTCCTCGTCGAGACGGGCGAGGGCATCGTCGGGCTCGTCGGCGACGCGCTCCCCGGCCGCGCGGCGGCGATCCTGCCGACGCCCACGGCGCGCATCGTCTTCTGGGACGAGGCCGAGGCCGAGCGCAGCGCCCGCAAGCTGCTGGACACCGTGTCGCTGGTCTTCCCCGGGCACGACCGCCCGTTCCGCAACGCCGGCCCCGGGTTCGACTACCTCTACCCGCAGTCGATCACCATGCGGAACCCCCCGCGCGACACGGATGGCACGCTCCGCGCGAACATCGATGAAGGCGCCGTCGCGTTCGTCTCGCTCGTGCAGCCGACGGCGAAGCGCAAGGGCTAGGACACCGCCGCGCAACACGCCCGCGCGTGCCGTCGCGTCATGCACGGAGCGGCAATTCGGTGCTCATCAATCGGGTTATTATCGTCCGCGAGATGAAAGGCGAAGCCATGTCCGAGACGGACGTCGGTTCGACGATCGAGGTCAAACTCGTCCTCTTCGCAGACCTCAGGCGGGTTCTCCCCCGTGGGCACGACGGCCGGTTCACCCTCGCGGTGCCGGCAGGTGCGACCGTGGCGGACCTCGTAGCGGCTTCCGGGCTGGAGTTCTCCCCCGACGAGCAGCTCAAGGCGGGGATCAACGGTGATTCCGTCGAGTTGAGCGCCCCGGTTCATGCGGGCGACGAGGTAGTGCTGTTCAGCCCGATGGAGGGCGGCTAGCCCCCCTGCGAGCCCCGTCCGGGGTTCGCGCAGATGCTTCGACCAAACACACAGTGAGCGGAGATTCGATGGCACGCACCGGCTACTGGAACAAGATTCTGCATGTGGACCTCCCGTCCCGCAGCTGGACGATCGAGGAGCCCGGCGACGAGTTCTTCCGTCGCTACGGCGGTGGTCGCGGCCTCATCGCGCACTACCTCCTGAAGCACGTGCCGGCCGGCGCGGACGCCCTCGGCCCGGACAACATCATCGTCTTCGCGCCGGGCGTGCTCACGGGCGCTCCGTTCCCCGGTAACGGCCGCCACGCCGTCGGCGGCAAGTCGCCGCTGACGGGCGGCTTCGGCGAGGCCGAGGCCGGTGGCTTCTGGGGTGCCGAGCTGAAGCGCGCCGGCTGGGACGGCATCGTCTTCCACGGTGTCTCGGACACGCCGGTCTACCTCAGCATCAACGACGACCAGGTCGAGCTCCGCGACGCCTCCGGGCTGTGGGGCAAGATCACCGGTGACGTGCAGGCCGCGATCCGCGAGGAGCTGGGCGACCAGCGCGTCCGCGTGGCCCAGATCGGCCCGGCCGGCGAGAACCTGGTGAAGTTCGCCAACGTCATGAACGACCTGACCGAGGCCGCCGGACGCACGGGCATGGGCGCCGTCATGGGCTCCAAGAAGCTCAAGGCGATCGCCGTCCGCGGCTCCAAGAAGATCGAGCTCGCCAACGACCGTGACCTCCACGGCATCTCCAAGTGGGTCGGCGAGACCCTGGACACCGTCCACAAGAACTTCCACGAGTACGGCACCGGCGCTGCCATGCAGGGCAAGTCCTTCGAAGGCGGCCTGCCGTCCCTCAACTGGCGCGAAGGCTCCATGGAGGACGTCCGCAAGGTGGACGCGGTCGCCGTGCACGATGAAGTGTTGAACGAGATGGGCGCCTGCTACGCGTGCTCGGTGCGCTGCAAGAAGGTCGTCCAGATCGAGGCGCGCCGCGAGGACGCCGGCACCACTCGCAAGGGCAAGCAGATCGCCTTCGACCCGAAGGGCCGCTACAGCGTCGACCCGCAGTACGGCGGGCCCGAGTACGAAAGCCTCGCCTCGCTGGGCACCAACCTCGGCGTCAGCGACATCGTCGCGCTCTGCAAGTCCAACGAGGTCTGCAACTACCTCGGCATGGACACCATCTCCGCCGGCTCCACCATCGCCTGGGCGATGGAGGCCTACGAGAAGGGCATCCTGACGAACGAGGACACGGACGGCCTGAAGCTCCAGTTCGCTGACGGCGACGCCGTCATCCAGATGCTGGAGAAGATCGCCTACCGCGACGGCTTCGGTGATGTACTCGCCGAGGGTTCGGAGCGCGCCGCCGAGAAGATCGGCATGGGCTCCGACCAGTTCCTGAGCACCGTCAAGAACCTCGAACTCGCCATGCACGACCCGCGGCACATGCCCGTGATGCGCGTGTCGTACCTGCTGGCCCCCACGGGCGGCGACCACCTGCGCCAGACCGGCAACCAGAACGGCCTGCGCAACCAGGTCGGCATCTGCGCGTTCCTCGGCTACGACGAGGATCAGACGGTCACCGTGATCAACTCGGTCACCGGCTGGGGCGTCGACAAGGACGAGCTCATCCAGACCGCCCACCGCGGCATCACGCTGGCGCGCCTGTTCAACATGCGCGAGGGCTTCACCCGCGCCGACGACCGCCTGCCGCAGCGGTTCTACGAGGACCTGCCGAAGCTCCCGGGCCTGACGGACGAGATCCTCGACAAGATCGTCACGGACTACTACATCGAGCAGGGCTGGGACCCGGAGACGGGCAAGCCGCTCGCCGAGACGATCAAGGCGCTCGACATCGAGGTCGACGCAGTCGGTCTCGTCTAGCACCTCGTTCCGCACTGCGAACGCCTACACGGCCCCGGCAATTGCCGGGGCCGTGTTCGTGTGAGGGCGCGCCGCAACATCACAGGCATCGTATGATTCACCCCGATCCACCCGCGCACCCTGGCGCCGGGCGATCAGCACGGAGGGTGCACAACACATGACCGAACCAACCTACTGGTCGCGCGGTAGCGCGACGCGGCTCTCGCGGCGCGGACTGCTGCGCGGCAGCGCCGTCGGTGTCGCGGGCCTCGCGGGCGCGGCGCTCATCGGCTGCGGCGGCGGGTCGAAGGACGCCGCTCCCGCGGGCACGGCCGTCTCCGGCACGCCCACGGCGGTCGCCAGCAACCAGACCGCCAAGAAGGGCGGCACGCTCCGCATCGCCGGACAGGCGACGGGCGACTTCCCGAGCCTGGACTACGACCGCACCAACGGATCCGCCATGGGTTCCGTCTCCAACCTCGCAGGCGTGAAGCTCACGCAGTGGGACGAGCGCCCGGACAGCCCGGGCCCCGTGGAGAACGTCATCCCCGACCTCGCGGAGTCGTGGGAGACGCCCGACCAGGGCATCACGTGGAACTTCAAGCTCCGCAAGGGCGTGAAGACCTCCGACGGCCTCGAGGTGAAGGCGTCCGACGTCGTCTGGAGCCTGGAGCGCCAGGCCAACATCCGCCAGCCGCTGGGCCTGCTGCAGGCCAACCTGCCCGACCTGTACACCGGCAAGAAGCCGAACGCCACGGCGATCGACGACTACACCCTGCAGGTGAAGCTCAAGAACCCGGACGCCGACTTCCTCGCGCTGATGGGCTCGCACTGGTGGTCGGTCGAGCACAAGGACGTCATCACCAAGAAGGGCGCGGACCAGGGCAAGACCTCACCGGGCTTCGGTGACATCACGGCCATCGACCAGATCCGCGGCGGTGGGCCGTACTACCCCACCGAGTACATCCCGGCCTCCGGCTTCAAGATGAAGCGGAACCCGAACTTCTACGACCAGAACCTGGCGTACCTGGACGGCATCGACCACCCGTTCATCCTCGACCCGGCGGCCGCCTCCGCGGCACTGCTCGCGGGTCAGCTGGACGCGCACGGCCCGCTGACGCAGTTCACGGTGCAGCAGGGCCTGGAGCTCCAGAAGTCGCCGAACCTGCAGGTCGACTGGCAGCCCTGCATGGTGTGGAACCCGTGGGAGTTCGACCACACCCGCGAGCCGTTCAATGACGTCCGCGTCCGTCGCGCCGTCGCGCTCGCGGTGGACCGCCCCGGCTGGATCAAGAACCTGCTGCAGGGCCGTGGCCGCAACGGCGTGATGGTTCTGCCGTGGCTCACCTACTGGGCCATGGACCCGGCGAAGATGGGTGACGACGGCAAGTACTTCACCGGCTTCGACCAGGCCGAGGCGAAGAAGCTCCTGATGGCCGCCGGCAAGGAGAAGTTCTCCTTCGGCATGCAGAACTCCAACATCGGTGCGTACACCGTCACGTACCCGTTCGCGGACCTCATGGCCTCGCAGCTCGCGCAGGTCGGCATCACGCAGAAGCAGACCATCGTCGACTACGCGGCGCACCTCCAGAAGTGGGTGCCCGAGGTGGACGGCGGCGTGCGCGAGGGCTTCATCGTGCGGCCCGACATCCAGTCCTACGCGTTCGCGCAGGTGGGCATGGGCTCGCCGCTGAGCGCCGGCAAGGAGATCTGGGGCGCGCTGACGAAGAACGACAAGGAGTACCAGGACTTCCGCGTCATCGCGGAGAAGCAGCGCGTGACGCAGGACCGCAACGCGCGCCGCGAACTGATCTACGACATGCAGAAGCGCATGGCGAAGAACGTCTGGGACTTCTACTGGCCGGCCCCGGACTCCCCCGTGGTCTCCAGCAAGAAGGTGCACAACTTCCGCCCGCCTCCGGGCTGGAACTGGAACATCATGAAGTACGTCTGGAAGGAAGCCTAGACCGGCGTCCGCCACCGTACCGAAGCACAAACGAAAGGCCCCGGCTATCAGCCGGGGCCTTTCTCGTTGATCGCGATAAGGATCCGCCTCAGGCGAGGCTCTGCCCGCACGCGCAAAGACTTCCATA
>CANKAU010000031.1 GCA_947479915.1 Chloroflexota bacterium
GACCCGCGTGCACGTTCAGCGTGTGCGAGGTGAGCGCGCGAGCGCCGATGTGGAAGACGACCGGCAGGCGCTTGCCGCTGATCGTGTAGAGCACCTCCTTCATCAGCACGAGGCCCTGCCCCGCGGTGAAGTTGGTGACGCGGCCGCCGCCGAGCGCGAAGCCCTCAGCAGCCGAGGCCGAGGAGTGCTCGCTCTCGGGCTCCACGAACATGAGGCGTTCGCCCCAGAGGTTCTTGCCGCCGGCGGAGGCGGCAATCTCGTAGCCCTGGCCCATGGTGGTGGACGGAGTGATGGGGTACGCGACCGCACCCTGGCTGATGTTCGTCTCCACCCAGACGACCATCTCGGCACCGTCGGCGGTGATCGGCTCACCCGGGTATGAAACGGTTGATGAATCCTCAGGCATTGGTCGCTCCTTGCCCGCCGATGAGCCCGGCCCACCGGCTCAGGAATCATCATCTTCATGAGTCCCCCCACGAAGGGACGAATGTCCCACAATGGTTGTGACTCCCAACGGCGCGCCAATTATGCGCCACACCCCTCCTATCACAGAATCGAGGCCACGCGATGACCACGCGCCGGGCCGTTCTCGCCTCCATCATCTTGTTTGTAATCATCGGCACCGCCTGCACCGCGCCATCGGCCTCCGCACCCAGCGCAACGACGACGCCCCCGGCGGCCACCTCCACCCCTTCGCCGAGCACGACCGCGACGCCAGCCGCGACCGCTAGCACGACACCAACCGCAACGCCGAGCGCCACCGCGAGCCCCTTCGTCTCGCCGACGAACCTGAAGCTCGCGGGGCGGCTCCCGGACATCAGCACCCCCGTGCCTCCCGGCGAAGGCGAGCTGGGTCGCCTCACCATCTCGTGGGAGATGCCGTCCGCCGCGCCCGCACCTCGAGGCTTTCGCATCTATACGAAGGACTGCGACGGCACCGTGAAGGCCGCGCTGGACGTGCCCGCCGCCGACCACCAGTACGGCCCGATCCACGCCTGCCGCCCGACGGGCAATCTGGGCGTGACGGCGCTGTACTCCTCGGGCGAGTCTCCAATCGCGTGGGTGCGGTAGCCGCAGACCGCCCACACACCCGGCCGGGGGTGTGCCAGACTGAGCGCATGTGGTGGCAGGATCTGCTCTTCGGTGTGTGGAACGGGGCGACCGCGTGGGTCGTGCTGCTGGCGCACGTCATCGGGATGTTGCGCGAGTACCCGCTGTTCGATGTGGCCCGTGACGGCAGCTGGTACCACTTCGGCTTCCTGCTCGGCGCCGGCTCGCCGTTCCTCGGCCTGCTCCGGCGCTAGCGCGCGATGCTGATCGTTGTCGCGCTCGGAGGCAACGCCCTGCTGCGTCGAGGTGACGCGGCGAGCGATGCCACCCAGCGCGCGAACGTCGAACGCGCCGCGCACGCCCTCGCCCCGTTCGCGCGCGACCATCGCCTCGTCATCACCCACGGCAACGGCCCGCAGGTCGGCCTGCTCGCCCTGCGCGAGAGCGCCGCAGCGCGCGACGGCACCGGCTCCGGCCTCGACGTCCTCGGCGCGGAGACGCAGGGGATGATCGGCTACCTCATCGAAGAGGCCATGCGCGAGGTGCTCCCCCGCCTCGAGGTGGCAACGCTGCTCACCCAGGTCGAGGTCGACCGCGCCGATCCCGCGTTCGGCGCGCCCACGAAGCCGATTGGCCCTGTGTACGACGAGCCGACCGCGCGCCGCCTCGCGACCGAGCGAGGGTGGGACATCGCGCCGGACGGCACGGGGTACCGACGCGTCGTGGCGTCACCCGAGCCGCAACGCATCCTGGAACTCCCCGCGATCCGCGCGCTCCTCGCGGCGCGGTTCGTCGTCGTGTGCGCGGGCGGCGGCGGGGTGCCGGTGGTGCTGGACGCCGCCGGCGCGATCGAGGGTGTGGAGGCGGTGATCGACAAGGACCTCGCCTCGGCGCTGCTCGCGACGCATGTCGGCGCGGAGCGGCTGCTCCTACTCACGGACGTGGACGCGGTCTACGACGACTGGGGCACCCCGCAGGCGCGGCCGATCCGACGCGCCACCGTGGCGGAGATGCGGGCGCACACGTTCGCCGCCGGGTCGATGGGGCCGAAGGTCGAGGCGGCCTGTCGCTTCGCCGCCGCCGGTGGCATCGCGGCGATCGGCGCGCTCGAAGATGCGCAGGCGATCCTCGAAGGCACCGCCGGCACCACCATCGTCCTCGGGGAGGCGTTCCGCTAGCGCGAGACGTGTTGCCTCGACGGCGCTATCGCATCGTCCCTGCGGCGAGGTCGATCGCCTGCTCCGCCAGCGTCGCAAGCATGGCGAACGCGCGCTCGTGATCCTTGGTGCCGTCCAGATCGGGCCAGTTGAACCAGTCCAGCACCACGTACTCCGCCCCCATCTCTTGCAGCGCCGCGAGGTCGCCGTGGATCTGCTCCAGCGTGCCGTGGCCGGGCGCCCGATCGGCCTCGTCGAGCGGCTCCGGCGTGATGCGCAGGCGGATGCGCGGGTAGAGCGGGGGCACCGGCTTGCCGGCCGCCTCGGCGGCGGCGCGCAGCGCGGGCAGGCCCTGCTCGCGCAGCATGGTCACGGACTGGTTGATCGGGTGCCACCCGGCGTCGAAGCGCACGGCACGCCGCACGGCCGCGCCGCTGTTACCGCCGACCCAGATCGGCGGGTACGGCCGCTGCTTCGTCGCGACGGCGGAGACCCGGTCGAACTGGATGTACTTGCCGTGGTGGGTGACCTCGCCCGTGCCGGTCCACAGCGCGCGCAGCGCCTCCAACACGTCGTCCGACCACGCGCCTCGACGGTCGTGGCGCGCCCCGACGACGGCGAACTCATCCGCCGCGTTCCCGACGCCAATGCCGAGGATCGCGCGCCCGCCGCTGAGCAAATCGAGGTTCGCGACGTGATGCGCCAGCAGCACGGGGTGCCGGTACGGGAGCACGATGACCGTGGTGCCCAGGTCGACGTGCTTGGTCTGCGCGGCGAGGTAGGACAGCGTGATCAGCGCGTCGAAGTAGGGCTCCGGGTACCTCGTCGCCACGCTTGGCGTGATGGCGACATGGTCCGAGATGAAGATGCCGTGGTAGCCCAGGCCTTCGACCACCTGCCCCCAGCGGCCAATCGATTCCGCCGACACGCCCGGCCCGAAGTTGAGCAGGTTCACCCCGAACTTCATCACGACTCCCCACTCCGCAATCGCTCCACGGCCCCCGAGATCGAGGGCAGCATACCGACACTCCACGGGCTCATGATGAAATCCCGCCGAAACACCCGCGCAGGAGACTAGGATGCAATCGAGATGAACGCGGGGACGCCTCCGCGTGCCTCTGCTGCCGGGGTGACTGCCGGCGGGACATGGAGACCGCGGTGTCGGAGTCGAGCGACCTGCTCCGCGACTACCCGCTGCTGGCCGGGCCGGACGAGATGTTCGACCGGGACGGCACTGTCCGCGCGAAATACGCGCAGCTCGCGTCCCGGCTGGGACGCTGGAGCCTCGACGAGTATCACGCGAGGCAGGCTGCTGCCGACCTCGATCAGCTCAACGGCGGCGTCACCTTCACGGTCTACCAGGACGACGCCGGCACCGAGCGCATCTTCCCCTTCTCGCTGATCCCGCGCGTGATCGACGCAGAGGAGTGGGCACGGCTGGAGGCGGGCCTCGTGCAGCGCGTCTCCGCGCTCAACCGCTTCCTCGCCGACGTGTACACCGAGCAGCGCTGTGTCCGCGACGGCGTCGTGCCGGTCGACGTCCTCGGCCAGTCCGAGGGGTTCAACCTCCGCGCCGTCGGATTCGTGCCGTCGCTTGGCGTGTACGCGCACATCGCGGGCATCGACCTGATCCGTGACCGTGAGGGCACGTACCGCGTGCTCGAGGACAACCTGCGCACGCCGTCCGGCGTGTCGTACGTGCTGGAGAACCGCCGCACCATGCTCAACGCCGTGCCGGACCTGTTCCCCGCCGGCAGCGTGGCCCCCGTGGACGACTACCCCGACCGGCTGCTGGAGATGCTGATCGCGGTGCGCCCGTCCAGCGTCAGCGCCGAGGAGACCCGCGCCGTCATCCTCACGCCGGGATCGCAGAACTCCGCCTACTTCGAACACTCCTTCCTCGCGCGACAGATGGGCATCGAGCTCGTCGAAGGGCGCGACCTGATCGTGCACGACCAGCGCGTGTACCTGCGCGCGACGACGGGCCTCGAACGCGTGCATGTGATCTACCGCCGCGTCGATGACGACTTCCTCGACCCGGTGGCGTTCCGCGCGGACTCCGCGCTCGGCGTCGCGGGACTTGTGGACGCCTACCGCAGCGGACAGGTGACGATCGTCAACGCGATCGGCAACGGGATCGCGGACGACAAGGTCGTCTATCGATTCATCCCGGACGTGATCCGCTACTTCCTGGGCGAAGAGCCGATCATCCCGAACGTAGACACCTGGGTCGGATCGCAGCCGGCCGACCTGGCGCACATGATCGAGCACCTCGGCGACCTCGTCGTGAAGCCCGCGAACGGATCGGGCGGCTACGGGATCGTCATTGGCCCGCAGTCGACGGCGGCGGAGATCGAGGAGGCGCGCGACCGCGTGCGCCGGAACCCCTCGGGGTATATCGCGCAGCCGCTGCAGGAGTTCAGCACAATCCCCACCTTCAACGGCACGAGGCTGGAGCCGCGCCGCGCGGACCTGCGCCCGTTCGTGGTCACCGGAGCGTCCTCGTGGGTGCTGCCGGGCGGACTGACCCGCGTCGCCTCCGATCCGACGTCGTACATCGTGAACTCGTCGCAGGGCGGGGGCAGCAAGGACACGTGGGTGCTGCGGCAGGGCTGGGAGGCGTAACGATGCTCAGTCGCGTTGCGGAGAACCTCTACTGGCTCGGGCGCTACCTGGAGCGCGCGGAGAACATGGCGCGCATCGCGGCCGTGAACTACAAGGCATCCGTCGAGGAGCACGCCGACGACGAGGATGAGGCGATGCTGTGGGACGCCCTCGTGCGCGCCATCGGCACGCAGGCCGCCTACGCCGAGGCTCGCGCCGTGTCGCCGAACCTCGCCCCCGGCGAGTGGCTGATCTTCTCGCGCGAGAACCCCGGTTCACTGCGCTCCACGATCGCCCGCGCTCGCGGCCTCGCCCGCGAGCTGCGTGAGCACATCTCCCGCGAGGTGTTCGAGGAGATCAACCTCCTCTACCTCGCCTCGAACGAAGCCGACTCGACGCATGGCCTGCGCCCGTACACCGCCACCGTGCAGCGCGGCGTGGCAGCGACCTTCGGCCTCTACGACAACACCGTGCTCTACGACGAGGGCCGCGAGTGGTTCCGCTGCGGCATGTACATCGAGCGTGCCGACATGACGAGCCGCACGATCGATGCGAAGTACTACATGCTCTTGCCCTCGCTCGCCGACGTGGACGGCCCGCTGGACCGCTACCGCTGGCTCGCGATCCTGCGCTCGGCGAGTGCGCACGAGGCATTCCGCAAGCGGTACCGCGGATCGATCCGGGGGCAGCGCGTCGCAGAGCTGCTGATCCTCGACTCCTCGTTCCCGCGGAGCCTGCGCTTCTGCGTGAGCGCGCTGGGGCGCCACTTCGGGCTCGCGACCTCAGGGGCGCCGCGCATGCACAGCCTCCCCGTGACGCGCGAGCTGGCGATCCTCGACCTCGACCTGGGGTCGACGGGGATCGCGGAAATCATGCGGACCGGCCTGCACGAGTTCCTGGGCGAGTTCCAGGGGCGCATCAACCGCGTGCACAACTCCACCATGAGCGACATCCTGCGGGCTCTCCCCGCCTCCATGCCCTAAGGTCGAATCGTGCGCTACCGCATTCACTGGGAAACGACTTACACCTACGACGCCCCGGTGCGCTCGCTGCACACGGAGTTGCGTGTGCTGCCCGCCGACCGCGCGGGACAGCGGCTGGTCGACGGCACCATCCACCTCGACCCGCCCGCGCGGCCGTTCGCACTGACCGATGCGTGGGAGAACCGCTACCACCACGTGGACTTCGCCGCGCCGGTCGAGCGCCTGACGATCGAGATGACCGCCGAGGTGGACACGGTGGACACGCCCGCGCCGGAGCCGCCGCTCGCGCCGCTGCTGCTGCGTCTGCTCACCCAGCCCACCCCCCGCAGCCCCGAGGATCCGCGCATCAGCGCCCTCGCGGACGGCCTCGCCGGGTCGCCGCTGGAGATCGCGCGCGGCATCTCGGCACGGATCGCCGAGCGCTGCGTGTTCGAGGTGGGCCAGACGGACGTCAGCACCACGGCACTGGACTTCCTGGACCACGGCCGGGGCGTCTGCCAGGACTTCACGCACCTGCTGGTCGCGGCGCTCCGGTCGCGGGGCCTGCCCGCGCGCTACGTCAGCGGCTACCTCGGCCCCGCCGAGGGCGAAGAGGTGGGCGAGGCGAGCCACGCGTGGGCGCAGGTGCTGGACGGCGACACGTGGTACGGCTTTGACGCGGCGAACGGCTGCGACCAGGACGGCCGCTACATCGTCACCGGCATTGGCCGCGACTACGACGATGTGCCGCCGATGAGCGGCGGCTTCCACGGCAGCGCGGATCATGAGTGGACCACGACCGTGCGCGTGCGCATGGACGACTCACCGCGGCAGCCGGAGCAGCACCACCAGCAGGAACAGCAGCAGCAGTAGCCGACCCGCGCGCCTCGGCGGCGCGCGGTGTGTCGAGGCTACCCGCCGCCCAGCGGGATGATCTGCGGCGGCTCGTCGCCCCCGCCACCCGCGGCGCCATCCGCCCGACGCCCCTTGGCCACAGAGCGCCCCTGCTTCTCCTCAAGGCGACCGAGGGCACGCCCCTTGTCGGGGTGAGGGTCGAGGCGCACACCGTAGGCCTCGCGGCCTTCGTGGTCCTCTGGCAGGTATTCGGTGATGGGAAGACCTTCCTCATCGCAGAAAAGCAGTCAGTGGCAGTACTTCCACCGCTGCATCTCTTCGCAAGGACAGATCCAGAACTTCTTCTCGACCTCCGCCTGCTTGTCCTCGAAGAACATGCAGGGGCAGAGCGGACGGCCGACTTCCTCGATGTTCTTGGCGAGGCCGATCACCAGGAAGTCGGTGATCTCGCGCTGCGGGTGGAGGTAGGAGCCGGACTTCTCGGAGAAGTTCGCGACGAACTTCTCCATCTTCGCCAGGTTCTCTGGCGAAACGCGCGCGCGATCCTCGTCGGTCGGGCCACCCATGCTCACGGCGCGCTCCTCGTCCGTCGTCCAGTCTCGCCGTCCTCGCCCCGCGAGGCAAGCCCGAGCGCGATGGTCGGGAATCCGGCTCGCTAGAGGCGCCGCATGATGAAGATCGCCGCCAGCACCGACCAGGCGATCGGGATGCCAGCGAAGAGCGTCGGGAAGATCGTAGCTTCGATGCCCGGGCGCGCGAGAGCGGACACGCTCAGGGCGCCGCTCGGGTGGATGGTGCAGAGGAGCGCGGGCCCATCGAGCATGGCTGCGTCCACCGTGATCCGCTCCGTGTGGTCGGGCGCGATGGACATCAGTCCCACGCGGTGGACCACGACATCCTCGTTACGGATCGCCAGCGTGTCGCCCCGCCGGAGGAGCAGAGTCGAGGGGATGACGTCCGGCTGCTCACCCCGCGCGATCGCCGCCGCCGTCCCCGCGGGGATGTCGAGTGCGACGATCCTCGAGCTCGGCAGCAGCAGCCACCACGCGAGCGACACGAGCCACACGAGACCGAAGACGACCACGAGCGCCGTGACGTAGACGAAGGCCGCCCCCCGGGGGGAGCGGCCTTCGTGGTGAGCAGTCATCGAGACGGCAGCCTCGGCGGCGGCCATGTGATCGTCCGTTACTTCAGCAGGTAGAGGGTCGGGTAGAAGAACACCCAGACCACGTCCACGAAGTGCCAGTACATGACGGTCGCGGTGATCGGCCAGACCTTCGGGCCGCCGGAGAAGTGGCCGTCGCCGGAGCGCGCCCACACCACCGCCAGAAACAGGATGCCCGTGATCACGTGGAACGCGTGCATGCCGGTCATGGAGTAGAACGCCGTGCCGTACAGCTCGGCGACGGGGAACTCGGCCGTGGCCCACTCGAAGGCGACGCCGCCCGCGAACATCAGGCCCATGACGATGGTCGCCAGGAGCATCGCGCGGCCGCGCGCGGTGTTGCCGTGCACGAACGCCGTCTCCGCGCGGTACGCCGTCAGCGAGGACAGCAGCAGCAGCGAGGTGATCGCCAGACCCAGCGCCTGGTTCAGGTGCGGGTCACGCGCCGTACCACTGAGGTAGAACCTCGACGCGGCGAAGAGCGCGAACAGGCCCGCGTCGGAGAACAGGAAGAGCCACAGGCCCAGCCGGTTGATGCGGACGCGTTCCCACGCGTGCGCGGTCGGGTCGGCGTGCGCGTTGTCGTGCGTGGCGACGGCCATTAGTGGGCCTCCTCACCCCGCCACAGGCGGGAGACGTGCATAAAGTAGACGACGATCGCCCAGCACTTGGCGATGGCCGCGACCGACAGCATCACAACCAGGGCGACCTTCGAGTCCAGGCCCACCGCGACGATGTACTCGGCGATGGTCAGAACCGCCAGGATCAGGAAGACGGTGAAGCCGGTGCGCTGGTCTGCGCTCTCTCCGGCCGCCGCGTGACTCTGCTTGCTCATGGACTGCTCCGTTTCTTCCGTGCCGCGCCTACGCGTGCTTCACAGCGCCGGTGAGGCGAGCGTGCGGGGTCGCGCCCGGCACGCCGTACTCGTAGGGGCCTTCCTGGATGACGGGGATCTCGTCGAAGTTGTGCTCCGGCGGCGGGCTGCTGATCTGCCACTCCAGCGTGCTGGCGCCCCACGGGTTCGCCGCTGCCTGCCGGCCGCGGACCCAGGAGAGAATCATGTTCACGGTGAAGAAGATGAAGGAGATCCCCAGCAGGAAGCCCGACATCGAGATCCAGACGTTCGCCCCCTCGTACGCCGCGGGGAAGTCGGCAATGCGGCGGTTCATGCCGCGGACACCGACCTGGAACATCGGGATGAACGTCAGCTGGAAACCGATGAACATGATGAAGAAGTGGATCTTCCCCAGCGTCTCGTTGAACTCCCGGCCCGTCATCTTGGGGAACCAGTAGTAGAGCGCCGCGAACAGGGCGAAGATCTCGCCGCCCATGATCGTGTAGTGGAAGTGCGCCACCACGAAGTAGGTGTCGTGCAGGTGCACGTCCGTCGGCATGTCGGCGAGGTAGATGCCCGTCAGACCACCGATGGTGAAGTTGAAGATGAACGCCAGCGCGAACAGCATCGGCGTGCGCACCCACAGGCGGCCGGCCCAGATGGTGCCGAGCACCGACAGGAAGATGATGCCGGTCGGGATGGAGATCATCTCGGTCAGCACCAGGAACGGCGCGTGGAGGTAGTCCGCCATGCCCGAGGTGAACATGTGGTGCGCCCACACGACACCCGACAGCGCCACGATGCCGAGCATCGCGCCGACCACCCACTTGTAGGCGTACAGCGGCTTCCTCGACATGTGCGAGAGCACCTCGAGAACCGCGCCGAACGCGGGGAGCACCATCACGTAGACGGCGGGGTGGCTGTAGAACCAGAAGACGTGCTCGTACAGCAGCGCGCTGCCGCCGTGCGCCGCACCGAAGAACGAGGTGCCGATGACGCGGTCGAACAGCACCATCAGCAGACCGGCGGCGAAGCCCTGCGTGAAGAAGAACGCGATGATCGAGCCGGCGAAGGTGCCCCACACCATGATCGGCAGTCGGCCCCACGTCATGCCCGGCGCGCGCTCGTAGATGATCGTGACGATGAAGTTGATGCCGCCGAGGATGGAGACGACGCCGAACGTGGTTACCGCGAGGTTGAACAGCGTCTGGCCGGACTTCGTCAGGACGGAGAGCGGCGGGTAGGCCGTCCAGCCCGTGTCCCAACCGCCCAGCAGGACCGCGATGACCAGGGTGATCGCCACCGGCGGCACCAGCCAGAAGGACAGCGCGTTGATGCGCGGGAACGCCATGTCACGCGCGCCGATCATGATCGGCACCACGTAGTTGCCGAAGCAGCCCATGACGATCGCCACCGCAACGGCGACCATGCCGATGCCGTGGAAGCTCATCGCCGCGTTGTACTGGTCTTCGTTGAAGAGCTGCATGCCCGGGTGCATCAACTCGTAGCGGATCGCCATGGCGGTCAGACCGGACAGCAGGAACAGCGCGACGAAGGTCACGCCGTACTGGATGCCGATCACCTTGTGATCCATGTTGAACTCGAAGTACCGCGACACGCCCTTCGGCGAGACGGCCGGCGTGCCGCCGAACCACTCCGTCGCCCAGTACTTCCAGCCGCCCACGCCCGCGAGCCAGCCGAGGAGCGCGACCGGATACGCGATGCTCCACGACATGTCCGTGGACCAGAACTCGAGCCCCATGCTGGTGCGGATCGCGCCCAGCAGGCCCGCGCCAACCGCAAAGCCAACGCCGCCGAAGATGAATCCGAGGAGCAGAGGCATTACTTCTTCACCTTCCCGGCGAGCCACTTGTCGTACTCAGCCGCGTCCACCACTCGGACGTTCATGGCCATGCGGGCGTGCATCAGGCCGCACAGCTCCGCGCACTGCACCCGGTAGGCCACGTCGTCTTTGCCGTCACCGATGCGGTTCGGCGTGATGTAGGTGACCGTGGTCATGCCCGGCACAGCGTCGATCTTGTTGCGGAAGGCGGGCACCCAGAACGAGTGCAGCACATCACCTTCCGGCGCCGTGACCTCGAACTTCACGCGCTTGTTGACGGGGAGCACGAGCTCATCGGAGGTGATGCCCCCGGGGTAGTCGGCGGTCCATGACCAGCGCTGGCCGGTCATCTTGATCGTCATGTCGGACGTGCGGTCGGCCCGCATCTCCGCAAGGCCGGTGAGGCCCGGCGACACCATGACGGTCACGGCCAGGGCGGTCGTGGCGCCCAGCCAGACCTTCGGCACCATCCCGGTGCCCTTCATCGGCGGGCCGTCCTCGGCGTCGGCGCCGCCCACAGAGCGGAACGTGAGCACCGAATACACGAGGCCCGCGAGCACCAGTCCGAGGATCGGCGCACCCATGTACGTCATCAATCGGAAGGCGTGGTCGCTGAACGCTGCCTCGGGCGCCGCCCCGGTCGGGAACGGATCCATCGCGACCGCGCCCGCAAGCGAGAGCGCCGTGAAGATCACCCAGAGGATCGCCGCGACTGCCAGGTGTCGATTCATGCCGTTTTGCTCCCCCGCCGGAGCCGGTGGGCGACGATCCAGGAGCAGAGCCCCAGCGCCCAGGATGCCGACGATGGCGGTCACCACGACCGCGACAATCACTGCCATTTAGATACCCGTCTCTGCCGGAAGGACGTCCCGGTACGAGTCCTGACGATATGAAGAGGCGTGGTGGGGCGCATGGTGTGTCTGCACCAGTTCCAGACGACTACAGGAGTCTCGCTGACCAACGTCCCAAGGCCCTCGGGACGTTGGTCGCGTGGATGCGCACCGGGGCCCACCTAGACTCGATACGTCGAGGCCGGATCGTCCGGCGCGGCGCGCAGCCTTCGGAGTGGGGCCGTGGTGCGGAAGATCGTGGACGAGATGGTGGACGAGATCGCGGCGACCTCGGAGCCGGCGCCCGCGCTGGCCGCAGCGCACCCGCTCTACGCCGTCGACATGAACCAGTGCATCACCTCGTGGAACGACGCCGCTTCCGAGCAATTCCGCGCCGAAGACGACGTCATCGGCCGCCGCTGCTACGAGGTGCTGGCGAGCATGGACGCGCGCAACGCCGCGCTCTGCCGCCCGAACTGCCCCGTCATCGCGATGGCCCGCACCGGCCGCCCCTCCCGTGACTTCGAAGTCTGGGCGCAGACCCCGGACGGCGAGTCCGGGCGCGTGCAGGTGTCCATCCTGCTCCAGGAGTCCGAGGATCCCGCCCAGTCGCGCGTGGTGCACATGGTGCGGCGCGTGGACGACCGGCCGGCTCCCGCGGGTGCGGCGACCCCGGCGTTCCGCCCGAGCGGACGCCAGCCCGAGCCCGCCTCGACCGAGTTCCGCAACACGATCACCCCGCGGCAGGTCGCCGCGCTCCGCCTGCTGGCGGAGGGCTACACGCCGGACGAGATCGCCGCATCGTTGAACATTCGCCCGATCACCATCCGCAACCACATCCAGGCGGCGATGGACCGCCTGGGTGCGCGATCGCGGCTGGAGGCGGTGATCATCGCGTCACGCGCGGGCCTCCTCGGCGAGGTCTAGCGCCCGCGGGCGTCCAGGCTGCGCTAACCCGCGCGGTGCGCCTCGAGCAGCTGTCGAGTGAGTTCCGCCTGCCCCGCGTGCTCGTAGGCGTGGTTCACCATGCGATGGAGCAGCTCCCGCGCGGGCACCTCGCCCCAGGTCTGGTGCACCCGCAGATCGTCCAGCCGCTCCGGCGGCAGCGCCCCGAGCGCGCCCTCGACCTCGGGGCGTAGCGAAGCCCACCGCGCCGCCAGCGACTCGCCCGTCTCGGCGCTCGGCGAGAACTCCTCGGCGCGCACGCGGTGCGACTCGGCGACACGGCAGATGTGCGTCAGGACGTTCTCGCGCGTCATGCCGAGCACATGCAGGCAGAGCGCGGACAGGGTGCTGGCGCCCGGAATCGGCTCCCAGTTCAGCGCCGCCGCGTCGAGGCTCCCGGCCGCCGCGATGACACGGTCGACGGCAATGACGAGCAGCCTGCCCGCGGTCTGGAGTTCACTGTCCTGTGCCACGTGGCCTCCATCGAATCCGTGGTCGGCGCACGGCCCGCGTCGGTCGACGGGGAAGGTACACCCCCGGACGCCGCATTGATCGCGGCGCTACCATCACGAACATTCAATCCGCACCCGGCAGGAGTCTCCCGATGTTGTTCAGCATGAAGCCGCGCCTCCACTGGTCGTTCGAAGAGGTTGTCGACCTCAGCCAGCACATCGAGCGAACCGGCTGGGACGGCATCTGGACTGCCGACCACCTGATCAACAACAACGCGACCGGCGAGGGCCTCGTCGGCGAGTGCTGGACGGTGACGGCCGCGCTCGCCGCGCTGGTTCCGCGCGTGCGGCTGGGCACCATCGTCGTCGGCAACACGCTCCGCCACCCCGCGATCCACGCCAAAATGGCGGCGCAGATCGACGTGATCTCGGGCGGCCGCTTCATCCTCGGCCTCGGCGCGGGGTGGCAGGAGAACGAGCACCGGGCCTACGGCATCCCGTACTACACGCTCGGCGAGCGCTCCGCCCGCCTGGACGAGGCCGCCCACGTGATCACGAGCCTCTTCCAGAACGAGCGCTCCAACTTCCAGGGGAAGTACTACCAGCTGGAGAACGCGCCGCTGCAGCCGCCGACGGTGCAGAAGCCGCTGCCGTTGCTGATCGGTGGCGTAGGTGAGCAGAAGACGCTGCGCACCGTCGCGCGCTACGCGAACGAGTGGAACGCGCAGGTGATGCCGGACGTGTACGTGGAGAAGACCCGCGTCCTCGCAGAGCACTGCGCGGTCGTCGGCCGCGACCCGTCGGAGATCCACCGCTCGGTGCAGGTGGTGGTCGCGTTCTCGGACAACCCCGGCCAGGTCGAGCGAGCCCGTAGCCGCGGTGCCGCGATCGTGGGCAACTCGCAGGAGATCCGTGACGCGATCGAGCGCTACGCCGAGGCTGGCGCACAGGAGATGGTGATCGCCGACTTCAACCTCGCCACGCTCGAGGAGAAGAAGGACACCTACGACCGCCTGATGGCAGAGGTCGTGCCCCACTTCCGCTAGCGCACACGCTTCGCGCCGCGCCGAGGGCGACTAGACGATCGAGTCGCCCTTGGCGCGGTTGCATGGGCCGCAGAGGATCTGGATGTTCTCCACGGCGTTGCTGCCGCCGCGCGAGAACGGGATGACGTGGTCGAACTGGAGTTCCTGCTCCGACCCGCAGCGCACACAGCGCCCCTCGTCGCGATGCCACACCGCCGCGCGCACCTCGTCCGGGAGTCGTTCGCGGCGACCGCGCTCGGCGTCCTCCTCGGCGGCGCGGATCTTGCGCAGCCGGTCGAGGCGCGCGTCCTGCCGGCGCTCGCGATCCCACGCCAGCAGCGCGACGGCCTCCGCGTCCATGCCGTCCTCGGCCCAGTAGTAGCCGCCCTCGGCGTACCAGAGGCGTCGCCCACCGTCCTCGCCGAGGGCGACCGGCTCGCCGCTCCGCCCCAGCGCGTCCCACGCCTCGCGGTTCAGGGCGACGTGCTCGCCGCGGCTGAACCAGAGGCGCACCTCTTTCAACGCGCCGAAGAAGCCTCGGCGTTCCTCGATGCGGACGTTGGCGCGCTGCAGGCTCATGCGCGTCAGGATAGTACGCATGTTCTGTCGAGGTGAAGCGATCCGTTCGGCCGCGCCCTCCTGTGAAGCGGGAGAGGGCGGGGTTGAGGGCACATGCGCGCTCAACGCTTCGTCGCCCCGGTCACCCCAACCCGTCTGACGACACCTCGCCGCCGCGAGGCGCATCGGCTAGCATCGCGCCATGCCAGAGATCGACCCGTTCACCGCGATTGCGCCGTTCTACGACCTCGACTTCGAGGACTACTACGACGACGTGTCGTTCTACCAGAGCCTCGCCGAGTACCACGGTGACACCGTGCTGGAGCTCGGGTGTGGCACGGGTCGCGTGGCAGTGCCCCTCGCTCAGGCGGGGCTGAAGGTGACGGGCGTCGACATCAACGACGCCATGCTCGCGATCGCGAAGCAGCGCATGGGTGGCCGCAAGGGGCTCACGCTGAAGCTCGGCGACATGACCACGCTGGACCTCAAGCAGACGTTCGCGCTGGTGACCGTGCCGCTCGGCGGCGTGCAGCACCTCGGGTCGCTGGATGATTTCGTCGCGTCGATCGCCGTGCTCGCGCGCCATCTCGCGGAGGGCGGCGTCGCGGTCCTCGACATCGAGGCGCCTCACCGTGACGACTGGGACCCGACGCCGCAGCCGATCGTGGAGCACTGGACGAAGCCGTGGGTCGATGGCGGCCAGGTGTCCAAGCTCGTGTCCGTCGAGTCGCGCCCCGCGGAAAGCATGAAGGACATCACGTGGCACTTCGACGTCGCGTCGAAGACGGGCGCGTTGCGCCGCATCACCACCATGTTCACGTTCCGCACGATCACGCTGCCCGAGGTGATCCTCGCAGGTCGTCTCGCGGGGCTGCGCACGGTGGCCGCGTTCGGTGACTACGAGTTCTCCACGTTCGACACCGGCTCGGAACGCATGATCGTGCTGCTCCAGCACGAGTCCGATCCGCTGCCGCCCTACACCACCCTGGCCGAGGGCGAGGACGAGAGCGACGACGCATGACCGCAGGCGCCGCATGATCGCGCTGGATGCGATGGGCGGCGACCTGGGCCCGCGTGAAACCGTGGGCGGCGCGCTCATCGCAACAGCCGAGGGCATCGACGTCACGATCGTCGGCGACGAGGCGACCCTCCGTGCGGAACTCGTGCGGCGCAACGCGAACCCTGCCAACCTGCACATCAAGCACGCACCCGACGTGGTGGCGATGGGCGACCACGCCGCCCGCGAGATCCGCCACGCGCGCCAGACCTCCATGTACGTCGGCACCGAGATGGTGAAGCACCACGAGGCGGACGCCTTCGTCACGATCGGCAACACCGGCGCGGCGATGGCAACGAGCCTCGTCGTCCTCGGCCGCCTGCACGGCGTCGAACGCCCCGCGCTCAGCGCGGTGCTGCCGGGCGAGGGCGGCCCGGTGATGCTGCTGGACGTCGGCGCGAACGCGGACGCGCGCCCGTCCCACCTCGTCACCTTCGCGCACCTCGGCGCGGCCTACATGCACGCGGTGCACGGCATCTCCAGCCCGCGCGTCGCGATCCTCTCGATCGGCGAGGAGCCGACAAAGGGGTCGATGCTCGTCGTGGAGACGCACGAGATCCTCGCGAAGGACGCGGCGTTGAACTTCGTCGGCAACCTCGAAAGCCGCGACATCCTGAACGGACACGCCGAGGTGGTCGTGACCGACGGCTTCACGGGCAACGTGGTGCTGAAGCTCGCCGAAGGCCTCGTGCAGTTGCTGTTCGACGAGATGCGGACGGCAGCGCGATCCTCGTGGCGATCGAAGATCGGCGGAGCGCTACTGCTCCCCGCGCTCCGCGGCGTGCGCGCCAAGTTGGACTACCGGCGCTACGGCGCGGTGCCGCTGCTGGGCGTGGACGGAGCAGTGTTCGTGGGTCATGGCCGCAGCGACGAGGCCGCCGTGGCGAGCGCTGTGCGCTCCGCGCAGCACGCTATCGATGCGGGAATGATGAAGGCCGTCAGCGCCGCCGTCGCCGAGCGCGCCGCGATGCGTCGTGCCGAGGAAGCCGGCCAGCAGCCGGGCTAGTGCGCCTCGACGCCCGGGACGGGCAACGGGGACTGCGCGCCGACGGTCGTCGGATCCGCGCCCACACCACCCGCCGCGGGAGCGAAGCGCCACCACAGCCGCATGGCGTCGCGCAACGCCTCGATCTGCTCGTCCGCGCTGCGCCCGGACACGCACCCCGCGAGGTGGCTGTCGAGGACGACCGCGCCGACGGTGTCGATGCTCGACCGGACGGCCATGAGCTGCGTGACCACGTCCTCGCAGGTGCGCTGCTCGTCGAGCATCTTGGCGATGCCGCGCACCTGGCCTTCGATGCGACGAAGGCGGGCGATGAGCTGTTCGTTTGCGTCGGCCATGGCACACCTCGTCCGGTTCGCTGCCCCTGATTGTGGGGGATGAGAGCCGGGTTGACATACCCGGTAGGGGTATATAGGATGTTACTCGTCGGACAGATCCGATGTCAACGAGCGGATGATACGCTCCGCGGCACCCGGCTCATCTGACACCGGGCCTCCCGGCCACCTGCACCGTTCACGAGCGCGTCGCGGCGGCGATGTCGCATAGAGGAAGGACCATCCATATGGCTCACCCCACGGACACCTCAGACGCGACCTTCGAGTCCGACGTCCTGAACAGCGACACCCCCGTGCTCGTCGACTTCTGGGCCCCCTGGTGCGGCCCGTGCCGCATGGTCGCCCCGGTCGTCGAGGAGCTCTCGAACGACTACGACGGCCGCGTGAAGTTCGTGAAGCTGAACACGGACGAGAACCCGGGCGTCTCCGGCAAGTACGGCATCCGCTCCATTCCGACCCTGCTCATCTTCAAGGGCGGGCAGGCGGTCGGTCAGGTCGTGGGCTTCCGCCCGAAGAGCGACCTCGCCAAGCACCTCGAGGCGGCACTCGCTACGGCGTAGTCCGCGCTCGCTGCGCAGCACGCGAAGGGGCGGCCGAGAGGCCGCCCCTTCTGTATGTCTGCACGAGGTGACTCGATCACCCTGCGAGCGCATCGTTCTACCAGCGTCGTGACGCGTTCCGCGATGGCAGGCGAGGTGATGAGGTGTCCGCGCGGCTGCCGCAGCAGCGGCGCGCGCGTCGCGCCGAAGTGGCACGAAGAGTGAAGTGCCGGCGGAAGCCGATTGCAAAGGGCCCTAGAAAGACCCCCGGCCCCCGCCGACTCTTCGAGGCTACCCGGTTTCCTCGCTACGTGCCGTTACACGCTGACGGTGCGCAGGTTCGGGCTCACCGCGAGCGGCGCCCCCGTGAGCGAGGCGATCTCCTCGGCCGTGTAGCCCGGCGCGGTCTCCTCGAGGACGAAGCCGCCGTCGCGCACGGCGATCACGGCGATGTCGGTGACGATCAGCGTGACGCCACGTGGCGAGGTGACAGGGAGCGCGCAGTGCTCGAGCAGCCTCGGCTGCCCGTCGCGCGTCGTGTGCTCCATCGCGAGCCAGATCTGCTTGGCGCTCGCCACCAGGTCCATCGCCCCGCCGATGCCGCCTAGGTTGTCGTACGCGGCGTTGTTCAGCCGCCAGTTCGCGAACGACCCATCGGCAGCGACCTCGTACGAGCCGAGCACGGTGACGTCGATGCGGCCGCTGCGGATGAGGCCGAACGAGTCGGCGTGATGCACGAACGTCGCGCCGGGGACGATGGTCACCGGCTGCCCGCCCGCGTTCACGATGTCCGGGTCGACGTTGTCCGGCCCCGCGAGCCCGCTGTAGCCGATGACCCCGTTCTCCGAGGTGAACACGATCCCGCGATCCGGCTCCACGAAGTTCGAGGCGACCGTGGGGATGCCGATGCCGAGGTTGACCAGCCAGCCGCGCTCCAGGCGCTGCGCGATCACCGCGGCCATTTCCTCGCGCGTCAGGCGGCGCTTCGCCGCGCCGGCCTCGATCGCCTCGGGCGCGTTCACCGCGACGGCGGGACGATCGAGGCGGATCACGTCGTTCGGACCGATCTGGACGAGGCGCTCCACAACGACGCCCGGCGTGTGGATCTGGTCGGGCGGCAACGTCCCGACCGGAACGATCGGCTCTTCGACCTCGACGATCGTGTGCACGCCGGCCATGGCCGCGATCGGGTTGTAGTTGCGGCCCGCGTGCCGGAACACGAGGTTGCCCGCGGTGTCCGCCTTCCATGCGCGGATCAACGAGTAGTCCGGCCGGATCGCGTGCTCGAGGGTGTACATGCGTCCGTTGAACTCGCGGTGCTCTTTGCCCTCCGCGAGCAGCGTGCCGACGCCCGCCGGGGTGAAGAACGCCGGGATGCCCGCACCGCCCGCGCGGATGCGCTCGGCGAGCGTGCCCTGCGGCACCAGCTCCGCCTCGACAAGGCCGTCGCGGATCATCTGCTCCGGCTTGGAGGCGCGCGAGGGATGCGTGGAGGCGGTGAATGACGAGATGATCTTGCGGACGCGTCCTGCCTCGATCAGGTCGCCGAGGCCCTTGAGCCGTGGATCGGCCGCGCCACCGCCCGCGCCGTTCGAGACCGCAACGAGGTTCTTGGCCCCCTGGTGGTACAGCGCCGTCACGAGATTGAGCGGCGAGCCCGTGCCGCCGAACCCCGGGATCATGATCGTCGCGCCGTCCGGGATGTCCGCCACGGCATCCGCCATCGATGCACAGATCGTCGGTCCAGCCATGGGGCACCTCCTCGAATCGCCGCGAATCTCCACAGACGCAAGGAACGCGAGGGTCATCCCCTCGCGTCCCCGCGATCACCCCGTTGCTACCGCAGACCTCGACGCATCCGCTAGCCCTGGTCGAGCCAGATGCCGCGGAACTGGTGCGAGGCGTACGTGGTGAGCGAGCCGAGCCCGTGCTGGCGGAAGTTCATCACGTAATTGTGCCAGAGCCCTCGACGCTGGAAGTTGACCGGCGTGAAGACCTCCCAGACCTGGTCGTAGATGCGGTCTTCCGCCTGCTTCCAAATCTCCTTCTGCTTCTTGGGGTCCTGCTCCTGGCGCTGCGCCGTGACCAGCTTGTCCATCGTGTCGTCCGCGTGGTTGCTGTGGTTCAGCCCGCCCTTGGAGTGGTACCAGGGGTACAGGGTCTGGTCGACGGCGTAGGCCGGCGGGCCCCACGTGATGTTGGTGATGTCCTGGAAGTTGCGCGCGGAGAGCAGCGTGACGGCCGTGGGGTTGTCCACCTGCCGGAACGTCGCCTTGATCAGCGGCAGCTTGTTCAGTGCCGGCACCATGATCTCGCCCCAGTCGAGGCGCGCGAACCACGCGGTGAGCTCAGCAGTGATCGGCTTGGTGTTGCTGTAGCCCGCCGCCGTCAGCAGCTTCGTCGCCTCCGCGGGGTTGTACTGGTAGTACGGGCCCTGCGAGGACAACTCGGGCACCTTGTCGTACAGCGCGCGCCACGGCATGGGGCCGGGCGAGTAGCCGTTGCCGGAGGCAGCGGTGTCCTCGGCGAAGCGGGCCGTGGCCCAGTCCTTGCGGTCGATCGCCATGGAGAACGCGCGGCGGACGCGCTCGTCCTGCCACTTCGGGTTCTTCAACTGGAAGTGGAAGCCGTTGACGTTCGCGCCCTGCAGGCCCTTGTACTCGAAGAGCACGGCCTTCGGCGCCTGCTGCAGCATCTGCTTCGCCACGTCCGAAGTCGCCGCCTCGTAGTTGAAGACGTTCTCCGTCGTGAACGCCGACTGCAGCACGTTCTCGTCGTCGATCACCTTGCCGCTGACCTTGTCGAGGAAGGGCATGCCCTTCTCGAAGTAGTCGGGGTGCCGGACGAACTCCTGGCCTTCCTTCGCGGTCCACTTGTCCTGGATGAAGGCGCCCGTGCCGATCGCGTGCCGCGTGAGGTACGCGTTGTCGGCGATCAACTCCTTCGCGTCGATGTACGACCACGAGGCCGCCATCTTCGGGAACTCCGCCAGCGGCTGGTTGAGCTTCACGACCACGGTGTTGGCGTCCGGCGTCTGCACGGAGGTGACGTCGGCGAAGACGTCCTTCTGTACGCCGCCCGCCTGGTAGCGCTCGATGCTGAGCTTCACGTCTTCCGAGGTCATCACGCGGCCCATGACCGGCGCGACGTTGTGGAACTTCACGCCCTTGTTCAGGAAGAGCGTGAACTGCGTCCCATTCGAGGCGACCTCGTACTTCTCGACCAGGTCTCCCTCGACGTTGATCGCGCCGGCGTCAGCCTTCGCGCCGAGCGCGAGTCGGAAGAGCTTGTTCTTCGTGAGGTCGTTCGGCGTGTTGACCGTGCTGGACAGGATCTTGTTGAAGTCCATGTGCGGCGAGTCGAAGATGCGGAACTTGTACGTTCCGCCCTTCTTGCCGTTCTTGATCGGATCCTGCTCAGTCGCCGTGGGGAAGATGCCCGTGTACGTCTGGCCCGGCTTGAGCTTCGCCTGACCCGGCGCGACGGACGCCGAGGATCCGCCCGCGGGCGCATCGGTCTTCGCAGCCCCGCCGCCGCCACCGCTGCAGCCGATCAGCGCCGCGCCCGCAAGGCCGGCCAAGCCCGCGCCTGCGCCACGCAACGCCGTGCGCCGGCTGACCGAACGACTGGACCACTGGTTGTTGACCGGCATGCGCGCGCTCCTGCCTCGAACGGATCCTGACTAGAACGGCCAGCGTCGTTCGGACACACATCGAGAGATTGGCGCGCAACCTAACGCGCGAGCGAGCCGCCCGTCAACATGATCGTAATCTGAACAAACATCAGACCGTTGATTTACAACCGTGATGCTCACCCGTACGATGCCGCCCTCGACGCGGATGGTGCATCTCGGACGATCCGCGGATCGCCCGATGTTGGAGAACTGTATGCACCGATACATCATCAGTCGCGTGGTCCTGATGGTGCCCACGATCATCGTGCTCACCATCGTGACCTTCGGGCTGCTCCGAATCATGCCTGGCGACTTCGTCGTCGCGCAGATGTCCGAGGCACGCGGCTCCGACGCGAAGCAGGCCGAGATCTACCGCCACGAGTTGGGACTCGACGCGCCCGCCGTGACCCAGTACTTCCGCTGGATCGGCGGGATCGTGCAGGGGAACTGGGGCACTTCGTTCTGGCAGAACAAGCCGGTGACCACGGTCATCCGCACCGCCCTGCCCATGAGCACGGAGCTCGGCGGCATCGCGATCGTGATCGGCCTGATGATCGCGATCCCGATCGGCGTGATCTCCGCGGTGTACCAGGACGGCCCGCTGGACTACCTCGCGCGGAGCGTCTCGATCATCGGTATCTCGGTGCCGAACTTCTTCCTCGGTATCCTGTTCATCATCTACGGCGCGGTGTGGTTCGGCTGGTTCCCGCCACAGGGCCGCCACGAGTTGTTCGAGGATCCATGGGGCAACCTGCAGCAGGTGCTGCCAGGCGCGATCGTGCTGGGCGCCGCGCAGTCCGGTCAGATCATGCGCATCCTGCGCACCACCATGCTGGAGACCCTGCGCGAGGACTACATCCGCACCGCGCGCGCGAAGGGCCTCACCGAGATTAAGGTGGTGTTCCGGCACGCCTTCCGCAACGCGCTGATCCCGGTCGTCACGATCCTCGGCTTCCAGCTCGCCACGATCGTCGGCGGCTCGGTGGTCGTGGAGTCCGTGTTCGGCATCAACGGCATCGGCCGCACGTACATCGACGCTGTGACGCAGCGCGACTACCCGCTGGTGCAGGGCATCGCGCTGCTGCTGGTGATGGTGACGCTGATCACCAACCTGCTGGTGGACCTCAGCTACTCGTTCCTCGACCCGCGGATCCGCTACACCTAGGCGCTCGCGCGCCGATGGGAGACCCGATGGCACTCGCCGAGACCACCTCCACCAAGCCCGTCGTACCGACCACCTCGATCGTCGATCGGGTGTGGACGCCATTGTGGAAGTTCAGCAAGCACTGGCCTGTCGGCGCCGCGTGCGCGGGCCTGCTGGTCATCGCCAGCATCATCGCCATCCTCGCGGCGTTCGATGTGATCCTGCCGCACGACCCCACCGCCTTCAAAGGCTCGGACCGCCTGCTCGGACTCGGCACCACGTCCAGGGACGGCGAGCGCTTCTTCCTGCTGGGCACGGACAACCTGGGCCGCGACATGTTCAGCCGCCTGCTGAAGGGGACGCAGATCTCCGTCTTCTTCGGGATCGGCGTGGCGATCATCTCGATCCCCTTCGGGAGCGCGATCGGCCTCTTCTCTGCGTTCGTCGGCGGCAAGACCGACCTCTACATCCAGCGGGTGATGGACGCGATCCAGGTCTTCCCGTTCCTCGTCCTTGCGATCGCGATCGTCTCGATCCTCGGCCCCGGCATCTGGCAGGGCTTCTGGGCTGTCGCGATCCTGTCGATCCCACGCCCCGCGCGCGTCATCCGCGGATCGGTACTGTCCGCGAAGCAGAACATGTGGGTCGAGGCCGCCCGCTGCATCGGCTGCAGCGACAACCGCATCATGTACCGGCACATCCTGCCCAACGTGATGGCGCCGATGATCGTGCTGGCGTCCTACGTCCTCGCGACGGCGATCATCACCGAGGCCACGCTGTCGTTCCTCGGCATCGGCGCGCAACCGCCGACGCCGTCGCTGGGCGCGATGCTCACGCAGTCCGGCACCACGTTCTTCAAGACGAACCCGCGCCTGGCGATCCTCCCCGGCATCACCATCAGCATGCTGGTCTTCTCGATGAACATGTTTGGCGACGCCATCCGCGACGCCCTCGACCCGCGCCTGCGCGGCTCCCGCTAGTCCGCCACTCATCGCACACGCACGGAAGCCCGCCGAATGGCGGGCTTCCTGCTGTTTCGAGGCGAACCGGTGCGCCGTGGCTAGCTCGGGATGACGTCGAACACCTTGCCGGCGATACGCGCGTGGCCGTCCGCCGTTGGATGCAGACAGTCCGCGGTCAGTTCGCCTGCGCCGAGGTCGGACAGGTCGGCCACTCGCGCGCCCACCTCGGCCGCGCGCTCGCGGATGATCGCGTTGAGGCCGCGTGGCAGGTCGAGCGGTGCACCACCCTCGAGCACGGCGCGAGCGAGCGATTCGCGCGAGTGCAGGATGCACTGCGGATTCTGCAGCGGGTTGTAGTACGTCAGCACGACGATCTGCGTGCGCGGCCCTGCGGTGTCGCGGATCGTGCGTAGGATCGTCGCAAGGTCCTGGTCCGTCGCGGTGAGCGCCTCCGAGGCGAGCGTCCGGCATTGCTCGACCGTACCGAAGGCGCACGGCGCGTACAGCCGCGCGCTGTCATTGCCGCCGATGCTGATCGTGACGAGGCCCGCCGTGTCGCCGCGCTCGCGCACGAAATCGGACGCGCGCTGCAGTTGCCCCCCGCTGATCATCGAACGCGTCGTCGCGCCTGAGACCGCGAGGTTCGTCGCCACGGGCGTGGCGCGTCCGCCCGCGAGCCGCCGCTGCAGTTGCGCCGCGTAGCCATCCTCCGCCGGCCGGGCGGCGCCGACGCCCACGGTCAGCGAGTCACCCAGCGCGAGGTACCAGTCGAAGCGCTGCACCGACCGCGCGCCGAGGACGCGCGCAGCGACCACGCCGCCCACGATCAGCAGCAGGCACGCGGCCAGTCCCGCCCAGATGAGCGTCCGACGCGAGAGGGCACGGGGCATGAGGTCTCCGGGATCCGTGGTGAGGCGGTACTTCCAGAATGCCAGAAGCGGCAAGGACGTGCGCGTTCCCTCGAAGGGAGCGCCCCGCCGAGTTATGCCTCGGCCTGCGCCGCCGCGATGACCGCCGGGTGCAGCGGGACGTCCGGGACGTGCGAGGGCCGTCCGATCGCCGCCTCGCGACGCAGCGCGGGCACGATCTCGCTGCCGAGGATCTCGATCTGCTCCAGGACCGTGCGCAGCGGCACGCCAGCGTGATCGACGAGGAACAGCTGACGCTGGTAGTCCCCCACGTACTCGCGCATCGCCGCGTACCGCTCGATCACCTGCTGTGGGCTGCCGACGGTCAGCGGCGTCTGGGCGGCGAAGTCCTCCAGCGACGGCCCGTGCCCGTACACCGGCGCGTTATCGAAGTACGGCCGGAACTCGCGCACGGCGTCCTGGGAGTTGGGCCGCGCGAAGAACTGCCCGCCGAGGCCCACGATCGCCTCGTCGGCGCGACCGTGACCGGCCTCCTCGAAGCGGTACCGGTACAGCGTGACCATGCGCGCGGTGTGCTCGATCGGCCAGAAGATGTTGTTGTGGAAGAAGCCGTTGCCGTAGCGGGCCGCCTGCTCCGCGATCTCCGCCGTGCGGATCGACCCGTGCCACACGAACGGCGGCACGCCGTCCAGCGGACGCGGCGTCGAGGTGAACGCCTCCAGCGGCGCGCGGAAGCGCCCCGACCAATCGACGCGATCCTCGCGCCAGAGCCGATGCAGGAGCGCGTAGTTCTCGATCGCCAGCGGCAGGCCGTCGCGCACCGACTGGCCGAACCACGGGTAGACCTCCGCCATGTTGCCGCGGCCCAGCATCAGGTCCACGCGGCCACCAGCGACGTGCTGGAGCATCGAGTAGTCCTCGGCGATCTTCACGGGATCGTTCGTCGTGATCAGGGTGGTCGCCGTCGACAGGATGATGCGCGACGTGCGCGCGGCGATGTACCCGAGCAGCGTGGTGGGCGAAGACGGGACGAACGGCGGGTTGTGGTGCTCGCCGGTGGCGAACACGTCCAGCCCGACCTCCTCGGCCTTGAGCGCGATCGCCACCATCGCCTGGATGCGCTCGGCCTCCGTCGGCGCGCGCCCCGTCAGTGGATCGGGCGTGACGTCGCCCACCGAGAAGATGCCGAACTGCATGCGGACTCCTGCATCGTCGATCTCGCCGCACGCGTCGAGGCCGCGCGACGTGCCGACATCTATCGTATCGCGGTACCGAGAGCGTCCCGGTTAGCGGTTCCGCTCGGCGCGCACGAACAGCACGGTGCCGACGGTGAAGCACACCGCGAACAGCGCGCCCGTGATCGCGAGGTTCATCGTCGCGGACTCCAACACCACAAGCGGCGCATCCGCGTTGCCGATGTAGAACGCGTTGCGCGCGAGATCCACGGCGTAGCGCATGGGCGACAGCCTCGACAGGATGTCGAGGTACCACGGCAGCCCCTGCAGCGGCGTGAACACGCCGGCGAGGAAGAACTGCGGCAGCAGGATGAACGGGAACACCTGCTGCGCCGCGCGCTGACTGCTCAGGTTGGACAGCACCAGCAGCCCGAACGCCGCGCCCAGCAGGCAGATCACCAGCCCCGCGGCCAGCATCGCGCCCAGCTGCGGCAGCCCCAGCGGCACGCGCAGCACGAACGCGAATGCGAGGATCGCGAGACCCTGCGGCAGCGCGACCAGCGTCTCGCCCACGATCTTGCCGAGGACGATCGAGAACCGGGAGATCGGCGCGACGAAGATCTCCTGGCTGAAGTCATTCTGCCGATCCTCGATCAGCGAGATGAGGCCCATCGCTGCGGACTGGAACAACGTCTGCCCGTACACGCCGGTGAAGACGAATGCGATGAAGTCGAACCCCGCGCGCGATCCCAGGCTCGCCTGCATCGTCGTGCCCAGCGCTGCCATGAAGATGAACGGGAAGATGAACGTGGACAGCAGCCGCACGGGATCGCGCAGCAGCTTGTTCAGGTCGCGCTGGGCGATCGTGAGGATCGCGTTCATCCGGTCACCTCTTCGCCCTCGCTGCGGCCGATCACTTCGAGGTACGCGTCCTCCAGCGACGGCGTGTGTGTGCGCACCAGCGTCAGCGGCGTGCTGATCGCACGGAGCGCGGCGTGCGTGTCGTGGTCCTCGACCTGGAGGCGGTACGGCCCCTCGCCGCTGAACGGGATGTCGAGGGCGCGCAGCTCCCGATCGAGGCGTACGCGATCCTCGCTGTCCACGAGCACATAGTGGTGCACGAGCGCGGCCTTCACGGTATCCGGCGTGCCGAGCGACACGATCGTGCCGCGGTTCAGGATCGCCACGCGGTCCGCGCCCTCCGCCTCGTCCAGGTAGTGCGTGGTCAGCAGCACGGTCGTGCCGGTGCGCGCGCGCTCCTCGCCCAGGTACTGCCACAGGTTGCGGCGACTCGCGGGATCGAGGCCCACGGTCGGCTCGTCCAGGAACAGCACCTCGGGGTGATGCATCAGGCTGCGGATGATCTCGAGCTTGCGGCGCATGCCGCCGGAGTACGCCTTCACCGGCTTGAAGATGTCGCCGTCCAGCTCCACGACGCTCGCGAGATCCGCGAGCTGGCGCCGGTAGGCGCCCGGCATCAGCCGGAACGTCGGACGAAAGGGATACAGGCCGTACAGGATGCTGTGGAAGCGAACGTTCTCCTCGCCGGTGAGGTTCAGATCGAGGCTGGGCCGCTGGAAGATGATCCCAACGCGCCGGCGCACCTCGCTCGGCTCGCGGTCGAGGTCATGCCCCGCGATGCGCACCGTGCCCGAGGTCGGCGAGAGCATCGTGGTGAGGATGGAGATCGTTGTCGTCTTGCCCGCGCCGTTCGGCCCGAGCAGCGCGAAAAACTCGCCGCTGCCCACCTCGAAGCTGATGTCGTCGACGGCGTTCGTCTCCGCCTTCTGGTAACGCTTCACGAGGTTCAACACCTCGATCGCCGGGGCCGGGGGACTGGTCGAGGTCAACGCGCGGCTTCTTTCACGTTCACGCAGC
>CANKAU010000032.1 GCA_947479915.1 Chloroflexota bacterium
CGGCGGGCCGCAGCACCGGCAGCACGCTGTCCAGCGTGTGACCGATGATCGCGCGCGCCGGGACACCGAGGATCCGGAGCGCCGCGGGGTTCGCGGCGGTGCACACGCACTGGTCGTTCACGACGATCATCGCCTTGCTCACCTGGTCGAGGCGCGCGGGGAGGCGCAGCCCGCCGTCCGTCTCGGAGAAGCGGTAGAGCAGCACACCGTTGCGGTCGAAGATCTGCGCGCCGCCGTAGTTGGCGACGGCGGCGATCAGCCCCCCGGGCGTCTCGAGGCGCGCCACCGTGTTGTCGTAGAACCGCGACGCGCCCATCGCGAGCGCCGCGACGGTCAGGAGCGGCCCGAGGAGCACGGGCAGCGCCAGCATCAGCGCCGCTCGGAGCGTGCCATCGCGGCCGATCTGGCGTGCGCGAATCGTCCGACCGTGTCGAGCGAGCGCCACCCGTCGGCGAGTTCGTGTCGGGCCAGCAGCAGACCCCGCACGCTCCAGTGGAGCTGCCATTCGTCCCTCGCATCCGCCGGTTGGGTGGTGAGCCTATAAGCAGGAACGATGCGGACGGGTTACTCGTGCGCCTCGCGCAGGTGGCAAAAACGTGGCGACTGCCGGATGGCCGCTGCTCTTTCGGTTGCCGCGTGGCGCGCGGATGATGGGTCGAGGGGCGCAATGCCAGCACGCCCGAACGCGGGAACCTCGAGGGGGCGCAGCGTGGCTGATGTGCGTGTGGAGATCGTCCTGGGGTCAGTGACGCCGCCGGGGCGCATGCACAGCGCGGTGCTGGGCAGCGCGGCGCGCGCGACCGGCGCCGGCTTCGGCGACGTCGCCGTCCTCGACCTCGCGACCGTGCGCACGGGGTTCGCGGGCGCGCCGCCGATCGAGGGCGACGAGCTGCCCTCGGCCGTGGAGCGACTGCGCGCAGCGGACGCGGTGCTCTTCGCGAGCCCGGTCTACCGAGGCTCGTTCACCGGGGTGCTGAAGAACTTCCTGGACGTGTTGCCGTTGGACGCGCTGGAGGGGAAGCCCGCGGGCATCCTCGCCATGGGGAACACGCGCGACCACTCGCTCGGCGTGGAGCGCCACCTGCGCGACGTGCTGGCGTGGTTCGGCGTGATCCCGGCCCCGACCGCCGTCTTCCTCAGCGCCGCGGACTTCGAGGCGGGCGTGCTCCAGCCCGGCCCGTCAGCGGACCTCGATGGCCTCGTGGTCACGCTGGTGCAGCTCGCGGCGTCGACGCGCGGCATGGGCCGGGAGTTCGTGCTGCGGCCACAGGCGGCGCGCGAGGGCTAGCACCGGCGTCCGGTTCCCGCACGCCGCGCGCTTCCGGGGTACGCCGGGTATCGTGGACGCATGAAGCCCTGGGAGATCCTCGACAGCACGGTTACGCCGGACGGCAGCACCCTCGAGTTGCGCCGCCACGACGGCGAGTACGTGATCCGCGCCGAGGCCGGCTACGACTTGATGACCAGCCGCATGCACGGGTCAGAGGACGCGATGATGTCGCTGGCCTGCCCGAACCCGCGCCCCGGTGCGCGCGTGCTTATCGGTGGCCTCGGCATGGGGTACACGCTGCGGGCGACGCTGGATCTGCTCCCCCCGGACGGCTGTGCGGTCGTCGGTGAGTTGAACCCGAAGGTCGTGGAGTGGAACGAGGGGCCGCTGGGCCCGCTCGCCGGCAACCCGCTCGATGATCCTCGGACCGAGCTCATCGTTGGCGACGTCGCCAACATCATCCGCCGCGGCGTGCAGGAGTTCGACGCGATTCTGCTGGACGTCGACAACGGTCCGAAGGCGCCCACGCAGAAGGGCAACCTCTGGCTGTACAAGCCCGCGGGCCTGGCCGCCGCGCACCGTGCGCTGAACCCGGGCGGCGCCCTCGCCGTGTGGTCTGTGGACAACGAGGTCGGATTCGAGCGCCAGCTTCGCTCCGCGGGCTTCACCCCCACGACCCACGAGGTGGCCGCGCACGGCAAGCGCGGCAAGCGGCACATCGTCTTCCTCGGCCGTCGTCGCTAGCGAGGTTCGCGCTCTGCGAGCCTCGCGCGATGCTTCGGCCGCTCCTGTGGCCCGTTCGAGCGTGCTGGCGGCGTAGCGTTGGCCTCCTCGAAGGCGCGCATCGCGCGTGCCCGGCAGTGGAAGGCAAGCCGAATGTTGTGGGGACTGCTCGCGCTCGTGTTGATCCTGTGGTTGGTGGGGTTCACGGCCCACATCGCCGGCGGACTGATCCACATCCTGCTGGTCGTCGCGCTGGTCGTGCTCGTGTTCAACCTCGTCTCTGGACGGCGGTCTCGGCTCTAGCCCCAGTCTGTCGGCGTGCCCCCGCCCGGAAGATGGCCGGGGGCACGTCCGATCGCTAGGATGCGTCCAGTCGCGGCTCCCAGTACCGGGCCGCTGAGAGGACGCGCATGGTCTCCGGAGCGGACGCGGGAGCATCAGGGCCGCTGGTCGGCATCCGGGTGCTGGAGTTCACGCAGATCATCGCCGGCCCCTTCGGGTGCCAGAACCTCTCCGACATGGGCGCCGACGTGATCAAGGTCGAGCCGCCCGAGGGCGAGCCCTGGCGTATCTACAGCCAGTTCCTCCCCGGTGAGTCGAAGTACTTCCATTCGCTGAACCGCGGGAAGCGTTCCCTCGTCCTGAACCTCGATGACTCCGAGGCGCAAGAGGTCGTCTACCGGCTCGTCCCAGAGATGGACATCGTCGTCATCAACTACCGCCCGGACGTCGCCGCGAAGCTCGGCATCGACTACGCGCGGTTGTCAGCGCTTCGGCCGAACCTCATCTACATCGACAACACGGCGTGGGGCCGCAAGGGGCCGTGGTCGCACCGGCCCGGCTACGACATCATCGCGCAGGCCGTGTCCGGCCTCATGGCGGCGGACGCGAAGGTGGACGAGGGCGGTGCGCCCGGCACCATCACCGCTTCGCCCATGGCCGACTACGGCACGGGGATTGCGATCGCGTGGGCCGCATGCGCGGCGCTCTACCACCGCGAGCGCACCGGGCAGGGCCAGTTCATCGAGACATCGCTGCTCAACACCGCGCTCGCGTTCCAGGGCATGTACGGCATGGACCTCCCGGCCGCAGACGCGCTGAAGTACGAGAAGATGGCGATGGTGGATCACCTCCGCGCCGAGGGGGCCCCGTACGCCGAAGTACTGGAGGCGCACGGCGCCGGCGGTGTGCCGCGCGTGGGCAACGTCTACTACCGCGCCTACGCGACGAAGGACGGCGCCGTGGCCGTGGGCGCGTTGTCGCCGACGCTGCGCGCGAAGGTGCGCGCCGCGATCCCCACCGAGTACCTCGGGCTGTACGACCCCGCGTTCGATGCGCGCAACCCGGAGCACGTCGCGACGGCGGATATCGAGGTCGCGAAGGTCGAGGCGCGCTTCCGCGAGCTCACGACTGCGGAGTGGCTGGAGCGCCTCGAACGTCACGGCGTCCCGTGCGGCCCCGTGAACTTCGTGGAGGAGGCGATGCTCGACCCGCAGACGATCGCCAATGAGATGACCGTCGCGATCGAGCATGAGACCACCGGGCCGGAGACGCAGGTCAGCCCGCTGCTGCGGATGAGCGCCACGCCGCTCGCGGTGCAAGGGCCCTCGCCCGTCCTCGGTCGGCACACGGACGAGGTGCTGCGTGCCGCGGGTTACACGGAGCCAGAGATCGCGGCGCTGCGCGAGCGCGGTGCGATCGCGTAGCAGCGCCGAGCGCTACTCGATGCCGTAGACCACGGCGTGCATCTCCCAGTAGTGATGCACCTTCGCGACCACGGTGATCACGCTCTTCACCTGGTCCTTCAGTGTGAAAGAAGGACTCGCGGGCACCAGTAGGCGGCCCTCGTCGTCCACGCGCGCCTCGACGTTCTCGAGGATGATGCAGGCGCATATCCACGCGGCATGTTTCGGCGTGCGGCAGGAGACGGCGAGCCAGCCGGGCTGTGCCGCCGGTTCCGAGAACAGGCCCGTCGTGAGGAAGATGCCGCGGCGGATCTCCGCGATCGCGTCGAACTCACCCTCCGGCGTCGCGCGCGGAATCTCCGCGATCGCGCGCACCATCGCCTCGTCGCCGCGGTGCGGCGGGCCGCCGAAGAAGGCGAGCTCGCAGAACGACTCCCACGTCGCGCCCCAGTCCGGGCGCCCCTCGGCGTCCACGCTGAGCGCGGCGGCCGGCATGCCCTCGGTCTGGACGCGGAATGGCTGCAGCGTCTCCACGGGCGGGTCGCCGGGCATCGGCTCGACGGCGTCACGCGCGAGCGCGGCCAACTCCGGGCGGGCCCAGATGAACTCCACCGGCTCGCCAAGGTACGCGGCGTACGACTGCGAGAGCGCGCGCAGCTCGCGCGTTCGCTCCCAGTCCATGCTGCTGTCCCCGATCACCATCACGCGTGCCACGGGCCTGCTCCATCCGCGGTCGGGCTGCCCTTGGGGCGGCTTATTGCGACCGTTTGCAACTGCTGGGGACTGTTCGCGATGATGCGGGAGGAGGTCACTCACCGCAATGCCGATCTACCCCTTCCGATGCGACGCGTGCGCCGTGGAGTTCGAGGTCACACGGAAGGCCGCTGCAGCGGCCGAGCCCGCCGCGTGCCCCGCCTGCGGTGGCGCGACGCGGCGCATCTTCACGGCGATCGGGCGGGCGGGGGCTTCCTCGAAGGGCGGCGACGCGAGCGGCGGGACGTCCGGCGGCTGGTCGCACGGCGGCCACGCGCACGCCGCCGGGAGTGCGGGCCACTCCCACGGGCCGGTGAACCCGCTCGCGCCGTAGCCCTGACTCGTAGCGGGGCTAGCGGATCGGGCGCAGCCGCACCACGGGCACCTCGCGCGGGCTGGCCCGCCGCTGGTGGTCCTCATACCGCGGCCACATGGTGACCAGCGGCCCCCAGAGTCGCGTGCGGTCGGCGTCGTCCATGACCTCCGCGCGCACGGGAATGCTCCGCCGGTCGGCGACCACCCACGCCTGGGGCAGCGCCTGGAGGTTGCGGAACCAGTCCGGGTGCTTCGGCGATCCCGACTTCGACGCGACGATGATGTAGTCCGCGCCGTCCCGCAGGTAGAACAGCGCGTTCGAGCGCAGCTCGCCGCTGTTCCGTCCCACGGTTGTGAGCAGCAGCGTCGGGATGTACGGCACCCCCTCGCGTCGCGTGCTGGCGTACGACCGAGGCGAGAAGCCCGCCCATCGCACGAGCGTCCGCTCGATCGGCTCGAACACGCCGATCTTCATCAGCAGGTTCACGACGGTCGAGGCATCAATGCGCGGCATGGGGCGTGCTCCGGCGGTCCGCGGAATCAGGCGAGGTAGGCAGCATACGACGTGGCGAGTGCCCCGATCTGACCCGCTGCGGGCGCCTCACATATGCGCGGTCAGTAGTTGCACCGGCATCACAATGGCGCCGATGCCGCGTCTCCCGATATGCGCCCGCGCGCCCGCTTCGATACGCTCCGCCGACAGTCGTCCGTCAAGATTCACGGGGCCGAGGGCACGTTGCGCATTGCCGAGTTCCTGATCACGAGCACCTACGCCGGGTTCATCGTGCTCTTCCTTCTCGTCGCGGTGCGCGCGATCCGCTCTCGCGGGCGCGCCAACCTCGATGCCCTCTTCTTCTTCAGCGTGCTCGCCGCGCTCAGCATCGTCGGCCTCGTCGAGGGGCCGCTCCGCACGGGCGCGACCGGCGCGTCGGAGGACCTGCGGCGCGTCCTGGCGCTCGCGCTGCCGGTGCTGCTGCTCAGACTGCTGGACGGCTTCACGCCGGTGAGCGCACGGGTGTTCCGCATCGCGATCGTGGGGTACGCGCTGTCGCTGCCGGTGGTGCTTGCGATGTCCAGCGGCATGCGCGTGCTGCTACTGGTCCCCGCGCTGTACTTCCTCGGCACGCTGGCGTACGCGGCGATCGGCTTCGCGCGGTTCGCGGGAAGCACGTCCGGCGTCACGCGCCATCGCATGCAGGCGGTCGGCGCGGGCACGCTGCTGCTGATGGTCGCCGGCCTCATCTCGGTCGTCGCCGAGTTCGCGAAAGTCCGAGGTGGACTGTCCGTCGAGGGCATCGCCTCGGTCGTCTCGTTTGCTACCGGGGTCGCCTATTACGTGGGGATCGCCCCGCCCGCCACGCTGCGTCGCATCTGGCAATATGCCGCGCTGACGGACGTGCTGCGCCTGCTGGCGGTGACGCCGGCTTCGATGCCGATCGAGGCGTCCACGCCGATCCTCAACCGCGGCATCGCCGCGGCCTTTGGTGCACCGCACGTCGCGATCATGGTGTGGGACGAGTCGCAGCAGGCGCTGGTCTCGCCGGGCGAGCGGTTGGCGCTCTACCCGGACTACCACCCGGATACCTCGCTGGTCACGCACGTCTTTCAGACGCAGCGCGCGGACTACTTCGAGAATGCACCTTCGCTGGATCCGGCCAACGCCGCGCTCTACCGCCGGATGAGCGCCTATTCCGTGCTGGTCGCGCCGATCCGCACGGCCTCCGGCTCCGTTGGCGTCCTCACGCTGTTCTCGTCGCGCGCCGCACTGTTCTCCTGCGACGACGTGCCGTTCGTCGAGACCGTCGCGGAGCAGCTTGCTGCCTTCTTCGTGCGCCACGAGTTGGTGCAGCAGGCCGTCGCCGTCGAGGCGCAGGCCGAGGCGATGCGACTGAAGGAGGACTTCCTCGCTGCCGCTGCGCATGACCTGCGCACGCCGCTGACCGGCATCCTGGGCCGCGCGCAGCTGCTACTTCGTCGCGCCGAGCGCGAGCCGGGTTCCGCGCGCCGCATCGACGATCTCCGGTCGCTGGTGGAGGACGGCAAACGCATGCAGCGCCTCACGGAAGGGCTGCTGGAGGTCTCGCGGCTGGAGCACGGGTTCTCCGCTGACCTCGTGCTGACGGACCTGCGCGCGCTCGTGATGGATACGGTGCACGGAAGCGTCCATCGCGACCATCGCATCGTGGTCGATGGTCATGCCAGCGCGATGGTGGATGCCGAGCGGTTCCGGCAGGTCGTCCAGAATCTCGTCGACAACGCGGTGAAGTTCTCGCCCGGCCGGGTGGCGATCAGCGTGCAGCTGGAGGAGGACGCGGAGACGGCTCGCGTCAGCGTGGTCGATTCCGGGGTCGGCGTCGCCGAAGACGAGGTCGACTCGATCTTCGATCGCTTTCAGCGGGGATCGGCGGCGACCCGCGGCCTGATGGGCGGCATGGGCGTGGGCCTGTACCTCTGCCGCCGCATCGTCGAGGAGCATGGCGGCACGATCCGCGCTGAGCGCCGCGTCGAGGGTGGCAGCCGCTTCGTCGTGGAGTTGCCCGCGCCGACTCTCGTGCCGCCCCCACCCGCCGGAGACTTCGATCCATCGACGGAAGCCGTCGATCGCGATTCGCCGCCGGCGGGAGACGTGGCGCTGCCGCTCCTCGCGCCGTCTCCGTAAGCGCGCTCTAGATCACCCCGGCCTGTCGCGCGCGGGCGAGGATCGTCTCGGCGCGGCCGATGTGCGCTGCGTCCACCATCTGTCCGTGCAACGTGATCGCCCCGCGTCCCTCGGCGCGCCCCTGCTCGACGGCGTCGAGGAGTTCCTGCGCCTCCGCCGCGTCCTCGGGCGTGGGGGTGAACAGCTCGTTCACGATCGCGATCTGATCGGGGTGGATCGTGAGGCGGCCGGTGAAGCCCATCCACACGCCTTCCTGGCAGTCGCGCCGCAGGCCCTCGATGTTGCGGATGTCGACGTAGACCGTGTCGATCGGCTGGACGTCGGCGGCGGCCGCGCACAGCAGCGTCTGCACGCGGCAGTAGCGGAACACATCGAGGAGGACGCCGGCCTCGTCGCGGTTCCGGCGGGCGCCGATCGCCGCGGAGAGATCCTCGGCGCCCCAGGACAGTGCGGAGACGCGGTCGCCCGTCGGGATCTCGGCGAGCCGGATCGCGCTCTGCGGTGTCTCCGTGCCGAGGACGATGAACTTCACGCTCCCGGCCGCGTGCCCGTGCTGCGCTTCCAGGCGGGAGACCTCCGCGGCGAACGTCTGCACGTCGTCACGGCTGCCGATCTTTGGCAGCATGTACGCATCCGGCGCGTGCTCCATGGTCGCCGCGAGATCCTCGCGCCACCACGGGGTGTCGAGAGCGTTCACGCGGACCACACGCTCCTGCCGTCCGAAGTCCACGTCGCGTAGCCAGCCCGCGACCAGCCCGCGTGCCTCGTCCTTGCGGTCGACGGTGACCGCGTCCTCAAGGTCGAGGACGAGACTGTCCGCTTCGGTGGTCAGGGATTTCGTGAGCATGCGCTCGTTGCCGCCGGGGACGAAGTGCACGGCGCGGCGCAGGCGGGCGTCAGTCATGGGGCGAACCTCGATGTGTCTGCGGGCTGGTATTCGGACTCTACTACCGCGCTACGGCCGCTTCATCAGGCTGATGAACACGTCTTCCAGCGACGGTGCGATCACCTCGACGGTCGCGCCGGTGATCCCGGCGGCGCGGAGCGCGGACTCGAGGTCCTCGCGGTCTCCCGTCTGCATCAGGACGTGGATCGCGTCGCCGTACAGGCTCACGTCGCTCAGGTCGGTGCGCTGCTGGAGCATGGCGAGCGTGCGCAGGGTATCGGCGCTGCGAATGGCGAACAGCTTGCCGTGCAGGTAGTGCGCCTTGAAGTCCGCGGGCGTGGCGAGGGCGGTCAGCACGCCCCCGTGGATCATCGCGACGCGCGCGGCGTGCTCCGCCTCGTCGAGGTAGTGCGTGGTGGCGAACACGGTGACGCCGTTCGCGGCGAGCTCGTGGATCATCGTCCAGAACTCGCGGCGGGAGACGGGGTCGACGCCCGCCGTCGGCTCGTCGAGGAAGAGCAACGGCGGGCGGTGGACGATCGCGCAGCCCAGTGCGAGGCGCTGCTTCCAGCCGCCCGACAGATGCGCCGTCAGTTGATCCTCGCGGCCCTGCAGGCCCGCCATCGCGATCAGCTCGGTCACGCGCGCGGCCAGCGAGGCACGCGGCACGGCGTAGATGCCGGCGTAGAACTCCAGGTTCTCGCGCACGCTCAGGTCCTCGTACAGCGAGAAGCGCTGGCTCATGTAGCCGATGTTCTGCTTGATGTACTCCTGCTCCGTGCGGATGTCGTAGCCCAGCACGCGGCCAGTGCCCTCGGTCGGTGCGAGGATGCCGCAGAGCATGCGGATCGTGGTGCTCTTGCCGGAGCCGTTGGGCCCGAGGAATGCGAAGACCTCGCCGCGCTTCACGTCGAATGTCACGTCGTTCACGGCGATGCGGTCGCCGAAGCGCTTCGTCAGGCCGTGCACCTCGATCGCGGGTGCGTCGTCGGTGGTCATTCGATCGTCTTCCGGAAGCGCGTCACCGACACGCCCATCACGACAACGGCAAACACCGTGAGCGCGAGTGTCTGCGGCCAGAGCACCTCGATGCCCACGCCCTTCAGGATCACGCCGCGCAGGATCTGGAGGTAGTACGTCATGGGGATCGCGAGGCTGATCCACTGGAAGATCAGCGGCATGCCCTCGCGCGCGTAGAGGAACCCGGACAGCAGGATCGAGGGCAGCAGCGTGAACATCGTCATCTGCAACGCCTGCGCCTGGTTCCTCGCGACGACCGAGATCGCGAGGCCGATGCCGAGTGTGCCGAAGAGGAACGGCAGCGTGAGCAGCAGCAGCTCCACGGTCGAGCCGACGACCGGCACGTTGAACAGCACCCGCGCGATCACCAGCGTCATCACCGTGGAGAAGAGGCAGAGGACGATGTTCGGGAGGATCTTCCCCAGCATCAGTTCGCCGGACTTCACCGGCGACACGATCAGCTGCTCCAGCGTGCCTCGTTCGCGCTCGCGCACCACGGCGAGCGCAGTGAGGAGGACGCCCTGCATTTGCAGCACGAGGCCGATCAGTGCGGGCACCATGAACTTCACGCTGAGCATGCGCGGGTTGTAGAGCACCACCGGGCGCAGGTCGATGCCGCCGCGGCTGTTGCTGGACTGACCGAGGCGGTTGAGTGCCTCGACGGTGACGGCACCCGACTGCACCTGGGAGATCAGGCCGCCGCTGAACATCGCGGTCTGCGCGACGCTGGGGTCGGAGCCGTCCACGATCAACTGCGCGGTGGCGGGGCGTCCGCCGAGCACCTGGTCGCCGAAGTTCGCGGGGATGATCAGCGCGACCTTCGCCTCACCGGCGTCGATCGCTCGCATCGCGTCTTCCCGGCTCGGCGTCCAGCGCACGATCGTGAAGTAGTCCGTGTTGTGGAACGACTGCGCGAAGGCGCGGCTGCTCGCGGTCGACGACTCATCGAACACCACGGTCGCGATGTGGTCGGTCACTGCGTTCAGCGCGTAGCCGAACATCAGCAGTTCCATCACCGGCACGCCGACGACCAGCGCGAGCGTGATCCGGTCACGGCGCACCTGGATCAGCTCCTTGCGCATGATCGCCCACAGCCGGGCGAGGCTCATCGGGCGCTCGTCTCGAACCGCGCGTCCACCGGCATGCCGGGCTTCAGCGTGCCGTCTGCGTTCTCCACGTTCGCCTGCAAGCCGAAGACGAGGTTCAGTCGATCGCTCTGCGTCTGTACGTTGCGCGGCGTGAACTCCGCCTGCTGGTTGATCGACGTGACGGTGCCCTCGAATGTCCGCCCGGGGTACGGATCCGCGGTGATCGCGAGGCGCTGGCCCACGGCGACGTGCCCGAGGTCCGCGAGGCGCACGTAGAGCGTGAGCTTGAGCGTCGACAGGTCGCTGACAGCCATGAGCACCTGTCCCGGCAGTGCGAGCTCGCCCGCGTGCGCCGGGACGCGCGTCACCACGCCGCTGAGCGGCGAGCGGAGCGTGTAGTCCTCGGCCTGCAGTTGGAACGTCTCGCGCGCGGCGGAGTCCGCCGACTGCCGTACCTGCAGCTGCACCGCGCGATCGTCGATGCGGGCGATCACGTCGCCCTTCATCACGGGTGCGCCAGCCGCGATCGGCAGCGCGAGGATCTCGCCACTTACGCGTGGCGCGATCACGGTCTCCTCGGCCTCTAGCGTGCCGGACGCGCTAATCCCGGCCGGCGCGGTGCCCGGCCAGCGGATCGAGGTACATCCGCTTCCCAGCAGGAGCATGGCGATGACTGCGACGGCGAGGAACGTTCGTCTCATGCGGAAGGCTCCTGCTGGCCGGCTCGAAGCACGGCGCGGAACGCGGGCGCCAGGTAGCGCACCAGTTCATCGGTAGAGGCGGAGGCCATCGGCTCGAGGCCGACGAGGTGTCGCATCACCAGCACGCCGATCATCTGCGCGCCGATCAGTTCGAAGCCCAGCGGCGTGCCCGCGTCGGCACCGAGTTGCGTCGCTACGCGTTGCAGCATGCCGTGAATTGTCGTGCGCATCGCCGGGACGTCGGTGGGGTTGCCGACGACCGTGCGCAGCATCGCGGAGAACGTCTCGATGTCGTCCACGAACAGGCGGTCCAGGTACAGCCGCGCCACGCGTTCGGCGGCGTCCATGTCGCCGTCCGGGGCGGTCAGCGTCGCGGCGATCTCCGCGCCGATGCGCGGGAACGCCACGGCGGCCTCGAATAGTTCGGCCTTGCTGCCGAAGAAGTGGTGCAGCAGGGCGACGTCCACGCCCGCGCGCTGGGCGATCTGGCGGGTGGTCGCACCTCGGAAGCCATGTGCGGCGAACAGCGCCCGCGCGGCCGCGAGGATCTCGGCGCGGCTGTCCCCGGCGGCAGCGGGGCGGCGTCCGGAGCGGGGTGCGGGGCGTGCGGCCTCGTCAGAATTCATCGTGCGATGAAATATGGCGAAGTTGGTTGAAGGCGTCAAGCGGAGGATGAGTTCGCGCCCGGCGGCACGCAAGATTCCCTACTCCATGGGGGGTTGAATGACCTCCGCTAGATGCGTCTAATGTCTACTATCTCGATAGGGAATATCAACTTGAAGCTCTCGACTCGCGGCGACTACGCGGTACGCGCCCTTCTGGAACTGGCCACCGAGGTGGACCAGGAGTGGGTGGCGCTCGCCGAACTGGCCGAGCGCACCGGGATCTCGCCGAAGTACCTCGAGCAGATCCTCATGCGCCTGCGCACCGCCCGCGTCGTGAAGGCGAAGCGTGGCGCGCGCGGGGGCTACGCCTTCGCGCGGCCTGCCGCCGAGGTGACCATCGGCGAGGTCGTTCGGGCGATGGACGGTCCGCTGGCGCCGAGCCTGTGCGCGAGCCAGACCGCGCATGCACCATGTCCGGTCTACCGCTGTCCCAGCGAGGAGGACTGCGTCCTTCGCGGGCTCTGGGTGGACGTGCGCGACGCGATCTCGCAGGTCGTGGACGTCACCACCTTCGGCGACCTTGCGGAGCGCAGGCGACAGCAGGATTCCGCGAAGCGGGAGATGTACCACATCTAATGGCCGAGACCACGACCCCCACCGCCACCAACACCGCCCCCACTGAGCAGGAGCAGGCCGTCCTGGCCGAGGTGCTCAGCGCGATCCGCGCCGTGCGCTACGGCTACGTCCAGATCACGCTGCAGGACGCCCGCGTCGTGCAGATCGACACGCTGGAGAAGAAGCGCCTTGATCGCTAACTCCCGCGTCTCCGCCCCTCGAACAGACCAGACCACTGGGGACCTCGCCCGGTGCCGCGCGCGCCTCGTCCTGCTGGAGGTGCGCGGGTGTTCGGGCGGATGTAGGTAGCCCCCCGGGGCCCCATCCACCAACACGCCTGATTGCTCGGAGGACTCTGACATGTACCGACCACTTCGAAGGTGGCCGACCCTTTCCATCACCTCGATCGCCGCGACGGCACTCGCCGTGAGCGCGATGTTCCTCGCCGCGTGCGGCGGGGGTGCCGACAAGGCCGCCTCGCTTGCGGGCACGACGGGTGCGCCGAAGAACGTCACCCTGCGGCTGGGCTTCTTCCCCAACCTGACGCACGCGCAGCCGCAGGTCGGTCTCGCGCGCGGAACGTTCGCCGAGGAGCTCGGTGCCAACGTGAAGATCGAGACGAAGACCTTCAACGCCGGTCCCGCCGCGATCGAGGCGCTCTTCGCGGGCGCCATCGACGCGACGTACATCGGCCCGAACCCGACGATCGCCGGCTACGTGCAGTCGCAGGGGAAGGATGTCCGCATTGTCGCGGGTGCCACGAGCGCCGGCGCGTTGCTGGTGGTGCGCGGGGACGCGGGCATCAACAAGCCTGCGGACTTCGCGAACAAGAAGATCGCGTCGCCCCAGCTGGGTGGAACGCAGGACGTAGCGCTGCGTGCGTGGCTGCAGAAGAACGGCCTGAAGGACAAGGAGCACGGCGGCAACGTGCAGGTCATCCCGACCAACAATGCCGACGCGCTCTCCCTGATTGCGCGCGGCCAGCTGGACGGCGCCTGGGTGCCGGAGCCGTGGGCGACGCGCATCCTGCAGGAGGCCGGCGGCAAGGTGTTCCTCGACGAGCGCGACCTGTGGCCCAACGGCGACTTCGTCACCACGCATCTCATCGTTCGGACGAAGTTCCTGCAGGAGAACCCGGACGTCGTGGAGCGCCTGGTGCGAGCGCACGTGAAGACGACGCTCTGGATCAACGACAACCCGGACGAGGCGAAGAAGCTCACGAACGAGAGCATCAAGAAGATCACGAGCGCCGGGCTCTCCGACCAGGTGATCAACGCCGCATGGCGTAACCAGAAGATCACCAACGACCCGATCGCATCCTCGCTGCGGCAATCCGCGGACGACGCGTTCGGGCTGGGATTCCTGGGCGACAAGAAGCCGGACCTGTCCGGGCTGTATGCCCTGGACATCCTGAACAAGGTGTTGAAGGAACTGAACCTCAAGCCCGTACAGCAGTAGGCGCATCGCAGCAGGGATCGACTATGGCCATCGTGGAACCCGCCGCTACCCCTCGAGGTGGTGCGGCGGGCACGCTTCTCGCACTGACGAACATCTCGAAGCGCTTCCAGACCGAGCGCCAGGACACGCTCGCCCTCGACGACGTGTCGCTGGAGGTGCGAGCGCGCGAGATCGTGTGCATCGTCGGGCCCTCGGGCTGCGGCAAGTCCACGCTGCTCAACATCGCCGCGGGCATCGACCCGCATTTCGCAGGCACCGCCACGTTCGAGGGCCAGCCCATCACGGGCATGGCCCGCGAACGTGCCGTGGTGTTCCAGGAGCCGGCGCTGTTCCCGTGGCTCAACGTCCGCGCCAACGTGGAATTCGGACTGAAGCTGCGAGGCGTTCCGAAGGCCGACCGCACGCCGATCGTCGATCAGCAGCTTGCGCTGGTGAACCTCTCGAAGTTCGACCGCGCGTACATTCATGAGTTGTCCGGCGGCATGAAGCAGCGCGTGCAGCTCGCCCGGGCGCTCGCAGTCGAGCCGCACATGCTGATGATGGACGAGCCGTTCGCCGCGCTCGACGCGCAGACGCGCGACGACCTCCAGTTGGAGCTCCAGTCCGTCGCCGGGCGCATCGGCGCGACGGTGCTCTTCGTCACACACAACGTCCGCGAGGCCGTGATCCTCGGCGACCGCGTCGTCGTGATGTCGAGGGGGCCAGGGCGCGTGCGCCGCGTCATCGACATCCCGCTGAGTCGGCCACGCACGCCTGACGACCATGACGTGGCGGACTTCGCCGCCATGGTGCGCGCGGAGTTGCAGGAGTCCTCCAGCGAGGCGGAGCCGCGCTATGCGATTTAGCGTCCCGTCGAAGGAGACCGGCTACCGCGCGCTCCGGATCGCCCTCTTCTACATCGCGGTCATCGGAGTCTGGTGGGGCATCGCCCGCGCGGAGATCTGGTCGCCGTACCTCTTCCCCGCGCCGGATGCGGTGTTCAAGGCGCTGCGCACGAACCTCGAGAACGGCCAGATCCCGGCGGCCGTGCTGGCGAGTCTGCAGCGCATGGCGATCGGGTACGTGGTGTCGTTCGTGCTCGGGATGCTGCTGGGGATCTTGATCGCGTCCTCGAAGTGGGCGAACGAGACAGTGGGCGGCGTGGTGCTCGGCGTGCAGTCGCTGCCAAGCATCACCTGGCTGCCCCTGGCGGTTCTGTGGTTCGGGCTCAGTGAGCAGGCGATCATCTTCGTCGTGCTGATGGGATCGACGTTCTCGATCGCGATCTCCGCGCGTGCCGGCATCCTCGGCATCCCGCCGCTGCTCCAGCGCGCGGCCGGCACGCTGGGCGCGTCGAGGTGGCAGGCGTATCTCTACGTCGTGCTGCCGGGCATGATCCCCGCGATGGTGCAGGGCATGAAGCAGGGCTGGTCGTTCGCGTGGCGATCGCTCATGGCCGGCGAGTTGCTCTTCGTGAGCGCGGGCCTTGGCCACCTGCTGGATGTCGGCCGCAACCTGAACAACATCGCGATGGTGTTCTCGGTCATGTTCGTCATCGTGATCGTTGGTGTGGCCGTTGACCGGCTGATCTTCGGGCGCGCCGAGCGCTGGGTGCAGGAGCGCTGGGGCTACGCCGCGTAACGGGCCGCTCGGGAGCCTCGATCAACACGGGCCGCGGCAATCGCCGCGGCCCGTGTGGCGTTCGAGGCTGGCGCGTTTGGTTACGCGGCGGAGAAGATCGCCGCGGCGCCCTCGAGCTGCTCGCGGTCGTCGCGGTTGAAGAGCGTGCGCTTGCTGCTGACGCAGGACGCGCGGCCCTCCGCGGTCAGGGTGTAGCGGTCGCCCTCCTGAACGAGCGCCTTGCGGCCCTCGAGGACGGTGATCGCCTTCTGGATCGCGTCGTCGGTGGTGCCGAACGGCGCCAGGAGCGGGAACTCCGCCGCGATCTTCGTGAACGTCGCACGAAGCGTCGCGTTGTCCGCGGGGAAGTCGCCGGTTTCCAGCGTTGCGAGCATCCCCGAGAGCAGTTCATCCGGCGAGAAGCGCATGGAGTTCGTAGCGGTCATCTGGATCGATCCCTCTGTCTGCTCCCCGCCCTGTGGACGTCTTGGGACGCCTCGGCAAGACGGAGGGCTACCAAGGCCACACTAACAGGTCGCGAATCGGCCCTTGTGATGCCAACACCGCGAGTTGTGTGCCTCGGAAAGAACGTCGCAGGGAATGGCATTTCGACGGCGCGCACTGTCTCGTTGTGCTATGGTGGGTATCTCCTCAGCTCTTCGCGCGACGTTCCGTCAACGCACGTCAACCCTGGTACCTGAGCGAACGAACGGTTTGCCGTGCCTGTGGTTCGGCCTGTGCGCCGACTTGACGTCGGCTGGAAGTGTTAGTTGTGACCCAGAGAATCTACGTTGGAAACCTCTCCTTCTCCGCGACGGAGGCCGAGGTGTCCGAGCTCTTCAGCCAGTACGGCGAAGTCGTCTCGTGCGCCCTCCCCACCGACCGCGAGACGGGTCGCCCGCGCGGCTTCGGCTTCGTGGAGATGTCGAACGACGACGCCAAGAAGGCGATCCAGTCGCTCGACGGCAAGGACTTCGGCGGTCGCTCGCTGCGCGTCAACGAGGCTCAGCCTCGTGAGAGCCGCGGCGGTGGCGGCGGCGGTGGTTACGGCGGCGGCGGTGGTGGTGGCTACGGCGGGGGCGGCGGCGGCTACGGCGGCGGCGGCTCGCGCGGTGGTGGCGGCGGCTACGGCGGCGGCGGCGGCTCGCGCGGTGGTGGCGGCGGTGGCCGCTACTAATCCGCAGCCGATCTTCGGCAGCTGATTCCAGAAGGCGAGGTCGCAAGACCTCGCCTTCTGCTTGTCCGCACGTTCCCGGCCAGTACCTGCCGTTACGGGCAGCGCTCGAGGTAGCCCGGCGTGTCCAGCAGCGCGTCCAGCCGCACGGGGCGCAACCCGCGGGCCTGCAGCCCTTCGAGGATCATCGGCATCGCCTGCACCAGCACCGTGCGATCACGGCCCGGGTGGCCGTCTCGCCCGTCGTGCAGCAGCACAATCGATCCTGGCTCCACGCCAGCCAGCACGCGGCGTGCGAGGTCCTTCGCGTCGGTGGCGTCCCAGTCGCGAACCTCGACGTCCCAGTTCACGACCCGCAGTCCCGCGCGCCGGATCGCGAGCCAGGACCACGCGGTGTACGTGCCGTGTGGTGCGCGGTAGAACGCCGGGCATCGGCCGATGGTCGTCTCGAACTGGCGCTCGGCGACGGCGACCGTGCTGTAGACCGGATCGAACGCGGACGGCGTCTCGTGATCCGCGGAATGGTTCGCCAGGAGGTGCCCACGCTGCACCAGCGCGCGCGCGACCTCCGGCTGCATCTCCAGCGTGCGGCCCACCACGAAGAACGTGCCGGTCCCGCCGTGATCCTCGAGCGCCTTCGCGACCGCGAGCGTGGCATCGCCGTTCAGACCGTCGTCGAACGTGAGAGCCACCACACCTTCGTCGCGCGCGCCGTGCCCCGTGCCGCCGCCGAGGTGCAGCGCGCCCGGCGCGATCAGTGCGCCGCCCAGCACCAGCGGGATCGCGACCAGTCGCACCGGGTGCGAACGGCGTAGGTACCCGAACGTGGCGCGGAGCCAGCCCGGGATCATCGTCGGACCCGCGGACCGCAGGCGGTGGGCACGTTCCCCGGGTGCAGCGTGTACTCCAGCGTGCCCGCGCTGCCGCGATACGTCAGGGCCGCGCGGCCGTCGCTCACCAGCGCATCCAGCATGCGTACCTCGTCCGACCACTGGAGGTGTGCCCACTCGGCGCTGACCATCACGCGGTCGACGCGCTTCTCCTCGAGGAAGCAGCGGTACGTCTGCGTGTCGCCGAAGGAGTACCGCCACACGCTCTCATCGAAGAAGTCCTGCCCGAGAGATGCGCCGGCCTGCATCAGCTCCAGCATGCCGTCCTCGTGCCGGGTCGTCGTGAGCACGCGGTACGTGGCGTCCGTGCTGATGCGCCCGTCTGCGATCACGTCGCCGAATCGCGGCTGCGACCACTCCCACACGCCGACCGGGGGCGCATGGCGAACGTCGTTCGCGACGGCGAGCGCGGCAGCGAGGATCACGACGGGCCAGAATCGGATGACGTGCGGCGCGAATCGGCTCAGGCCCCACACCCAGCCCACGATGCTGATGCGCTTCAGCGTCAGCCACACCGGCTGATACAGCATCGCGAGCCCGACCTCCCGCACCAGCGGGGTGGAAAGCATCATCCAGATCGCTGGTGCTGCGAGGATCGCAGCGATCGCGATCCCGGCCGCCTCGCGCGTTGGGATCCGCCGATCCACCTCGGCGTTCGCGAGCGCGGTGACCACGAGCGCGGCGCCGCCGGTCATCGGGTGCGCGTAGAGCGCGAGGACAGCGAATGCCGTGCCTCGGGTCATGCCGCGCATGCCACCCCGATCCGCGCTCGCGCGGCTGAACTCGCCGGCCGCGAAGCAGGCGAAGGCGAGTGCCCACAGTGTGGGCAGCTGGAACTGCGCCAGTGCGCCGTAGAGCTGGGGATTGAGCAGCAGGATCGCCGTGAGGAGCGGCGAGCGCATGCGCGGCTGCCAGTGCCACGCCCCCGCCACCAGCAGCAGCGCCCCGCCGATGAGGCTGGCCGTGACCGCCCAGTCGCCGAGGATCGGACGGATCAGCGCCGTGGGCAGCCACGGGATCAGGCCGTAGGGGAACGTGAGCGCGCGGCCGGCCTCGAGCGTCGGGATGTGCAGCGGGATCCAGTGGTCGCGGAAGATCGCCTGCTGCAGAAACCACACGCGCGTGTACGAATGCGCCCCGTCGTTCGAGACGTACAGCGGATGCACGAGGATCGCGGCGAGGTACCCCGCGAACACGAGGAACACCAGCGCCGCGGTCGCCTCGACGAGCACGTAGCGACGCGCGTCGGGCGCGGGACGCCAGCACGCGCGGCGGTACGAGGCGAGGAAGCGGGACGGGAGATCCGACGCAGGGGCGGCCATGGCCGGATCGCGGGCCTCGGTAGAGCTCGGTGCAACCATGACGAGATCATCGCTCAGATCGCGGTTCCTGTGCCACCTTTCGGGCGTCCGCAGCCGGTTCCACCGAATCTCGACTGAGGCTACCCGAGCAGCGGTCGCAGCTTCCGCATGTCCTTCACGTCTTCGAGGTTCCACACCGTGTCGCACAGCGACCGGGCCTTGCGCTTCCCGATGACCGGCGCGATTAGGTGGTAGCACTTCTCGTCGACCTCGGCGCGCGCCATCGGGTTCTCGTCGGTGCCTCGGACGGCGCGGGTGTGGTGGCTGAGCTGGCGACCGTCCTTCAGCGTCAGCTCCACGATGCCCTGTCGGGACGGGAACACCTTCTGGAGCTCCTCGTCCTTGATGAGATCGATGCGACGACGCACGTCGAGGACGCGTGGGTCGTGCATCCTCGGCTCGTCGTGTGCGGACTCGAAGGTGACGATGCCGTCCACGATCATCACCGCGCACATGTGCTGCATGCAGATGTCCGGCATCAGGCGGTTGTCGGTCGTCGTTGCGGCGGCGGGAGCGACGCGCACTGCGACGTGCTCCACGTCGTCCGCCGTCACGCCGTGCTCGCGGATCAGGTCGAGGAGCGAGTCCAGCGGCGCCTGGATCGGCGAGCCGACGGACCAGCGCTTGATGTTCGTGCGCATGATCTCGAATGTGCTGCCCAGCTCGCGCGTCAGTTCGTCGACGTTCGGCTGTCGGTTCGGCCGGCCGTAGGCCATGAAGAAGTTGCGCGGCCCCGCAAAGATGTCGTCCGTCGCCGTGAAGCCCTGCTTCAAGAACGAGGCCGCCGTGACGCCGTTGCGGGCTGGCATCCCGCCGAAGTCGAACGCCTTCTCGATGTGTTCGAGGTCGCCGACCCACGAGCCGACGCCGGAGGCCTGCTGCCCCGCGTACGTGATCAGGTGACGCGCCTGCCGCGCGTCCACGCGCATCAGCGATCCCGCTGCCGCCGCGGCGCCGAACGTGGGCCCGAAGGAGTGCGTGGAGTGCCCCTCCTCGCGGAACTCGTACGCGTTCAGGCACATCGTGAAGCGCGTGCCCACGTCGTAGCCGAGGGCGACCGCGCGGAGGAACGCCTTGCCGCCGCGATGCTCTCGTTCTGCCATCGCCAGCGCGGCGGAGACGATGCCGCAGCCGGGGTGCGTCTGAGACGCGGCGTGCGAGTCGTCTGTCTCGTCCGAGTGCGCCAGCATGCCGTTCGCGAGCGCGGCGTTCTCCACGGTCGTGACGAACCGCGTGCCAACGACCGTCGCCTCCTCCACGCCGCCTCGGCTCTTCGCGTAGGCGATCGCGCGGCGTCCGGGGAGCAGCTTGGTACCGGAGATCATCGCGGCCAGCGTGTCCAGCACGTGGTGCTTGGTCTTCTCGATCACCTCGTCGGGCAGCTTCTGCTTCGCGGCCCCCGCGATGTACTCCGCGAGTTGCTGCACCTGCGGCGTCACCGCGCCTGCGGGGGTGGACTCGTTCGTCATCGGACGCTCCTCGTCGTGCGCTCGCCGACGGCAAGCGCGCGGAGTATAGCCACCACGGCCCGCGCATGTGCGCGTCCCGCCCCGGCTGCTCACCGCCCCGCCGAGGCGGGCGATAGGATGATGCGCGAGCGCACCGGAGCGACCGTGGACCTCGACCTCGACGAAGTGAACCCGATGTGGGGCAGCCGCGCTGCCGCGGCTGCGTCGCCCCATGGCGCGCATCGCGGTGCTGCGCCCGTCGAGGGCGTCCCGGCGATCCGCATCGCGCTCCCCTCGGCAGAGGTACGTGCATTGCTGGACGAGCAGCGCGGCGCGCACGGCGTCACGCAGGTGATCACATGGGACGCTCCGCTGATGCTGCTGGCGGACGACGCGGGCCTCGCGGCGGAGCTGCGCGCGCGCGGCGTCACCATCGTGCTCCGGGGCGGCACCTACGCCGAGCGACAGTGGGACGCGCGCGAGGCGCTGGAGGAGGCCGCGCACCGCTTCTACGACCACCAGGAGGAATGGGGCGTCCGCGGCATGACGACGCGGCAGCCGCGCACCGCCGTCGCGATCGTCGAGGGCGGCGTGCAGGTGCACGCGCTCCTCGGCGCGCTGATGCGCCATGGCGTCGGCGCGGGCCTCGTCATCGACGCGCGCGATCCGCTGGACCTGCGCGTGTTCGTGCTCGACGCCCTCGACGCCGAGCGCGTCATCCTCGTGCGACCCGAGGCGATCGAAGAGCACCCGCGCAGCGCGATCGTTGAGCACCTGCTGGACGACCTCGTGCGCGCCGCGGAGACCGCCTCGGGGCCGAACGCCTAGTAGGCGCGCTCGCCGCCGTTGATGTGCAGCGTCTGGCCGGTGATGAAGCTCCCGGCGTCGCTGCACAGGAACACGCACATGGCCGCGATATCCTCGGGCGTGCCCTGGCGGCCGACCGGGATGCCATCGAGGCGCGCCTGGAGGCGCGGCGGCAGCTCCCCGACGCGCGTCGCGATGAGCCCCGGCACGATGCAGTTGGTCAGCACGCCCGCGTGCGCGAGCTCGGTCGACAGCGCGCGCGTCAGGCCGATGATGCCGACCTTCGCCGCGGAGATGTGCACGCCCTCGTGCCCGCCCTGGAACGCGGACAGCCCGCTGAGGTTGATGATCCGCCCCCACCCGCGCTCCACCATCCCCGGCGCCGCGGCGCGCGAGGCGATGAACGCCGCGTCGAGGTCCGTCGCCAGCACCTCGCGCCAGTCCTCGTACGTCATCTCGAGGAACGACTTGCTTGGTCGCGTCGCGGCGTTGTTCACCACGATGTCGACGTGGCCGTGCTCGGCGAGCGCGGCATCCATGAGCCCCTGCAGGGCCGCGCGGTCGCTGACGTCCGCGAGCATCACCGAGGCCTGACCGCCGGCGTCGCGGATCTGGCGCGCGACGGCCTCGGCCTCCTCGCGGTTGCTGCGCGCGTTCACGATGACGGTCGCGCCTTCTCCGGCGAGGGCGAGCGCGATCGCCTTGCCGATGTTGCGTCCCGCGCCCGTCACCAGGGCGACCTTGCCGTCCAGAGTCATGCGTGTGTCCTCGTCCTAGCCGCTGTGGCCGGGACACTGTGCGCCACACGCGGACGGGCGCGCAATCGCCGCGCGGCTAGCGGACGAGTGTGACGGCGATGTCGCCCGCGAAGCCAGCCGCGAAGCGGGCGACGAAGGCGTCACGGAGGAACGTCGCGCCGTTGAGGATCAGCAGCTGGTAGCCGCCGGACGCATCCTGCACCCACACGCCGTTTGCTTGCGCGGCGCGCGCGGCTGCCTCGAGCTGCGCGACGGTGCCGCCGCGGAAGACCGCGAGCGCCTGCCCGCTCGAGGTGAACACGGGCGTCGCCGCGAAGCGGCCGCTCTGCGCGCCAGCGACCGGCGTCGGTGTCGCGCTCGTGGTCGATACGTTCACCACCACGGTGTCACTCGCGACGTTCGGCGATCCGTCGCTGATCGCGACCCGGAACTGCAGTGCGCCCGTGCTCGACGGTGCGGTGAACGTCGCGGTTGGCCCGTTCGAGGTGAGCGCGACGGACGTGCCGGCGATCTGCGTCCACGCGTACGCGAGCCCCGCGCCGCTCGGATTGCTCACCAGCGCGGTCAGAGTGACGGGTGTGCTCGGACGCACGGTGATGTCCGCGCCCGCGTCCACACTGGCGACCTCGCGGTTGGTGGAGACGAAGGCGGTGTCGGCGTAAGCGTTCGAGGTCGTCGTCGCAGGGAGCGCGATGCCTTCGATGGTGTAGGTGCCGGTGAACGGCAGCGCGCCGTTCAGGCTCAGTGCCATGTGGATGTGTGCGACGCCGTTGTTGCCCGCTTCACCCGGCGGTGCGACGACGCCGAGGCGCTGACCGCGCACCACCACCTGGTTGCGCAGCGACTGCGGCACCAGGATGTGGCACAGCAGCACTGACGTCCCGGCCGCATCGCGGATCGTCGCGCAGCTCGAGGAGACGAAGCGCACGGTGCCGCCGATCGGCGCGAGCACGGGCGTGCCCTCGCTCGGGGCGTCAGTGCGCTGCAGGTCGACCGCGTACATGTCGCCACCGTCCGCTACGGAGTGGGTGACGGTGTTGTACCCGGCGAGGACGCGCCAGGCGGAGCCTGCGGGTGCGGGGAACGAGAGCATCGGGTCGGCGGCCTCGGCGCGTGCGGGCGCGGTGAGCGTCGCGCCGAGGTACAGGACGGCGAAGGTGACGACGCCGATGAGCAGGGCGAAGAGCGGGATCCGGCGATGCGACATGGACACGTCTCCTGCGGGGATACTCCCCCATTCCAGGATCCAACGCGTCGCACGCCCGCGCCGTTCGCCGGCGCGGCGTTACAGCCCTATCGCACGCACATTCGTCGAGTGACCTCGAAGACCATCGACACGCTCTGCCGGAAGCTCTCGAGGCTGATGCGCTCGTTGTTGCCGTGCACGCCCGCGGTGACCTCGGGCGTGTTCACCTGTCCTGAGAAGCCGTACGCGGTCACGCCGTTGTTCCGCAGCACCGCGCTGTCGGTGAACCACGTGTCGATGCTCGGCACGACCACGGCCTCCTCGAGGTGCGCGTGGACGACCTCTTCGATCGTCCGGAAGAGCTCGGTGTCGACCGGGTTCGCCTCGGACCACGCGACATAGACGCGCTCGATGCGCACCAGCGGATCATCGATGACGCCCGCGAGCGCGGCCTCGAAGTCGTCGGGGCGGACGCCGGGCAGCAGACGGATGTCGATCGTCGCCTCGGCGCGCGCCGGGATCACGTTGTGCTTGATGCCGGCGGTGAGTGTGGTCGCGCTGATCGTGTTCGAGAGCAGCGCCTTGAGTCGGCGATCCCGCTCGGTCGCCTCGACCAGCCCCGTCGCGGTGGCCTCGCCGCGGAAGACGCCGGCGCGCTGCAGGCGTTCGAAGTAGTCCGCGAGGATCGGAGAGATAGTCAGCGGCTGTTCCCACTGCTGGATGCGATGCAGTGCGCGTACCAGCCGGTCGACCGCGTTGTCGCCCTGCGGAACGGATGCGTGGCCGGGAGTGCCCTCCGTCACCAGTCGCAGCCACATCGGGCCCTTCTCAGAGACCGCGACGCCGATGACCGGTCTCTGCACGCCGAAGAGCTCGGTGGAGCCCGCCGCGCCCTCGTTGATCACGTACTCGGCGTCCAGCGCGTCGGGGTGCTCGCGGTTGATGAAGCGCATGCCGAAGTCGCCGCCCGCCTCCTCGTCGGCCATCGCGAAGAAGACGAGGTCGCGCGCGAGCGGGATGCCGAGGCGCTTCACGGTGAGGAACGCCATCAGTTGCGCGACGGCGAGGCCCTTCATGTCCAGCGTGCCGCGGCCCCAGATGTAGCCGTCCTTCACGATCCCGGCGAAGGGCTCCTCGTCCCAGTACTCGCGCTGTACGGGTACCACGTCCATGTGGTTGAGCAGCATGAGCGGCCGCTTGCTGCCGTCGCCACGGATGACCGCGCGTAGCGACACGCGGTCGTTGCCCGCATCGAACAGTTCGGTCGCGATCCCCTCGCGTTCGAGGATCGTGCTGAGGAACGCGCACGCCGCGCGCTCACGGCCCGGGGGGTTCGAGGTGTCCACGCGCAGGTAGGCGGTCAGGGTGTCGACGGCCTCGTCGTACAGGCGGGGCCAGTCGATCGCGGGGGTGGAGGTCATCGGCGTTCCTCGTGCGGCTACGCGCGCAGCGTAGCGCGGGGGGCGCGCTATGCGCGGCGGCGCTGGGCGGCGGCGGTGAGGTCGCGCAGGCGGCGGAACACGTGCGTGGCGAGGGCGTGGTAAAGCTGCGCGCCGAGTCGAGGATTCTGCTCGGCCAGCGCGCGCACATCCGGGGCGTTCAACTGGAGCATTCGGCACTCGGTCCTCGTGACCGCGCTGCCATTCGGCTGGAAGGGCGACACCAGCGAGGCGGCGCCCCAGATCTGGGGCGCGGTGATCGTGCTCACCGCGTTCGTCAGCGGGGAGGTCACGTCGACCTGGCCGCTCAGGATCACCCATGAGCGACAGCGCGAACTCATGAGGTGTATCGCCCGGCGCGCGAGGCACCGGCACGGCCGTGTGGGGGTGGCGGAGAGTCACGAGGGAGCCTCGGTTCGCCGAGCTGCGCCGCGCGCATCGCGCGGGATCACCCGAACTTCGTATCCGGGCATACAAACAGTACCACTGCGCACGGCCCCGGCCGCGCACCAGCGTGCGGTTCGAGTGACGTCACGGTCGGGTGACGCGGTCAGGCATAGCGTCACAGAAAACGCTGCACGTGGGAGGTCCGTTGGCCTCCCGTCCGAAAGAGGAACGCGCCGAGTCGCGTCCGGGAGTGTGTTCAATGATGGAAAACGGAAGCACCGCTGGAAGCCTGGTGCTCATCGCCCTGGGCGCGATTCTCGTCTGGGCCGTCCAGTACCAGATCGCCGGGATCGACATCAAGGTGATCGGCGTGATCCTGCTGATCGTCGGGGTGATCGGGTTGCTGTTGTCGGTGTTGTTCTGGGCCAGCTTCGCCCCGTTCCGCAGCAACCGCGATCAGGTCATCGTCCAGCACGAAGAGCCACGTCGTCCGTAGCACCCCGCCACGTTGCGAGGATTCCACCGGCGAGGCTGCGCGATCGAGCCCGCCTGATCATCGAATTGAGTACCGCATGAAGATTTCAAACATCCCCTCCATCATCGCTCGCAGCGCCGTCGCGCTGACGATCGCCGGTGTCTCGCTCTCCCCGGCCGTCGCCCTCGCGAGTTCGACGCCCACGGTGAGCACGGCAAGCGTCGTCAGCCCCTCCTTCGGCGCGTTCATCGCGCCGCCCGTGTTCGGTCCGCAGGGCTCCGCGCTCGCCGTGTACAGCGGCGGCAACATCGATCAGCTCGAGGTGGCCGCGAACCTCGCAGGCGCGCGCGGCGTCTGGGTGCAGGACACCACCGGACGTTACGCACTGCTGCCGGTGAGTGGCCCGACCTTCCTCAAGGCCGGATTCGCCACCGCGTTCCCGGCGGCCGGCGTGGCAGCCGGTATGGCGAACAGCACGAACGGCGACAGTGGCATGAACTTCGCCGACCTCATCGCCGTCACGCTCATCCGCTAGTGCCCGTCATGGCGTCGCGCGATCCGCGCGCGACGCCATGCGGCTCGTTCGCGTGCGCCGAGCGACAGCGCAGGTTGTGACGGGCGGGTGACGGGGATGCACGTAGCGTAGGGCAAACAGCACAGACCACTGGAGGTCGTATGACCAAGCGCGAGAAGAAGACCAAGGCCGCTGACAAGGCCGATAAGGGCCCGGCCACGTTCGAGCAGCAGAAGGCGGCGCAGGCGGCAGCAGCGCTCAATGCGCCATCGAGCCCCGCGAAGCGTTAGCCACCACGCGCCGCTCCGTGCGGCACCGTGAGATCGGAGCAGGCCCGCCACCCGGCGGGCCTGCCTCGTACTCGGTCGTGCGCGGACGCGTGTCCAGCGACCTCGATCGATCGAGGATGTGGCATCCGAGCATCAATCAGCGCGTACAGTCGTCGCAGGCCACGACACCACGTCGTGCGATCGCGATCGCATCCGTGACCGTCCTGTCCACGGCTCAGAACCCCCTGGAGCATGATGACCGACAAGAAGACAGCCCCAGCAGCACGCCCCGTCTCCGCAACGAAGACGGCCGTCGCGAAGAAGCCCGCGACGCGGTCTGTCGTCGCGAAGAAGCCCACGACGAAGGCTGTCGCCGCGACGAGGACAGCAACGAAGCCGGCCGTCGCGAAGAAGCCCGCAGCGAAGTCTGTCGTCGCGAAGACGACAGCAACGAAGCCGTCCGTCGCGAAGAAGCCCGCAGCGAAGGCCGTCGTCGCGAAGACGACAGCAACGAAGGCGGCCGTCGCGAAGAAGCCCGCAGCGAAGGCCGTCGTCGCGAAGACGACAGCAACGAAGGCGGCCGTCGCGAAGAAGCCCGC
>CANKAU010000033.1 GCA_947479915.1 Chloroflexota bacterium
CGCGCCCGTGTGGACGCGAGGTCGCGGGGAATGCCACCCGACTTGTAGGGCGAAACTCCTAGGATCCACGGGTTTCTCCTCATAGGGAGCGAAGGGCTACCGACCGTAACCTCGGCGCGTGCCCTGAGAACGCGACCTTCCGAGGAGCCGTTCCCGGACCGGGCGCCGCCAAGTCGCACACTTTGTTTACACTTGGATCGCGGATCGTGAATCGGCCCGCGGCATCCTTCTTCTCAGGAAGGGGCCGCGCCCGCACGACGAGGTTCGTGAATCAAGCAAGTGGTGGGAGCGGTTGCGAACCTCGGCGCGTGAGTCTTCGGACAAGCACGTGGGCCGGCCCCGACCTGAACCCTCCCCCCTCCATCTGACCGGCGGCGCCACCTTATGCCCGCGAAAATCCTGGTCGCCGACGACGAGCCCAACATCGTCAAGCTGCTCCGCCTGTACCTCCGCGAGGAGGGCTACGAGATCGTCGCTGCCCGAAACGGGCGTGAGGCGCTGGAGCGGTTCCGCGCAGAGTCCCCGGACCTCGTCCTCCTCGACCTGATGATGCCCGAGCTCGGCGGCTTCGAGGTGTGCACCGAGATCCGCCGCGAGTCGGACGTGCCGGTGATCATGCTCACCGCCCGCACCGATGACGTCGACAAGATCGTGGGCCTCGAGATGGGCGCCGACGACTACATCACCAAGCCCTTCAACCCCCGCGAGGTCGTTGCGCGCGTGAAGGCCAACCTGCGCCGTCGCGACTGGGACAAGACCGGCGCCGAGGAGCAGCCCGACCGTGCTGCCGTCACGATCTCCGACCTCACGCTCGACCCGTCGAGTCGCGATGTCCTCGTCGCGGGTGAGCGCGTCCGGCTCCGCCAGCGCGAGTTCGATCTCCTCGAGGCGTTCATGCGCCACCCGAATGTCGCCATGGATCGCGAGCGATTGCTCTCCATGGTCTGGGGCGAGGACTTCTACGGCGACGCGCGGACGATCGACGTCCACGTCGCGTGGCTGCGCGACAAGCTCAAGGCCGCGCGCCCGAAGATCGAGACAGTGTGGGGGGTGGGCTACAAGCTGGTGCCGGGCGCGGACCCCAAGTAGCCAATGCTCAGGAGCTTCAAGTCCCGCCTTCTTGCGGGCCTCGCCATCGTCATCGTGCTGAGCCTGTTCCTCTCGGCATCGGCCTTCGTGCTGCTGCTGCGACAGGAACAGACCGACGCCGCGCAGCAGCGCATCGGCGTCCTCGTGGGCCCGCTCGCGGAGGGCGCCCGCAACATGGAGCTGCGCGGCTGGACGCCCGAGACCATGCGCGAAGTGCTGCGCGAAATCGGGCGCGACTACGGCATCCGCATCCTCCTGGTCGACCGTTCGCAGAAGGTCGTGCTGGACACCGACCCGCGTCAGTCCCTGCTGGGCGACCAGATCGCCCTCGAGCAGGCGCAGCCGTTCCAGGGCAACCCGCGCATCCAGGCCTTCCGCACCCAGCGGTTCATCGGCCACGGCGAGGATCTGTACTTCTTCACCGCGGGGCAGCAGAGCCGCGGCGTCATGGACGCGCCGACGGGCGTCTCGCACAGCCTCGTCGTCGTCGTGCCCGCTGCGGACGTGACGGCCGCGTGGTGGCGACTGATGCGCCCGCTCGGCCTCGCGGGCCTCGGCGCGGGCGTGGTCGCGGTGATTTTCGCGTCCCTGTTCGCTTCGAGGATCACGAACTCGCTCGCGCAGGTCACGCGCGCCTCGCAGGCGATCGCACGCGGCGATCTGAGCCAGCGCATCGACGTGGACGGAGACGACGAGGTCGGCCGCCTCGCGCAGGCGTTCAACGACATGTCGGATCAGGTGAGCCGCAGCAACCGCGCGATGCGCGACCTGCTGGCGAACGTCTCGCACGAGCTCCGCACACCGCTCACCTCGATCCAGGGCTTCTCGCAGGCGCTGATGGATGGCCTGCCCGGCGATCCGAAGGAGGTCGGCTCCGTCATCAACGAGGAGGCCGACCGCATCCGCCTGCTGGTGGACGACCTGCTCTACCTGAGCGAGATCGAGTCCGGCGCGTTGCGCCTTGAGCTCGACCGCGTGGACATCGACGCCCTCGTCGAGGGCTCCGTGCTGCGCTTCCGCTTCCCGGCCGAGGAGGCACAGGTCGCGCTCCGCACCGCGCTCGCCGGCGACACGATCCGCGCGGACGGCCGCCGCCTGGAGCAGGTGCTCGCGAACCTCATCGACAACGCGATCCGCTTCGCGCCCGCGGGGACCGAGGTGCTCCTGACCAGCAAACGCGTGGCACGCGGCGTGTTGGTCGAGGTACACAACGGCGGCGAGCCGATCCCGCCCGAGCAGGTGGAGCGTGTGTTCGACCGCTTCTATCAGGTGGACACCGCGCGGACGCGAGGGCGTCACCGCGGCCTCGGCCTGTCGATCGTGCAGGAGCTCGTGCTCGCCCACGGCGGCACCGTCTCGATCGAATCGAGCGCCGAGGCCGGCACCACCGTCTCCGTCTATCTGCCCACCGCCGGCCCCGGTACGGAGACCCCCCGCGGCGAGGCGACACGCCTCGAGGCTCCCGCGGCCGACTCAGTCGCAGCGGCGTCGTCCGTGTCGCCGCTCTCACCCCGCGAGGAGGGCGCATGAACTACGTCCAACGGAACCTGCTGCCGCTGATCATCGGCATGCTCGCCGTGGTGGCGATCGTGATCGGCGCCGGTTCGCTCTACATGAACATGCGGACGCGCGACCAGATCACCGACGAGCAGTTCGAGCGCGAACTCGGTCGTCGCATGGATGGTGTGCTGCGCTCCGGCAACGCGACGCTCGGCGTCCAGCTCGACCCCGACTTGCGGGTGACGGGGGTGCTGCCCAACGGCCCCGGTGCGGCAGCCGGCATCAAGGTCGGCGACCAGATCGTCGCGGTCAACGGTGCCGAGGTGAAGACGATCGACGACGCGCGCACGCGCCTCGCTGCCGTTCCCCCCAACACCGACTACAGCGTGACCGTGACCCGCGAGGGAGCCCGCCTCGACGTGAAGGCCAAGAAGAGCTCGGTGATGACCGACCTCGGCGGGCTGTTCCAACGCCTGACGGAACGTGCGCCGCAGTTCGGCCGCCGCGCCGCGCCGGAGGACCCCGCGCCCGCGCCGGGCGCTCCCCTGCCCCCAGCGCAAGGCCCCGTCCTCGGCGTCTCGCTGCAGGCGGTGGCGGGTGGGCTGCGCGTGCTGTCTGTGACGCCGAACAGCCCGGCGAGCGGCGCGGGTGTGCTGCCGGACGACGTCATCGTCACCGCGAACGGCCGCGCCGCGAGCAGCGTGGAGGGACTCCAGACGATCCTGCGTGATGCAGGGCCGGGCTCATCGGTCGCGTTGTCGGTGAAGCGCGGCGATCAGCAGGTCGCCCTGACGGCGACGCTCGGCCCGCGGACGTAGCGAACGGGTCGCCCGCTACGCGCGGCGACCCCAGCGCGTGATCCAGTACTCGTACGCGTCCTGCAGCGCGAGCCACGACGCCTCGATGACGTCGGTGGAGGCTCCCACGGTGCGCCAGCGGTGCACGCCGTCCGAGGACTCCACGAGCACGCGCACGGCGGCGTCCGCGCCGCCGGACGAGTTGATGATGCGCACCTTGTAGTCGGACAGGTGCACCTCGGCGATGCCGGGGAACACCTCAGTCAGCGCTTTGCGCACACCGGCGTCCAGCGCGGACACGGGGCCGTTGCCGTCCGCGGCGACCTGCGCCAGGTGCTCGCCCACGCGCACCTTCACCATCACCTCGGCCTGCATCTCGCTGCGATCGTCCGGGCCGATCAGGTGGCGACGGCGCTCCACGATCAGGAAGTCCTCCAGCGAGAACGGCGCGGCGTAGTCGCCGAGGCTGCGCCGCACGAGGAGCTCGAAGGACGCCTCGGCGCTCTCGTAGGCCGCGCCCAGCGCCTCGCGCTGCTTCACCTGCTCCAGCGCATGCGCTGCCTGCGCGTCGGTCAGCTCGAGGTCGACGCCCTGCTCGCGCAGCTTCTCGACGATGTTGCGGCGGCCGGAGAACTCCGAGACCAGCACGCGCTCCGCGTTGCCGACCAGCATCGGGTCGACATGCGTGTACGAGCCGGGTGACTTCGTGATCGCGGCGACGTGCAGGCCCGCCTTGTGCGCGAACGCGCCGCTGCCGACGTAGGGCTGCTGCGGGTCGGGCACGAGGTTCGCGATCTCCTGCGCGAAGTGGGAGGTCTCCGTGAGCCGCCGCAGCTGCTCGTCGGTGATGACCTTGATGCCCATCTTCAGCTGCAGGTTCGCGATCACCGAGATGATGTTCGCGTTGCCGGTGCGCTCGCCCCAGCCGTTGAGGCACGCCTGCACCTGCGTCGCGCCCTCCTGCACGGCGAGGATCGTGTTCGCGACCGCCATGTCGGTGTCGTTGTGGACGTGGATGCCGATGCGGCACGCTACCGCCTCGCGCGCTGCGCGCACCGCCGCGACGATCTCGCCGGGCATCGCGCCGCCATTGGTGTCGCACAGCGTCACCGTCGAGGCGCCCGCTCGCTCCGCCGCGCGCAGCGAGTCGATCGCGTACGCCGGGTCGTTGCGGAAGCCGTCGAAGAAGTGCTCGGCGTCGAACACCACCTCGCGGCCCTGCGTGACAAGGAACTGCACCGAGTCGCGGATCATCGCGAGGTTCTCTTCTTCGGTCGTCCCGAGCACCTCGCGCGCCTGCACGGAGGAGGACTTGCCGACGAGCGTCACCACCGGCGTCTGCGCGTTCAGCACTGCGAGGATCGCGGCGTCCGTCGCGGCATCGCCCCCGGCGCGCCTCGTCGACCCGAACGCGACGAGCTTCGCGTGCTTCAGATCCAGCGTTCGGGCGCGCTCGAAGAACTCCGCGTCCTTCGGGTTCGATCCGGGGTAGCCGCCCTCGATGTAGTGGACGCCGAGGTCATCGAGCTTCTGGGTGATGAGCAGCTTGTCGGCGAGCGAGAGCGAGATGCCCTCCATGCCCAGACCGTCGCGCAGGGTGGTGTCGTAGAGCTGGATGTCGGTCGCGGGCGTCGGGGACGTCGTCATGTCGGTCGGTTCTCCGTGGCTCACCGGGTGTCACACCTCGTCGCCGGAGGCGGAGGCGGTGCTGGGGGCCGGTGGCCGGGTGCACGTTCGTGGGGGCTCGCCCGGGACGGGCGGCAGGACTAGGCGCGCGAAATGGAACCCGTCGCCGGCTTGAGCCGGACGACGCGCACCACCTGCCGCTGCGGTTGCACCTTCATCACGATGCTCCCAGTGTAGGCCGAGCCGACCCGCGCCCACAATCCGAGGCCGCCCCATGACCCCGTCACCCGTCCCCGACGGCCGCACCCGCGAGACTGCCCGCCCGCGACCGGCCGCCCGCGTGGTGCTGCTGGACGAGGACGACCGCATCCTGCTCGTCCGCTCCTCGTGGGACGGCCGGACGCTCTGGTTCACCCCCGGGGGCGGCCTCGAGCCCGGCGAGGCGCCCGAGGCCGGCGCTCGTCGCGAGCTGCGCGAGGAGACCGGGCTGGACGCCGCCACGCTGCGCTGGGAGGGCCTGGCGTGGGTCCGCGACTGGACGTGGCACTACGAGTCCCAGCACCGCTGGGTCGCCAGCCAAGAGTACTTCTTCCTCGCGCGATACCCGGGCCGCTCCCCCGCGCTCCCCAACGGCGACCACGACCACACCGCCGAAGAGATCCTCGCGCTGGGCGAGTTCCGATGGTGGAGCCTCGACGAGATCGTCGCGGAGCGCCCGGACACGTCGCCCGCGTGCCTCCTCGACGTGCTCCCCGCGCTGATCGAGGGTGGCTGCCCCGCGGAGCCGATCGCGATCGGGCGCTAGCGCTAGCGTCCGAGGAACAGCCAGGCGGCGTAGCCGAGCACGCCGAAGGCCACCACGCCCCGCACGATGATCATGTTCCGTGCGAGGCTGCCCGGCTGCGCGCGGTTCAGCACCCACAGCCCGGCGAGGATTGCGCCGCCGACGATCCCTCGACGCGTCTCGCCCACCCACCAGATCGCGACGGCCGCGAGCACCAGCAGCACCGCGAGGAACCCCCAGCTCCGCGTGACGCGTGCGTAGAGCGGCGACTCAGCCATCAACTCGCCGTCGATCACCTCGCGCGACTCGACGAGCCGCGGCACGAGGTACCCGGTGACCCGCGCGAGCGTGAAGCGCAGCAGCCACAGCACCACGATGATCGCGGCAAACAGAGCGAGCAGTTTCGCGAGGTCAGTGAGCAAGGCGTGCCTCCCGCCTCCGGGCCTGCCGATCCCCGTGCGTCACCACGCTGGCACATCCAATGCGAGTCGCGGTAACAACACGATCCCTGCGAGGGCGACGACGAGGAGCGCGCCCAGCGTCAGCATGCGAAGGCGATCGAGCCGCCGCTTCGCCATCAAGGCGAGCACCACGTCGCGCAGGCCCCAGACGACCAAGATCACCGTCAACGGTCCGAGGACGCGTGCGGTCATCGTGCGAACCCCGACCCCGGACGAGCTGAGGGCGATCCCGATGAGTGATGCGACTGTGGCCGTCAAGAGGATGACGGCGTACAGCCATGACACGACCGCAGCGCGGCCGCCACTCCAGATGAGCACGGCAGCGGACGGGACAGCCACAACGATCGTCAACAGACCGATCGTGTCGACCAGCGAGTCAGCCGCCACAGCCCGCTACCCCCCGATGCGGGCCAGCACGAGGTCGGCCATCTCGCGGGTGCCGAGCGTCTTCTCGCCGGCGGTCGCGATGTCGCCGGTGCGGTGGCCCGCCTCGATGACCTCGCCGACGGCCTGCTCGATCGCCTGCGCCTCGGTCTCGAGGCCGCACGAGTGGCGGAGCAGCATCGCGGTGGAGAGCAGCATGGCCAGCGGGTTCGCGATGCCCTTGCCCGCGATGTCCGGCGCGGAGCCGTGGATCGGCTCGTACATGCCGAGGCCGGTGCCGTCCGCCTTCATCGTGCCGATCGAGGCGGATGCCAGCATGCCCATCGACCCGGTGAGCATGGAGCACTCGTCCGTGATGATGTCGCCGAACATGTTGTCCGCGATCACCACGTCGAAGTCCTTCGGGCGGCGGATCAGGTGCATCGTCATCGCGTCCACCAGCACGTGCTCCAGTTGCACGTCCGGGTACTGCGGCGCGACTTCCGTCACCACCTCGCGCCACAGGCGGGAGCTGGCGAGCACGTTCGCTTTGTCCAGGCTCGTGAGCTTCTTGCGACGCCCGCGCGCGAGCTGGAAGCCGAGGTGCGCGACGCGCGCGATCTCGTCCTCGTTGTAGTAGTTCGTGTCGATCGCCTCGCGCTTGCCGTTCACGACGCGGCGCTCCTGCGGCTTGCCGAAGTAGATGCCGCTGGTCAGCTCACGGATGACGACGATGTCGACGCCCTCGATCACCTCGGGCTTCAGGCTGGAGGCGTGCAGCAGGGCGGGCTCCGCCTTCACGGGGCGCAGGTTCGCCCATAGCTGCAGCCCAGAGCGCAGCGCGAGCAGTCCCTGCTCCGGGCGCACGGTCGCCGTGGGGTTGTCCCACTTTGGCCCGCCGACCGCACCGAAGAGCACCGCGTCGCTGGCCTTCGCCTGCGCCAGCGTCTCCTCGCGCAGCGCCGTCCCGTGGGCGTCGATGCTCGCGCCACCGACGATGTCGTGCGTGAAGTTGAAGACGTGCTCGAAGCGCTTGCCCACGGCCTCCAGCGCGCGCACGCCCTCGGCGCACACCTCCGGACCGATGCCGTCGCCGGGAAGCACGAGGATGTTGAAGGTGGCCATGGGCGTGTCTCCGTTGGTTGAGGTGTCGAGATGCTCGCGAGTGTAGCAACCGGCGCGGATTGGGGGCAGGAGCCTCTGGTACGCTCGCTACGATGAAACGGGCGCTTCTCGCTGCTGTCGTGCTGCTGCTCACCGCCTGCGCGGATCCTCGTGCGGCGGCACCCGATGCGCCACCGACGACTGCAACTGCGAGGACGACCGCCACAGCATCCCCCACGCCGATCCGAGCGCACTCGGGGCCGACATACGTCGATCCGTTCGCGTACTGCGGAGCTGCGGGCACGGTGGACGCACGGGATGACGCCTACACAGGGGATCCGCAACCCGCGTCGATCGGCGCCCTGTTCTACGGGCAGCGGGCGCGCGGGCCAACCGGTCTCTATCCCGCATTCACATGGCGATGTTTTGAGGGGCGCGTCCTCGCGTGCAGCCTCATTGGCAACGGCCCAAGGTGCGACAAGCCGCACACGGACAGCGTCCCAACCGCGAACATCGCGGCGTACTGCGCCTCGAACGCTGACGGCCCGGTGCCCTACTTCTACGCGAAGGGCGAACGACTCGCCTGGGAATGTCGGGGGCACATCGCCGTTGCCGTCGGTTCTCCGAACCTGATTGGACTCGACGCGCGCGGCTTCAACGCCGACGAATGGAAGGTGATCACCCCGCCGTGATCGCGCCACGCCGGTTCGAGGCTGCCGCCCGCGCCGCGAGCTGGCGGACGCCCGCGCGGCGCTCGGCTGGGCCCTCGGCGGCCTCGCCGTACAGCACGCGGTAGATCGGCACGACGGCGATGATGAACCGCACGCGGCGCTCCGCGTCTGCGTCCACCGTGCCCCCGGCGACCTCGTACGCCGCCCACACCCGCTCCAGGTCGCGCCAGCCGAGGTCGTTGAGCACGCCGGCGAAGTCCAGTGCCGGGTCGGTCAGCATCGCGTTCCCGAAGTCGATGACTCCGCTCAGCGTGCCGTCCTCGGTCGCGAGCAGGTGGTTCGCCTGGATGTCACCGTGCACCAGCACGCGCGGCGCGCGGCGCGTGCCGCCGCCGCGCAAGAACTCCTCGGCGATGCCAGACAGCCACGTCGCAGAGGTCGCCCCGAGGTGCGGCAGCGTTTCCTCGACCAGCGCGCGGTACACGTCGTCCCACAGGTCGAGGGGCGGGAGGTCGGCGCGTGTCACCACCTCGGTCGGCACCGCGTGGAGCGCCGCGAGGAAGTGCCCGATACCCGCGCACAGCCGCTCCCGTGCCTCGCCGCGCAGTCCTCGAGGAAACCGGGCGCCGGGGACGTGCCGGTGCAGCGTGCCGAGCAGCGCGCGCCCCTCGACGATCGTGCGCACCTCGCGCGGGATCGCGACGCCGAGGTCGTGGCCTTCGAGCGCGCGCAGCAGCCGCGCCTCGCGTCTCAGGATCGCGCGCGAGCGGTCGAGCGGCGGCTTCGGCAGGCGGAGCACACGCTCGCCCGCGGCGGTGCGGATCAGGTACGCCCCTGCCGCGTAGCCCGCGCCGATCGAGGTGATCGCGCCGGGCACACGAAGAGGCCGCACGCCTGACGCTTGGAGCGCTCGGCGTACGGCCTCGATGTTCACGACGGTGACGTCGGGAACGGACGGACTACATCTTCAGCGTGTCGGCGAAGGCCGCCTTCGTGTTCGGCTTCAGCGGGTTCCGCGTCTCCTCGAACGTGCCGATGACGTCCACGTGCTGGAGCGTCAGGCCGATGTCGTCCAGGCCGTTCAGCAGGCGGTGCTTCACGAACGGGTCGACGTTGAAGCTGCGCTTCCAGTCCGTGCCGACCACGGTCACGGTCTGCTCCGCTACGTTCACGACGATCTGCGTGCTCGGCAGTTCCTCGCAGCGCGACATCAGGTAGTTGATGTCGTCCTGCGGCAGCGCCACCGTGACCAGACCCACCTTCGAGCAGTTCGTGCGGAAGATGTCGCCGAACGACGGGGCGATGATCGCCGTGACGCCCATGTCCTCGATCGCCCAGACCGCGTGCTCGCGGCTGGAGCCGCAGCCGAAGTTCTGCTGCGCGAGGATGATCGGCGCGCCGGCGTAGCGCGTGTCGTTGGTGATGAAGTTCGGGTCCTTCTTCCAGTCGAAGAAGGCGAACTCACCGAACCCGGAGCGCTCGATGCGCTTCAGGAACTGCTTCGGGATGATCTGGTCCGTGTCCACGTCCGCGCGGTTGAGCGGGAACGCCTGGCCGGCGACCTGGCTGATCTTGTTCATCGTGTTCTCCTCGAACTACCGCTACAGGTCGCGCACGTCGACGAAGTGGCCGGCGATCGCGGCGGCGGCCGCCATTTCCGGGCTGACGAGGTGCGTGCGGCCGCCCGCACCCTGTCGTCCTTCGAAGTTGCGGTTGCTGGTGCTGGCGCAGCGCTCGCCCGGGAGCAGGAAGTCCGGGTTCATGCCCAGGCACATAGAGCAGCCCGGCTCACGCCACTCGAAGCCCGCGTCCTTGAAGACCACGTCCAGGCCCTCTTCTTCGGCCTGCTTCTTCACCAGGCCGGAGCCCGGCACCACCATCGCCTTCACGGTGGAGGCGACGTGCTTGCCCTTCACGATCGTCGCGGCGGCACGCAGGTCCTCGATGCGCCCGTTGGTGCAGGAGCCGAGGAACACGCGGTCGATGCTCACGGACTGGATCGGGATGCCCGCCTTCAGGTCCATGTAGACAAGCGAGCGCTCGGCAGTCTCGCGCGCCGAGGCGCTCGCGGCGTCCTCCGGCTTCGGCACGAGTTGCGAGATGCCGATGCTCTGCGCGGGCGTGGTGCCCCACGTCACGTGCGGCTCGATGTCCTCGCCCTTGAGCACGATCGAGGTGTCGAAGGTCGCGCCCTCGTCGGTCGCGAGCGACTTCCAGTACTCGACGGCCTTGTCCCAGTCCTCGCCCTGCGGCGCGAAGTCGCGGCCCTTCATGTAGGCAAAGGTCGTCTCGTCCGGCGCGACGAGGCCGGCGCGCGCGCCACCCTCGATCGTCATGTTGCAGATCGTCATCCGGCCTTCCATCGAGAGGTTGCGGATCACGTCGCCGCGGTACTCGATGACGTGGCCGATGCCGCCGTCGACGCCGATCTTGCGAATGACGGCCAGGACCACATCCTTCGCCGTCACGCCCTTCTTCAACTCGCCGGTGACCTCGACAGACATCGTCTTGATCGCGGCCTGCGGCAGCGTCTGCGTCGCCAGCACGTGCTCGACCTCGGACGTGCCGATGCCGAACGCGAGCGCGCCGAACGCGCCGTGCGTCGCGGTGTGCGAGTCGCCGCAGACGATCGTCATGCCGGGCTGGGTGAGCCCGTGCTCCGGCGAGATGATGTGCACGATGCCCTGCCGGATGTCGAAGATGTCCCACAGCGGGACGCCGAACTCCTTGCAGTTGTCGCGGAGCACCTCGATCTGCTGCGCAGACAGCGGGTCGGGGTTCGGGAGGCGGCGGTCTTCCGTCGGCACGTTGTGGTCAACGGTGGCCAACGTCAGATCCGGGCGGCGGACCGGGCGGTTGTTCATGCGCAGGCTCTCGAACGCCTGCGCGCTCGTCACCTCGTGCACCAGGTGCAGGTCGATGTAGAGGAGGTCCGGCTCACCCTCGGCGACCCGCACCACATGCTCGTCCCAGATCTTCTCGATGATCGTCTTGGGCCCAGTTCCGGCCATGCGTTCCCCCGTCTTGTCCCCGGCATCGTGGTTCTTCCCACGACGCATGCAGTCTAGTTGCGATCCGCCAGCCCTCGAACGGTCGAGGGCTGAGGGCTGATCTCGTGCGGTCGGTCTAGGTGCGGTCGGCCATCGCGGGCGGCGGCATCACCGACGGCGTGGCAATCGAGCGGTTGAGCGCGTGCAGGTAGGCACGTGCGGCCGCGACCAGGATGTCCGGGTCCGCCGCGCGGCCCTGGTAGGTGATCCCGTTCGACTCGATGCGAATCGTCACCTCGCCCTGCGCGTCGATGCCCTCCGTCACGGACTTCACGCTGAACTCGGTCAGGGTGTTGTCCGCGCCGGTGACACGGTTGATGGCCTTGTAGATCGCATCGACCGGGCCAGTGCCGATCGCGGCGTCCATGTGCGACTCGCCCGCCGCGTCCACCAGCCGCACCGAGGCGGTCGGGGCGCTGTGGTCGCCGCCGGAGACCTGCACCAGGTCCAGCGTCCAGGCGTCCTCCACCTTGATCTGCGTCTGCTCGCCCAGGATCGCCATCAGGTCGCGGTCGTCGACCTCGTCCTTCGCGTCGGCGACGTCCTTGAACGCCTCGAAGATGCGCGCGAACTCCTCGTCGGTCGGGTGCACACCCAGGTCGGCGAGGCGCGAACGCACGCCGTGCGAGCCGGACACCTTGGTCAGCACGATCGAGGAGCCCGCCGGGATGCCGATGTCGGACGGGTCCATGATCTCGTAGGTCTGGCGCATCTTCAGGACGCCGTCCTGGTGGATGCCGCTGGAGTGGCGGAAGGCGTTCTTACCGGTGACCGCCTTGTGCGGCTGCAGCGCCATGCCGGAGACGCGCTCCACGAGCTTGCTCACCGCGTACAGTTCGCGGGTGTTCACGTCCGTGCGCAGGTGCAGGAAGTCCGGCCGCGTCTTGATCGCCATGATGATCTCTTCGAGCGGGGCGTTGCCCGCGCGCTCGCCGATGCCGTTCATGGTGCCCTCGATCTGGCGGGCGCCGCCCAGCGCACCGGCCAGCGAGTTCGCCGTCGACATGCCGAGGTCGTTGTGGCAGTGGACGGAGATGCGCGCCTTGTCGATGTCCGGGACGTTCTTCCGGATGTTGCGGATGAACTCCTCGAAGTCACGTGGAATCGCGTAGCCCACCGTGTCCGGGATGTTGACCGTGGTCGCGCCCTCTTCGATGGCGGCCTGCACGATCTGGTACACGAACTCCGGGTCGGAGCGCGTCGCGTCCATCGGCGAGAACTCGACGTCGCTGACGTACTTCTTCGCGCGCGCTACGGAGGCGCGGGCCATCTCGATCACGTCCTCGCGGTTCTTGCGCAGCTGCTGCGCGAGGTGGATCTCGCTCGCGGAGATGAAGACGTGGATGCGTGGCGACTCCGCGCCGCGCAGCGCCTCCCACGCGGTGTCGATGTCGCCGGCGACGGCGCGCGCGAGGCCCGCGATCACGGGGCCCTTCACCTCGCGGCAGATGCGGGCGATCGCCTCGCGATCGCCGGGGGAGGTGGCGGGGAAGCCCGCCTCGATGATGTCGACGTTCACGCGGCCGAGGTAGCGCGCGATCTCCACCTTCTCGTCGATGGTGAAGCCGATGCCGGCGGACTGCTCGCCGTCGCGCAGCGTGGTGTCGAAGATATAGATCTTGTCGGTGTCGCTGGTCGTCATGGTCGTGTGTCTTCCTTGGTACTCGTCATGGTTCATCGGGGTGCTGCGTCGGCCCTCCCCTCCGTCTGACGGTTCAGACGGCGGAGGGCCGAGGAAGTACCAGATCCGGTGGGAGTCCCTCTGACTGACACGCGCCCGAGCGGCGACGCGCCGTGAACGCGAAGAGCGGCCCCGTGGCCGCTCCCCTCATCCCCGAAGGCATGCAGACGTTGCCGTACTGGCGTACGGCGACCGCTACGTGCTCCGGGGACGAGGTGCGCGTCACGTCTTGCCTACTTCTTCTCGAGCCAGGACATCATGCGGCGGACTTCCTGGCCGACGAGCTCCACGGGGTGCTCGGCGTTCAGGCGGCGCAGCGCCTTGAAGTGCGGCTGACCGGCCTGGTTCTCCAGGATCCACTCGGCCGCGAAGGTGCCGTCCTGGATCTCCTCGAGGATCTTCTTCATCTCCGCCTTCTGGGACGGCGGGGAGACGCGCGGGCCGCGCGTGTAGTCGCCGTACTCGGCGGTGTCGCTGATGGAGGAGCGCATGGTCGCCATGCCGCCCTCGTACATCAGGTCGACGATCAGCTTCACCTCGTGGAACGTCTCGAAGTAGGCGGACTCGGGCTGGTAGCCCGCCTCCACCAGGGTCTCGAAGGCGTTCTTGATCATCGCCGTCAGGCCACCGCAGAGGATCGCCTGCTCGCCGAAGAGGTCGGTCTCGGTCTCCTCGCGGAACGTCGTCTCCAGGATGCCGGAGCGCGCCGCGCCGATGCCCTTGCCGTACGCCAGCGCCGTAGCCAGCGCGCCCTCGGTCGCGTCCTGCTCGATCGCGACCAGCGCCGGGACGCCGCCACCCTCGGTGAACACGCGGCGGACGAGGTGACCCGGGCCCTTCGGCGCGATCATCGAGACGTCCACGCCCTCGGGCGGGGCGATGCGGTTGAAGTGGATGCTGAAGCCGTGGGCGAACATCAGCGTGTCGCCGGGCTCCATGTACGGGGCGACGTGGTCGTCGTAGACCTGCTTCGTCACCTGGTCCGGAACCAGCATCATGATGATGTTGGAGTCGCGGGCGACCTCGTCCACGGTGCCGACCTTGATGCCGGCGGCCTGCACCTTGGCCCACGAGGACGAGCCGGGGTAGAGGCCCACGGCGACATCGACGCCGGAGTCGTGCAGGTTCTGCGCGTGGGCGTGGCCCTGCGAGCCGAATCCGATGATCCCGACCTTCTTGCCCTTCAGGACGTTCAGATCCGCATCCGCGTCGTAGTAGATCTTCGCCAAGCCAATCCCCCTCGCTGGCCGCGGCACACAGGCCACCGCCTTCAACCTGACCGGCGTCAGTCCGGTCTTGAGTTCTGTTCGCTGTCGCCTATTCCGTCACGAAGGGCAGTTCGCCCTCCGGGCGGCGGCCCGACTCGCTGTGGAAGCGGCGCGCCTCCGCGGATTCGTGCGGCACGGCCGTCGTCCGCGCTCCTCGAGTGAGCGCGATGACGCCGGTGCGGACCATTTCGCGGACGCCGTAGGGTCGCAGGTTCTCCAGCAGCGCGTCCAGCGTGTCGCCCGCGGCCGTGATCTGCACGATGAGGCTGTTCGGCGCCACGTCCACCACCTGCGCGCGGAAGATCTGGATCAGATCCAGGATCTCGCGCCGCTGGTCAGGACGTGCGGCGACCTTGATCAGCGCGAGCTCGCGCGACACGGTCTCCAGGTTCGTCAGGTCCTCGACCGCGACGACATCGATCAGCTTGTCGAGCTGTCGCTCGACCTGCACCGCGATGCCCTCCGCGCCCTCGACGACGATCGTCATGCGCGAGATCCCGGCCTCCTCGGTCGTTCCGACCGCGAGGCTGTCGATGTTGAAGCCGCGACGCCGGAACAGCGACGCGACCCGGTTCAGGACGCCGGGGCGGTCTTCGACCAGCGCGGCAACGGTGTGCTTCATCTTCGATCCTCTGACTTCCCACCCCTCCCCCTCGATGGGGGAGGGCAGGGTGGGGGTGAGTGCGGTGTCTACCCGACCCGCTGCGGCTCCTCGATCGTCTCCGAGAGCGAGGCGCCCGCCGGGACCATCGGGAACACGTTGCCTTCCGCCTCGACGCGGAAGTCGAGGATCACGGGGCCGGGGTAGGCTGCCGCCTCCTTGAGCGCCGCGTCCACCTGCGAGCGATCCGTCACCCGGATGCCGTGGATCCCGTAGGCCTCCGCGAGCTTCAGGAAGTCCGGCTGCGACATGGCCACGGAGACGTAGTTGTTGCCGTAGAACAGCTCCTGCCACTGGCGCACCATGCCTAGGAAGCCGTTGTTCATGATCGCCATCTTCACGGGCAGCTGCTCGTCCACCATGGTGGCGATTTCCTGGAACGTCATCTGGAAGCCGCCGTCGCCGCAGATCGTCCACACGGCGCGGTCGGGGCAGGCCACCGCGGCGCCCATGGCTGCCGGCACCTCGAACCCCATCGTGCCCAGGCCGCCCGAGGTAATCAGCTGGTGCGGGCGCGAGATGTTGCCGAACTGGGCCGCCCACATCTGGTGCTGGCCGACGCCCGTGGTGAGGACGGCCTCCGGGCCGATGAACTGCGCGATCTTCGAGATCACGTGCTGCTGGCTCATCTCCTCGCCGGGCGGGACGCTCATCGACAGGCGGTGGTCGTTCCGCAGGTCGTCGATCCAGCGCACCCACTCCGCGTGGCTGTTCACCTCGACCGCGTCGAGGAGCTGCGCGAGGACGACCTTCACGTCGCCGACGATCGGCACATGGGTCGGGATGTTCTTGCCGTGCTCCGCGGGGTCGATGTCCACGTGGACGACCTTCGCCGTCGGGTTCATGTCCGCGAAGCGGCCCAGCGCGCGGTCATCCATGCGCATGCCCAGCGCGACGATCACGTCGGCGTTGCTCGCGGCGTGGTTCGCCCAGTACGAGCCGTGCATGCCCATCATCCCGTACGCCAGCGCGTGCTCCGGGGGCAGGCTCCCGAGGCCGAGCAGCGTGTTCAGGACAGGCGTGCCCGTCTTCTCGGCGAAGTCGCGCAGCTCCGGCGCCGCGTTGCCGAGGATGATCCCGTGCCCCGCGAAGATGATCGGGCGCTCGGCCGCGTTGATGATCGCGGCAGCCTCCTCGATCAGCACGGTGTCGCCCACGGTCTGCGGGCGGTAGCCGCGGATCTCAATCGTCTCCGGCCACACGAAGTCCGCCTGCTCCAGGAAGACGTCCTTCGGGATGTCGATGTGCACCGAGCCCTTGCGCCCGGTCGTCGCGATGTAGGCGGCCTCGGCGAACGTGTACGCGAGGTCCTCGGCACGCATGACGAGGTAGTTGTGCTTCACGGTCGGCATCGTGATGCCAGTGATGTCGGCCTCCTGGAAGCCGTCCCGGCCCAGCAGTTCGCGGCCCACGTTGCCGGTGATGAACAGCGTGGGCACCGAGTCCATGTGCGCGGTGGTGATCGCCGTGACCAGGTTCGTCGCGCCCGGGCCGGAGGTCGCCAGCGCCACGCCCAGCTTGCCGGACGCCCGCGCGTAGCCGTCCGCGGCGTGGCCCGCGCCCTGCTCGTGCCGCACGAGGATGTGGCGGACCTCCGGGTGGGCCGGCCAACGGTCGTACAGCGGCAGCACCACGCCGCCGGGGTAGCCGAAGACCGTGTCCACGCCGAGGCGCTTCAGGCTCTCGAGGACGATGTCGGCGCCGCTCATCATGGTCATCGGTGGTGTCTCTTCTTCTCGTCAGGCGTCAGGTGGCGACGCCGGGGTTGGATGCTCCGGACACGAAAACCGCCCGACACGCGGGCGGGGGCGACGCAGGCAGCGCGAGAGCGCCGTGCGCCGCCTAGGTAAGTACGAGTACCAGCAGGCCGCGGAGACCCGCGGTCGTGGAAGGGGCGCCGGTGAGGATGGTCAGGTGCGCCATGATTCGTACAGTCTGAGGCGTCCGCGGGACGGCTGTCAACAGCCCCGCAACCCCAGCGCGACCTCGATCTCGTCCAGGTGCTCAGCCCGGTGCCGGTGTCGCCGCAGCAGCCACTCGGCGTCCCGGTCGGTCAGGAGGCGGCCCGCGGCTTCTCCGAGGTCGCTCAATCGTGCGTCGATGGCCCCGGCCGCCTCGATCGCGAGCCGCACCGCCTCCGCGGCGGGCAGGGCCAGCGCGTCGTCCAGGAGCGCGTCGTTCACTGCGTGGTCATGCCAGGGCGGCAGCCCGTCCGTCTCGTACGGCTCCCCGGCGGCCCAGCGCTCCAGCAGCCCGAGCGCGAAACGATCCCAGTACGCGAGGTGCGCCAGCGTGGCGGCGACCGTCCACCGGCCGTGCACCGTCTCGCCCAGCGCGCGGTCGTCGAGGTCGTTGACCAGCAGGGTGAGGCGTCGCCGCTCGCGATCGTTCGCGTCGAGCGCCTCCCGCAGCGCGAACGCGCTCATCGCCGGGGGTGACGCTTCAGGTTCACCCGGCGCGCCAGGGCGGCCGTGGGGCCGAGGAGCGCGTGGGACGGCGCGCCGAGGATGTAGGACAGCCCCTCGTAGGTCGCCTCGCCGCGAACGAGGCGGCAAGCGCCCTGCCAGAAGGCGCCGGAGTGCTGCATCAGCCAGATGAACGGCTCGGGCGCCGCCTGGAAGATCTCCAGCAGCGCCGCCGAGGCGCGGTTCTCCGGCAGGAGTTCCCGCTGCATCGTCGACTGGTAGCCCTCGAGCCCGTTCGTGGCGCCGGCGAGGAAGTCGGTCACCGCAGGGGCGATCGCCGTCCCGGATGCCAGCGCGGCGTAGATGCCCTCGCCGGACAGGGGGTCGACGAGGCCCGCCGCGTCGCCGATGACCGCCGAGCCGAGCGCGGCGATCGTCATGCCGGGCGCCGCCATCGGCAGGGTGTGGCCGCGCAGGCCCTCGACGCTCGCCGGGTCGAGGCCGTAGAGGCGGCACAGGTGGTTCAACGCGGCGCGCAGCCGAGGCCCGGCAGCGTGCTTCCAGCCGCCCACGCCCACGTTCACGTGATCGCCCTTCGGGAAGACCCAGCCGTAGCCGCCGGGGACGTAGCCGAAGTTCAGGACGACCTTCCCCTTGAACCGCGCCGGGACGCCGTCCGGGAACGCGATGTTCCCCTCCAGCGCCGCCGCGCCGTCCGGGATCGAGGCGTACCCGAGCCGGTTCCCAACGATGCCGTTCGCCCCGTCCGCGCCGATGACCACGCGTGCGGTGTGGCGTTCATCGCGGGTGGCGACCTCGTACGTGCCGTCCGCGATGCGGCGCACGTCCGTGACGGTCTGCCCGTCACGGAACTCCGCGCCCTGCTCCTGCGCCCGGTCGACCAGGAACGCGTCCAGCCGGCGGCGCTGCGTCATGTACGTGAGCACGCCGCCCGCGTCGCGCTCGACGTCCCGGCCGTCGCGCATGCGCAGACGCGCGCGTGACACCACGTCCTCCACCACCGGGTCGATCGAGAAGGGGAGCAGCTCCGCGCAGCGCACCGTCACGCCGCCGCCGCAGGGCTTGTCGCGCGGGAATTTCGCGCGATCCAGCAGCAGCACCCGGCCCCCGGCGGCCGCGATGCCGCGCGCGGCCGTGCTGCCGGCCGGCCCGGCGCCCACGACGATCGCGTCGAAGTTCATCGGAGCTGCTTCATGCGCGCCAGATCGCCAGCTGCAGCGCGACGAGGAAGCCTGCCTGCACGGCGATGCCCGCGCCCAGCACCAGCCTCGCCACGGTGCGGTCCCACGCATACATGACCACGCCGACGATGAGGTCGGCCGCGAGCACGATCGTCGCCGCGCGCGGGACCGTGATCAGGATGCCGCGCGGGTTGGTGTCGGACAGCGGGTTCACCTCGGCGGGCGGGAAGAACACGTGCACCGTCTCCGGCAGGCCGCCGTACTGGAACGCGAGCAACAGCCACGCCAGCGCACACACGCCGAGCGCGGCCGCCGCGAGGATCCACCCCAGGCGATCCTCCCCGAACCCCTGCAGCGAGGACAGCGCGCGCTCCACGTGGTGGGTGACCTCGGCCGTGGGGCCCAGGTCCTGGCGCACCTGGATCTGGCGGGCGAACGCAGCCGGGTCGGGCACCGAGATCGCGTAGTTGCGCTCGGTCGTCATGACGTAGAGCACCTGCTCCGGCGTCTGGTGCGTCGAGTAGAACAGCACATTGCCGATGCGCGCGATCTCCGCGCGGCCGATGTGGTAGCCCATCCACGACACGCCCTGCACCTGCGGCACCCCGACCGAGGTCCCCGGCACGAGGCGTTCGATGGAGCCGAGCGGGATCACCTGTCGCAGGATGCCCCAGCGGATCACGAGCCCGTTCCGGTCGAGCGAGTAGGACAGCGTCGCCAACGAGTAGGTCCAGTACGCGAACACCCCGGCAATGCCGAGGCACGCCGCGATCACCGCCGACGTGCCGAGCGTGAGCAGCCCGAACGGCTGGCCGAGCATGCCGAGCACCAGCAGCGCCGCGATGCCGATCGACCACGCGATGAGCACCGCGCCGACCATCAGGCCGAGCGCACGCGGAGGCTGGTAGAACACTCGATGCCACCTGAGAAATGCAGCGCCGTGAGGCGCGGCGCGCCTCATCGTCCAGTGTACCGAAGCCAGCGGTAGAGGCCCTCGCCTCGCCGCCCGCCTGCCTATCAGACACGAAGAAGGGGCCTCTCGGCCCCTTCCCCGCGCTGACCTTGGCGCCTTGCGGCGTCGAGGGTGGCTAGGCCTTGGCGCCGACAGCGGCGTCCTTGAATACCGGCGTCAGCCAGTCGAGGTACTGCGGCATGCGGCCGGTGATCATCTGGAAGTACAGGTCCTGGATCTGCTTCGAGACCACGCCCACCTTGCCGGTGCCGACCGGGACGCGGTCGACCTCGGTGATCGGGGTGACGTGCGCCGCCGTGCCCGTCATGAACAGCTCGTCGGCGATGTACAGCTCCGTGCGGTCGATGGAGCGGCGCTCCACGTCCAGCCCGAGGTGCGTCTTGGCCAGCGCGAGCGCCGTGTCCAGCGTGATGCCCTCAAGGATGTTGTCGCTCGGAGCCGGGCTCACCAGCTTGCCGTTACGCAGCATGATGATGTTCTCGCCGGAGCCCTCCGACACGTGGCCGTCGTTGTTCAGCATGATCGCCTCGTCGAACCCGTTGAGGTTCGCCTCGGTCTTCGCCATCGCGTTGTTCACGTAGATGCCCGTGACCTTCGCGCGCGCCGGGATCGAGGTGTCGTCCACGCGCCGCCAGGACGAGGTCATGCAGCGTGCGCCGGCGTCCGGGTCCAGGTAGGCACCGAACGGCGTGACGAAGAGCAGGAACTCGTCGTCCAGGTTGTGCATGCGCACGCCCACGGCTTTCGTGGACTTGTAGACCATCGGACGGATGTAGACGTCCTCGCGGTAGCCGCTCTTCTCGGCGACCTGCTGCACGAAGTCGCAGAGCTCGTCGTCGGTGTAGCGGATCGCCATGCGCATGATCTTGGCGCTCTGGCGGATGCGCTGGATGTGCTCGCGCACCTTGAAGAGGTAGAGCTGGCCCTGCTCCTCGTTCCAGTTGCCGCGGATGCCCTCGAATACCGCCGTCCCGTAGTTGAAGGCGTGGGTCATGATGTTCACGTTCGCCTGCTCGAGCGGGACGAACTGGCCTTCAAAAAACGCGGTCGGGGTCGCCATTGGGAGGTTCCTTGCTGCGCCGTGCGAGGGCTTCGAGGCGTCGCGCGACGCCTCCGGAGTGGCCCGAATCATAGGATTGCCTGAAACGGCCCGGCAAGCACGGTTATGCTGGCCGCCGATCGGCGCACCTCGCGCCTCTCCGAACACCCGCAGCCAGTCCCCCGCAGGAGGCCCCATGTCCCGGCTCTTCGAGAAGTTCACCGTCGGCAACCAGGAGATCATCGCGCTGTCGGACGGGGCCCCGGAGCGGGCGCTCGGCGGGTTCTTCAACGGCGTCGACCCGGCACTCTGGACGGCCGCCCTCGGCATCGCCGGCCCGGACGAGGGCGTCCCGTTCAACTTCGGCACGTTCCTGATCAGCGGCGGCGGGCGGAAAGTCCTCGTCGACTCCGGTTTCGGCGCCCCGGCGAAGGCGATGGGCATCCTGGGCGGCGGCGAGCTGGACCTCCGGCTCGCCGAGGCGGGCGTGAACCCGGGCGAGATCACGGACGTCATCCACACCCACCTGCACGGCGACCACATCGGCTGGAACGTGGTGAAGGGCGCAGACGGCGCTGACACCCTGAGTTTCCCGAACGCTACGTACCACGTCGCCGCGCGGGAGTTGGACTACTGGCTCAACGGCGCGCCGAAGGATGACGACCGCACGAAGACCGCCGCGTACCACACCGTCCCGATCCAGGCCGCTGGTCACATCAAGACGTTCGACGGTGATGTCGAGGTGCTCCCCGGCATCAGCGCGATCGCCACGCCGGGCCACACCCCCGGGCACACCTCGTTCATCGTCTCGTCCGCGGGGGCCGAGGTGCTGATCGTGGGCGACGCGGCACACCACCCCGTTCACTTCGAGCACCACGACTGGATCCCGGGCGTCGACCTCGACCCGGCGGAGTCCACTCGTTCGCGCGGCAAGATCAGCGCGCTGGCCGCCGACCGTGGGGCAATGGTCACCGGCGGGCACTTCCCGATCCTCACGCTCGGCTACGTCCGCCGCGTCGAGGGCGGCTACCGCTGGGAAGGCGTCGGCGCGAAGTAGGCAGGCGCTCACCCCGGGGACCCCGAGGGGCGCGCCCCGTCGGATCTCACCCCCTTCCCGCGCCGGGAAGGGGGTCGGGGCTGGGCCGCCCGGCCCGCCTGACCGGACGCTCGGGCGCGGGCGCGCTGCGCCAGCGAACACGACGTGGCATCCTCGTCCCAGAAGGCGGCGGCATGACCATTCCCTCGGGTGCGCGGTTCAAGATCGGCAGCATCGACCTCGCGGTCGTGAATGACGGATCGTTCTGGCAGGACGCCGGCGCGGTCTTCGGCCTCGTGCCGCGCGTCATGTGGGAGCGACAGGCGCCGCCGATGGACGAGCGGTACCGCATCCCGCTGGCGCTGAACTGCGTGCTGCTGCGATCGCAGGGCAAGAATGTCCTCATCGAGACGGGCGTCGGCGGCAAGCCCGGCGACCGCGAGGTCGCGACCCCGGCCGAGGACGGCACGCTGCTCACCTCGCTCGCCGCGCTCGGCGTCGCCCCGGCGGACATCGACGTCGTCGTGAACACGCACCTGCACTTCGACCACTGCGGCTGGAACACCGTCGTCGACAGCAGCGGCGGCGCAGAGCGCTTCGTGCCGACCTTCCCGAACGCGACCTACGTGATGAGCGCGACCGAGTGGGACGACGCGAACCACCCGAATGAGCGCACCCGCGGCACCTACTTCGCGCGCAACCTCGACCCGATCGTCGACCACCTCGACCTCGTCGAGGGCGAGCGCAAGATCACCGATGAGCTGACGTTCGTGCCGGCGCCGGGGCACACCGCCGGGCACAGCACGGTCGTCATTCGCTCCGGGCAGGAGTGGGGCGTGTACCTCGGCGATATGGCGCAGCACCGCGCGCAGCTGGAGCGCACCGCGTGGGTGAGCAGCTTCGACACGCTGCCGCTCGTCTCGCTCGACACGAAGCGCCGCCTCATGGACGAGTGCGTCGAGGCCGGGGCGCTGATCATGTACACCCACGGCGCCTACCCCGGCGTCGGTCGCATGACCCGCACCCCCGAGGGCTTCCGCAAATGGGTGGACGAGCCGGCCCTCGGGGCCTAGAAGTGGCCCGCTGGTGACCTTCGACTTCCTTCCGGTGATCCAGCCCGACGGCGACCACGGCGCGCACGAACACGCCCACGACCACGCGCAGGGCCACGGCCACGAGTTGGCCCACGACCCGCCACTACGCACCAATGTCCTGCCGCTCGCGCCCATGCACCTGAAGGGTGGGTGGCACCCCGCGCCGGTGCACTCGTTCACCGTCCCGCTGTGGTTCCGCGGCGTCTACGACGAGCAGGAGGCCGCCCGCGAGCGAGCGGTGATTTTCGATCGCTCGCATCTCGGCCGGTTCTACGTGACCGGCGAACGGGCCGCCGAGGTGCTCGCGCGCGTGCTGGCGACGGACGCGCGCCGCATTCCGCCCGGCACGATCACGCGCGCCGTGGCCTGTCGCGAGGACGGCTCGATCCTCGACATCCCGACCCTGTGCCACATTGCGGGCGAGGGAGGCGACCCCGGTCGCTGGCTCGTCATCACCGGCCCGCGCGCGCAGGTGCGCCTGTACGAGGACGTTGCGGCCGCCGTACGCCCCGATGACGACGTGGTCGTGCGCGACCGCCTGGAGGAGTCCGTCCTGCTCTCCGTGCAGGGGCCGGGCTCGGAGCAGATGCTCGCGGGCGTTGTCGGCCCCACCATCCCCGCCGCCGTCCCCTTGGGCGAGGCACACGAGATGCTGCTGGGCGGCTTCCGCGCGCTGGTCGCCCACCACGGCGAGATCGGCGAGGACGGGTACTTGTTCCTCGTCTCCCCGGAGGTCGGCGAGCACCTCTGGGAGCAGGCGATGACGATGCAGATCGAACCGGCGGGCCTCGCCGCCTACGACGTGATGCGCCTTGAGGCCGGACTGATCGAGGCTCCCACCGAGACGCCCGTCCCGGCCACGCCGTTCCACGCGGGCCTCGACGCGCTCGTGGACCTCGACGGACCCGAGGGGCCGCGCGACTTCCCGGGGGCGGCCGGCCTCCGCGCGCTCCGTGCCGGTGCACCGCTGGAGCGGGTGCTGCGCGGCCTCCGCCTCGACGGACCGAGGCTCGCGAAGCGCGGCTCGCGCGTATCCGCGGGTGGCGCGGACGTGGGCGCCTGCGTCAACGCCGCGTACTCGCCCGTGCTGGGCAACGGCATCGCCGTCGCCTACCTCCCGCCACACCTCGAACGCGTCGAGGTGGACACGGACGGCGTCCCGCAGCCGGCGGCCGTGGTCGCGCTGCCGTTCGTCGACGGGCCGCGCGGTCCCGCGACCGCCTGACCGCGGGCGCTCGCGGCACGCGCCTGAGCGCCGCTCCTGATATAAATCGTCCGGGCGTTCGGCGCGCCCGATCGTCCGCCGCAGGGATCGAGGGTCGCGTGTCACTTCGAGTGGTTGCTCTCTTTGCGGCCGTGATCGCCGTCCTCGTTGTCGGCTGCGCGCCGCCGAAGCGGACGGGCGCGACGGCTGACGCCCCCTCCGCGGCTTCCGCTACCGCTGAGCCCGCTGCGACCTCGACGACCCCGACCACGACGCCCCCTCCGAGCAGCCCGTCCACGACCGCGACCGCGACGCCCACGGGCTCCGCGACGCCCGCGCGTGCCGCGGCTACGTCGGCCTCGGTCGCCTCCGCCGCCCCGGCCGCGGTCGGCCCGGTCGGCCCCGTGACGGCCGCCGGTCCCGCCGCGCTCGCCCCGGCCCCCGCG
>CANKAU010000034.1 GCA_947479915.1 Chloroflexota bacterium
GCACCGGGATGTTGATCCCCACACCTCGATCCGGCGAACCGACGAAGACAACGTCGAGACGACGGGGGGGCGCCGAGTTGCCTCGGATCACGCGGGCGCCGTAGTTGCCCGGCTCCGTCGCCAGCACCTGAATCGACTCGATGGGGTTGCCAGAGCAGTCCTGCAGGTCGCGCGACGCCCGCACGAGCGCCCCGCTGGGCGAGAACAGTTCGAGATCGTAGTCAGCGCACGCGGCGCCCCACTGGTCATCCCAGCGCAGCGAGACGCTGACCAGATCGCCGCCGTTGAAGTAGTGCGTGAGCTGCTGCACGCCGGGCCGGAACTCGTTGATCGCGTCGCGGTTGTCGTCGCGGAAGGTGCCGGCCCAGTGCTGCTGCGCCCAGTTCCCCGCGGCCACGGCCCACGCCATGTTGCTGCCGAGTGACCTCGACACAACGCGGTCAACGCTGCCGCTGCCATCGCCCGGGCCGTTGTGGATGTAGCCGATCGAGTACGACACGACGTCCACGCCCTGCGCGACGAGGTAGTCGACCGCGGCCGACATCTCCGTGACCGTCGAGAACGTGACGAGGTAGAGGTCCGCACCGGGCGCGATGCTGCTGATGATCTCGGCGGCACGGCGGCCGTGATCCGTGCTGCCCTCGACGGCGCGGTCGGCGCGGAACGATCGCGTGGTCACGGCGTTCGGGAGCGTGGTGCCCAGCGCCTCCTCGTAGCCCGCGAAGCCGGTATCGAGAATGGCGACCTTCACGCCGCGACCGGTCAGGCCGCCTTCGACCCACTGGTCCGCGCCCACCAGCGTGCTGGCGGCGAGCGCCTGCAGCGGCACGAACACGCCCGGCTGGTCGAGCTGCACGAGGCGCGTGGCGCGGTGCAGCGTGGGCAGCGCCGTTGCGGGAACACGCGCCTGGATGCGGTCGGCGCTCTCGAGCTCGACGACACCGCCGAGGGCAGCGAGAAGGGCTTCGGCATCGGCAGCACCGCCGGTGCGGATCAGCTCCACGCGTGTCGTCGCCTCAGCGGCGGGCGGGGGCATCGAAGCGCCCCAGGCCAGCGCGAGGATCACGGAGGCGACGACGAGGCCGAGGCCGCGCCGCGACGGAGTGCGGAGCATGTGATTCCTGTCCGCGGGAGCGGTCCGGCAGTCGGGTGAAATCAGCGCTCGGACGATGACCGCGTCATGCGTGAGTGTACCCGAGTCCTTCGTAACAGCAGGGCATCGCGCCACCGCGTGCCTCGCTCGCGGTCGAGGCGCACCAGTGACGCGGCGTGCTCCAGTGCCTGCTCGATGATCGCAAGCGCGGCGGGGAGATCGCGCGCGTGGCGCTCGTAGTAGATCGCCAACTCCTGGTACGCGCGCTGCGCTGGGGCACCGGGCCGCTCGACCACCGCGTGCCACAGCGGCGCGGCGAGGTCGCGGCGGCCGGCGGACTTGTGCAGCGTCGCGAGGCGCATCATCGCCTCGACCTCCCGCGCGCCCTCGCGCGGCGAACCGGCCAGCGTCGCCACGGCCCGTTCGAGGTGCGCCCGCGCGCCCTCCTGCTCCCCGCGCCGCGCCAACAGCCGTCCGGCCGCGAGCGCGTGCACGCCCTGCGTCGGCACTGCCGCCGCGTGGCCCTCCGCGAGCGCCGCCAGGCGCCCCGTGAGCGCGGCCAGCGCCACGACGTCGCGCTCGTTGTGTTCGATGATCGGGATGAGCATCCGCGCGTCGCCCGTGCGCAGGAAGCGGAAGTACCACCCGGGCGCCTCGGCCCCGGAGGCCTCGGACGGCGGGCGCGTCATGCCGAGGAGCGCATACTCCATCTCCACCAGGCGGCAGGACGGCAGCAGCCCGCGGTAGGCGATGCGCGCGGGCATCAGCAGGTCGAGGTGGCGGAGCGCATCAAAGCCGCCGCGCTGGCGGTGCATGGTGGCGCGTCCGTCCAGCATGGGCGCGTCGAACATGCGGCCGTTGTACGTGACGAGCACGGGATCAGCGGTGCGGGCGTTGCCGTTGCGGACGCCGGCGTCCTCGATCAGCGCCTCCAGCAGCGACGCCTCCGCAGGCGGCGACGGCGCGATGTACTGGCGCAGCACGAACTCCGCCGCGTCCCCGCGACCTTCGACGTGGCCCGTGGCGACGAGGAACGCCATCGCCCCCGCACCGCCGAGGCCCGTCGTCTCGATGTCGAGGAACAGCAGGTCTTCGAGCGCGGCGTCCTCCAGCTCCGCGTCCGGCGCGAGGCGTACCAGCGGCGCGCCGATGACGCCCGGCAGATCACCGAGGTCGAAGGCCTCGCCGGTGGCGACCAGGTCGGCGGGCGCGGCGAGCGGGCGGCGAACCTCGCGCACCACGCAGGTGCCGCTGGCGGTCACGCGCAGGGACGCTCCGGGCAGCGCCTCGAGCGCGACCGGACCGCCGCGGCGTGGCTCCCGCAGCATCTCGCCGCGCACATCCTCGTGCGGGTAGACGTCGCGGGCGTGCAACCCGCCGCCGACGGCGGGGACGTAGGACGGCACCGGCGGGCCCAGCGGACGAGGCGCGCGCGTCTCGATCTCGCGAATGAGCGCGCGCAACCGATCGCGCAGTGCGGGGTCCGGGCCCTCTCCTCGGACGAAGCGCGGGATACCCGCGCCGTCCGGATCAGACCTGTGGGCCTCGATGGTGGTCACGCAGACGCCTCGCGCAGCCCCGCGGCGGGCGCGGGCTCATCGCGCAGCGAAGCGGCGAGGATGCGCAGCGCGGCCTGCGCGCTCGCCTTCGTCCCGGCTCCGGGCGCGGCGGCGGGGCCGACGCACCCCGGGCAGCCTTCGTAGCAACCGCACTCATCGACGAGCCCGCGCGCGATCTCCACGAGGCGGGCAGTCTCGTTGAACAGACGCTCCCCGAAGCCGACACCGCCGGGGATCGACTCCCACAGGAAGATCGTCGGCAGGCCTGTGTGCGGCGAGCGCACCTGCGTGGAGAGATGCAGGTCGCGCGGATCGCACATCAGCAGCATCGGCGCGACGTTGCGCAGCAGCGCGCCCACGCCCTGCAGCGCGCCCTCGACGTCCGTCACGCCGTCGAGGCCCTTCTCGATCGCGACCCAGAACGCGCCAGTGTGCAGATCGTCCTGCGGCAGGCGGATCTTGCCCCAGCCGATGTTCTCGTGGGTGTGCAGCCGGATCTTCTTGAACAGCGTGGCGAGGTACGTGACGGCCACCTCGCCGTGCCCGCGCACCACTGGGTGGCGTGCGCCCTCCTCGGCGGTGGTGTCCCACTCATCGATCACCTTCAGGTCGACCGCGAGGTGACCGTCCGTGTAGTAGTCCACGTCCACGCGGCGGACGTACGCCTTCAACTCCTCCCAGTCGAGGTAGTCGACGTGGTACTGCCGCCCGTCGTGCACGTAGATCGCCTCGTCGTGCACCAGCGTCATGGCGCTCGGACGGTCGATCTCGCCGATGACGCGCGCCGGCGGGCCGCTGTCGATGATCACGACGTTCTGTTCCGCGCCCTGCCGCAGCGATACCTCCTGCGCGGGGAACGCCTCGCTGCTCCAGTAGGTGCGGTCGCCTGCGCGGTGCACCATGCCCGTCTCGTCCAGCGCCTCGATCAGCGCCGAGGTGCGTGGGCCGAGGTCGACGTGCTCGCGCGCCTCGACGGGCAATTCGAAGACGGCGCACTTCACGTGTTCCACCGCGACGATCGGGTTGTCCGGGTCGATCAGCCCCGCCTCGATCGATTCGCCGAGCAGGTACTCCGGGTGCGCCACGACGTACTGGTCGAGCGGCGACGAGGAGGCGACGAGGATCGCGAGCGACGGCGTGTGCCGCCGCCCCGCGCGGCCCATCTGCTGCCACAGGCTGGCGATCGTGCCGGGGTAGCCCGCGAGTACGGCCGCATCCAGCCCGCCGATGTCGATGCCCAACTCGAGGGCGTTCGTGCCGATCACGGTGCGCAGCCGTCCCTCGCGCAGCGCGGCCTCGATCTCGCGACGCTCCTGCGGGAGGTAGCCGGAGCGGTAGCCGCGCACCAGGTCAGCACCCGCGTCCGGGTACGCCCCGTGGCGCACCTCGCGGAGGTACTGCGTCAGCTCCTCGACGCGCGTGCGGCTGCCGCCGAAGACGATCGTCTGCGCGCCCGCCTCCTGCAGCCTCGAGGCGACATCGACGGTGGCGTTCACGACGCCCTTGCGGATGCCCAGCTCCTTGTTCACCACCGGCGGGTTGTACAGCGCGATCGTGCGCGGCCCGCGTGGCGCACCGTTGTCATCGACGAGGTCGACCGGACGGCCGATGAGCTTCGACGCCAGCTCCTGCGGATTGGCGATCGTCGCGGAGCAGCAGATGAAGATCGGCTCCGAGCCGTAGAAGCGACAGATCCGCAGCAGCCGGCGCAGCACGTTGGCGACGTGCGAGCCGAAGACGCCGCGATACGTGTGCAGCTCGTCGATCACGATGTAGCGGAGGTGCTCGAACAGCCGCACCCACTTCGTGTGGTGGGGCAGGATGCCCGTGTGCAGCATGTCGGGGTTCGTGATCACCACGTGCCCGGCGGTGCGCACCGCCCGCCGCGCGTTGGGCGAGGTGTCGCCGTCGTAGGTGAAGGCGCGCACATCGAGCTCGGCCTCGGTGACGATGCCATGCAACTCGTTCAGCTGGTCCTGCGCCAGCGCCTTCGTCGGGAAGAGGTACAGCGCGCGCGCCTGCGGGTCGTCGAGGATCGCCTGCAGCACCGGCGCCGTGTAGCAGAGCGTCTTGCCGGAGGCCGTGGGCGTGACGATCACCTGGTCGCGACCGGCGAGCGCGCCCGCGATCGCCGCCGCCTGGTGCGTATACGGCGCGTCGATGCCTCGACGCCCCAGCGCCTGCACGATGCGCGGGTCGAGCGGCGCGGGCCACGCGGCGTACCGCGCCTCCTCGGGCGGCAGGGTGTGCCACGCCACGAAGTTCGGCGCGAGGCGCGGGTCGGCGCGCAGGGCCTCGATGACCTCCGCGATCGTGCTGGTGGGTCGTTCGAGGGTGGTCATCGGCGCGGCTCCCGAATAGAGACACACGTTCGGTACGTATGTTCTATGAGAACCTACCGCAGCCTTCGCGCGCCGGTCAAACCTCGGCGAATCCCCTGCACACCGTGGGGGATTGTGCCGCACAACACGCGCCGCTCATCACATTCGTCGTAGTCTCTTGTCCCAATGGACTGCCTGCCAAGGGAGGCACGGCATGACGAACTCAGACCCGTTCACCGAAGGTGTCCGCATCCGCCACCTGGTCGACCGCGCGGCCGACTGCCCACACATGGCGCTCCGCCCCCGCCCCGAGTCGGACGGCTATGTCTGCGAGGGCTGCCACCGGGAACTGAGCGCCCTGGAGGCGCAGGAGATCTGCAGCGACGCCTCCGTCCGCACCCTCGGTGGGCAGGGCTAGCCGGCGTTCACAGGGCGGCCCGGGCGCGCTACGCTCTCGCGCACAGCTGCGAGGAGCCTACCGATGTCCGTGCTGACCGCGATCTTCGGAGCCGTGAAGCCCACCTTCCGCGAGACACGCCGGCAGGCGCCGTTGCGCGAGTGCATCGGCCACACATTGCAGCCGCGCTGGCGCGGGCCGGACGTGATGGAGGACGACAGGCTCGCCATGGGCTTCGTCTGTCACCAGTGCGGGCGCGAGTACCTCCCCGCAGAGGTCGCCGATCGCCACCTCATTCGCGAGGCGGGTCGGTAGCCTCGCCCCGGTTCGACCGGTGCGCTAGCGGCCCTCGCGTGGAGGGAGCGTGCCCGTGACGGGCACCCGATCGGGGTCGGTGCGCCAGACGGCGTACGAGTAGTAGAGCAGCCACACCAGCGCGCCGCCGCTGAGCAGCCCGACTGCCGCGAAGAACCACGGCTGCATCAGCAGCGCGGCCAGCACCATCCCGAGGCCCGCGAGGACAAACACCCGCCCGCCCGCGCGATGTGTCTGCTCCCACGACTTCGCGCTCGCCAGCGTCCACGGTGTCCGCACGCCCACGAAGTAGTTGGGGCGCACCTTCCCCAGCACGCTACCCAGCACCACGAACATCAGGCCGACGCCCGCGGGGATCCACCGCCCCGCGTCGACCGGGTAGCCCAGCGCCGTCGCGAGCAGCACCGCGTGCAGACCCGCCGTGAGCAGCGCGAACGTGGCACGTATCACCGTGTATGCCCCGGTGAAGGACGCGTAGTTCGCGCGGGCCGGGTCGATGCGCGGCAGGACGAGGAGCAACGCATAGAGGCCGACCGCGATGAGCGGCACCAGCAGCAGACCCTCGAAACGGCCGCCGTGGCCGTCCACCTCGCCACGGATGTTCCAGTGCGTGGGGATCGGCAGCGTGACGCGATTCCACGCCCACGCGGACGCGACGAACAACGCGACGATCAGCAACCAGTGCGGCCACTCGCGGCGGACGAACGCGGCGATGCCTGAATGCGACCGGGTGACCTCGTCCATCGCGTTCGCTCCCGCCGCCTCATCCGTGAGACGGCGCCGTCAGCCCTCGGGCTGCTCGACGCTCAGCACGCGCTACCTACCGGCGCCGGCTGTTCGCTTCCCGCGCCGTTGATCGGCGCGCGTCTCGCGACGCCGCGCCGCGCGATCAACATCGGCACCCAGGCGATCGCGGTTGCGGGCGCGAATCCGATCGATCGGATCACCCACGAACTTCACGAGCGCCGCGGCGAACACCAGACTGGTGATCACGAACACCGGGGTCAGGTGCGCGCCAAGGCTGGGCAGGGTGCGCGGGAACAACGTGTACAGACCGACCAGGACGAAGATGTGCGAGATGTACACGGGATAGCTCAGGTCGCCCACGAAGCGGTCGATGCGGATCGCGCGCCGCAGCGTCGGACCGAGTTCGCGTTGCTGATTGAAGATCGGGAACGCGAGCGGCACGAGGACCGCGATCACCACGAAGAGCGGCCGCCCGTTCATGAACGGGATGTACACGGCCAACAGTCCGACACCGAGCAGCGCGGCCAGCGCGCCGATCGACCAGTTCAGCGGATAGTCGCGCGCCTCGAACACCTGATACGCGCGGTACATCAGGATGCCGAGGGTGAACGTCCAGAACTCGATCGGAACGAACTTGTACATCCACGACGAGTGCGCGAGCAGGTCGGTCGAGTACCCCATCCACAGCCGCAGCCCGATTGAGAGCGCCGTCAGCACGGCGATCGTGACCGTGCTGCGGCGCACGAGCATGGGCGCCAGCAGGTAGAAGAGCATCTCCATGCTCAGCGACCAGGCCTGCGGCACGAACAGGTACCGGAACAGCGGCAGCCCCGTGGCCACCCAGTTCGGGTGCAGCGCGGCGTCCCAGATCCCGAACATGCCGCTCGACTCGACGATCATGAAGTAGACGAGATCCTGGCCGAAGAACGTGAGCTGCGAGACCAGCAGCAGCAGCACCGACGGGAAGTCGAGGAGCTCCGGGATGAGGAACGTGTAATTCACGATGACGTCGGGCCGGGGCTGCGGCAGCTCGACGTACCACGAGCCGATAAGCACCAGCGGGATCATGAGGATCAGGATCAGCCAGTACATCGGATACAGGCGCATGACCCGGTTCTGGATGAACACCCAGTACGCGTCAGCACCTCGGTACGTGTGATCGAGTACGAGCGCCATATAGAAGCCGGAGAGCATGAAGAATGCTTCGACGGCGAATGCACCGTTGATGAGTTCGAAGCCGTAGATGGTGTGGTTGCTCGCGTGGCCGAGGACGACCGAGAGCGCCAGCAGCAACCGCAAGAGTCCCACGCGGCGTTCCTTCCTCGACGAGCACGGCATACGCCGCGGCGCCGATGCGTTGCCGCATTCTACTGCCGACCCCGCACTGCGATCCCGCCGGAGGACGCGACGGTGCGCCTATACTCACCCTCGTGACCAACGACCCGCTGATCCGCCCCGCCCCCGAGCACGTCGAAGAACGACCGAGGGCCGCCGCCGCCCGGTTGCTACTCGGCGGACCCGTGGTGCTCGTCACCTCGTCGTACCGCGGGCAGGCGAACGTGATGCCGCTCGCGTGGCACATGCCGGTCTCCGTCGACCCGCCGATGGTGGCGATCGCCGTGGAGCAGTCGCGGCACACGGCAGAGCTGATCAAGCACTCCCAGGAGTTCGTCCTCAACTTCCCGACGCGGCCGCTCCTGCACCACGTGCAGTACCTGGGCTCGCTGCACGGCGACCGCGTGGACAAGATCGACGCGACGCAGCTGGAGACCTTCGGCCCGATGAAGGCCACCGCACCGCTGCTGGCGGCCTGCGCGGCGTGGGTGGAGTGCGCGGTGGTCGAGGTGATGCCGCTGGGCGACCACATCCTGTTCGTCGCGCTGGTGAGCGCGGTGCAGGTGGACCCGGCGTCCTTCGATGACGGCTGGCTGCTGGGGCCGGAGGAGACGCGGCCACTCCACTACCTCGGCGGGACGCGCTACTCGTTCCTGTCGCGCGTGGTGGAGGCGCGCGTGCCCGGCGTGTCCGACGCCCCGGAGCGCGTCCTCCGCGACCGCCTCGCGGAGGAGCTGGAGCTGACGAAGGACGCCCGCGAGAAGCGCGAGGAGCGCCTCGACGCCCTCAAGCGCGAAGTCGAGGACGGTCGCGCACTCGACATCTCCGGACTCGAACTGGAAGTCTCGCCCGAGAGCGTCCTCGACCTCTCGCGCGGCCACGTCATCGGCGAGCCGCCGCGGCCCTAGCGCTCGCCGCCGCCCATCGTCAGCCGCGCCGAACGCAGACCCTCACCCTGCCCTCTCCCACTGCGTGGGCGAGGGTTCTGAGCTTCACGCCGGTCGCGCCAACTCGACCGTCCGAGCCGCGGGCTGACGCCACCCTCGATCCGCCGGCGCCCGACACGCATCGAGCCCCCGCACAAGTGACTCGGCGGGGGCTCGATGAAGTCTGCGGCTCGCCGAGGGGCGACCTCGGACGTTAGGCGGTGGCCTCGTCGCCGTCCTCAGGGGTGAGCTCCCGCAGCGGCGCGGGGGGCGCGTCCACCGGCGGCACCATGCGGGGCCGCTGGGCGACCGGGGCCGCCGAGACGAGACGGCGATCCGCCGCGTCCACGCGCTCCAGCACGGGGCGCACCTGCGGCGCGTCCGCCATCGGCTCCAGCGCGCGGCGGAGCTGCTGGACGGACCGGCCGATCTCCGCCGGGTCGGTGGAGCCGGACTGCGCGAGGGCAGCCAACGCCTCCTGGCGCGACATCAGGAACTCCTTCACCGCGGTGAAGGTCTCCGAGCGCATGGAGTCGAGCATCCGGAGCATGACCTTGCGCTGCTCGGCGAGGTTCGTCTCCAGTGCTTCCATGTCCGCATCGAAGCGAGACAGGGCAACCTCAACGGTGTCGCGCTGCTCCTCGCCGTACTGCAGGAACGGCATGCGCTGCTGGTCGATCTGCGTGCGCGTGCCGGAGATGCGGGCGCGCTGGTCTGCCAGGTACTCCGCGAACGACCGGGCCACGTGGTCGGAGCCCGACTCGTTCATGCGGTGCTCGAGGGCGTCGAGGTTGGCCTCTTCGCCGTCGGCGTACTCGTTCAGGGGGCGCAGGCGCTCTTCGAGGTTGGTGAGCATGCGCTGCATGGTGTTGGCCTGGTGCACGAGCAGCTCGTGCAGCGGCTCCATCTCAGACTCGAACTCCTGGCGCATCGTGCTCAGGAGCTCGGCCTGCGTGTGGAAGTGCTCCGCTACGCGCTGAAGCCGCTTCGAAGGGATCACCGGCTGAGGGGCTACCTCGACCGCGGATCGAGAGGCCGGAATGACCTCGCTGGCCCGCCCGTCGTCATCCTTACGACTGCCGAAGCGCATCGGCTGCTCCTTCTCTGTCGCAGCGGCGAATAGGGAGAGCCTCGACATCGAGTAACCTACCCTAACGAAAGCGTCACACGCACTCGCAATGTCTTGTCCCACCATCATTTTCCTCGGCGGACGGCGGGTCAAGATCGGTGGCGCTAGGCACTTCGCTCGTTGACCGGCGGGGGCGTTCGCTCGATAGTTCCCGGTAGGTTCGGACGTTCCGCGGCGACCGCCGAGAGGTGGTCGTACCGCGTATGCACGCCGCCCACGCGGCACCTCGGAGGACGGTATGGACTGGGGCGACTCAACCGAGCAGGCTGCGTTCCGCGCACAGGTGCAGCAGTTCATCCGCGAGCGGCTCCCGGAGCATTACCGCAACAGCGAGGGCGCGGACAGCGTGGAGGAGACTGCGGGCTGGCAGGCCGACCGCAAGTCGGACGACCCCGTGGTGCGCGCGGCCGCGAAGGACTGGGCGGACGCCCTGGCCGAGCACGGCTGGATCGCCCCCGCGTGGCCGAAGCAGTACGGCGGCGCCGGGCTGTCCTACATGGAGCAGTTCATCTTCAACGCGGAGATGGCGCAGGCGAACGCCCCCGCCGTGGGCGGCATGGGCGTCTCCATGATGGGCCCCACGCTGATCGTCCACGGCACGGAGGAGCAGCGGCAGGAGCATCTGCCGCGCATCCTGTCCGGCGAGGTGGCGTGGGCGCAGGGCTATTCCGAGCCGGGTTCCGGCTCCGACCTCGCCTCGCTCCAGACGCGCGCCGTGCGCGACGGGGACGAGTGGGTGGTCAACGGCCAGAAGATCTGGACCAGCGGCGCGCACTTCGCGGACTGGCTCTTCGCCCTTGTGCGATCCGACCCGGACGCGCCGAAGCACCGCGGCATCTCCTTCATGATGATCGACCTCAAGACTCCGGGCCTCTCGCTCCGCCCGATCATCGACATGGCGGGGAAGCACCCGTTCAACGAGACGTTCTTCGAGGACGTCCGGGTGCCGGCAAAGAACATGGTCGGCGAGGAGAACCGCGGCTGGTACGTCGGGATGACGCTGCTCGACTTTGAGCGCTCCGGCGTCGGCCTCGCGATCCAGTACCGCCGCGGACTCTACGACCAGCTCGAGGAGATGAAGGGCAAGTCACAGCCCTTCGTGCGCCCCGATCTGGGCGCCGTGCGGCTGGAGTTCGCCGACCGCGCGATCGAGGCAGAGATCCTGTACAACTTCGCGCTGCGCATCGTCAGCATGAACAGCCGCGGCATCGTCCCCAACTACGAAGCCTCGGTGAACAAGATGTACGGCTCCGAGCTGCACCAGCGTGTGGCGCGCACCGGCACCAAGGCGTGGGGCCTCTACGGCCAGGTGTGGGATCCGAAGAGCGCGTACTCACCGATGGGCTCGACGCACGTGCAGGACTACGTGGTGTCCGTACCGCACACCATCTTCTCCGGCTCGAACGAGATCCAGCGCAACGTGATCGCCACGCGCGGCCTGGGGCTGCCGCGCGGCTAGCGCGCACCTCGATTCCGCGAACGCCTCCTCGACTGCCTACCGATAGGACTCGACCGTGGACCTGGGACTGACCGAGACGCAGGAACTGCTGAAGAACGCCGCGCGCGAGTTCCTGGAGAACGAGTGCTCGGAGACGCTGGTCCGCGAGATGGAAGAAGACGAGCGTGGCTACTCGCCGGCGCTGTGGCAGCAGATGGCAGAGCAGGGCTGGCAGGGACTGCTGATCCCGGAGGCCTACGGCGGCGCAGGCTTCGACTTCATGGATCTGACGATCCTTCTCGAGGAGATGGGACGGGCGCTGGTTCCCGGGCCGTTCATGCCCACCGTCCTCGGCGGCGCGGTGCCGATCATCGCCGCAGGCACCGAGGCGCAGAAGCAGCAGTACCTCCCGAAGATCGCCTCCGGTGAGTCGATCTTCACGCTCGCGCTGACGGAGCCGTCCGCGCGCTTCGACGAGTCCGGCATCGAGACGCGCGCCGAGGTGTCCGGCACCTCGGTCACGCTCACTGGCACCAAGCTGTTCATCGCAGACGCGCAGGTCGCCGACTTCATGGTCGTGGCCGGGCGCTCCGCGCAGGGCGTGACGCTGGCAATCGTGCCGACGCGCCAGCCGGGCGTGCACGTCACGCCGCTCACCACGATCGCGAGCGACAAGCAGTGCGAGGTGGTGCTGGACGGCGCGCAGGGCGAGCTGCTAGGCGCGGATGGCGCGGGCTGGGAGATCCTGCGTGGCGTGATCCGCCGCTACACGGTCGCAGAGTGCGCGTACCTCGTCGGCCTCGCGCAGATGGACTTCGAGATCACGGTGGACTACGCCAAGGAGCGCGTGCAGTTCGGTCGCCCGATCGGCTCGTTCCAGGCGATCCAGCACAAGTGCGCCGACATGGTCACGGACGTGGACGGCTGCCGATTCATCACCTACAAGGCCGCGTGGGCCCTCGCCACGGATCAGCCGGACGCCGAGGCGGCGCTCGCCGTGCACATGGCAAAGGCGTGGACGTCCGAGGCATCGCGCCGCGTGGTTGCACACGGCCAGCAGATCCACGGCGGCATCGGCTACACGCGCGACTACAAGATCCAGCTGTTCTTCCGCCGCCAGAAGCGCGGAGAGCTGGCCTTCGGCGACGCGGACTACCACCGCGAGATCGTCGCTCAGCGCATCGGCCTGTAGCCTCCCCGCGACCCCGCGCGTGATTTGCGCGGTGGTTAGCAGTCCTATCACACGTTCCGGCGGCGCCTCGATACGATGGGATCACGATTCCCGGGGACGAGTTCCACCGGGACGTGGGGGCAGGGAGACATGAACAACATCAAGACCGTGGTACTGCTGGCCGCGTTGAGCGGCCTGCTCATCGCCATCGGCGGATCGCTGGGAGGCTCCTCCGGCGCGATCACCGCACTGGTCATGGCCGCCGTGATGAACTTCGGCTCGTACTGGTTCTCCGCCGACATCGTCCTGCGCACCGCGCACGCACAGGAGATCCAGCGCGCACAGGACCCGGCGCTCTTCGGCATCATCGAGGAGATCGCGCAGTCCACCGGCATGCCGATGCCGCGCGTGTACGTCATCGACGAGCCGCAGCCGAACGCGTTCGCGACCGGCCGCAACCCGCAGCACGCTGCAGTGGCGGTGACCACGGGCATCCGACAGCTGCTGACCGACCGCGAGCTCCGAGGCGTGCTGGGCCACGAGATGGCGCACGTGAAGAACCGCGACATCCTCACGTCATCCGTCGTCGCGACGATCGCGTCGGCGATTTCGATGCTGGCGTGGATGGGGATGTGGTTCGGCGGCGGCGACCGTCGCAACAACGGCGCGGCCAGCCTGATCGCGGTCATCGTGGCCCCGATCGCGGCGACGCTGATCCAGCTCGCGGTCAGCCGATCGCGCGAGTTCGAAGCGGACCACGACGGCGCGGAGATCGTGCGCGACCCGGAGGCACTGGCCTCCGCGCTGCAGAAGCTGGAGATGGGGTCGCGGCGCGTGACCATGGACGTGCCCGCATCCACGGCGCACATGTACATCGTCAACCCGTTTGCCGGCCTGCGCGGCAGCAACCTCTTCGCCACCCACCCCCCGACCGCGGAGCGCGTCGCGCGCCTGCGCCGCATGTCGGTCTAGGACGCAGAACCGAGATCAGCCACCGGGACACCGGCGGGGCAACAACCAGACGGGACGCTCTTGCGAGCGTCCCGTCTGGTGTCCAGGACTGTCCGAGTGGGTAGGGGCTACGCGGGCAGCGGCAGCGTGAGGCGCAGCGTGGCGCCGGGCGCGGGCGCTGCGTCGACCCACACGTCGCCGCCCTGCTCGCGCAGGAGCCGGCGCACCGTGGCGAGGCCGAGGCCATGACCGAACGCGACCGCCTCGCCGTTGCCGGCACGGGCTGCCACCTCGAACACGCGCTCGCAGTCCTCAGTCGGGATGCCGATGCCGTGGTCACGCACGAGGATCTCGGCGTGTCCCTCGCGGCTGGTGCCGCTGATCATCACCATCGGCGCCTCGCCGGGGCGGGCGTACTTCACGGCGTTCTGCACCAGGTTCTCGAAGACACGGAAGAGCAGCGCGGCGTTGCCGCGCACCACGGGCAGCGGCTCCACGGTGACCTCGGCGTGGCTCGCGGTGATCTCGGCGCGCAGCGACTCGGTCACATCACGGATGACGGATCGCAGGTCAACGGTCTCGATCTCCAGCGGGCGCGCGGCAACGGACTGGACGTGCTGCAGCAGCGCGGACTCCACCATGCTGCGCGCGCGGGCGGACGCCTCGGCGGCGCGGTGCGCGGCCTCGCGCGTGTCTTCGTTCACCGGGCCGAGCGCGCCTTCGGCGATGAGGTCGAGGTATGACGACACAGTGCTCAGCGGGCCTTTGAGGTCGTGCGCGATGCTCGCCATCTCGTGCTCGGCCTCATCCTGCACGGCGTGCAGGCGCGCGACCTCGTCCGCGAGGAAGCGCGAGCGGAACGTGGCGACGATCGCGAAGAGCAGCGGTGCGCCGATGGCGGCACCGAGCAGCACGACGCGCATCGACTCGGACGGCAGGGGCTGCAGCAGTGCGCCGGTACCCACGGCAGAGACGACGACCGCGGCGATCGCGAACGAACGCGTGCGGAACGGCGCGAGCCGTCCGGCGTCCGAGGTGCGCGATGCGTCCGCGTTGCGCGTCATGTCATCTCCATCGCACGAATGCTGCAATCACTGTTAGGCAGGACACCACTCCTCACTATTGGTGTTCACCCTGACAATGTGGGCATTACACGCGCATACTCTGATGAGCAGATGAACGACGCCGCTGACTCCCCCGACCTCCTGCTGCGCGAGCGCATGGCAGCCGAACTGCCGTCGAAGATGCTGGCGCACATCGATCGGGTCGTGTCGCTCGCGGACGAGTTCGCGCGCATGCACGGCCTGGACGTCGCGCGCGCGCGGCTGATGGCGCAGGGGCACGACCTGGTGCGCGCCGTGAAGGGCAAGGAACTGCTTCGCCGCGCCGAGGCGCGCGGGCTGGCGATCGACCCGGTCGAGCGCGACGAGCCCGTGATCCTGCACGGTCCGATCGGTGCGCTGGAGCTCGCGGAGCGTTTCGATGTCTCTGACGCGGACGTGCTCTTCGCCATCCACTGGCACACCCCGGGGCACCCGGACTACACGCTTGAGGCGTGGGCCATGTTCATCGCGGACAAGGTCGACCCGCACAAGGTCGAGCGGTGGCCCGCGCTCGCCGAGGTGCGCGACCTCGCCTCGACCTCGCTGGAGGCGGCGGCACTTCGGTACCTCGACCTCCGCCTCGAAGAGGCGATCGAGCGGCGCCACTCGGTGCATCCCATGGTCACGCTGACCCGCAACGCGCTGCTGCGCCGGCTGGGGCACCTCGCGCCGTAGCCGGGAATTCCACGCGCCCGACACTCCTCGCGCTCGCCCGCCTGAATCCGGGCGAGCCACTGAGCACCGCCTGACTGCGCCGTTCCGCGGTTGGCATGCAAGAACGCATGTTCTACTCTCCGTATCCGCCTGTCTCTGGGCGGCGGAGGGGGGCCTCGGGTGAACGGAATCTGGAATGACCTCGGCCAGGCCGAGTCGGCCGCGCTGGCGGCGAGCGGCGGCGCGAACGCGCTGTACTTCGCGCGGCGGGTGGTCCGGAGCATCGGCCCGCGCCGACTCTCGGCGGCGGTGCTGGTCGGGCTGTTCGCGGGCGTCGGGCTCGAGGGCGCGACGCACCTCGGGGGGCACGTGGGGAGCGCTGCCGAGGTGCTCGTGCGCGCGCCGCTGCTGCTGGCGACGCTGGCGACGAACGTGGTGCTCGCGATCGGGGCGCGGCGATGACCGCCGTCGCGACCGCGCTGCGCGACGAGCAGTACGAGGTCGCCGCGCTGCGGCTACTGCTGGGGCTCCTCGTCGCGATGCACGAGACCGCGCCCGCAGCGCGCGAGGAGTTGCTCGCGCTGCTCACGCCGCGCCCGCACGACGGCGAGGCGTCGCGATGACGCGCCGCGTCCGCTCGTTCTACGCGCGCGCGCTGACGGCGGCCGACCGCGCGGCGCTGGACGACGCCCGCGAGGTCGAGGGCCTCGCGGACGAGGTCGCGCTGCTGCGCGTGCAGATCCGCCGCCTGATCGAGGACGACGAACCAGATGCGCGTGTGCTTCAGGGTGCGATGCGCCTCCTCGTGCAGACGCTGATCGCGCAGCAGCGACTCAGCGGCCAACAGGCCGAAGGCCTCGGCCAGGCGGCCGCGCGACTGCTCGAAGAGTTCGGTGCCGCGCTCGCGACCGGCGACGGGACCACCGGCGGTGGCGCATGAGTGTCGCGCAGCCGGATCGCCTCGCGCGGGCGCTGCGCGCGCTGCTCCTCGGCGACCGCGCCATCGACGCAGCACGTGGTGCCGAGCCGGCGCACCTCGACCACACGGCGCGCCTCGACGCGATCGAGCGCGAGGTGCAGGAAATGCGCACGCGCGTGAACGCGCTGTTCTTCGCGGTGATCACCGCGGGCGTCGCCGATCTCGTCGCGCGGACGGTGCTCCGATGAGCGCGCCGGTGACCTCGGGAGTCGGGACGTCCGAGGCGGTCATGCGCGGGATGCCGCAACTGCGCCCGTACCAGGCGGCGATCGCGCGCGCCGTGCTCGCCCGCGTGTTTGCGCGAGAGGGCGGATCGATCTCGATCGAGATCGCGCGGCAGGGCGGCAAGAACGAGCTGTCTGCACAGGTAGAGCTGGTGACGCTGCTGGCGCACGCGGCAGCCGGCGGATCGATCGTGAAAGCCGCGCCCACGCTGGTGCCGCAGGCGCGCATCTCGCGCGACCGGCTGCTGTCGCGTGCGGCGCGCGCGGGCCTCGAGGGTGCCGTGCGCCCGACCGGCGACACGGTGCGCTGCGGGCAGGCGAGCGCGCACTTCTTGTCGGCCGAGCTCGGCGCGAACGTCGTCGGCCACACGGCGAGCCTGCTGCTGGAGGTGGACGAAGCGCAGGCGGTGGATCCCGACAAGTTCGACCGCGACTTCCGCCCCATGGCGGCGTCCGCGAACGCGCCGGTCATCTACTACGGCACGCCCTGGGGGCCGCGCTCGCTCCTCGCACAGGCGAAGCACGCGCACCTGGAGGCCGAGCGCGCGGGCGATGTGCGACGGCACTTCCGCTTCGACTGGGAAGCGGTTGCCGCGCACAACCCGGCCTACGGGCGCTACGTGGAGAGCGAGCGCCTGCGGCTGGGCGAGCGGCACCCGCTCTTCCGCACGCAGTACCTGCTGGAGGTCGTGGACGAGGCCGATCGGCTGCTGGACGAGCCGACGCTCGCGCAGCTGGAGGGGACACACGACCGCCTCCGCGTCCCACGCGCCGGTGAGCGCTACGTCGCGGGCCTCGACCTCGGCGGTCCGGAGCGGCCCGGCGCGGGCGGGCGTGACCGCGACTGGAGCGTGCTCACGATCGCGCGCGTCTCCGGCGACGGCCGCATCGAGGTGGTCGAGCACCAGGCATGGCAGGGCGAGGCGACCGACGCGCTCGTCGCTGCGCTGGCGGATCGGCTGCGGCACGTGTGGCGCGTGCGTCATGTCGCGGCGGACGCCACAGGCCTCGGCGGGCCGATCGCTGATCTGCTCGGCGCGCGGCTGCCTGCGGGCGTGTTGGAGGCCGTCGCGTTCAGCGCGGAGCGCAAGTCGCGGCTGGGCTTCGCGCTCCTCGCCGCGGCGCACTCCGGGCGGCTGCGGCTGTACCGCGGCGACGGCAGTGCCGAGGCGATCGCGGTGCGCCAGCAACTCGCGTGGGCGCGCGCGACGTACCGGGACGACCGCTCGATGCGCTTCGACGTCGATCCGGCGCGGGGACATGACGACTACTTGATGAGCCTCGCGCTCGTCGTCGCGGCGGCGCGACATGAGAGCGGGCCGCGCGTCGCACGCGGGGCGCGGGTGAATGAGGGGGTGGAGACATGATGACGATCACGAGAGTCAGCCCGGCGGTCGGCAGCCCCGACCGCCACACCGAGGAGCGACAGGTGCGCAGCGATGCGCTCCCCGAGCACCAGGAGTATCGCGATGAGGGCTGCGACCTGTTCGCGTCCTGCCTCGCCTGCCCGTTGCAGCGCTGCCGCTACGACGTGCCCGGGGGCGTGCGCGCGCTGCTGAACCGCGAGCGCGATCACCAGATCAGGGTGATGCGCGAGACGAGCAGCCTGTGCGTGGACGAGATCGCGGCGCGCTTCCGCGTGTCGCGACGAACCGTGTTCCGCGCGTTGCAATCACGCGGCGGCTGCGCCTCGACCGAGCCGCGCCGCACGCCGCACGACCCGATCGAGGCCGTGGAAAGGACCGACCGATGACGACCACGACGCCGAGCGGCGTGACCGCACCCACCACGGTGCGCGCGGCCTCGATCCCGCTGCCGCGCACGCTGGTGACTCGCGATACCGACCGGATGCGTCGCTACCGCGAGTACCTCGACTACCACGAGGGTCGTCGAGGCGGCCCGCCGCGCAGCGGTCGCGATCGCGTGCACACGTTCAACTACGCGCGCGCGATCGTGGAGAAGGGCGCGTCGTACCTCGTGACGGATCACCGGCCGCTGGTGCATCCGCTGACCAACGGCGTGGAGGCACGTCGCGAGGCCGTCGCGGCGGAGACGCTGTTGCGCGAGGTCTGGGATGCCAACGACCTCGCGCGCCTCGACATCGAGACGGAGATCGACACGGCGACGCTGGGCGACGGCGCATTCAAGGTGACGTGGGATGAGCACGAGCGACGCGTAATCGTCTCGGCGCCGGACGTGCAGGGGCTGTACGTCTGGTGGCACGGCGATGACGTGCGGCGCGTCGCGCGTGTCGCCGCGCGGTACGAGATGGCCGCCGATTCGCTCGCCGAGCAGACGGGCCGTGCCCCGCGTGCCATCGGCGGCGTGCGCCCCTCGACGGTCGAGGTGGTGGAGGTGTGGACGCCGGCGCGCTTCGATCTGTGGGTCCAGGACGAGCTGATCGAGTCGCGCGTGAACCCGTACGGCGCGATCCCCTACGTGATCTACCCCAACCTGCCGCGCCCGAAGCAGTTCTGGGGCGTCTCCGACATCGAACCGATCAAGGAGCCACTGGAGGAGCTCAACCGCGCCCTCACACAGCTCGGTCGCATCCTCGAGCTGTCCGGCAACCCGATCGCGGTGCTCGAGAACGTCGAGGAGGCTCGCGACATCGCGGTGCAGCCGGGTGCGGTGTGGGAGATCCCGGACCAGGCGCGCGCGTACCTTCTCGATCTCCTGCAGGGCGGCGGCGTGCGGCTGCACGTGGACTACGTGGGCCTCATCTACCGCACGCTGCACGACCTCGCCGAGACGCCGAGGATCGCGTTCGGCGACGGCCAGGGGGATCGCTCCGGCATCTCGCTGCAGATGGAGCTCGATCCGCTGCTGCGCCGTGTCGCGCGCAAGCGATTGATTCGCACCGCGGCGATGCGGCGTCGCGATGCGCTCGTGCTGAAGGTGCTCGCGCATCACACGGAGCGAACGTTCGAGGGCATTCGCACGGATATCGAATGGGGGCCGATCTTCTCGCGCGACCCCGGTTCGATGCTCCCCGCTTCGATCTCGCCGGTCGCCTCGAGCGCTCCCGTGTAGCACGAACTTCGACACGCAATCGCGGGCGTCGGCACGGTCATGCGCGGGACTGCGCGGTACGATGAACGTACCGCAGACGCCACCAGACGCTCTGACACGGGAGGATCGCCATGGCCGGCCAACGTCTGACTCGCGATCTACAGCACTCGATGCTCGGCGGCGTGTGCGCCGGTTTCGCGAACCGCTACGACTTCGACGTCACGCTCATCCGCGTGGTGATGGTGCTGTTCACCGTCGCCACCGGCGGCATCGGCGTGCCGCTGTACGTCGCCGCCTGGATCGTGATGCCGCGCGAGGATGCCTCGCAGCCCGCGCCCCGCCCCATCGGCGACGGCCCCGACAGCCTGAGCCGGGAGCTGCGCGAGGTCAGCGATCGCCTCGCCGAGGCCGCCCGCGTGCTGGCCGACAAGACCCGCGAGGCCGCCGAAGAGATCTCGGAGATCGCGCGCCGCGCTCGCACCTCGGAGACCTCGTCATCGACCGGCGGCTGGTCCGTGACCGACGCAGTCGAGGGACGCGCCGAGGCTGCGGAGCACGCGCCTGACGCGACCAAGAGCGAGACGCGGGACATCGCGAACGACCGCGAGTCCGACGTCGACGAATCCCTGTCTACCTCGACGCCGCCGCCGCCCACCGGCTCCGGGTCACACGTCCTGAGCGACCAGTCCCCCCACCCGCCTCCGCCGCGCCCGGCCGGCCCCGTGCCGCCCGCTCCCCCCGCGCCATGACCGACCTCGACACGCTCCGTGCGCGCATCGATGACGGCAGCGTCGCCTACTGGGCGACGCTCGGCATCGCGGTGGACGCGGTGCACGAGGCGGGCCACGTGACGCTCTCGCTGCCGATGCGGTCCGACCTCGGCACGAGACGCGCAGACGTGATGCACGGCGGCGCGATCGCCTCCCTCATCGACGCCGCCGCAGGCGCCGCGCTGCTCACCTCGATCGAGGAGGGTGACGAGACGTACCGAGGGCAGGCGACGCTGGACCTGAACGTGACGTTCCTGAACGCGGCAACCACTGACGTCCGCGCGGAGGGGCGCATCCTGCGTGCGAGCCGCACGCTCGCGTTCACCTCGATCGAGGTGCGCGACGCCGCCGACACGCTGGTCGCGGTGGGACGAGCGACATACTCGGTGATTCGCCGCGCGTAGCGGCGGCCGTACGGGGCGCTATTCCTCGATCGAGTCGAACGCCTGCGCCTCGAACAGCGTCGCCTGCGCACTGCGCGTCGCCGCATCGAGTCCGAGGTGGTCGTACGCAGGGCGGCCCAGCACGCGGCCGCGCGGGGTGCGCTGCAGGAAGCCGATCTTCAGCAGATACGGCTCGTACACGTCCATGATCGTGTCGGACTCCTCGGAGATCGCGGCCGCGAGCGTCTCCAGGCCGACCGGCCCGCCGCCGAATCGCTCGGCCATCACCGTCAGCAGGTCGCGGTCCATCTGATCGAGGCCTAGCTCGTCGATCTGCAACTGCTCGAGGGCGCGCGCTGCGACCTCGCTGGTCACCACACCGTCCGCACGCACCTCGGCGAAGTCGCGCACGCGACGCAGCAGGCGGTTTGCCACGCGCGCGGTGCCGCGCGACCGACGCGCGATCTCCGCGACGCCGTCAGGCTCGATGCGGCACCCGAGCACCTCGGCCGAGCGGGTGACGATGTGCTCCAGCGACGCCTGGTCGTAGAACTCCATGCGGTAGGCCGCGCCGAAGCGGTCGCGCAGCGGCTGCGAGACGAGGGCGTACCGCGTGGTCGCGCCCACGAGCGTGAAGCGGTTCAGCTTGAGGCGCACATCCCGCGCCTTCGGCCCCTTGCCCAGCATGATGTCGACGGAGAAGTCCTCCATCGCCGGGTACAGGACCTCCTCGACGGGCAGCGCGAGGCGGTGGATCTCGTCGATGAACAGCACGTCACCGGCCTGCAGGCTGGTGAGCAGCGACGCGAGGTCGCCGGCGCGCTCGATCGCCGGGCCGCTGGTGATGCGGATCGACACGCCCATCTCCGCCGCGACGATCATCGCGAGCGTCGTCTTGCCAAGGCCGGGCGGGCCGTGGAACAGCAGGTGGTCGAGCGGCTCATCGCGCTGCCGGGCCGCCTCGATGGAGATGCGCAGGCTCTCCTTGATGCGGTCCTGCCCGAAGTACTGCTCCAGCCGGCGCGGCCGCAGCGAGGAGTCGGCGCGGCCGTCCTCGGGCGTCTCCGTGGGAGCGAGCGGGCCGGGGCGCGTGCCGGGATCGTCAGCCATGCGCCGATTCTACAGAACGGACGTTCGATCGTCGAGGCTGCTCCCGGCGCCAGCGCTACCGACTAGTGGATGCCGATCACCATCGCGTCGACCGGGTTCCCGACGTCGAAGACCGCGACCGCGACGCGCCGCCCCACCACCAGCTCGCTCGACGCGATGCCGCGCGACACCGGCACCGACGCGACCGAGGCGGAGAGCGACCCCGCGATCTGCAGCGTCGCTGTGTACGAACCGACCGAGAACGCCAGCAGCGTCCCGCGTTCCACGATGAACATGCCTACACCTCCCCCAGCCCCAGCGTCATGACCGCCTTCGACGCGCGGCCAGCGAGCGCGTAGTCGTAGCGCACCGAGGTCACGCGATAGCACGCGGCGTCGAGGCCCGCGGTTGGCTCAGTGACCTCGATCACATCGCCCACCTCCTGGCCGACCTGCGGCAACGCGACGAGTTCGCCCGCGTCGCCCTCGAGCGCCGCGCGTCGCAGCAGCGCGCTGGCGCGCGCGATCGCCCGCGCCGTCGAGGTGAGGTTGTCGTCCACGACGATCGCCGCGCCCGCGCCGCTCCCGATCGCGCTCGGATCGACCGCCTCCGCGAATAGCCCGGCGCCGAACACGCGCGCCCAGCCGGCCTCGCGTCGCTCGTCTACCGCGCGCAGCGACGCGATGGCGTGCGCGCTGCCGTACGCGTACGTCGCCGCCTCGTCACTGCTCGCCTCGGTCAGCACGAGGTATGTGCCCTGCGCACGCACGTCGTCAGGCAGCCGCTCGAGGAGCCGCGTGAACGCGCGGTCGCCGCGGTCGCCCGCGCGCACCGTGTACGCGGGCGTCACGCTCAACGACTCCGCGCTCTGGCTGGACGCCAGCAGAACAGACCCGCGCGCCGCGCGATCTCGCGCAGCACTGCATAGGCGCTCGACGCGCCCGCTACCCACACCACCTGTCGAGGTGCGCGCCACACCGCGAGCGCGTTCCACACACCTTCCGCCTCGACCTCGACGATGGCCGCTCCGTTCGCGCGCACGCGGCGCACGCCGGTGATCCAGTAGCGCCGTCCGAACGCGTACTCCGCGCCCTCGCTCGTGATGTACCCCGGCTCGAACGACAGTTCACCGCCCGGCACGAGTGCGCTCGGCGCGCTACCGATCGCGTAGCGTGCGTCGTCGTTGCGGAGCCGCACGCGCAGCCTCGAGGTTCGCGCGTCCTCGTCGAGGCGCGCCTCGATCACGTCGGCGGAGAGGTCCGTGCTCGCCGCGTCGGACGGCGCGTGCCACACGCCGCTCGGCGTGCAGAGGTACCCGTGATCGGCGCCGCCCGCGAAGCCCGCGCCGTACGCGTTCACCAGCGTCGTCGGCTCGGGGCTACGCCACATCTGATCGTCGAACGCGCTCCCCGCGATCGCATGCGTCAGCTGCACGCGCGAGCACGCCCCCGTCCCCGCGAACACCTCGGCAAACGCAAGGCGCGAGGCGCCCGCGGTGCCGGCGCCCGTCGCGAGGTACGTGACGTTCGTGCCCGCGCCCGCGGCGGCCACCTCGGTCAGCGGCAGCCACACGCCCGGCGGAGCGCTGAGCCCCGAACCCAGGCGCGTGGTCCACACCCCGGCGAGCCCCGCCGAGGTCGCGCCGCTCACCAGCACCGCGTAGTCACTCGCGTCTGTCATCGCGATCGCGGACACGCTGGCGAGCATGTTCGACCACGCCGCCGCCGCACCCCACGCGCCGAGGCCGGTGCGCCGCGAGGAGTACACGACACCGCCCGTCGCCCACAGCACCGCGGCGCTGCCGTCAGCGCGCACCGCGCATGCAACCGCTGTCACCGTCCCGACCGCCGTCGCGACGACCGAGGACGCGCCGAACGTCGCGCCGGAGTCCGTGCTCTCGCGCACCTCGACCTGCGTTCCACCCGCGCGCACGCTGGCGACCAGTGCGCGCGTCCCCGCCGCGTGCAGTCCGAGGCGCGGGGCCGCGACCACGGTGCCCAGCGACGTCCACGCGCTGTACGTGCTCGACGCGCCGGGCGAGGCAACGCGCTGCGCGTACAGCGTCCCCGTCGCCACCTCGATGCGTGCGCTCAGCAGCGATCCGTCGGCCGGCACGGCGACGCTACACGGCCCGTCCGCTTCCGCACCCGTGTACCAGCGCGTGAAGCGCAGCCGCGCCACGCCGACATCGCGATCGGAGACGAGCACGCGCAGCGCGGGCGTGGCACTCGATGATTGCTGCGCGGCGATCAACGTGTCGGTGAGCGTGATCATCGCGCGCCCCTACTCGCCCACCGGGCGCGCACCCAGCGCGCTCGTCGCCGGGACGTACAGCCGCCGCGCACGCAGCCCGCGCTCGCGCCCGTGCTTCGCGAGGCCCTTCGAGAACGCGGCGAGGCGCTCCTGCCCCCACGTGTGGTA
>CANKAU010000035.1 GCA_947479915.1 Chloroflexota bacterium
CCTTCCGTGGTCTGCAGCATCGAGATGCCGTCCTGCGCGTTGCGCTGGCCCTGCTGCATGCCTCGGATCTGTGCGCGCATCTTCTCGCTGATGGCGAGGCCGGCAGCATCGTCAGCGGCACGGTTGACCCGCTGCCCGCTGGAGAGCTGCTCGAAGAGCGACCCAAGCTTGTTGTTGGTGATGGCCAGGTTGCGCTGCGCATTCAGCGCCGCAACGTTGGTGTTGATTTGCAGAGCCATCCGGCCTCCTCGGCCACGAAGTTGCGCGCTGGCGCGTCGAGGGTGTCGACGCGTGCACTACTTCGGACCGAGCCATCATTCCCCACGTGGTGGGGGATGGAGATTAGGGTCTCCCCGCAGCCTGCCCGCTCTGAATCTGTACAACCACCTGGATATACGCCGAATCTTGCGCGAACTGGTCGATCGCGACCTGCCCGGCCAGCCCCTGCGCGGCGTTCGCGATCTGCAGTTGCGTCGCGAAGCCCTGCGGCTGGTCCTGCGTGATCTGCCAGCCGGCTGCCTTCAGCCCGTCGCGCACCTTGCTCGCCACGGCAGCCGCGGCATCCTTCGACACCATCGAGGCGCGGAAGGCCTTGCCACCCTGCTGCTGCCCGTAGGCGTAGCGCAGCACGGTCAGCCCCTGCCACGCCTGCCCGGCCGGGAAGTCCTGCGGCAGCGCGAGCGGCTTCCGCGGCGGCGCGAAGCTACTCACTGCGCCCACGGCGGGCTCGGGCGCCTTCGCCTGCAGCACGTACATGACGGACGACCGAGGGCTGCCGGAGAGCGCGGCGCCCTGAAGCGCGGCGGCCAACTCGCCGGGGCTCTTCACGGCGGTGTCGTTCACTCGGACGATCTGGTCGCCCTTCTGCAGCCCGGCCGCCTGCGCCGGCCCGGCATCGACGCGCGTGACCGTGAGGTTCGCCTGCGTCTCCGCCCCCAGCGAGGGCGCGAGTGCGGTGAGCTTCACCGTGAGGGAGGTTTCCTTGCCGCCGCGCGAAACGGTCAGGCGGTAGTTCTCTGAGTTCGGGTACACACGGACGATCACGGAGCCCTCAACGTCCGCGAGGCGCGTGTTCTGGAACTGCACCACGCGCTCGGTCTCCTGCGCGATCTGCGCGGTGACCTGCCACGGGCTCTTGTCCATCTGTCCGGCGACGGTCTGAGCCACCGTGGCCACGTCGCCGTCCACGTCGTACATCAGCCAGACCAGGTCGCCACCGTCCGGCTGCTTGAGGAACGACGAGCCGACGAGGCGCGCGTTCGGGACGGTCGGGACCGTCATGCGGTCGGCCGGGTTCGTGACCGCGCCGTTGAGCAGGTAGTCGAGGGCGGGCGGGACGGCGCCGGGGAAGATCTCCACACCGGTCGTCGCGTCGTCACGGAGCCAGCGCTCCGCCATCTTCTGCGCGGCGGAGCTACTGCCGGCTGCCGCGCCGGAGGCCCCTCGCCCCGTCGTGATGTTGAGCGTCCGAGCGATGAGGCCTGCCGCGGCGACCGCGAGCACCACCATGGTGACCGCGAGGGCGGGAAGGAAGGTGGAACGACGCATCGGTGAACCCCTCGGCGGTTGGGAGCGGCACGTGGGTCGGCACCGCCGCCGGGAGTGACTCAGTCCCGAGCAGGGGTGATGGGGTGGGTGAGGGGATTCGAACCCCCGATCTTCAGGGCCACAACCTGACGCCCTAACCGCTAGGCCACACCCACCATCAACGTCCGCGCGAGCGGAAGGGGAGGATCGTAGCAGACCGTGCGGCGTAGGGGCCAACGCCCGCCTCGCGACGCCTCACGGACACCGATCGAGGCTACCGGTCGGGGTCGACGAACCCGCCGAGCGACCGCAGGCTCCCGGCGAGCGGTGTCTGGAGCGCGCCGAGCATCGCGCGCCCGCCGAGGACGCCGCCCAGCCCGCTGCCCAATCCACCGCCGAGCCCAGCACCGAGCCCGCTGGCCGCGCCGAAGCCGGTCGCCGGCGAGAAGACCGGCCTCGAGTTGCCGACGATCGCGTTCAGGTAGTCGCGCGTCTCCTGCGGCAGCGCGGACTCCCACGCGGCACCCTTCGCGTTGACCGCAGACTGCACCCGCCCGAGGCCGGCGTTGTACGAGGCGAGCGCCTTGCGCACGTCCCCGTTCCACGTCGTGAGGTACTGCTGCATCGACTTGGCACCCGCGTGGAGCGACTGACCGGGATCGGTGCGGTTCACGTGCGGGTAATACTGCGGCATGAGCTGAGCGATGCCCTCCGCGCCGGCGGAGGACTTCCGCTGCCCCATGACGACGTCCGGATTGAAGCCCGACTCCTGCTGGATCTGCCGCTCGAACATCGCGCCATAGCCGGGGCCGATGACCGAGTCGCCGACCTGCCTCGACATCTCGCGCCAGCCGAAGGGATCGGCCGCGTCGCCGGTCGCCTGCCGCGCGAGCAGCATCTGGACCTCGGCCGCGGACGCCGGGGGCTTCGCGGAGAAGTCGACGGTGCTCTGCGATCCGGGGAGCCGCCTCAGCGCGCCGCCATCTCGCAGCGAGGAGACCTCGGCGCGGATCTGCGCGATCTCCGCTCGAGGCTGGTCGAGCTGGCGCTGCAGCGCACTGGCGAAATTCGCGGTGCCGCTGGGCGCGGGCGTATGCGTCTCCACCCGCGAGACGGGGGAGGTGCCGCCGATTGAGTTGATCGCATCGATGCCCACGTGCCCAGCCTAGCGAGGCGGCCCGGGTGTCCCGTATTGGGGGACACCCGCGTGTTCGCTGGCGAGCCTGCGGGGTGCGCGCTACTTCTCGACGGGCGCGCCGATGCTGCGGTAGCCGCCAGAGAAGTACAGCAGCGGGTCGTCGCCGGGGCGCTCGATCGCGATCGCCTCGACGCGGCCGATGACGATCGTGTGATCGCCGGCGGCATGACGAGCCTCAACGCGGCACTCCGCCCAGCCGAGGACGCCCTCGAGGATCGGGGAGCCCAGGGGACCGTCGTGGAAGGGGACGCCGTTCATCACGGCTTCGCTCTCCCCGTGCCGCGCGAACGCGTCCGAGGCGGCGCGCTGGTCACCCGCAAGGATGTTCACGGCGAACGCGTCCGCCACTTCCAGCACCGGATGCATGGAGGCGCTGTGATCCACGCAGATCAGCAGCAGCGGTGGATGCAGCGAGACCGAGGTGAACGAGTTCGCCGTCATGCCTCGACGTTGCTGCCCCACGTGGGCGGTGACCACGGTCACGCCGGTGGCGAACAGCCCCATCGTGTTGCGGAACTCACGTGAATCGAGCGATGCGTCAGCCATGACACCTCCTGCGGAACCGCCGGATGGTATCACTGCGCCCGAGTCGGAGTGCCTTGACCCCGCTGATCAGCGCGCGCCCGGGCCGTTCGAGGTCATCGCGCGCAGCACCTCCTGCAGATAGCCGCCGCACGACGCGCAGAGCCGGTAGTCCCGCAGCCCGCGGTCGTGGTGGACGATGTCGCCCTCGTCGGAGATCTGAACCACGGTCGCGGGCGAGATCTGGAGGTCGATCAACCCGGCACTCAGGGATCGCAGGCAGAGGTCGCAGGCGGAGAAGTTCGGCATGACTAGCCCGCCTCCGCCCGCGGGACGCCGCGGTTGGCCTGCACGTGCTGCACGTAGGCGGTCAGCGTGTCGGTGCAGTGTGTGCAGAACAGGTAGTCACTGGGCCGCTCGGCGGGAACCAGTCGATGCGCGACCGGGGCGCCGAGGGTCACCGCGAACGTCGATACACGGACAGCAAACACCCGCCCGCGCAGGGGCGTGCCGCAGGCATCGCAGGGAAGAGAAAACGCCATGCGGGATCATCGGCGCGTCGCGTAGCCGAGCCCTGACGCGCCCGTGAGCGCGCGCTGATCCGCCGCTGACTTCGTTCACACCTCGGCTCTAGGCCGGGAGATGCATCGCCAGTGCCGCCGCCGCGCGCAACGGGTCGGCGGCTTCGAGCCAGCGCCGCTGCACCTGGCGCGCCGAGGGACGGTCGCGCAACGCGAGTGCGCGTTCGAAGATCGTCGCGACGTCGCGGTGACCGTCGATGCCACCGAGCAAGCTGCGCGTGATGGCGTCGCCGCCCACGGGCACCTCGCGCTCTTCGCCGAAGGTGAACCGCAGCTGGGTGCCCGGCGTCTTCAGCGCGCCGGCGAGCTTGTCGCCGAAGCCCCACGAGGTCCACGCCGGGATCGCCGAAGCCTCGTCCGAGGCGATCATCGAGGGGATCGAGGCGTCCGCGCGCATCGCGTAGAACTCGTGGCGGATCATCGCGCCGTGCAGCAGCTCGGCCACGGCATGGCGTTCGCGGGCTGATCCGCCCTGCAGACCGGGCAGGTACGTCGCGGGCTCGTAGCGTCGAGGGATCGTGAAGCCGCGCATCGTCATCGCGGCGCCCTCCACCCAGTCGTAGACCTCGGCGACGGTGTAGCAGCGGTCCTGCGTGTGCAGCAGCAGGTCGTACGCGCCGGCGTCGCTGTTCTCGATCTCGCGCCGGAAGATCGGCGTGTCCATCAGTCCGCGCAGCGCGTGGTGCTCCTTCGGCAGCGAAGCGAGCGTGTGACGAAGAACGCGCAGCCGGTCGGTCTCGGGCATCGTGCGCGGGGCGAGGTGACGAAGCAGCGCCTGCATCTGGTACACCGGCTCACGACCGTAGCGCGCGTAGACCATGACACCGATGCCACCGTCCGGCTTCAGCACATCGCGCAGCGCCGCGAGCCCGAGCTCCGGCGAGTCGAGGTGGTGCAGCACCCCCGTGGTCACGATGAAGTCGAACGGCCCGATCCCCAGCACCGGCGAGGCTTCGAGCGGCGACTGCACGAATGTGACCTGGTCCAGCAGTCCGCGAACTTCGAGTCGGCGTCGCGCGATCTCCAGCGAGGCGGACGAGAAGTCGAGGGCGGTGATGCGCGCGCCGGTGCCGCGCAACTGCTCCGCCATGAAAATGGTGTTATCGCCGGTGCCGCACCCCGCATCCAGGATCTGGAACTCCGCGTTCAGCGTGCGACGCCCGTTCCAGAGCACTTCGAGGACGCGCGGGATCTCGACGAGAGACGGCTGGCGCAGCAGATCGAGTTCGCGATCGGGGTCGCGCGGCGGGTACGGCAGGGTCTCGTACTGCTGTTGGACCTGTTCGAGTAGCACCATGAGCGGCCTCCTGCCTCGCAGCGAGTGTGTCGGAGTCGCGGCGTCGCGGGCATCGGGGTTCTTCCCCGGATTCCTCGTGGAGACACGCAGGAGCCCCCGCCTTGCGGCGGGGGCTCCGTCTGACCCCGGGCGGGTCGAGTACTGCGGCTTACTGGCCGCGGAGCAGCGAGAGCACCGACTGCGGCGCGCTGTTCGCCTGCGACAGGACGGACACACCGGCCTGCTGCATGATCTGGCGAGAGACCATCTCGGCCGAGAGGGCCGCGACGTCAGCGTCGCGGATGCGCGACTCGGACGCGCTCAGGTTCTCGATCGAGACACCAACGCTGTTGATGGCCGTCTCGACCTGGTTCTGTCGAGCACCGAGCTTCGCGCGGAACGTGGACACCTGAGCGATGGCCGCGTCGACCGACTGGAGCAGCGTGTCCGCCTTCGTGGTCGTCGAGACCGCGTCGTTGTCCGCAATGAGCGTGTCGATCTCGGAACCGCCGGTGCCCAGCGCGCTGGAGCGCATGTCCTGGAAGGCGAGCGAGATGTCGTCACCGACCTCGGAGCCGACGCGGAACGACGCGGTCGAGTTGGCAGCAGTGACGATGACGTCGCCGTCCAGCGCCGCCGCGATGTTCGCCGCAGTGTGCGAGGCCGCGTTCGCGTCGTGCGTCAGCGTGAAGCTCACACCCAGGTTGCCGAACGTCACGGTCTGTGCGGCGTTGGCGCCCATGTCCGCCAGCGTCACGGTCTCGGTCTGCGTGAGGCCGCCGCTGGTGTAGGTCAGCGACAGGTCGCCGCCGGTCGCGTCCGCCACCGTGTAGGTCGCGCCGCCCTCGGCGTCCCCGACATCGATCGAGGTGATGCTGGTGGTCGCACCACCGTTGACGTACGTGTCCGTGTCGAGGTCCGTCGCGCCGGCGTTCACCGCCACCGCGAGCGAGCCGTCCAGCAGCGTCTGGCCGTTGAAGCGGGTGCGGGTCGTGATGTTGTCGATCTCCGAGCGGAGCGACAGCATCTCCTCACCGATCGCCTGGCGGTCCGAAGCGGACAGCGTGGTGTTGCCGGCCTGCACGGCCAGCTCGCGGATGCGCTGGAGGATGTTGTGCGTCTCGTTCAGCGCGCCTTCAGCGGTCTGCAGCATCGACACGCCGTCCTGGGCGTTGCGCTGACCCTGCTGCATGCCGCGGGTCTGCGCCCGCATCTTCTCGCTGATCGCCAGGCCGGCGGCGTCGTCGGCGGCGCGGTTGATGCGCAGGCCCGAGGAGAGCTTCTCGAGGGTCTTGCCCATCTTCTCGTTCGTGACAGACAGGTTGCGCTGCGCGTTGAGCGCCGAAACGTTGGTGTTGATGATGATCGCCATGGTGAAGGGGCCTCCTACCGCCCGGGAATCCGGCGTCCCTGCCGGATGCTTCTGAGCCGCTCCGTCTCTTGTGGAGCGGGCTCAGGGCAATCATCGAAAGACGCCGGGCGCGGCTTATCAGCACCTACCCTGATCTGTGCAGCCTCCTCACCACATGCATGAAGGACGGCACGCCGGGAGGCGCGTGCGCCCTGCGATCCGCCCACCTACAACGAAGAACCCCGCCTCGCGGCGGGGTTCTTGCATCGTGCGATCGTGCCGCCTCGAAGGTGCCGGCCCTCGCGAGACCGACACCATCGAGGGGAACAAGGACTCCGGTTGCCCGGCGCCGGGACTATCGGATGAGCGACAGCACCGACTGCGGCGCGCTGTTGGCCTGCGACAGGACGGAGACACCGGCCTGCTGCATGATCTGGCGCGACACCATCTGCGACGAGAGGGAAGCGATGTCCGCGTCGCGGATGCGCGACTCGGAAGCGCTCAGGTTCTCGATCGAGACGCCGACGCTGTTGATCGCGACCTCGACCTGGTTCTGACGAGCACCAAGCTTCGCGCGGAAGGTCGACACCTGGCCGATGGCCGCGTCAACCGACTGCAGAAGGGTGTCCGCCTTCGCCGTGGTGGAGACCGCGTCGTTGTCCGCGATCAGCGTGTCGAGCTCCGAGCCACCCGTGCCCAGCGCGCTGGAACGCATGTCCGAGAACGCCAGGGTGATGTCGTCACCGACCTCAGAGCCGACGAGGAACGAGGCGGTCGCGTTCGACGAGGTGACGATGACGTCACCGTCCAGCGCGGCAGCGATGTTCGCGGCGGTGTGCGAACCGGCGTTCGCGTCGTGGGTCAGGGTGAAGCTGACGCCGAGGTTCGAGAAGCTCACGGTCTGCGACGCGTTAGCGCCCATCGCCGTCAGCGTCGTGGTCTCGGTCTGCACCAGACCCGCGCCGTCGTCATACGTCAGGGAGATGTCGCCACCGGTCGCGTCCGCCACGGTGTAGGTCGCGCCACCCTGGGCACCACCGACATCGATCGACGTGACGCTGGTCGTGGCACCACCGTTGACGTACGTGTCCGTGTCGAGGTCCGTCGCGCCAGCGTTCACCGAAACGGACAGCGAGCCGTCGAGCAGCGTCTGACCGTTGAAGCGAGTGCGGGTCGTGATGTTGTCGATCTCGGACCGCAGCGCCACCATTTCCTCACCGATCGCCTGGCGGTCGGAGGTGGAAAGCGTGGTGTTGCCGGCCTGCACCGCGAGCTCACGCACGCGCTGCAGAATGTTGTGGGTCTCGTTCAGCGCGCCTTCAGCGGTCTGAAGCATCGAGACGCCGTCCTGGGCGTTGCGCTGACCCTGCTGCATGCCGCGGGTCTGCGCCCGCATCTTCTCGCTGATCGCCAGGCCGGCCGCGTCGTCAGCGGCACGGTTGATGCGAAGACCGGAAGACAGCTTCTCGAGGGTCTTGCCCATCTTCTCGTTCGTGACGGACAGGTTGCGCTGCGCGTTCAACGCCGAGACGTTGGTGTTGATGATCATAGCCATGGTTGGTTGGCCTCCTCAGCCGTGTATTCGCCGACGTCCATGTCGACCATGCGTATGTGGCCCCGCCGTCCCGCTCGCGAACCGGGAAGCGACTCCACAGCCATCATCGGCAGGCCTCGGGGGCTCCCTTAGGGGGTTTCGCGACGTTCTTCAGACTTTTCCCCGAGTGGGCGTCCAGCCTCGGAACTCAGGGGGCACCGAGGGGAATCCGCTGGCAAACCCTGATGGGGAGCCGACGGAGCGGGCCGTAGCATCACCCCCATGAACCGACTCGCCGTCTACGGCTGGGATGACCAGGAACCGCGCCTGCTGAACGCGCTGCAGCACGCAGGCTCGTTCACGCTCGCCGCGGTGGGTGACGCGAGCGCCGCCGCGCTGGTCCGCGCCCGCGCCGCGACCGGCAGCGCCTGCTACCAACACGCCATCGAGATGCTCCGCCACGCCGAGTACGACGCCGCGCTGCTCACCACCTCCCGTGGGGCCGCGCGGCCGCCCGCTCGGCCGCGGCCCGCGGCGCAGCCGTGTTCCTCGTGGGTGACCAGGCCGACGGCGCCACGATCGTCGAGGCGGTGGAAGCCGCGCTGCGCGAGCGCGTGCCGTTCGCCACGCTGCGGCCGCGGCTCCAGCAGTCCGGCCTCGCGTTCCTCCTGAACCTCGTCGAAGCGGACGCCGGCTGGCGTCCTCGCTACCTCGAGGCCTCCATCGCCGGCTTCGCCGACGCCGTCGAGCTGATGCGGGACGCGATCGCCCTGACGAACCGCCTGATGCAGCACACCCCGAGCGCCGTCACCGGCACCGCGATCGGCGACGACGCTCCAGAGCGCACGCTGGCCACCGCCGAGCTCCGCTACGCGGACGAGCGCCTCGCGACGCTCCGGACCCGCGGCGCGGCGACCGAGCGCATCACGCTGCTCGCAGACTGCCCGCTGGGTGAACTGGAACTGACCGCCGAGGGTGCGAAGTCGACGATCACCATGTCGCTCCGCGACGGGCGTCGAGAGACCTCGCGACTGACCGACCGCGACCCGTTCGTCCTGGAGGCGCAGCGCACTATGCGCGTGCTGGCCGGCGAGTCCGCCGATGCGCTGCACGCGCCGCGGGATGGCAGCGTGCTGCTGGCGCTGGAGCAGGCAATGGACACCGGGCAGGTCGTCACGGTGGAGGAGCGCTCCAGTCGCGCTAACCTCGTGCTCGTGGAGAGCCACGGATCGCCGACCTCGACGCGTCGAGGCCGCCTGCACCTCGTCGGGGTGTAGCGCAGCGCGGCGGCCGGATCGCCGGGCTACTTCTTCTTCTTCGCCGGCTTCGCCTTCGGGTCGGGCGTCTCCTCGGTGGCGTTCTCCACGACCTTCGCGGTCACGGCACGCACCTTCGGCCGGGGCGGGTTGGTCAGCAGGACGGCCAGCACGAGGCCCATCGCCCCGCCCAGTACCACATCCATCATGGCGGCCACCTCCGTTACAGTGATCATCGGCAGGCCGCGCGCGCGCGCGCACCGACGCGCCGCGAGGTCGACGCGGTCAGCGCGGGCGCGTGAGGGGCATCCTCGATACGATGGAGGCTCCGGGCGGGGGCTCGGAGGACTCATGGGTTCGTCTGGCGCGCGCCGCATTCAGATGGCGCTTTTCTTCATCATCGGCGTCGCGGCGCTGGTCGCCGTCTTCCTGCTCGCGAACGGGGGATCGCCCATCGGCGGCGTCCGCCTGTTCTCGAACGCGCAGTCCCGTCAGACCGGTGGCTCCGCGAACTCCGCGTCCGGCGGTGCCCCCAGGCAGGCCGACAGCGTTGAGGCGTTCACCAAGAAGTACGGCGACCCGCCTGACGCGACCTACGCGCGGCTCCGTATCCCCTCGATCTCCGTGAACGCGCCCGTGTCGTACCGCGCGGTGACCGGCAGCGTCATGCCGGAGCCGAACGGCCCCACGGATGTCGCCTACTACGACCTCGCGAAGTTCCCGGGGCTGGGCGGCGTGCCGGGCGCGGGTGGTAACGCTGTCTTCGGCGGCCACGTGGACCTGCGCCGCGAGGTCGCTTACGCCGGCGGCGTGGAGTACCAGGGCCCTGCGGTCTTCTGGTCGCTCGACAAGCTGCGCAAGGGCGACGTCATCGAGATCGACTACAAGGGGAAGACCTACCGGTACCAGGTCACCTCGGCCAGCGAGCTGAATGCCCAGAACAGCGACTGGAGCAAGATCTGGAGCAGTGACGTCAGGAACGACACCATCACGCTCTTCACGTGCGGCGGCACCTTCAACCCCGAGACGCACGAGTACAGCACGCGCCTCATCGTCCGCGCGGAGCGCGCCTAGGTCCGAGGCGTCCCGCAGCCGTACCCGGCCGCCCTCGCGGGGCGCGTCGGGTACGCACCATCATCAATTCGCTCGTGGTCATCCCGGGCCGCCTCGTCCATCATGACCGCGCGATGGGCCCCTGCCCGTCCAGCCGGGGAGGCGCACCGTGCCGTTCGAACACCTACTGCTGGAGCGGCACGGCCACGTGACCGTGGTCACGCTGAACCGCCCCGAGAAGCTGAACGCGCTCAACCAGCGCCTGCGCGAGGAGATCGTGCAATGCTTCGGCGAGCTGGAGCAGGACGACAGCGTCCGCGCTGTGGTGGTCACGGGCGCGGGTCGAGGCTTCTGCGCGGGCGCGGACCTCACCGCCGGCGAGCGACGCCCGTCCGATGGTGCGACGGAAGCTGAGCCGCAGACGCGCCGCCTGGACGAGTACGAGTGGATCGGCCACCGCGCCCACGCGACCTACCGCATGACGAAGCCGACGATCGCCGCGGTGAACGGCGTCGCGTTCGGCGGCGGGATGAGCCTCGCGCTCGGGTGTGACCTCCGCGTCGGCTGCGAGAACTCCCGGCTGAAGACGGGCTTCCTCGAACGGAGCCTGTCGCCTGATTCCGGCATGAGCTACCTGCTCCCGCACATCGTCGGCTACGCCCGTGCGATGGATCTCATCCTCACGAACCGCGACCTCCGCGGCGAGGAGTGCATGAAGATGGGGCTGCTGGACCGCTACACCGACGCTGACCACCTGCTGGAGGAGGCGATCGCCCTCGGCGCGCAGATCTCCGCGCTGCCGCCCATGGCCGTGCGCAGCGCGAAGCGCGTCGTCCAGCGCAACCTGCACCTCGACCTGGAACCCGCACTGCGCGAGGAGCTGCGCGGCATCTTCTACGCGCGCCGTGCCCCCAACGACGCGAAGGAGTCCACCGCCGCGTTCCTCGAGAAGCGCAAGGCGAACTTCACCGGCAGCTAGCGTCGCCCTGACTCTTCGACGCGGCGGGGCGCCGCGGTGATCTGCCCATCCCGGGATGCTCGAAGGGCGGAGCCCTTCAACGCTCAACCCCTTCCGCACCGGGAGGGGCCGAGATGGGCCGCCTCCGCATACACCTCGGCACCACTCGTGGCTGTTTGGCGCCCCGGGACGCAGAACGGGGGCCGATTGCTCGGCCCCCGTCCCGTTGGTTCGCTGTGAGGCGAGTAGCCGGAGCTACTTGCCCTTCCAGGTGTTGTACATCCACTCGACGCCCGGCGGGTAGTTGCCCGGCATCGGGAAGTTGCGCAGCTTCGCGTTGTACGCGGAGTAGCTCAACGGGGTCGGCCGCTGAATCATCGGGAGGTGCTTCTCCCAGATGAGGCTCTGGACCTTGCGCGACTTCTCGAAGGCCTGGTTGTCGTCCAGGGTCTGCTTGAGGTCGTCCAGGGCCTTGGTCACCTCGGCGTCCTCGAAGGTCGCGCCGTTGCGGTTACCACCCGGCAGGTACGGAGCAAACAGGTGCTCGTGCCAGTTCGGGATGCCATAGGTGGTGGTGAACATCTCGGCGTAGCCACCACCCGGGCCCTTGGTGCCCAGGTACATCTTCGGCAGGAAGATCGAGTAGTCCTCGGTCTTCAAGGTCGTCTTGATGCCGAGGTTCTGCTCCCACTGCTTGGACATGAGCTGGAGCTGAACGCTGTCCGTCGTGCCGTTCGAGTTGTAGTAGTACTCGATCGCCATGCCGGGCTTGCCACCGGCAGCCTCGAAGAGCTTCTTGGCCTCGGCCGGGTCGTACTTGAAGACATTGTTGGCCTTGATCTCGTCCTGAGTGAAGGCCATCTTGCCGAAGTCGACCGGGACAATGCCCGTCCACTTGCCGGACGCCTGGAGCGTCTGGTCGATGTACGCCTGGCGGTCGAAGGCCTTCGACATCGCGAGCCGCAGTCGGTAGTCCTTGAACTTCGGGTTCGTCATGTTCCACGTGGTGTTCGTGGTGGTCGACGAGATGTTCTCGTAGGTCTTCACGGTCGGACCCTCAAGGGTCTTCACATCAGCAGGCGTCAGGGCGCCGGAGTCGATCCAGTCGATCTGGTTCGTCTTCATGGCGGCGTTACGCGTCGCCGCGTCCGTCATGACCTTCACCAGGTACTTGTTGAACCAGATGTTCTTGGCGTCGATGTAGTCCGGGTTCTTCTTGAACGTCGAACCCTCGCCCTGGAGGTACTGCTCGTGGATGTACGGGCCCGGGCCAATGGCCTTGGACTTGTAGTCCGCCTCGATCTCCGGCGGGGTGATCAGGGCCGTCTCGGCGGCGAGCGACGAGACGAGGTAGCGGGACGGCGCCTTGAGCTTGAACACCACGGTGTTCTTGTCCGGCGTCTCGATCGTGTTGATGTCGCTGAAGCGGTTGCCGAAGGTGCTCTTCGGGTGCTTCATGTAGCGCTCGATCGAGAACTTCACGTCCGCCGAGGTGAACTCGCGGCCGTTCAGCGGAGCGATGTTCTGGTACTTCACGCCCGGCTTGAGCTTGAAGGTCATCGTCTTGCCGCCGTCAGCGTTCTCCATGGACTGGACAACGTAGGACGGGATGAACTTGATCGCCGCCGGGGACTTCAGGTCCTCCAGCTGGGAGAAGAGCAGACGCGGGTACACCAGGCCGATGCGCTCGGGGATGGTGTAGACGTTCGCGTCCAGCGGCTCCAGGCTGACCGCGTCGCGGGTCTGGACCAGGACGAACGACTCGCTCATCTGCGGCTGCTCGGCAGACGGGGTCTCGGCGCTCTTCGCAACGCCACCACCCGCGCCGCCAGCGGCCGGGGTGCTGTTGCTGCTGCCGCAGCCGATGAGGGCAGCGCCGGCCAGGCCGACACCGCCAACGGCGGCCCCTCGAAGGAGCGAGCGGCGGCTTACGCTGCGGCTGCCCCAGTAACCACGATCGGACATAGTTCCCTCCTGAATACGGACGCCGGATCGGGCGCCCGTAGCGGCGGAGCCTAGTTTTGCCCCGTCCGCCATGTCAACCGTGGTCGATCACACCACGGGAACGCCTAAATGAACAGCCCCGCCGCTCCTGAGGGGAACGGCGGGGCTGTGGTCCTCGAACGCGCCGAGCGAGGCTAGCGCGTCAGGGTTGCAGCCGTGTTCACGCCCAGCCCGGCCGGGAACTGCGCCTTGAACTGGTCCTTGAGGAAGGACGGGCCGCCCACGACCAGCAGCCGGTACGCCCCGCTGCTGTCCTGGACCCACGCCCCGGTCGCCTTCGCGCCGGAGGCGGCCGCCTCCAGCTGGTCCGCCGTGCCGCCGGAGAAGATCACCAGCGCCTGGCCGGACGCACTGAACGTCGGCGCAGCGACGAAGGTGCCCGTCCCGCCCGTCGCCGGCGGCGTCACCACCGGGGGCGTCGTGACCGGAGGGGTGGTGACCGGAGGCGTCGACGTGCCGGTCACCGTGAACGAGCCCTTCGAGGCGCTGCTGGGGGCGCCCACCTGAGCCACGGCCACCGACACCTTGCCGGACAGGCCCGCGGGAACCGTCGCAACGATCTGGGTGGAGCCGACCACCGTGGAGGTAGCCGCCGGGACCCCATCGAAGGTCAGCCACGAGCCAGCGTTAAAGCCAACACCATTCACCGTGACCATCGACCCCGCCGCGCCGGTCTCCGGGGCAACGCTCCCGATGACGAGACCGGAGGTCGGCCCCTCGTAGGTGAACGCGTTCGGCAGCGTGGCGGTCGCGCCGTCGTTGTTGATGACGGTCACCGTCACCGGCCCCGGGACGTTGGAGGGCGTCCGCGCGAACATCGACGACGCGCCGTTCCAGTTCACGAGTGGGCTGATCACGCCGCCGAAGAAGACCGTGGCGCCGCCGGAGAAGTTGCTGCCGGTGAGCGTGACCTGGGTGCCGCCGGAAGTCGGGCCGGCGTTCGGCGCGACACTCGAAAGCACCGGAGCGGCGACACCCGCGGCCGGGCCGTAAGTGAAGCCCTGCTCCTTCGCACCACTCTGCCCGTCCGGGTTCGTGACGACGAGGCGCGCCGTGCCGAGGACGCCCGGAGGCGTGACCGCCACGATCTGGGTGGAGTTCACCACCAGCACGCCTGTCGCAGCCGTGTCGCCGACCTTCACGGTCGCCCCGCGCGCGAAGCCGTTGCCGTTGATGGTGATCGTCGTGCCGCCGGCGAGCGCCCCGGCGCCCGGGGCGACCGTGGTCACGCTGATGCCGCCGGTGTAGGTGAACCCGTTGGCGCGCGTGGCGCGCAGGCCGTCGGCGTTGACCACCGTGACAGTCACCGGACCGCTCACGTTCGCCGGCGTGCGCGCGAAGATCGCGGACGAGCCGAGCGGATTCACCACCCCCGCCGGCACATCACCGAAGTACACGCCCGCCGCCGGCGAGAAGTTCGTCCCGGTGATCGTGACGTTCGTGCCACCGCTATTCGGGCCGCTGCTTGCCTCGACCGCGGTGATGGTGAGCGGGGGCTGGTAGGCGGTGTAGAAGAAGCCGCTGGAGAGGGATACGGCCCCACCGTCGGGGTTGATGATCGTCACGTTCGCGGCGCCGCCCGTGGTGAGCGAGGCCGGCGGAGTCGTGGCCGTAATCTCCGTCGCGCTGAGGCGCGCCGAGGCGGACAGGATCCCACCGATGTAGACCGCCGCGCTGGGCTGGAAGTCCGTGCCGGAGATCGTGATCGACGTCCCGCCGAGCGACGAGCCGGTCGGGGGAGTGATGCCGGTGATCGTCGGCGACGAGGCGGCGAGCGCAGCCGTCGGAGCCAGCGTCAGCGCGCCGACACTCAGCGCGAAGAGCGCGGCGAGCAGTCCTGACTGAAACAAGCGACGAGGACTCATGGGGCCTCCAACAGGCGAACGCGGATCGAACCGGCGGGTCGCTCGATAGTACCCCGGCGCCCCACCTGAGACACGCCTCGGCGGACGCAGAGCGGGGGCGATCGCTCGCCCCCGCTCGCTGCAGACCCGCCGGCCCCGACTAGTTGTCGGCGTGGCGGCTGAAGATCATCCCGGATCCGCGGAGCAGCGGAGACCCGTCAATGGCGATCGAGTTCTCGCAGCCCGCGATCTGGCGCTCGCCGGCGCGGTCCGTCACCTGGCGCACGGCTTCGGCCAGGTGGCCCATGCCGTGCAGGCGCCCCTCGGACAGGCTGCCGCCGAAGGTGTTAAGCGGGAGCTCACCCTCCAGCGCGACGCGGCCGTCCTGCACGAAGGCGAGCGCCTCGCCCTCCTTGCAGAAGCCCGCGGCCTCCAGCCAGTACAGCGTGGACGAGGCGAACCCGTCGTAGAGCTGCGCGGCCTGGATGTCCTTCGGGCCCATGCCCGCGGTCTCCCAGATCTTGTTCGCGTGCGGCTGACCGGCCTTCATGTAGTCGGCGACCATGTAGGCCACGTACTCCAGCTGCTTCGCCGTGTTCTGGCCGAAGCCGGAGATGTACGCCGGCTTGTTCTTCAGCGCCTGCGCCAGGTCGGCACGAGTCAGCACCAGCGCGGTGCAGCCCTCCACCGGGATGTCGCAGTCGAAGAGGCACAACGGGTCGGCGATCATGCGGGAGTTCAGGTAGTCCTCGCGCGTCATCGGCTGACCGTAGAAGTAGGCGTTCGGGTTCAGCGTCGCGTTGCGGCGGCTGTTCATGACCAGCGTCGCCATCATCTCGCGGTCGTACCCGAACTTGTTCAGGTAGCTGCGGTACTGCAGCGCGTGGATCTGGTACGGGTTCGCGAGGCCGTACGTGGCGCTGAACTGCGCGTCACCGGCGGCCGTGTTCATGCGGTACGTGTTGTACGTGCCCTTCGGCATGTGCATCGCGCGCCAGAACAGCACGTAGTTGCAGGCGCCCGAGATCAGGGCGTTGATGCCTTCGATCGGCGCCGAGGCGATCATGCCCGTCGAGATCTGCGCGTACCACTTGATGTCGGGACCCAGGTACCCGTTGTTCATCATGAACTGCGCCGTGACCAGGTCCTCGCCGTCGCGGCTCCCCGCGCCGCGGAACGGCTGATCCGGGTACGTCACAATGCCGTCGATGTCCGAGGGCTTCAGTCCCGCGTCCTCGATCGCGGCCTTGCACGCCTCGAGGGCGAGCATGCCGAGCGACTTCTCCGAGTGGCGCACGAGCTTCGACATGCCGATGCCGACGACCGCTGTCTTGCCTTTGCCTGCCCAGACCATGTGTGTCTCCTTCTACCGGGGAACGCCCGGGCGGCTACTTAACGAGGCGGAAGTTCGGGAGCTTGAGGTCGGAGCCCTCGATGTCCTCGAAGAAGACCTCGACCGGGGCGCCGATGGAGAGGCCCTCGCCCTCGCCGGGCAGGTAGCCCGCGAGGAGCAGCTTCGGCTGCTCGTCCAGCTCGACCAGCAGCGTGCAGTACGGCACCGACTGCTCGAAGCCCTGCACGGACTGCATCCGCATCACGGCCCACGAGTAGATCTTGCCCTTGCCGCTGACATCCTTCCACGCCACGGCGGGCGATCCGCAGCCGCCGCAGAGCGTGCGCGGGGGGTGCGTGTAGAAGTTGCAGTCATCGCAGTGCTGTACAGCGAGGACGCCACGACCGGCGGCCTCCCAGAAGCCGCGCGTCAGGTCGTCCGGTACCGGGATCGGTCGCTTCGGCGGAACGTAGCTGGTCAAACGAAACCTCTGTCTCTGAACGATCGCTCGAACAACAGCGACCGGCCCGCAAGCGGCCGGCCGCCCGATGGGTGATGCAGCGAGCGCAGCGCTAGATGACGCCGCCCTCGCGAAGCCGCGACATGCCGACCGAGTCGATGCCGAGGAGCTCGCCGAACACGTACTCCTCGTGCTCCTTCAGGATCGGGGCGCGGCCGGTGTTGTCGGCGGGCGTGCGCGAGAGGCGCGGGGGGTACCGCTCCATCTCGAACTCGCCGACCTCCGGGTGCGCGATGACGGGGTACATCTCGCGGTGCCGAAGCTGCTCGTCGTACTCGACGCGGTCCTCGGCGTTCTGGATCGGGACGGCGATGATGCCCGCCTGCTGCAGGACGGTCATGATCTCGTAGCGGCGGCGCGGCGCCGTCCACGTGGAGATGATGTCGTCCAGCACGTCCTGGTTCTCGCGGCGCGCCTGCATCGTGATGAAGCGCGGGTCGCCGAGCAGCTCGGGCTTGCCCATCACCTCGACCAGCGACTCCCACTGCTCCTGCGTCTCGCAGGCGATGAAGACGAACCAGTCCTGCCCCTGCCGGTCGATGCCCGCGCAGCGGTAGGTGTTGTGCGGCGCGACCTCCGGCCAGATCGAGCGGTTGCCCGGCGGGAAGCCCGGGCGGCGCGTCGGCCGGTTGTTCACCTGATAGTCGAGGAAGAACGGGCCGAGCATCGCCATGGCGGCCTCGGTCACGGCGTAGTCGACGTAGACGCCCTCGCCGGTCCGCTTCATGCGGAGGAGGCCCATCATCATGCCCAGGCCACCGCACCAGCCGCCCGTGACGTCCATGTAGGAGTAGCCCCACCCGGCCGGGTTCTTGTCGGGCAGGCCCGAGGAGAACGTGAGGCCGGAGGACGCCTGCGCGGACGGCCCGTAGGAGCGGTACGAGCCCCACTCACCCTTGTGGCCGTAGCCCGAGAGGCTGAGGTAGACGAGCTTCGGGTTCAGCTCCTTGAGCCGATCCCAGCCCAGGCCCCACGAGTCCAGCACGCCGCCGGAGAAGTTTTCGCTCAAGCCGTCGCTGACCTTCACCAGCTGCTCCATCAACTCCTTGCCCTCCGGGTGGCGGGTGTTGAGGTTGATCGCCAGCTTGCCGGCGTGCAGGTGGCTGAAGTTCGGCGTGGTGTAGTACGCGGGCGAGTCCGGAGCGTCGCGGAACGCGATCTGGTTCTTCGCGGCGTCACCGTAGACCGGGCGGAACTCGAATCGGTGGTCGTCCGGACGGTGCGGCGGCTCAACGTGGATGACCTCCGCCCCGTAGGGCGTGAGCATGCGCGTCGCCCACGGGCCGACGGTCTTCCACGAGAAGTCGATGATGCGGACGCCGGTCAGGAAGCCCTGCGGCAGTTGCGGCTTGGAAGTCATCGGACCACTCCCGTCTTCGTCATGGCCTCGATCACGGCGTCCTCGACGCCCAGATCGTTCTTCAGGATCGGCGCGGTGTGCTCACCCAGGTGCGGCGCGCGCCTGGTCGGTCGAGTGCCCAGCTCATCGTTGGTGAGCAGCGCGCGCGGGTAGAGGATCGTCTTCCCGATCTCGGGCTGCTCGATCGGCTGCCAGTAGTCGCGCTGCTTGTAGTGGTCGAGGTTCATGTTCTCCTCGGCCGCGCGGATCACCGCCCACGCCATGCCCAGCGCCTGTCCGCGGTGGAACGCCTCTTCAGAGGTCACCTTCGACAGCAGCCGGATGATGCCCTCGTGGATCTCGTCGCCGTTGCGCAGGCGATCGGCGCGGTAGAAGTCGTCGCGCCACTTCTCGTCGGAGAGCTCGCCGGCGACGCCGACCTCTTCCATCCACTTCACCAGCTGCACCCAGCCGTTCAGCGGCAGCTGCGGCATGGTGACCTGCACGAGCTTCCCGTCCGAGCAGAGGATCTGCGTGGTCGGGCGGTACTTCACCGCGGCGTGCTGGCCGGTCTGGCGCAGCGCGGCCTGGTTGTACCAGAGCCAGTACGGGACGGCCGCCTCGGTGCTGATGCCAACGACGTCGTGAATCGCGACGTCGATGTACTGGCCGAGGCCGCTCGACAGGCGCTCGAAGAGCGCACCGGTGATCGTGTGCGTCGCCATGACGGAGGACATGTTGTACGCGTGGTTGCGCTGTCCACCGATCGGCGTTTCGTGCGGGTCGGAGTACCCGCTGCTGCCCATCGGCCCGCCGAGCGCGAGGTGCGCGTAGTCGTTCATCTCGAAGTCGACCCACGGCCCATCCTGGCCGAAGTCCGTAAACGAGAGGTAGATCAGCGCCGGGTTCGCGGCGGAAAGCGTCGCGTAGTCCAACCCGTACTGCGCCAGCGTGCCCGGCCGCGTGCTCTCAATGAACACGTCCGCCTTGAGCGCGATCTCGCGGACGAAGTCCGCACCCGGCTTGCGGGTGTAGTCGATCGCCGCGCTCTCCTTGCCGGTGTTGTACCACCAGTAGTCGAGGCACTTGTTCGGGTCGGGCTGGTCGTCCGCGAACGGACCGATCCAGCGCCCCGGGGCGCCCTCGACCGGTTCGATCTGGATGACGCGGGCACCCGACTCCGCCATCAACTTGCCGATGAACTGGTTCCGCCGATCGGCGAGTTCAACGACGGTGAACCCTTCGAACACCTGCACGGCTGCCCCCTCCCGCCGCCGCATCCGGCGGACTCACTGGCCCCGTCGCGGTCGGCTCCCCGGCCGACCTCGCGACGATGCAATCTACAACCGCCACGCCGCGGTGGCGATGAGGCCCGGCGCCCGAGGTGGGCTAGCCGAGCATCTTCGCCCCGCCGTCCACGTGGATGGCGGAGCCGGTGATGGCGCCCGAGCGATCCGAGCACAGGAACGCGACGGCGAACGCGAGCTCGTCCGGGCGCGGCTGGCGCTTGATCGGGTGACGTTCGCGCGCGCGCTCGGCGCTGAACTCCGGCGTGACGCCGGGGTGCGTGCTGTAGTCACGGATCGTGTCCATGAACCCCGGGTTGATGTCGTTCACGGTGATCCCGTACTCGCCGAGGCCCGACGCGAGCGACTTCGTCAGCGTCCGAAGCGCGCCCTTCGCGGTGGAATGCGGGACGCGCGTCCAGCCGCCGTCGTAGCCGTCCGGGCCGTTGATGTGGATGATCCGGCCCCAGCCGGCCTCCATCATCCCCGGTACGAACGCCTTCGCGAGGTACCACGAGGCCGTGAGCTGCTGGTTCAGGAAGAAGTGCCAGTCCTCGTTGGTGGTCTCGAAGAAGGTCTTGCTCAGGCGGCGTGCGGCGTTGCTCACGTAGATGTCGACGCGGCCGAAGGTCTCCTCGGCGCGCTTCTTCATCTCCTCGACGGTCTCGAGTTCGCCGGCGGTGCCCATGACCACGAGGGTCCTGGCACCGAGCTCCTGCGCTTCCTTCTCCACCGAGCGCGCTTCTTCCTCGTTCGAGCGCGCGTTGATGATTACGTTCGCGCCCCGCGCCGCGAACTCGAGGATGATCGCCCGGCCGATGTTCCGGCCGGAGCCGGTCACCAGGATCGTCTTCCCCGTGAAGTCCAGGTCCTTGTCGATCGCCATCGGGATCCCCTATCTAGAGCGCGCTCCCAGCGGCACAGTGGCGCCGCCGGCCGCAGACAATGGTCGGAGCGCGGTCGTTCACCTCCCGAAGGAAGGAGACACGACGAGGCTCACGATCCGCCGCGAGATCGCACGTCGAACGCGTTGTATTCGTCCGTTCGCGGCTCGTCTACTGACATCGGAGTCATGCTGATAGAGGCCCGACTCCCCGATCAGGGGTCAGGCTGCGCGCCGGGTGGGCCGCTCTGGATTCAGAAAGTCCCCACTTCTGACCCTGGCGCGGCACGCGCGCGGTCTCCATCAGATTGATGATTGAACATTTGTTGTAAAGCACGCACTCTCTGTCATGCTTCACGGGTCGTGACCCATCCAGCCCCTCTGTGCCGCCGGGGAAAGCGACACGGAGCGGGCCAATGCGGAGGGAGAGGGAACGCATGGGCGAGGAGACGCGCTTCGGTGTGGTGGGCAACGATGGCTCTGATCGCATCACCGCGATCCATGGAGCCTCGATCGCGGCTCCGGCGCAGGACGACGCCGCTGACGGCACCGCCGAGGAGCGTCGTGCGACGTCGGCGAAACACATGGTGATGCTCACCAACCACGGCGCCGCCCTGCTCTACCTCCACGCCCACCCGGATGCCCGTGTGCGTGACGTGGCCGATGCCCTCCGCATCACGGAGCGAGCGACTGCGCGGATCCTCGCGGACCTGAAGACCTCGGGGAATCTGCGGGTGACGCATGCCAACCGCCGCAACCGGTACGAGGTGACCGGGATGCTGCCCCTGCACCCCGGCGACACGGCCGCCCGCACCATGGCCGACCTGGTGATGCGCATCTCCAGCCTCACCATGTCGGCGTTCATTGGCGCCAGCACCACCCTGTAGCGCCCCGCCGACACGAGCATCGCTACGATCGGACGACCCGAGGGCGTCCGCGACGTCCGACTGCGCGCAGGAGGCTCACATGCTCGACCGCTTCAAGGTGCCCGAGGAAGACCGCGTGTACGTGGAGGAGTCCGCCGTCCGCGCGGCGACCGAGGCGATCTTCATCTCGATCGGCCTCGATGAGGCCAACGCGAAGCGTTCGACCGACGTCCTGATCCGCAACGACCTGTGGGGCGTGGAGACGCACGGCGTTTCCAACATGCTCCGCTCGTACATCGCGAGTTACCGGTCGGGCGCGCTCAACCCGCGCCCGCAGATCGTGACGGAGCGCGAGACCCCGACGACGGCGGTGCTGGACGGCGGCGGCGGCCTGGGGCTACATGTCGCGCCCACCGCCATGGAGATGGCGATCGAGAAGGCGCGCGTCACGGGCATGGGCGCGGTGTCCGTGCACAACGTCGGCCACATGGGCGGGGCTGGCTACCACGCCGCGATGGCGCTCGACCACGACATGATCGGCCTCGCGATGTCCACCAGCGGCCGAGCGATCGTCCTGCCGACGTGGGGTGCGGAGCCAAGGCTGGGCACCAGCCCCATCGCGTGGGCTGTCCCGGCAGGCGAGATGCCACCCTTCGTCTTCGACATCGGCACGTCCCAGATCGCGCAGAACAAGATGCGGCTCGCAAAGCGGGTGGGTGCGCGCATCGCCCCCGGCTGGATCGCCCGCATGGACGGCACGCCGGTGATGGAAGAGGTGGACTTCCCGGACGAGTACTACCTGCTGCCCTTCGGCGGGACGCGGGAGATGGGTTCCCACAAGGGCTACGGCCTGGGGTCGGTCGTCGACATCCTGAGCAGCACCCTGAGCGGCCTGGGGCCAAGCTTCCTCGACCCCGGTCCCGGCTTCTTCCTGCAGGCGATGCGCATCGACGCGTTCCTCGACGTGACGAAGTTCAAGGCCGACATGGACACGTTCCTGCGCGGCCTCGCGGCCACACGGCCTGCACCGGGAGAGACGCGCGTCGTGTACGCCGGCTTGCTCGAGGCGGAAGAGGAAGCGCGCCGCCGGGAGACCGGCATCCCGTACCACACCGAGGTGATCGAGTGGTTCCGCACCGTGGAGCACGAGATGGGCCTCCACTTCTCGTTCACTTAGCGGTGGCCGACTCCAGGCACATCGACCGACAGCGCTGACAACGAGCGCGTGCC
>CANKAU010000036.1 GCA_947479915.1 Chloroflexota bacterium
AGGTCGACGTGGCGCACGTCGGCAACTTCGTCGGTGAGCTGTACGTGAAGCAGGGCCAGCTCGGCGGACTGGTGAGCGAGGTGGAGCCTCGACTGTCCGGCATCCCCACCGCGCGCCACGAGGCCGCCTGCGCCTCCGGCAGCATCGCTGCGCTCGCCGCATCCGCGGAGATCGAGGCGCAGCGCTACGGCGTCGCGCTCGTGATCGGCATGGAGCAGATGAAGACGGTCGACCCGGCGACGGGCGCTGACTACCTCGGCACCGCCGCGTGGTACGAGGACGAGGCGAAGGGGATCGACTTCGCATTCCCCGCGCTCTTCGCGCGCCTCGGCGACGAGTACGAGCGCCGCTACGGGCTGCAGCAGGAGCACCTGACGCGCATCGCGGAGATCAACTTCGCGAACGCACGCCGCAACCCCCACGCGCAGACGCGCGGCTGGTTCACCGACGAGACGCAGGCCACCGAACTGCGCGAGGGCAAGTACGACCGCCCCGTCGCGGGGCGCCTCCGCGTGCGCGACTGCTCGCAGGTGACGGACGGCGCGGTAGGCCTCGTGCTCGCGAACGCGCGCTTCGCGCGGGACTGGGCGGCGCGTCGAGGCATGAGCCTGGACGACGTCCCGCGCATCCTCGGCTGGGGTCACCGCACCGCGCCGATCAAGTGGGACACGAAGATGGCGGAGAGCCGCGAGCACCAGTACGTGCTGCCGCACACCCGCCGCGCGATCGAGGACGCCTTCGAGCGCGCCGGGATCGCCGATGTCTGGGGCGTGCAGGCGATCGAGACGCACGACTGCTTCACCACGTCGGAGTACATGGCGATCGACCACTTCGGACTGACCGCACCAGGCGAGTCCTACCGCGCGATCGAGGACGGGACGATCGACTTCGGCGGGCGGCTCCCGGTGAACCCCAGCGGCGGCCTCATCGGCGTCGGCCACCCCGTGGGCGCCACGGGCACGCGCCAGATGCTGGACGCGTGGCGACAGGTGACCGGCACCGCCGGCGACACCCAGGTCGAGGGCGCGCGCCGCGTCGCTACGCTGAACATGGGCGGCTCCGCGACGACCTCGGTGGCGATGGTGATCGGTAAGTAGGGAGCGGAGCCCTCACCCTGCCCTCTCCCACTGCGTGGGCGAGGGTTCTGAACGGCATCTGCTTCTGCCCCCGCTCCTGCGAAGCGTGAGAGGGACGGGGGTGAGGGTCTGCTTCCGGGATGCGGCGCGAACGCCTCGACGCGACCCGCTTAGAGCGTCATCTCGCGCACGTCGGGGGCGACGAGGAGCGGCGCGTCCGTCGCGGCGATCACCTGCTCCACGGTGACGCCAGGCGCGACCTCGCGCAGCAGGAAGCCGTCGGGCGTGATTTCGATCACCGCGAGGTTCGTGACGACGAGGTCGGTGCACGCCTGCGCCGTGAGCGGGTACGTGCAGCGAGCCAGCAGCCGGCTCGTGCCCTCGCGCGTGACGTGGTCCATCGCGACGATCAGGCGCTTCGCGCCGCTCGCGAGGTCCATCGCCCCGCCCATGCTGCCGCCACCGCGCTCCGGCACCATCCAGTTCGCGAGGTCGCCATTCGAGGCGACCTGCAGACCACCGAGCACGGACACATCGACATGCCCGCCGCGGATCATCGCGAACGAGGTCGCGGAATCGAAGAAGCTCGCGCCGGACACCAGCGTGATCGCCTGTCCGCCTGCGTTGATGTGCTCCGGGTCGAACGCGCCGCTGTAGTCCAGCCCCGCCAGGCCGAGGATGCCGTTCTCGCTCTGGAACAGCACGCCGTGATCCGCCGGCAGGTGGCTGGGCACGAGCGTCGGGACGCCGATGCCGAGGTTCACGACCATCCCTCGACGCAACTCATGTGAGACGCGGAGCGCGATCAGCTCGCGAGGCAGGCCTGCGGGGTGAGTGGTCACGGCGTGAACACCTGCACCGGCGCGCACTGGACGATGCGATCGACGAACGCGGCGGGCGTGCCCACCCGCTCCGGGTCGATCTCGCCGACCTCCACGATCTCCTCGACCTCGACGATCACCAGGTCGGCGGCCATCGCCATGATCGGGTTGAAGTTGCGCCCGGAGGCGCGGTACTCGATGTTGCCGAGGCGATCGGCGCGCTGGGCCTTCAGCAGCGCCACGTCCGCACGCAGCGGCTCCTCCAGCAGGTACGTCACGCCCTGCACCTCGACGGTGCGCTTGCCTTCGGCGACGGGGGTGCCGAGGCCCGTGCGCGTCAGCACGCCACCGAGGCCGGCGCCGCCCGCGCGAATGCGCTCGACGAAGGTGCCCTGTGGCGACAGTTCCAGCGTCACCTCGCCGCGGCGGTACTGGTCCTCGAAGCGGCTCTTCTTCGCGCTCGACGCGCGGATGGCGAAGGTCGCGATCATGCCGGCGAGCTGCCCGTCCTCGCACAACTCGTCGAGGAGGTCGCCAAAGCCGATGTTGTTCGCCATGCCGAGGATCCCGCGCGTCCCCCGACGGCGCAGCGCACGGATCAGGTTGCTCGGCGTACCGGCCGTCACGAAGCCGCCGAACATCACGCGCACGCCGTCCCCGATCCCTTCGAGGGCGGCGTCGGGCGTGTCGTAGACGGTCGCGACCATGGAGCCTCCGCGCGGATTGTCGGGAGGAAGCCGCCGCTACTGCAAGAGGATCGCGCGAGCCACCGAGAAGTAGATCACCAGTCCGGTGACATCGACGGCGGTCGCGACGAATGGCGCCGAGGCGCTCGCGGGGTCGAAGCCGGCGCGGCGCAGGAGGAACGGCAGGCTGCAGCCGGCGAGCGTGCCCCACGCCACAACGCCCACGAGGCTCAATGCCACCGTCGCTGCGAGTTGCGGGAACACCGCGCCGTACGAGCCGAACGCCAGCTGCCACGTGCCGATGCGCAGCGCGCCGATCGTGGCGAGGAGCACGCCGAGCGCGAGGCCGATCACGAGCTCACGGCGCGCGACGCGCCACCACTCGCGCACGCCCACTTCGCCCAGCGCCATGGCACGGATGACGAGCGTGGAGGCCTGCGAGCCAGAGTTGCCACCACTGGAGATGATCAGCGGGACGAACACGGCCAGGATGACTGCCTTTTCGATCTCCGCCTCGAAGAAGCTCATCGCCGTCGCGGTGAACATCTCGCCGACGAACAGCAGGGACAGCCAGCCGCCCCGCTTCCGCATCATGGCGGGGAACGCCGTCTGGAAGTACGGCGTGTCGAGGGCCTCGAGGCCACCGAGCTTCTGGATGTCCTCGGTCGCCTCTTCGCGGACGACGTCGAGGACGTCATCGATGCTGACGACACCCTTCATGCGCCCGTCTGGGTCGAGCACCGGCACCGCGAGGAGGTTGTTGCGCCGAAGCACGTCGGCCAGGCTCTCTTGGTCGAGCTCCTCGGACACCGACACGAGATTCGTGTGCATCACCTCGCGGATCGCGCGGCCCGGCGCGGCGAGGATCAGCTCGCGGAACGACAGCACGCCTTCAAGGCGATCGTCGGACGCGACCACGTAGACGTAGGAGATCAGCGGCACCTGCTCCGCCGCCTGCAGCCGTAGGTAGGCGAGTGCCTGGTGCGCGCTCATGCCGGGTGAGACGCGCGCGTAGCGCGGGTTCATCTTGCCGCCCGCAACGTCCTCGCGGTACATCAGCAGCGCTTCGACCTCATCGCGCACCGTGCGATCGAGCATGCCGAGGAGCGTGGGGCGCAGATCCTCGTCCAGCGCCTGGATCAGGTCGGCGACCTCGTCGGAGGGGAGGAGACGCGTCCAGACGCGCTGTTCGTGCGGCGCAAGGTCGGTGACCAGCAGGGCGCGATCCTCGGCGTCCATGCCGAGGAAGAAGTCAGAGGCGATGCTGGCATCGAGGGAACGGAACGTGCTCACGCGCTCATCGCGCGGGACGGTCAGCCATTCGTTCGCGAATTCGTGGAGTCGGTCGACCGCAGAGGGGCCGACCGTGACCGGAGCATCGGGCATTGCTGCCTCCATATTCCCCGCACGGGGGCATGGAGACTCCCGCGCGATTAGCGCCGCTGTGCGGACAACCTCGTATCGCTGGGATCGCTCATGACCCACCTCTCTCGGGTCGAGAATGCGCTCGCCTGCTCAGGAGTGCAACCCGGACCGCATCGCGCGAGGTGGACCGCGCCGCGGTCGCCCTCGCGCGGGGTGGGATCGGCGCAAACATCTGTGATGAGCCCGCGGCGACGATGTTGGGCGCGCGGGCGCCTGGAAACTTCGAACAGGAGCGCTACGGCTTCGTGTGCTCCGCCTTCGCGGACTCCTCGGCGCCCGCGATCACCGCGGCGGCGCGGTCCAGGTCGTCGACGACGACCGTCGGCCAGCGCTCACCGTCCATCCGCCACGCGGTCTCGTGCCCGTTGTCGAGAAGGATCGTGCGGCAGCCGGCCCGGTTCCCGGCCTCGACGTCATCAAGTGTGTCGCCGACCATCCACGACTGCCTGGGGTCGATACCCAGTTCCTGCGCGGCCCGCAGGATCAGCCCAGCGTTCGGCGTCCGGCATTCGCATTCGATCCCGAACTCGGTGATTGAGCCGGCCGGGTGGTGTGGGCAGTAGTAGAAGCCGACCAACTCCGCCCCCATGGGCGCGAACAACTCGATGATCCGTTCTCGGATCGCGCTCATCGCCGACTCGGGGAACATGCCCCGCGCGATGCCGGGCTGGTTCGTCACGATGGCGATCGAGAAGCCCTCGCGCACGAACCGCATGATGGCGCGCCTGGCGTCCGGTACCAGCCGGAGCTGCGCCGGATCCGCGTTGAAGGGGACGGTCTCGATCAACGTCCCGTCCTGGTCCATGAACACGACATGGCTCACGCACGGACCTCCAACTGAACTGCACCCGTTCCAGCGCTTCGCGCTCCCAACCGGCGCGGCGACGCCGTGCCCGAGAGCCGGGATCACTGCGGCCGCCGGCGACAACAGGAGGGCGGTCCGCTCGAACGTCGTGGGCTCCGCCGCCGCCCTGACCGTACCGCGCGGCCCGTACAGGGGCGTCACCGGCGCCGCGCATTCATCCCGAAGCGCTCGCAGCCTCCTCGCCAGGGCAAGGTGTGCTCGTTGAGCGGGCGGCCGCCCTGCCCCACGCCCGTCCGGTGTGATATGAACCAACGGCTTTGCCCCGTACGGCGCGCGGACCGCGCGCGGAGGACTGGGGCATCCCGAAAGGTGATGAGATGGCTGATTCGATTGCTCGCCAGTTCGCGCGCTGGTCCGCGAACCTGAAGTACGAGGACCTGCCCCCGGAGGTCGTGGACAAGGTCCGTTCGCTGATCATGGTGCACATGGTCAGCGCGGTGTTCGGCGCCCAGATGAAGACCGGGCTGGACACCATCCACATGGTCAAGCAGGAAGAGGGCAAGCCGGACGGCGCGACCATCATCTTCGATGGCTCGAAGGCGACGCGCATCGGCGCGACCTACGCCAACTCGGAGATCATTCACCTGCCAGGCCTGTGGGATCAGTTCCGCATGATCACGCACCCGGGCGTCTCGCTCATCCCGGCGGGCATCGTCAACGCGGAGCTGGAGAAGGCCTCCGGCAAGCAGCTCATCACCGCGCTGGTCGCGGGCTACGAGCTCTCCACGCGCATGGCGGAGGACCTGGTCCCCTCGACCGCGGCGCGTGGCTTCCGGCCCGCTCCGATCTACCACACCATGGGCGCCGCGGTGATCGCTGCGAAGCTCATGAACCTGAACGAGGAAGGCATGATGTCGGCGATCGCGATCGCTGCCAACTGCACCTCCGGCCTGTTCGAGAGCGGCCGCTCCGGCGGTGGTGAGACGGGCGTCCACGACCCGAACGCCGCGCGCCAGGGCGTCTTCTCCGCCATGGTCGCCCGCGAGGGCCACATCAAGGCCTCCGAGCAGGTGATCGAGGGCCCCGCGGGCTTCCTCAACGCCTTCATCGGCAGCCACACCGGCAAGCTGTCCTACACGTTCGAGGGCCCGCTGCAGGCCGATCTGTCGAAGATCACCGAGGGCCTCGGCAAGCGCTTCCAGCTGATGGACCTGATGTACCGCATGTACGACAACGCGGGGTACAACCACGCGCCGATCAACATGATGGTCGAGATGCGCGAGAAGTACGGCATCAACCCGGACGACGTCGAAGAAGTCATCGTCACGATGAACTACATCGAGACGCTGTACCCGAGCCCCGCCTTCCCGAACGCGCCGGCCAACCCGCCGCGCGTCGGCGCCACCCACTGGTACGTGGCGCACGCGCTGGTCAACGGCGGCTTCCCGCAGGTGGGTGGCCCCACCTTCGGCCCGACGGGCGACGACCTGCGCGCCGACAAGAAGGTGGAGGAGTTCACCCTCAACAAGGTGACCATCACCGCGGCCCACGACTACCCGATGTTCTCGCCGAAGGCGGTCATCCGGATGAAGGACGGTCGCAACTTCACCGGCGACTACCCCTACGAGCGCCTGTGCTGGGACTACGACGGCCTGGTGGAGCGCCTGCGCGCCTCCGGCCCGAAGTACCCGCTCGGCGGCCAGGCGGGCCTCGACTCGTTCATCGACCTCTGCCGCACGGTGGACCAGATGGACAGCATCGAGCCGCTGCTGAAGGCGACCACGAAGGCCTAGCGCACTCCGGGCCGGTCGAGGTTCTCGAGCGCCTCGCCCGGCCCGCAGTCAGAACCACCGAAGCCCCGGCCTCACGGCCGGGGCTTCTCGTTGGCCTTCGCGGTCGACGGGATGCGAGCGAGGGAAGGCCCTCACCCTGCCTCTCCGGTACGCGGAGGGTTCTGAGTCACAGACCGCATCCCATTCGTCAGGAGAGTGGTGCAGGTGGGTGCACGCGCCCCGCCTCACCGTCTCGCAGCACCGGGACAAGAAGAGGCCCCGGCATCGCTACCGGGGCCTCCTCGAGGTGCCTCGTGACGAGGAGCTGCGCTGGTTAGCGGGGCTCGTCGCTCAGGATCACACCCACGCCGTGACCGAGCATGCCGGTGCAGACGAGGATGTTCTCCGCCGGGCGGCCGTTGTGGACGATGTTGCGGGCGCCGTCGCCGGGCTTGTCGTCGGCCTCGTGGCGGATCTGCTTCACACCCTCGTACCAGTGAGCGATGCCGTGGAGACGGCCCTCGGACACCTGGCCACCGAAGGTGTTGATCGGCAGCTCGCCACCCAGGGCGATGCGGCCGTTCTGGATGTACTCGAACGCCTCACCGCGGCCGCAGAAGTTCATCTCCTCCAGCCACCAGTAGATGTCCGGGGAGAAGCCGTCGTACAGCTCGCAGCCGTCGATGTCCTTCGCCGTCATGTACGTCGAAGCCCAGAGCGTGCGGCTCAGGTTGCGAGCGGTGTCGTTCTGCCACTCCTCGGGCGGGCGGTTCTTCCAGTTGAAGCCGCCGGAGCCCAGGGCGGTGATGTACGCCGGGGGCTTCGGGCCGTCCTTGGCGCGGTCAGCGCTGGTCAGCACGATCGCCGCGGCGCCGTCCACCGGCATGTCGCAGTCGAACAGGCACAGCGGGTCCGCGATCATTCGACAGTTCATGTAGTCGTCGAACGTCATCGGCTGGTCGTAGAACATGGAGTACGGGTTCTTGTTCGCGTTGGCGCGAGACGAGAGCGCGTAGGCCGCCATGTGCTCACGACGAGCGCCGTACATCTTCATGTAGCGCATGTACGCCGCCGCGAAGTGCGTCGGCGCGTCGCCCATGCCGTACGGAGCCTGGTAGGCGTTGCCGCCGCCGGCCTTCGGCGCCTCGCGCGGAGCGCCGCCACCGGACGAGCCGCGCGTGCCGGAGCCGAAGGCGCCGCTGCGGGGCTGGTACATCGATCGCCACACCAGCACGTAGTTGCACATGCCGGTCGCGATCGCCATGGCCGCGGTACCAATGGCGGTGGAAATGTTGCCACCACCGTTGGACCACCAGTTGATCTGCTCGATGCCGAGGCCCTGGACCATCCACTGGAGGCCGGAGGCGCTCACACCCGGGGTCGGGCCGACGCCGGGGCCGGTGCTCTCCGGGTACGTGCTCAGGCCATCGATGTCGCGGAGCGTGATGCCCGCGTCAGCGATCGCGTTGAGCGACGCCTCCACCGCGAGGGCACCAATGGCGCGCTCACCGCGGCGGGACATCTTCGTGCGGCCGATGCCGACGATGGCGACTTCGTTCGCTGCGTTAAAAGCCATGCTTCACCTACGCCAATCGCCACTGCGGAACGACAACGCCGTTACCGCGGTCTTCGAAGTCCACGACGACGGGCAGGCTGATGGTCAGCTTGTCGTACTCGCTCGGGTCCACCAACAGGTTGGCGGTGACGTAGCAGGTGGGCTCCTCGTTGATCACCACGTGGCAGACCACGTAGGGGACCTCGTCCTGGAAGCCGGCGGCCGTCGTCTGGTGGACGATCACGTAGGAGTGGATGATCCCCTTGCCGGAGACCTGCTTCCACTCGAACTCCTCCTTGTGGCAGCGCGGGCAGATCACGCGCGGACGCGCGCTGACCAGGCCACAGCCGGAGCAGTGCTGGAGCACCAGCTTGTGCTCCTTCGCGCCCTCCCAGTAGGGGGCGTTCAGCTCATCGGGAACCGGAATCGCTTTTTGTGCGGCAGTCACGAACTCTCCTCCAGACTATTCGGGGCTCTCGCGAGCCTCCTCGTCGAGGTTGCGCGAGCTGCGTCGCGTCCCCTCCCTCGACCGTCCACCGTCTCAGGCGTGCGGATGATAGACCCCAGCGCAAGTTGAGGGCATAGACCGGCGTTCGCGCCCCCGCCCGCGACCGGTTTCGGGGCGGTTGACCCGCCTTTGGCACACCTCCGACACCCGCGTGACGCGGGTGTGTCCGGGCGGCGCGCACGCTGACTCGGGGAGCCGGACACCTGTCGCGGCGCACATAGCTCGCGAGGATCGCCATGAATGAGCGCTCGTCACTGTCTGAACGCCTGGAGCGCGAACTGGAGGCCGCCGGCCTGTTCGTCGTGGTGGAGGACACGGATACCACGATCGTGTTGACGGGGCTGGTCAACACCGAGGAGGAGCGCGAGGCGATCCGCGACATCGTCGCCGGCATCGCCGGGCGCGGCCGCGCGGTGGACGACGACAACGTGGAGATCGCCGGGGCAATGCCCGCGGACACCTCGATCGGCGCGCTGAGCGAGGAGGAGATCGCGGGCTTCGCCGGTGCCACGGCCGGGCTGGAGGACACCGACAGCCTGGATGCGGGCGACTTCATGGACCAGGTCATCAACACGGCCGCCGCGAGCGCGCAGGCGGCGGCGATGAGCAACAGCGCCAGCGACGACCCTGATCTCTCCTCGGACGGTGACGTGGCCTATGTCCCCCCCACCGACCCCGTGGGCGACGGCGACCACGTCATCGGTGGCTTCCAGGCCACCTCCATGGACGCGATCGACGTCGAACGATCGAGCGACGGCTCGATGGGCGACGAGGCCATCCGGGACACGATCCTCACCGAGCTGCGTGAGGATGCCGCCACAACCAGCCTCTCGATCGAGGTCACGGTGTTCCGCGGCATCGTCACCTTGACCGGACAGGTCGCCGACATCGACGACGTTGAGAGCGCGGAGGAAGTCGCGGGCCGCGTCCCCGGCGTGGTCGAGGTCATCGAGGAGCTGGAGGTCGAGCGGATGGGCTAGCCGCGCGCCGGCCCCCCTCGCGGCAACGCTCCCGCTGGTACAGGACAAACAAGCAACTCCGGGGAACTCGATTCCGTACGGCGGCGCACCAAGCGCTCTCCGGCGCGGACGGATACCCTGACAGAGGCATCGCAGTCCCCGAGCCGAGGAGCATCAGTTACGTGACAACCGAGAGCGCTTCGCACTCCCTGTTGCTCAATCGCACGCAGGCCCCCATCGACTACGACCGCGTCCGCGTCGGGGACGACCTGCCGGTGATCTCGTTCACCGTCACGAAGCAGGACGTGGAGGACTACCGGCACTCGGTGGGCACTCCCGCGACGCGCCCGACGATCGCGATCATGCACCTGCTGGCGATCACCCTCGCCGCGATCACGGAGCGCATGCCGCTCCCGGCGACCTGCGTCCACGTCGGCCAGGAGCTGGAGTGGACGAACACCGTCGAGGCTGACGCGACCATCGACGTGCGCTTCGCGCTCGTGAGCCGCCGCACCGCCGGTGGCAGCACGCTCTCCGCCTTCTCGCTGCACCTCGCCTCCGGCGACCTCGAGGTCGCCCGCGGCCGCATCCTGCTCACGTCCTAACACTGCTGTCCGGACAGACACAGAACGGGGCGCCTCGCGGCGCCCCGTTCTCGTTCGATGCTCGACGAGCCGTTAGCGCGAGGCGCGCGGCTCCGTGCCGAGGATCACGCCGGCGCCGTGGCCGGTCATGCCCGTGGCGACCAGTACGTGCTCCGCGCCCTTGACCTGGCGTGCGCCGTCGCCCGGCTTGTCGTCGGCGCGACCCTGGATCTGCAGCGTCGCCTCGACCCAATGGCCGATGCCGTGGAGTCGGCCCTCGGAGATCTGGCCACCGAAGGTGTTGATCGGCATCTCGCCGCCCAGCCGGATGCGGCCGCCCTGGATCCACTGGTACGCCTCGCCACGGCCGCAGAAGCCGAGGCCCTCGAGCCACCAGTACACGTCCGGCGAGAAGCCGTCGTACAGCATGCAGGCGTCGATGTCCTTGGGCTGCAGATCGGTGCCGGCCCACAGCGTGCGGCCGAGGTTGGTGGCCGTGTCGTTCTGCCACTCCTCGGGCGGGCGGTGTCGCCAGTCCCAGCCGCCGGAGCCGAAGGCGTTGATGTACGCCGGCTTCTGCTTCATGTGCACTGCGCGGTCAGCGCGCGTCAGGACGATCGCGGCGGCGCCGTCCACCGGCATGTCGCAGTCGTACAGGCACAACGGGTCCGCGATCATGCGGCAGTTCATGTAGTCCTCGAAGGACATCGGCTGGCCGTAGAACGCCGCGACGGGGTTCTTGTTGGCGTTCGCACGGAGCGAGAGCGCGTACTCCGCCATGTGCTCACGACGCGCGCCGTACATCTTCATGTAGCGCATGTACCCGGACGCGAAGCCCGTGGGCGCGTCGCCCATGCCGTACGGCGCCTGGTAGGCATTGCCCGCCGTCGCCCGGGGCGCCTCGGTGGACGCGTTCGCCGCGGAGTTCCGCGTGCCGCTGCCGAAGGCCCCGCTGCGCGGCTGGTACATCGCGCGCCAGACGAGGACGGTGTTGCAGGCACCGCTGTTGATCGCGTGGATCGCGGTGCCGATCGCGGTGGAGATGTTGCCGCCGCCGTTGGACCACCAGTTGACCTGCTCGATGCCGAGGCCCTGGACCATCCACTGCAGCCCGGCCGCGCTCAAACCCGGCGTCGGGCCGACGCCCGGCCCCGTGCTCTCGGGGAACGTCGACAGACCATCGATGTCGCGGAGCGTCAGGCCCGCGTCCTCGATCGCCTTCAGCGATGCCTCGACGGCGAGCGCGCCGATCGCGCGATCCCCCTTGCGGGTGATCTTCGTGCGGCCCACGCCGACGATCGCCACCTTCCCACCTGCGTTGAACCCCATGTGCGGCCCCTCCGGCTCGTCTCTGGTGTGCTGCGCGGCATCCTACGTCACTCGTCCACCTTGTGGGCAGCGGTGCGGTGTCGAGGACCGGGTGGCACAGCCGATCCGGAACACCTAGAATCCACCGAGGGTTGGGAATACCCGATTACTTGACCAAGTTAGTCGTGAAATGGGAGAATGGGCGCATGACCGCACAACCCGTGGCCTCTACTCGCCGCTTCTCCCTGCCGGAGTCAGTGCACATCGCTGTGCTGCTGGTGCCGATCGCGATCTACCTGCTCGCCCTCGGCGGCGGGGTGTCGCTCGCAACGTTCTTCGCCGTCGGCTCGGCGGTGGGGTTCACGCTCCAGCGCGCGCGCCTCTGCTTCGTCTCCGGATTCCGTGACCTGTTCATGCTGCACCAGGGCCGCACCCTGCGCGGGCTCATCGTCGGCCTCGCCGTCGGCACAATCGGCTTCGCGATGGTGATGGGGACGATCATCCCGGACGCCTTCGCGGGCCGCACACCTGAGGACGCGCATATCCTTCCGGTCGGCCTCGCGACCGTCGCCGGCGGGCTGCTCTTCGGCGTCGGCATGGTGCTCGCGGGCGGCTGCGTCTCCGGCTCGCTCTACCGCATGGGCGAGGGCTACGTCGCCTCGTGGGTCTCCATGGCCGGCGTGATGATCGGGCTCTACGCCCTGAACCAGACGTGGAACTTCTGGTGGGATCTGACGATCTCCACCGCCCCGCGCGTGTGGTTCCCCACGACCATCGGCTACACCGGCTCCATCGTCCTGACGTTCGCGCTGCTCGCAGCGGCCTACGTGGCAACGCTGTGGTGGGAGCGCAAGCAGGCATTCGTCGCGAACGTGCCGATCCGACGCGCGCAGCCCGCGCCCCCCGCGAGCGTGGCCGATGACGTGCGCCTCGCGCTGCGCGGCGTGTTCCGCCGCGAGTGGTCCCCGCTGACCGGCGGCGTCGTCCTGTCGATGCTCAACATCCTGCTCTTCATCAAGTACCGCCCGCTCGGCGTCGTCGGCGAGATCAGCCGCTGGGCGAACGACCTCGGCGCTTCCGCGGGCATCCCGATGGCGATCCAGAAGGGCCTCGACGGCCTCGCGGGCTGTGCCGCCGCGGTGACCGAGGGCGGTTCGTGGTTCACGGACGGCTTCATGCTGAACATCGGCATCATCGTCGGCGCGTTCGTCGCGGCGGTGCTCGCACGCGAGTTCCGCCTGCGCATCCCGCGCCAGCCGCAACGCTACTTCCAGTCGCTCGGCGGCGGCGTGATCATGGGTTACGGCGCGGGCCTCGGCCTCGGGTGCACGCTGGGCGCGTTCTACTCGGCGATCCCGTCGCTCGCACTCAACGGCTGGGTGTACGCGCTGGCCATGGCCGGCGGCGCGCTCATTGGCACGCGCATCATTCGGAGGCTCGCGTGACCGACGCACCCGCCGGGGAGCCCATCGCCACGCAGATCCCGCTGGGCGCGCGTCCGCTGCCGCAGACGATCGCGGACATCGAGGATGCGATCACGCGCGCCGCAGCCGGCGAGGCGCTGGACCTGACCACGGAGCACGACGTGATCGTGAAGTACGTGGTGCCGACCGCCGCGGTGCGCGGCGTGAAGTCGTCGTTTCGACGTGACGCGGAGCTGGGCTGGCGCATCGCGCTGCGACCCCGCACCTCCAGCGCGTCGAAGAGCGAGTAGCAACAAGCCTCGTACGAGGAGGGTGGAACCCATGGCTGAGACTGAGACCGCTGTCCCGGTGCTGGACGTGCGTGGCGAAATCTGCCCGTACCCCATGCTGCGTACTAACAAGGAACTGGACGAGGTGCACCCCGGCATCAGCGCGCTCGACGTGCTGACCGACCACCCGCCCGCACTCTCCACCATCCCGCCCGAGGCGATGAAGCGCGGCTACGGCTGCGAAATCGACGAGGTGCGCGACGGCGAGTGGATGATTCGCCTCTTCAAGGACGCCTAGTCCAGGGGCGCATCGTCGAGTCGCATGAGCCGTCGATCGCCTGACGCGATCGACGAATGAACACGACCCCGCGGATCATGCGGGGCGCAGACAGAGGGAGCCACCATGAAGTTCGAATTCACGTCTCGAAAGAGCGTGCTGCTGCTGGGTGCAGCGGTGCTGGCCAGCACGGCGATCGCCTGCGGCTCGCAGGCCGAGACCAAGCCCGCCGCGGAGGCCCCGAAGGCCGCCGCGACCACGGCGACCGCTGCCCCCGCAAAGGCCACCCCGGCCGCGCAGCAGCTCAAGCCGAACGCCGACCGCGTGGTCACGGTGGAGTGGCTGTCCGGGAAGACCTCGGACGCCAACGTCGTCTCGATCGACCTCCGCGCGAAGGACAAGTACGACGCGGGGCACATCCCCGGCGCCGTCTGGATGAACACCGCGGACTTCAACCAGAAGAAGGGCGACATCGGCGAGCTGGCCTCGGCTCAGCAGATCGCCACGGCGCTGAGCAAGGTCGGCATCAAGCCCGAGAACACCATCGTCCTGTACGACGACCAGGGCAGCCTCTGGTCGACGCGCGTCGGCTGGAGCCTCGAGGTCTACGGCCACAAGGACTGGCGCGTGCTCAACGGGACGTGGACGTCCTGGGACGCCGCCAAGAAGCCGGTGACGAAGGAAGTGGCCGCCCGCCCCGCGACGCAGTACGCGTTCGCCGCGCAGCCGAACACCAAGATCGTCGTGAACATGGAGCAGATGGTGAAGGCCGTCGGCGACCCGTCGAAGATCGTGTGCGACTCGCGCACGGCCGACGAGTTCACCGGTCGCGACCTCCGCGCCCCGGCGAAGGCCGGCGGTCACGTCCCCGGTGCGAAGAACCTCGCCTACAGCGACGCCGTCGCCAAGACGGGTGAGTTCCTGCCGGTCGCGGATCTGAAGAAGCTCTACGACACCGCCGGCATCGTCGCGCAGGACAACCAGACGATCTTCACGTACTGCCAGTCCGGCATCCGGGCCGCGCACGCGTGGTTCGTGCTCCAGAACCTCATCGGCTACCAGAACGTCGCCGTGTACGACGGCTCCTGGGAGGAGTACGGCGCGCAGACCAGCAACAAGATCGAGGCGCCCCGCAGCTAGCGGACCGATCGAGGTGCGGCGTCAGCCGCCACTGCTCGACTGACTGCGAGGGCCCCGGGCAACCGGGGCCCTCCTGTATTCCCGCCCGCACGATGCCGCTCGCAGATGGGCGGCGCAGAATGGACGGATGCTCTCCACGATGATCGCCCTGCCGACCGCGATCGCTCGCTCCGTCTGGCGCGCCACACCTCGTGCGGTGTTGCTGGTCGTTGCCCTCGCGGCGGCGCTGGCGCTGTCCGCGTGCGGAGCGGCGAGGCAGCCCGATCGCGGCGCGGAGCTGCGCGTGCGCTGGGTGCTACCGCAGGCGTTCCCGGCCACGGTGACGCTGCACCGGCTGGTCGCCGGCGAGCCGGTATGGTTGATGAAGACCTTCCCCGCGAACGCCCCTCCCCAGCTGGGTCGCGACATCGGCGAGGTGATCGCGGACGGCAATCTCCGCGTGACGCTGGACGAGGCACAGCGCGTGGTCGTTGTGCTGCAGAATCCCCTCGACCAGCCGGTGCGCTTCTGGGCCGCTCCGCACCTGCCGACACCGCACAGCGCGGAACCCGCGCTCATGATCCGCTGCCTCTGCACTGGCGAGACGTACGAGGTGCCCGCGCACGGCACGTGGATGCGCGTCCTCGAGCTCGGCATTCGGCGGCGCGACGCCGTCGAGGCGCTCATCGTCACGCACGTAGTGACGCTGGGTGACGCGCCGGCCGTGGAAACGGCGCCGACGCCGCACGCCGCGCACGGCGGCTAGCGGAGCAGCGACTCGGACGCCTTGCACGCGTCAGCCACCGCCGCCAGCGCGAAGTCTGCGGACGACCAGCGGTTCGTGCGCCCGAAGGCGAGGCCCACCGCCGTCCCGTTGAGGCACGATGCGAGCGTCTTCGCGTCATGCGCCGCCTTCGCGGCGACCGTCTGCGCGTCGGTCAGGCGGCCCTCCGTCTCCATCAGCTTCGTCTCGAGCTGGCTCACGCGCCGCCTGGCGTCGTCGCGCTCCTTCGTGAGCGCGGCGTTCGCGTCCTGGACCGACTTCGCCGATGACTGAAGCGCGCTCTGTGCCTGCGACCCCGTTGCGACCGTGCCCTCGAGGCTCGCGATCTTCGCGTCGCGCTGGGTGATCGCGCCCCGTGCAGCATCCAACTCACGCGCGGTCGCGTCGTCATCGCTCGCGCCCAGCGTCACGCGGATGAGTAGCAGCGCGACGAGGAGCCCTGCCAGCGCGGCGCCAGCGACGATTGCCGCGCGCGAGGAGATGCGCGGGAGCAAGGGCATCGCCGGCCGATCGAGGTGCAACGCGGACGTGGAGGGCGTGGCCTCGGTGTGACCGCCCGCCTCGACCTGCGGAGCGCGACCGCCGAAGCTCGGCAGCCGCACCGAGGATGCGCCGGGGATGCGAATCGCGCGCAGGGCCTCCATGCCGCGCAGTCGCGGCGCGGTCTCCTTCGAGATCTTCGGGACGTCCGCGCCACACACGCGGCAGAAGTCGGCCGCGGGATGAACCGCCGCGCCGCAGCTCGAGCATTTCATGATCGGTGACCCCCACCGTGTGCAGCGCGCCGCCGAGCGCGCACAACCGGACAGCCGGGTGCGTGCCCGGCAACTGTCCAACGACACGAAGTGCGGATGCGTTCGCCTGGATGTCGGATCGACGATGCGGGCGCCACCACGAGGATCGCGCAACCCTCGACCGTGCGTGCGCCGGGAACGTTACCCGGCGTGCTGCTGCGCGAGCCGTTCGAGGAGGTCGGCGAGCATCGCTGGCTGAGACAGGAACGGCGAGTGGCTCGTCGGCCACTCGATGACTTCGGTCATGTGGGACGCGTAGATGCGCTGACCCGCTGCAAGCAGCGCCCCGTCCTCCGTGCAGACGACGTAGGTCGAGGGAATGACCTGCCACGCGCGCTCCTCGGGCAGTGGCCCCTGCACCGGAAGCTGCTGCGGGTCGAGTCGGGAGACGGCCCACGCGACGTCCTCGGGCGAGCAGTCGCCGTAGAAGACGGAGGCCACGGTCGCCGGGTCGAACAGGCGTCCCTCCGGCGTGTCGATGCCCCCCGCGACAAGCGCGGGGCTCCGCAGTACGACACCATCCGGCATGTCGATGCCCGGCGCGTGCGCAGTGAGGTAGACGAGCCGCTTCACGTTCGGCGCGATGCCGCCGTAGGTGATGCCGATGCCGCCCTGCGAGTGCCCCAGCAGCACGACCGGGCCTGCGACCGCGTTGACCGCCGCCTGCACACGCTCGCGGTCGATCCACGGATCCGACGACACCTGTCGAGGCGACCCAACGCCACGGTCCACCAGCACGACGGGAATGCCACGCGCCTCCAGGAGCGGCGTGACGCGGTCCCAGCACCAGGGGCCGTGCCACGCGCCGTGCACCAGCACGACCGTCGCGGGCGAGGCGGTGTTCGAGCTCGTCATCGGTCGTTCCTTCAGGGATGCCAGTGCAGGACGCGCACCGGCAGATTACCGCCGAGGCGGCAGCGTGGGACGGCGACGCACCTCGGGCGCGGGTGGCTCCCACGGGCGCGTCGGGGAGACGCAGGCGCACTGGCCCGGCGGGCCCTCGAAGCACTTCTGGCACAGCGGACTGGTCATGGCGTTTCCCCCGTTCACGCGGGCAGCGAGGACTCCGCGAGCACGGACGCGTGCGCCGGGACATCCAGCAGCTGCTCGAACACCGCGTCCATCTGCTCGATGAACCCGAATGCGCCGACCTCGGGCACGAACGTCGCGCGCGCACCGGGCAGGCTGCGCGCAAGATAGCGCCCCATGGTGATCGGGTGGTGCCGATCCAGTTCGCCCTGCCACAGGAACACGTCCAGCGCCACGTCCTCCAACCGGAAGCCCCAGTCGGTCATGTGCAGCACCGCCTCACGCGAGGGGCCGTCCGCGCCTTGCCGGAACGCCTCCGCGAAGTCATCCAGCCGCTGCGTGCGCATCTCGGGCGCGTCGAAGACCGCGCGGTCGACCTCGGGGAGGTAGTTCAGCTGCTGGCGGTACACCAGCATCGGCGAGCGCTTCGCGGTCTGGGCGAGCATCGCCATCCACACGCGCGCGAGGCGCGGCGACCGCAGCGCGAGGCGATAGAGCGCTGCGGTCTCCCGGTTCATGCCCTCCATGACGCCCGGCTCATACAGCGGGCCGAGACCGCTGAGGATCGCGACGTGACTCAGGCGCTCCGGGATCGCAACGGCGCACGCCAGCAGGTACGGCACCGCGCCCGAGATCCCCATGACCCCGAACTCGCGCACGCGCAGCGCATTGGCGAGCGCCTCGACGTCGTGCGGCCAGTCGAGGAGCGTGCGCTCGCGATGCGGGTCGGACCAGCCGTAGCCCGGGCGGTCGGGTGCGATGAGCCGCACGCCGACGCGGCGCGCGGAGGCATCGATCAGACGCGCGGCGAGGCGGGAGCTCGGAATGCCGTGCATGAAGACAAAGGGGATGCCGGCCGGATCGCCATACTCGTCGTAGGCGAGTGTCCGCCCATCGGGTAGCGCAATCGATCGCGCCAGGGAAGTCGAGGCCACAGTCACCCTCCGGGTAGCCGCCGACGGGCGTCGACGGGGAAATCCGGGACAGGCGACTGGTCCGCGGGGGATTGCGGGCGAGAGGCATTCCCTCGTGCGTCGAACGTGACGCTGACTCACTATACGCGAAGCGAGACCGCCCCCACGCGGCGGGCGGCCGCGAGGCGCTACCCGCGGCTTCGAGGCACGCGTATGGCGATCACCAACACCGCGAGCACGGCCGCAAGCACGGTGCTCGCACCGATCGCCGCGTCCAACACGCTGACCTGAGTGCCGCGCGCCGCCACGGGGTTCGGCACGCCGCCGGTCCCGACGTTCGCCGGGAGCGGGGCCGCCGGTCGCGTGCTCGGCGAGGCCACGGGCGTCGGCACGGCCGTGCCATCCGGCGCCGGTGCCGCGGAGGCGGTTGTGAATGTCTTCGTGAGCGCGCGCGCACCGCCCGCGTTCACGACCACTGTGTACGTGGTGCCGGCGGCGAAGTCCGCCCCCATGTTCAGCGTGCTGTCCTTGTAGCCGTAGATCGCCGTGCACGGCACGGTGCCGGTCGGCATCGAGTTCATCACGGTGACGTCGATGCGCGTCCCGTCGCGCTTCACGGTGATGCTGTCGAACGCGGCGCAACCCCCGGGCAGCCCGGACGTCACCATGAGCTGGTACTGCGGTGGCTGCGTCTTCAGCACCTGCACCTCGGCAGCCTCGATCGGGGCGAGCTCCAGACGGCGCGCCGGCGTTGCGGTCGGACTCGGCGTCTGCGCCTGCGCCCCCGAACCGACGAGGATGAACATCACCAACGCCGCGAGGATGGCGAGCCCAAACAGACGGGGTGCAAGCACGCTGCCGTTCGTCGTCGCGGCGGCCGGGCGTGTGTGTGGCATGAGAACTCCTCCGGGCACCGGCCCTGGGGCTATCAACGAGTCGACCCGTCGATTGGTTCCACCGTGCCGCACGAAGGGCCCACTCGCCGTAACAGGGGACGCACGGATCCCCCCAGAGTCGTGCAGATCGCGGCCGGGCGCCGACGATCGGGACGCCCCTGGATGGGTCGGGAGCTACCGGGGCGGCAGGCGGAAGATCGTGTGACCCGGCCGGTGCAGGCCATCCCGGTGCGGCTCGATGCCGAGCCCGCCGTCCTGCGGCGCGGTGAGCGCCGTCTCGATCGCCCACAGCGACATCGAGGACAGCCCGGGCCACTCCGCGATCCGGTCGCGATGCACGAACTGCACGTCGAACGACTCCTCGCCGTCGGGCCGTGGCGCACCGCCTTCCGCGAGCAGGCGGAAGACGACGTAGATGTTCGCGACCGGACGGTCGGGCACGCCGGCGGCGTGGCGGAAGCCGACAACGTCCAGGGCGCGCGCCTCGACACCGGTCTCCTCCATCACCTCGCGTTCGATGGCGTCCCGGATGAGCTCGTCCACCTCGACGAAGCCGCCGGGGATCTGCCACCACGAGCGGTCCGGGGTGCGGCGCTCGATCAGCAGCACCTCGTCGCCGCGCAGCACCACCGCGCCCGTCCCAATGGACGCGTCGCCGTAGTAGGTGAAGCCGCACCCCTCGGCGGGACACATCGGTCGATGACGCCCGCCCTCGGGACGGGAGACCAGGGTGGTGCCGCAGCGGGGGCAGAAGTTCATGCCAGCCTCGTTCATCGGAAGATGCGGGAACCGCGTCGTTACTGTGCGGCGGGGACGCCCGCCGCGTTGAGGACGCACGCGATCATCGAGTAGTAGCCGAGCGTCGCCGTCAGGTCGACGGCGCCCCGGTCGCCGAAGCGCTTCCGCGCCGCCGCAAACGTCGCCTCGTCCACCGTGTGCTGCACGAGGATCTGACGCGCGTAGTCGATGATCAGCGCCTCGGTCTCATCGAGGCCGTCGAGCGGGCCGTCGCCGCCGAGCGCCGCAATGGCTGCCTCGGACACCCCGTGGGTGCGCGCGGGCGCCTGGTGCTGCCCCCACTCGTACGCGCACTTGCAGAGATGCGCCGCGGCCAGCGCCGCTAGTTCGCGCTGCGGCACCTCCAGCGATGACTCGAAGCGCATGTAGGTGCCGAGGTGCGCGGCGCGCTCCGCGACCTGCGGGCTGTAGAGCATCACCCCGAACGTCGGCGTGATGCGGCCGCGACTCGCCATGATCGCGTCGAAGACGGGCTGGGCGTCCTCGGGCAGCATTTCGCGCTGGTTGAGCTCGGGCAGTCGGGTCATGGCGCACTCCTCGTCGAGGCGCCCCCGTGGGGCGCAGCCGGGGGAGTGTACGCGTCTGCCCCCGGACGTAGCACGAGGGCCGACGAGCGGCCCCCGTGCCCCAGAGGGAGGACGTGCTACGCGTGACTGGGGCACGTCCACGTGTATTGATATCACACCTGTAAAGACTTGGGCGGTCATCACAGCGAAATCAGGTACCGTGCCCGGGCGAAGTTGGAGGAGCCGACATGACCGCCATCACCCCCGAAATCGTCGCCGAGGAGCACTGGATTACCCGCGCCGTCGCGGGGGACGAGGTGCGCCTGTTCCTGTACGAGAAGTACGTCCCAGCCGCGGATGGCTCCCGCGGCGCGCGCGGCACGATCCTCTTTGTGCACGGCTCCTCGATGGCCTCGCAGCCGACGTTCGACCTCCACGTGGCCGGCGTACCCGACCAGAGCGCGATGGAGTGGTTCGCGGGGCAGGGCTACGACACGTGGTGCGTGGACATGGAGGGCTACGGCCGCTCGTCCAAGCACCGCGATCAGAACAGCGACATCTCCAACGGCGCGGACGACCTCGCGGCGGCGAGCGCGTACATCATCGGCCTGCGTAACTGCGGCCCCCTGCTCGTCTACGGCATCTCGTCGGGCGCACTGCGAGCGGCCGTCTTCGCGAGTCGGCACCCGGAGCGCGTGGCCCGTCTCGCGCTCGACGCATTCGTATGGACCGGCGAGGGCTCTCCCACCCTCGAGCAGCGCCGCAAGCGCCTGCCGGAGTTCATCGGCGTGAACCGTCGCCCGATCGACCACGCCTTCGTGCGCTCCATCTTCGAGCGCGACCACGCGGGCACCGCCGACGACAACGTGGTCGAGGCGTTCGCCGAGGCGATCCTCGCACTGGACGACTCGATGCCGAACGGCACGTACATCGACATGTGCAGCAAGCTCCCGGTCGTCGACCCGGCGGACGTGACGGTGCCGACGATCGTCATGCGCGGCCAGTTCGACGGGATCGCCTCGTTCGAGGACCTCGTGGCGTTCTTCGAGCGACTGCCGAACCCGGACAAGCAGTTCGCGGTGATGCCGGGCATCGCCCACGCGTCCTTCCAGCAGAAGAACTTCCGCATCGCCTTCCACCTGCTGCACGCGTTCTTCAGCCAGCCCGCGCCGGTCTACCTCGCGGACGCGGCGGGCCACTAGCCCCTGCCCCACGCTGATGGGGTCGGCTGTGTGCCCCGTGGCACACACTGCCTCGACCGTGCGAGGTACGATTCCGCGCGCCGCCCGACCCACCGGGCCGCCGACCGCCGCTCGCCCCGAAGGAGACACCGATGGAAGCACCGCTCAAGGGAATCCGCGTCCTGGACTTTGGCATGGCCGCCGTCGGCCCCATCTCCGCGGAGTACATGGGGTTCCTGGGCGCTGACGTCATCAAGATCGAGTCGCCCTCGGGCGACATCGTCCGTCGAGGCAAAGGCGGCGCGGCCGGATGGGGCGGACACACCTACCTCGGCAACAACATCGGTAAGCGGGGCATCGTCCTCGACCTGAAGCAGGACGCGGATCGCGCGATCGCACTCGACCTCGCGGCGACTGCGGACATCCTGCTGGAGAACTTCCGCTCGCCGGAGATCCTCGAGCGCCTCGGCCTCGGCTGGGACGTGATCTCGAAGCTCAACCCGCGCCTGATCTACCTCCAGTCGAGCGCGTTCGGCCCCGTCGGCCCGATGGTCGGCAAGCCGAGCAACGACTGGGTCACGCAGGCCTACGGCGGCCTGACCAGCGTGACTGGCGAGCCCGGCGGTAAGGCCGAGTTCTCGCGTGGCACGTCGTCCCTCGACTGGAACGGTGCGATGGTGAACCTGGAGGCGCTGCTCATCGCGCTCTACGTGCGCAACCGCACCGGCAAGGGCCTGCGCATCAACACCTCGCAGTTCCAGTCCACGCTGATCACCGCCACCACGAGGATTGCCGAGTACGTCGCGACGCAGGTCGCCCCCGGCCCCATGGGCAGCGCGCGCCCGAACATCGTCCCCGACCAGGCGTTCGCCACGTCGGATGGCTACGTGACTGTCTCCGCAGTGAACAACCGCCTGTTCGCGCGCCTCGCGACGGCGATCGGTCGCGGGGACCTGGCGAGCGACGCCCGCTACGCCGCGCCGGCGAGCCGCGTCGAGCATCGTGACGCGCTGGTCGCTGACCTCGCGGGCGTGTTCCGCACGAAGAGCAGCGATGCGTGGGTG
>CANKAU010000037.1 GCA_947479915.1 Chloroflexota bacterium
CCAGGCGGACCAGGCCGCCGGTGACGCCAAGGGCGCCGCGATCAACAACTGGGCCGTCGCCCTGCCGTAGCGGCGCGCCTCGATCCGCACGAGGCGGCCCCGGGAGTGATCCGCGTGGGCCCCTTGTGCGAGTTAACCCAAACGATGGTCCAGCCGCGTCGCCTCCCTGCGACACCTCGGCGTCCGGGACCGTGCCCCAGGGGAGGATGAACGATGATCGGCGTGACGAAGATCGGCCGCGCGGCGGCAGTGGTGGTGGCGGCTGGTGTGCTGGGCCTCGCGCCCGCGGTGGCCTCGGCGCAGGCCGCAGGCGCTGTGATCACGGTCGAGCAGCTGGACTTCGGCTTTAAGCCGGGTGCCCAGACGGTCGCGCCGGGTGCTGTGACCTTCGCGGTCAAGAACTCCGGCACCCGCCCGCACGAGCTCATCGCGATCCGCACGAACGCGGACCCGAAGGGCCTGCCGCTGAAGGACGGTCGCGTGGACGAGGTGGCCGTGACGATCGTTGACCGCATGGCCCGCATCACGCCCCCGGGCGCGACGGCCGGCGTGCTGAACGTGAACCTGACCGAGGGCCGCTACCTGCTGATCTGCAACGTCGGCACCCACTACGCGCAGGGCATGTCGTTCTCGCTGGTGGTCGGCAACGCTGGCACCCCGGCGGCGCTGCTCCCGATCGGCGTTCCGGCTCCGGCCGCCCCCGCCGCGGGTGCCGCCCCGGCCGGTGCGGCCGCTCCGGCCCCCGCCAAGACCGGAAACGCCGGTCTGCCGATGAGCACGACCGCTGGCTCCGGCCTCGCGATCGCCCTCGCCGGCCTGGCGGTCAGCTTCGTCGCTGGCGCTCGCGCCTGGACGAACCGCTCGGCGCGGTAACTCCGCCGACAGCAGTCGAGGTGCCGCGCGCGGGGTAGTTGCCCCTCCCCCCGCGCGGCACCATCGATGAAGGGCGCCGGGAACTTCCCGGCGCCCTCGTTCGTCTAGACTCACGCCAGGCAGTCCGCCCGGCGATGAGGAGACGACCATGGTTCGCTTGCCGATCCGCTCCCGCTCCCTCGATGCTGCGACTTCGCGCCACCCCGGCTCGCTCACCCTTGCGGCCGTGGCGGTGGTCACCAGCCTGCTGCTCGCCGGATGCAGCAGCGCCGCACGCGAGACGCTGAACCAGGTCACCGGTACCGCGCGTTCCTCCGGCGGCGCGGCCGTCGCGCCGTCCGGCGAGAAGGTCGCCGTCGACGGCAGCTCCTCGACATCGCCGGCCGGTGTCCCGGGCGCCGCGCCAAGCACGGCGCTCCCCACCGTCGGCGACGCGCGCCAGATTATTCGCACCGGCACCGCCGACCTCGAGGTGCGGTCCGTCGTCGAGGCATTCGAGACCGTGCGGCAAATCGCGACGGGGGCCGGTGGCAACGTCACAGAATCCTCGTTCGTTGGCTCGGGCGATCAGCAGAGCGCGCAGCTCACCCTGCGTGTGCCATCTGCGCGCTTCAGCGAGGTGCTGACGCGACTGCGCGATGTGGCGGTGGAGGTGCGCTCCATCACCACCGGGTCCAGCGACGTGACCGATGAGGTGACGGACGTGGAGGCGACGCTCCGCAATCTCCGCGCCGTCGAGGCGCAGTACACGCAGCTGCTCTCCCGCGCGGGAAGCATCACCGATGTCCTCGCGGTGCAGGATCGCCTGAACCAGACACGCCTGCAGATCGACCGCACCGAGGCGCGCCGCCAGTCGCTCGCCTCGCGGACCGAGATGTCCACGATCACCGTCTCACTACGCCCGGTCGGCGGTCCCGCGCTGGGGCGGGGAGGCGCGCTCGGCGCGGTGCAGGCGGCCTGGGCGGCCTCGCTGTCCACGTTGCAGGGCATCGCGATCGCGGTGCTGGTCGCGGTTGTCTACCTCTGGTGGGCGATCCCCGTGGGGATCGTCGCGCTGCTCATCGCCCGCCGGGCGCAACGCCGTCGCGCGGGCGCGGCTGTCGAGACGGCACCCCCGAGCGCTCCGTAGCGCACGGGGCCTAGCGCGATTCCTCGACGAAGGGGACGAGCTCGAAGTCGCCGCGGGCGACGATCGCGATCAGGCGGTCAGCGTCCGCGGTCTCGATTGCGGCACGCAAGGCCTTGCGACGCTCCTCGGGGAGCGCGAGGCCATCGCCATCAGTGCGGCGCCACGCGCGAACACGCACGCCCGGGATGTGGCCCAGCTCCGCAGCGAGATCAGCGGCGTCGCCCGGCGTGAGGAGCACCACTTGCCGCGCGCGTGCGGCGACCGGCGTTTCGATCGGCGCTGCCGCTTGATCCTCGCGCAGCACGAGGAAGTGGTAGTACGCGATCGCGCCGGCGGTCAGTGCGACGCCGAGGCCCCAGTCCGTCGAGTAGAGCAGGAGCCGTGACAGGTCGCCGTCCAGGATGGCGCGGAACACCTGGTAGAGCACCACGGTGAGGCTGACGAGCAGCGCGAAGATCGCGATCCCCACGGTGCCGAACACGTAGACGCGTCGCGAGGGCGCCCCGCGCTCCTCTGCCCCGGTCGCCAGTGCGCGCTGCGTGTCGTGCCAGTAGCGCGCCCACAGGGGCAGGCCAACGATCACCAGCGTGACCCCGAGCAGCAGCGGGTTGCGCCACCACCCGGTCGCCTCGACCAGGTCGCCCGTGGCGCCGGACAGGCTGTCCGCCGCGAGCGCGATCAGTCGCGCGACGCCGACCGCTGTCGTCACGAGGCCGGCCGCGGACAGGACGTAGCGGTAGACGCGCTCCGGGCCGCTGCGCGAGTGCGCGTCATCAGCCTCGATCAGCACGGCGCGGTGGTACGCCCAGTTCGCCAGGCCCATCAGGAGCGTGGCCCCGGAGGCGGGGAAGCTCGTGAAGTGCGCCACCGCCGAGTCCGCATTGGGGCGGCCCGCGAACCACTCGAGGACGGAGTACAGCATCGCCGCGGCCGGGGTGATCGCCAGCGTCACGCCGAGCAGCGCGCCTGCGAGGAACACATAGGTGCGCCAGAGCGTGGTCTGACGGTCGCCTCGACGGAGGTGCAGCAGCCAGTGCCACGCCCAGATGAGCAGGCCGACGCCGAAGATGATCGCTGAGCCGCGCAGATCCCGATCCCACGAGGCCGCGACCAGGCTGCCGCGCAGCACGCGGTCGTACGCCTCGGACAGCGGGGCGGAGACGAGGCCGATCGCCCCGCCGAGCACCATGAGCAGTCCGAGCAGTGCACCGAAGTACAGGCCGAGGCGGTCGATGAGCTGCGTCATCGCGGTGAATGGAGGTTCGTTGCTGGCGAGGCGCTGGTGGATCAACCACACGCCGCCCCACGCCATCGCGTAGCCCCATGCCCCGCCGGAGAACGAGGACAGGCCGGTCACCATCTCCAGCGCCGCCACCAGGTTCCATGCCACCACGGACAGCGCGATCACCCGCACGAAGGCGAAGTAGCAGCGGCGCGTCAGCGCTCGACGCTCCACCGGATGCGCCTGCACCGATCGCTGCGCGAACAGCATGAACAGCAGCCACGCCGGTGTCCCGACTACGGTGAATGCGAGCGCGACCGCGAGGCTCTCGCGCCGATCGAGCAACAGCGCCCGGCCCACGATCGCGTCCAGCGCGCCGCCGATGATCATCGACACGCCGATCGCGGCGAACGTGACACCGACCAGCGCCAGCAGGTAGATGAACTGCCGCCGCACACTGCCGATGCCGTCGTCCACGGGCGAGCCGTCCTGTTCGGCGGTGCGGCGGGCGGCGATCACGGCCGCGACGGCGCCACCGATCACGGCCACCGGCACGATCGAGAACACGAGGATTGCGGCGATCACTTCAACCATGGGGGCCGTCCTTCGTTAGCGGAGCGGCGCTACCGGTTGCGGGCAATAGATGGGCCAGGGTGCTTCGGAGAACCGCCACTGGCCGCTGACCTGCTGCAGGATGAATGACTGGGTAAAGGTGTTGTCGCCGCTGCTGAACGGGCCGTCCGAGTTGTACGACTCGGTCAGGCGCACGCGGACATCGGCGACGCCGTCGCGCGTGACGGCGCGATCGAGCGTGGCGCGCAGGCTGTTGCTGCCGCGGTTGCTGATGCTCTCGCGGGGCTTCGGCTCGCACTTCGCGAGCAGATCCGGCGCGAGGAACGCGAACGCAGCGGTGGCGTCGCGGTCGCTCACCGCGTGCAGGTAGTCCTGCACGGTGCGCTCGGGCGTGCCCGGCGCATAGGCGCGCTCACCGCCGACCAGCGTGGTCACGACGATGCCGCCGACGACCGCGATTGCGATCACCGCTGCCACGATCGCCAGCCACCGCGTGGATGTCGCCACGATCTGCTCCCGTCCGAGTGACCTCGGTACGCAAGCAGCATAACCCGCGCGAGCGGTCGAGAAGCGACGAAGACGTTGCAGTTCGGTCGTCGCCGCTCAGTCGTCGACGGACGGGCGGCCGAGCGCAGCCTCCGTGTACGACCGCACGACGGCACGACGCTGATCCCGATCGAGACGCAACGCTCGCGTGCGCAGCGTGCTCAACCGTCCGACGCGCGGGCACGTCGCGCGCACCGTGGGCGTGCCGCAGCAGCCCATCACAGCGGTGCTCCTCGACCGTTCGGATCGCGTTGCTGGGCCTCATCGTCGAGCAGCGCCTGGTGCACGGTGGACCGCTCCTCCGGCGCGCGCATGTCCTGCCCGGGATCCACGATCGCACGCCCTTCCGCGTCGAGGGCGAACGGGCGCTTCGCCATCGCCTCCGCGCCCGTGCGTTCGAGGTGTGCGAACCCGGACTCGCGGCGCCCGTCGGCCTCGTGGCGCGGGGGCACCTCTTCGGTGCGTGCGGGGTCGGTGGGCTGGGTCTGCTCGGTTCGAGGTTCGCTGGTCATGCGCGGAGGTTAGGCAGCGCGCGGTTGCGGCTCCGCAACAGTCGCGTGGCCGCCAGTTGCACGCGGAGCGCGATCGGACGCGGGCGCGGGCGGCCTAGAATGGGTGCGTCCCGCGAACCCGCCCCGAGGAGCCTCCATGCCCGACTTCGACTCGCTATCCGCGCACGTCGATCGACTGTTCGCTGGTGTTCGCGCGGACCTCGAGGCACTCGTCCGCATTCCGTCGGTCAGCGCCGAGGGGCCTGAGACGCCCGGCATGGTGGACTGCGCCGCGCGCGTCGAGGCGCTGTTCGCCGCAGAGGGGCTCGCGACGCGAAGGCTGGAGGTGCCGGGCGGGCCGCCCGCGATCCTCGCGGAGTCGGCCGCGCCGGCCGGCGCGCCGACGGTGCTGCTCTACGCGCACTACGACGTGCAACCGGCGGGCGACCCCGCGCTGTGGAGCGTCGCGCCGTTCGAGCCCGTGGAGCGCGAGGGACGGCTGTACGGTCGCGGTGCTTCGGACGACAAGGCGGGTGTCGCGATCCACCTGGGCACGATCCGTGCGCTGCTCGCGGACGGCGGGATCCCGGTCGGGGTGAAGGTGATCGTGGAAGGCGAGGAGGAGCTGGGCTCGCCGCACATCCTCGATCTGCTCGCGCTGCACGGTGACGCGCTCGCGGCGGACGCGATCGTGATCTGCGATTCGGAGCACTGGCGCGTCGGTGTGCCCGCGCTGACGACGACGCTGCGCGGCCTCGTGGACTGCGTCGTGGAGTTACAGACGCTGGAGCACGGCGTGCACAGCGGCCAGTTCGGCGGCGCCGCGCCGGATGCGCTCACCGCGCTCGTCCGCGTCCTGGCGACATTGCACGACGACGCCGGCTCGCCCGCGATCGCCGGCCTCGTGAGGGCGCCCGACCCGGAGGTCGAGGTCGAGGAGGCGGAGCTGAGGTCGAGTGCCGGCATCCTCGATGGCGTCGAACTCGTGGGCGAGGGGCCGATCGCCGCGCGGCTGTGGGCGCGGCCGGCCGTGTCCATCCTCGCGATCGATGCGCCCAGGGTGGCGGAGGCGATCAACCAGCTCGTCCCCGTCGCGCGCGCCAAGGTGTCGCTGCGCGTACCGCCGGGACAGGACGCCACGGATGCACTGGATGCGCTGGTCGCGCACCTCGAGGCCGCCACGCCGTGGGGTGCTCGCGTGACCGTCACGCGCGGCTCCAGCGCGCCCGGCTTCGCGCTGACGGGGCGCGGGGCGGAGTACGCCGCCTTCGCAGACGGGATGGCCGAGGCGTGGGGCACCCGGCCCGCCGAGATCGGCATCGGCGGCACCATCCCGCTGATCTCGCTGCTCGCGGAGCGCTTCCCGCGCGCCGCCGTCCTCGTCACCGGTGTCGGCGAGCCGACGAGCCGCATCCATGGCCCGGATGAGAGCCAGGACCTCGGTGAACTGCGGCGCTCCATCCTCGCGGAGGCGCTGGCACTGAGGAACGTTGCGGAGCACCGGTAGCGCGGACGGCGGCTCGATTGTCCTGAGCCTGCGGAAGGAGACGCGGATGCCAACCGAACCGGAGGTTCCCGAGACGCGGGGCGTGACGGTGAGCCACCTCGCCGGCGTTGACCTCGGCTCCGAGATCGAGGGGATGGCGGGGCGTGAGCTCCGCATGCGGATGGTGACCATCGAGCCGGGAGGCGTCCTCGGCCCGCTTCATGATCACCGAGACCGGCCCGGCGTCGTCTACATCCTCCAGGGGACGATCACCGACCATCGCGACGGCGTGGCCCGCGACTACGGTCCGGGCCTCGGCTGGCCTGAGGACAGGGACACCCTGCACTGGCTCGAGAATCGCGGGACGATCCCGGCGATCAAGGTGTCCATCGACATCTTCACGCCGCAGTCCTGACGAGCCGCGTGGCCCGTCGTGCACCACGCGCTGCGCACACGCGACGTGTCGCGTAAGGTGATGCCTCGGCGTCGCGCAGGTGCGCGGACGCGTCACAGGACGATCGCTGCGAGGACGAACACGTGACCTCGGATGCTGTTCCGGTCGTCGGGATCGTGGGTGCGGGCCAGCTGGCGCGCATGATGATCCAGGCCGCGATCCCGCTCGGCATTGGCGTGCGGGTGCTCGCCGAGCACGCCGACGACTCGGCAGCCCTCGTCTGCCCCAACGTCGACATCGGCTTCCCGAACAACGCGCGCCACCTGCGCGAATTCGCGGCGAAGTGCGACGTGGTCACGCTCGATCACGAGCTCGTCTACCTCGACGCCCTTGCGGAGATCGAGGCGGCAGGTGGCGTGGTGCGCCCGAACGCGGGCACGCTGCGGTACGCGAAGGACAAGTTCTACCAGCGCACGGAGTTCAAGCGCGCCGGGCTGCCCGTGCCGGCGTTCGCGGAACTCCTCAACTTCCCGGCTATCGAGGAGTTCGCCGCGCAGCACGGCTGGCCGATCGTCGTGAAGTCGCAGCAGGGCGGTTACGACGGCCGTGGCGTCTGGATCCTCGACGATGCCGAGGAGGCGCGCGACTTCTTCGACGCGACCGCAGGCACCGGCGTGGATTTGATGCTGGAGCAGTACGTCCGCATCGAGCGCGAACTGGCCGTGCTGGTGGCGCGCCGCCCGGGCGGTGAGACAGTCACGTATCCGGTCGTCGAAACCGTGCAGCGCGACGGCATCTGCCACGAGGTCATCGCGCCTGCGCCGGTCTCGACCGAGATCGCCGAGCGCGCGCGCGCCCTCGGCGAGCAGATCGCAGGGCTGACCGGCGCAGTGGGCATCATCGCGACGGAGCTCTTCGTCGTGGCCGGCGCCGATGGCGACGAGCTGTGGATCAATGAGGTCGCCACGCGGCCGCACAACTCCGGGCACTTCAGCATCGACGGCTGCCAGACCTCGCAGTTCGCAAACCACCTGCGCGCGGTGCTGGACTGGCCGCTCGGCCCGACCGACCTCGTCGCCCCGTTCGTGGTGATGGCGAACCTGCTGGGCGAGGACCGCGAGAGCCTGGTGCCGCGCATCCCCCGCGCGCTCGACGTGCCGGGGGGCGTGCATCCGCACCTGTACGGCAAGGAAGTGCGGCCCGGCCGCAAGATCGGCCACGTGACCGCGCTCGGCGACGACGCGGAGGAGACACGAGCGCGCGCGGTGCATGCCGCCGCCGTGCTCACCGGGAGGGCGACATGAGCGACGCACCTGTGGTCGGCATCGTGATGGGCAGCGACTCCGACCTCGGCGTGATGCGCGCGGCGGCCGACACGCTCAAGGAGCTCGGCGTCCCGCACGAAGTGCGCGTCGTCTCGGCGCACCGCACCCCGGAAGTGATGATCGAGTACGGCAAGACCGCCGAGGCGCGCGGGTTGCGCGTGATCATCGCGGGCGCGGGTGGCGCGGCGCACCTGCCGGGCATGCTTGCGTCCGTCACCACCTTGCCGGTGATCGGCGTGCCGGTGCCGCTCCAGTACCTCGACGGTCTCGACTCGCTGCTGTCGATCGTGCAGATGCCGGCGGGTATTCCCGTGGCCACGGTCGCCGTGGGCAACGCGCGTAACGCGGGCCTGCTCGCCGCACGCATCCTCGGCACCTCGGACGACGCCCTCCGCGCCAAGCTCGCCGAGGCGCAGCGCGCGCTGGTCGCGCTCGTCGAGGAGAAGGACGCGAACGTCCGCCGCGAGTTCCCGGTCTAGCGACCCGCTATCGCGGCGTGTCGGACGGCCCACCTCCCGCAGATGCGGATCGGGCACGCACGGTCCTGCTCGCCCCCCTCGACGTCCCGCTAGGGCCAGGTGTGGTTCGCGAACGCCCAGTCGAGGAGAGCGCGCGCGTCCACGTCGCGGTTCTGGTCGTTGAGCAGCACCACGTACACGCGGTGGCCGTTCTTCGTCGCGGACGCGGCCAGCGTGCGGCCCGCCTCGTCGGTGAACCCGGTCTTCACACCGTCCGCTGCGGGGTACGTGGAGAGCAGGGCGTTCGTGTTGTACATCGACAGGCTCCGGCCGCCCTTCGCGGTGTACGAGCCCGTCTTCACCACGTCGCGGAAGCGCGGCAGCGACATGCCGTACCGCGCGAGCATCGCGATGTCGTAGGCGGATGACCGGTGGGCGGGCCCACCGAGGCCGTGCGGGTCGGTGAACGTGGTGTCGCCGAGCCCGAGCCGCTTCACCAGCGTGTTCATGCTCTGCACGAACGCGTCGTCTGAGCCCGCCTGGTACCGCGCAATCGCCAGCGCGACGTCGTTGCCCGACGGGAGCATCAGGCCGTACAGCAGTTCCGAGGCCGGGAAGCAGTCGCCGGGGATGAGCCCCATGACGCTGCTCTCGTACATCTTCCGGCTGTCGACGTCCGTGGTGACGACTGCACCGGGCTCCATGCCTTCGATCGCCACGATCGCGGTTGCGATCTTCGTGAGGCTTGCGGGCGCCAGGCGGTCATGTGCTTTGCGGTCCAGCAGCAGCGCGCCGGAGGCCTCGTCCACCACGGCGACCGCGGCCGAGGTTACGGCCGGTGCGGGGGTGCGTCCGGTGAAGACAGGTGCCGGGGCGCGCGGGGGTACGCCACCGGGCGTGGGGAGCGCCGCCGCGGTGACGCGGCCGGTCGCGGGATCCTCGCAGACGATCAGCAGCACGCGACCGCCCGAGAGCCAGCCGTCCGCGAACGTGCTGCGCCAATCGTTGTTCACGAAGTCGGGCGCGCCAAAGAGGTAGCCCACCAGTTCGCCGTCGGGGCGGCTGGTCCACACCGCCTTCGGCACGCAGCCTCGCGCGACGGCGGCGTTCTGGACGCCGGCCAGCGTGCCGCCGCCCCAGACCACCATGCCCGTGCCTCCGTTGGCGGGGACGAAGCCGGTCAGGCCCGGCTTGTACGCCGCAGGCTTCGAGGTGCATGCGGGGCCGGGCGTGACCGCGCCGCCCGATGCCGTCGGCGCGCCGACGTACGGCCGCAGGTACTGGTCTGCGACCCAGCCCGTGAGGCCGCTCCCGGTGACGAGCTGCCAGCGCAGGCCGTCGGCGTCCGCCGTGTTCGGGAGGACGAGGACGGTCGTGCCCTCGGCGAGGCAGGTGAGCGCGCGGCCCGCGAGACCGCCCGTCTCGCGCATGCGCAGACAATCGCCTTCGGCACGGACGACGGCGGTGCTGCCGGGAGGGAGGGGGTCGCGGCCCGCGCCGGCGAACGACTCGACGGCGCTGGCGCCATCAGGCCCGGCGGCGAGCGCATCGTGTGCGGACGTGAGTCCGCCGAGGAGCGCGAGCGCGACAAGCGGTGCGAAGAGCAGGCGGAACCGAGGCAACGACAACGTGCGTACCCGCTTCTTACCCCGCTGGGATCCAGTCTACGCAGCCGCCATGACGACGCAACTGACGCATCGCCAAGGTCTGCGCATCTTCGACAGGTTCGTGGCGTTTACGTCGCGAAGTCGTCTGAATCGCACGGCGTAGCGACGTCCTCGGACCCGCTGCGGGGTGCGCTAGGATCGCGACATGACACCACTCGCCCCGGAGGATGCCGCGGCGCTCCGCACGCTCGTTGAGGACTACGTCCGCGCGGCTGTCGAGGTGGAGCGCCTGTCGAAGCCGGACGACCTGGGCTCGGGCGAGCGCACCGCGCGCATGTCCTCGCTCGGCGCGTGGGAGTTTCAGCAGACCCGCATTCTCGAGCGGATCGAGGCGCTCACGGGAGACACGGACATCGAAGCCGCGCGGGCGCGCCTCGCAGGCGGCTAACGGCTACTGCCACGCCTCGGGCGCGTCGCCGTCGCCCCACCACTCCACCTCGGGCCGCAGCCGGACACCGCTGGCGGCGAGGACACGGTGCTGCACCGCCGCCATGAGCGCGGCGATCTCGGTTGCGGTGCCCTGACCGTCGTGGACGATAAAGTTCGCGTGGAGCGTGCTCACCCGCGCGTGGCCTTCGGCCAGCCCTTTGCAGCCGGCGGCGTCGATGAGCCGGCCCGCGCTGTCGCCGGGCGGGTTGCGGAAGACCGACCCCGCGTTGGGCTCCGCGGTCGGCTGCGTGCGCTTCCGCGTCTCCAGCAGGCGGCGCATCTCCGCCTCGCACTCGACGCGCGGCCGCGGCACGAGCGCCAGCGTCGCGCCGAGCACGAGGTCGCCCGACCCGCGCAGCGAGGTATGTCGGTACTCGAAGGTGATGGCGCTTGCGGGGAGCGTCGCGCGCGCTCCGTCCCGCCACACGTCGACCGCGCGCACGAGATCGCCGATGCAGCGCCCGTCGCCGATGCCCGCGTTCGTCTGGAGTGCGCCGCCGATGCTACCGGGGATGCCGATCGCGAATTCCAGCCCGCCGAGGTCGCGCTCCGCCGCCGCGCGGGCGAGTGCCGGGAGCATCACTGCTGCGCCGGCCGTGATCTCGGTGCCGTCGAAGGCGAACGTGCCGCAGGCGCGGCGCAGCGAGACGACGACATCGCGCACCCCCTCGTCCGAGACGCACACGTTCGAGCCGCCGCCGATCACGCGCAGACGCAGTCCCGTCTCTCGCGCCCACCCAGCGATGCGTTCGAACTGCGCGAGATCCTCCGGCACACCGAGGTACGCAGCCGGGCCGCCGATGCGCATGTAGGTGTGGCGCGCCAGCGGCACCTCGCGTTCGAGGCCGAGGTCGGCGGGGGGCGGCGGGAGCACGCTGGTCACGGCTGGCGCGCGATCACAGAGGGGGACGCTGCGTGTGGAACGCGGTTGCCTGCTGGAACGCGTGGCCGATGCGCAGCGCGAGCGCGTCGCGCCACTTCGCCGTCGAGATCATCAGCCCCACCGGCAGCCCGGCACCATCGACGCCGCACGGCACACTCAGCGACGGCTGGTGCGAGTGATTGAAGATGCGCGTGGTGAGGAACTTGTCGACGGGTGAACGCTCTTCCTCGGGCGTTGCGCCGATCAATTCGGCGGTGTCGAGGGCGGTCGGCAGGAGGATCGCGTCCGCCTCGCCGTCCGGGCCGAGGGCGCGCTCGAAGCGGCGTTCGATGACCTTCCGGAACTCGACCGCGCGGAAGTAGTCGTGCACGTTCGCGTCGAGGCCGCGAAGGATGCGGCGGCGCACCGGCTCGCCGACGGTCTCCGGCTGGAAGCGCAGGATCGGCTCGTTCACCGTCGCGCCCTCCACCGTGATGATCGGCGCCGTCGGCTCACCCCAGTCGTCGATGCCCGTCATCGGCTCGACCACGAGAATCGTCGCGCCCAGCTCGCCGAGCGTCGCGAGCGCGCGCTCGAAGGCCTCGCGCGTGCCGTCCGCGCAGCCGCCGAGGACGGATGGCATGACGGCGAGCCGCAGCCCGCGCACGCCCGCGCGCAGTTCATGCGTGAAGTCCTGCCGCTCCGTGGGCACGGAGTCGAGGTCGCTGTCGTCGTAGCCCTGCAGCGCGTTGAGCATCAGCGCGCAGTCCTCGGCGGTGCGCGCCATCGGGCCGACGTGGTCAAGCGTCGGCGACAGCGGCAGCACGCCGCCGCGCCCGACGAGGCCGTAGGTCGGCTTGTGACCGGTGATGCCGCAGAACGACGCCGGGATGCGCACTGAGCCACCGGTGTCGGTGCCCAGCGCGCCGAGCGCCTCGAACGCGGCGAGCGCGGCCCCCGATCCGCCCGAGGATCCGCCCGGGACGTGTGCGAGGTTCCACGGGTTGTGGGTCGGGCCGTAGTGGGCGTTGTGCGTGGTTCCGCCCAGCGCCAGCTCGTGCGTGTTCGTCTTGCCGAGGATCACCGCGCCGGCCTCGCGCATCAGGCGCACCGCCGTCGCATCGGTCTCAGGCACCCGGTCGCGGTACGACCAGGTGCCGCCGGTGGTGATCACACCGGCCGTGTCGAAGAGGTCCTTCACCGCGATCGGGATGCCGTCCAGCGGCCCCCGACGCTGCCCGTCCGCGGCCCGCTGCGTCGCCGCTTCGGCCTCGGCCAGCGCGGTCTCGCGCATGAGGCGTACGTACGCGTGCACGTGAGGGTCCACCTCGTCGATGCGCGCGAAGGTTGCTTCTGCGAGCGCGGTGGGCGAGAGCGTCCCTGCCTCGATGCGCGCGCTGGCCTCGGCGATGCTCAGGGACGCGAGGTCGAGGTTGGACATGGGGCTCCAGCGGGCTGCGGGATGCGTGGGCGACGAGCGGGCGGGGGGCATCATGCGCTGCCCCGATGACACGGATCATACGATTGACCACCGCGCAGGCGCGCGCCTACGCTCGCCCCACTCCCACCATCACTGACGACGCACCGGCGAGGCGGCCACGCATGATCGACTTCGGGCCTGTGGATGCCGTCGAAGCGGAGGCCATCGGGCAGCCCGGCCAGCGCACGTTCCGTCTCTGCGTGCGCGTGGGGAACCAGTACGCCTCGCTGTGGATGGAGAAAGAGAGCGTCGCGGCGCTCGGCCGCTCGTTCTCCGCGCTCCTCGCGGAGCGGTCGACGCAGCGCGGGCGGCCCCCCGGCCCGGTGGAGGCGGTCGGCAACTTCCCGCAGACCGCGCAGGTGGACCTGCAGGTCGCGCGCCTCGGACTCGACTGGGATCCCGACCCCGAGCACATCATCGTGATCGCGGACGACGCGACGGCGGTCGAGGACGATGCCCCGGCGTTCCGCATGGCGGTGAGCCGATCGCTGGCGTTGCGCTGCGTGAAGCAGTTCCAGGACGTGGTGACCGCCGGCCGCCCGACGTGCCCGCTGTGCCACGAGGCCCTGGAGTACCCCGGTCAGCCGCACTTCTGCCCGCGCTCCAACGGCCACAACTTCGAGATACCGCTCCCCCCGCGCGAGGTGGAGTAGCGGGCCCTCACCGCGACGATCGGGACTCGAAACAGAAAGGCCGCCCATTGGGCGGCCTCTCTCGTCTGTCGACTCGGGTCGGGGCTACTCGTCGCGGGCGCGGACGAGGAGCACGGAGGCCTGGCCCGCGTGGCGCACCACGTGGTCGGCGACCGAGCCGAGGATCGCGCGGCCGAGGCCGCTGCGGCCGTGCGTCGCGATAACGACCACGTCCACCTTCGCCTCGTTGGCGGCCTCGACGATCGCGTCGCCGGGGTAGCCCTCGCGGATCTCGCAGGTCACGGTGGCCACGCCCTGCGCGAGCATTCCCGCCTTCACGGTGTCGAGGTTGGCCTGGGCCTCCTCGCGCTCCGCGATCACCGCGTCATGCGCGATGTCCGACGTGATCTGCCCGACGGCGATCGGCTCGATGGTGGCGCCGGCGGCGCGCATCAGCATCTGGGACTCGGAGTCAATCACCTGCAGCAGGATGACCTCGGCGCCAGTCTGCTTGGCCAGCGTCACCGCGTGCGGGATCGCCTGCTGCGAAACCTCAGAGCCATCGAGGGTGAGGAGGATCTTGCTGTACATCTGCGGAGGTCTCCCGTTCCGGGTGTCACCGGGTGTGTTCACCTGGGTCAACCGCATCATGGCACCGGGCGGAAACGTGCGCCATCCGACGATCGGCGTACGCGTCCCACTCGCGTCGCCCACGGAGGTGCCGCCTGTTACGATTTCGCCGCCGCAGGCCTTCAGCGCGTCTGCGTCCCCGTGCAGTTCCGCAGATGTGAGGTAACGCCATGACCACTGATCCCCGCCAGCACAGCCGCGTTCTGGTGGATGGCCCGGACCGCGCCGCGGCGCGCTCCTACCTCTACTCCGTCGGCTTCACGCCGGACGATCTGAAGAAGCCGCTGGTCATGGTCGCCCACGAGTGGATTGGCACCATGCCCTGCAACCTGAGCCAGCGCGTGCTGGCGCAGCAGGTGATGCAGGGCATCCGCGAGGCGGGCGGCACGCCGATGGAGGTGAACACTATCTCCATCAGCGACGGCATCACTATGGGCACGCAGGGCATGAAGGCCTCGCTCATCTCACGCGAGGTGATCGCCGACTCCATCGAGCTCACCGGCATGGCGTACGCGTTCGACGCGGCCGTGATCATCGTCGGCTGCGACAAAACGATCCCGGCGGGGGCCATGGCTCTCGCGCGGCTCAACCTTCCCGGCCTCGTGCTGTACTCCGGCTCGATCGCCCCGGGCGTCTGGGAGGGCCACGACGTCACGATCCAGGACGTGTTCGAGGGCGTCGGCCAGCACGCCGCGGGCAACATGAGCGACGAGCGCCTCGCGGCCCTCGAGCAGGCCGCCTGCCCGGGCGCGGGCGCGTGCGGCGCGCAGTACACCGCCAACACCATGGCGACCGTCATGGAGTTCATGGGCCTGTCGCCGATGCGCAGCGCGACCGTGGGCGCCACCGACCCCCGGAAGGACGAGGTCGGCCGCGAGACGGGCCACGTGGTCATGGACATGCTCAAGCGCGGCGAGACCGGCCGCTCGCTCATCACGCGCGAGTCGCTGGAGAACGGCATCATGTGCGCCGCCTCCACCGGCGGCTCCACCAACGTCGTCCTGCACCTCCTCGCGATTGCCGCCGAGGCGGGCGTCGAGTTGAACATCGACGACTTCGACACGATCTCCGAGCGCACCCCGCTCATCGGCGACCTGCGTCCCGGTGGTCGCTACGTCGCGCTGGACTGGGATCGCGCGGGCGGCACGCCGCTGCTCGCGAAGCGCCTGCTGGACGCGGGCCTGCTGCACGGCAACGTGCGCACCGTCACCGGCAAGACCATCGCCGAGGAGGCCGCGAACGCCGTGGAAACGCCCGGCCAGGACGTCATCCTGCCGATCGACCAGGCCATCAAGCCGACCGGTGGCCTCGTCATCCTGAAGGGCTCGCTGGCGCCGGAGGGCTGCGTCATCAAGGTGACCGGCCACGAGCGCCCCACGCACACCGGCCCCGCGCGCGTCTTTGAGTCGGAGGAGGAGGCGATGCACGCCGTGCTGGAGCGCCGCATCGTCCCGAACGACGTGCTGGTGATCCGCAACGAGGGCCCGAAGGGCGGCCCCGGCATGCGCGAGATGCTCGGCGTCACGGCGGCGCTCGTGGGCGCGGGCCTCGGCGAGACGGTCGCGCTGCTGACGGACGGCCGGTTCTCCGGTGCCACTCGAGGCTTCATGATCGGCCACGTCGCGCCGGAGGCGGCGGTCGGCGGACCGATCGGCCTGGTGCAGGAGGGCGACACGATCATCCTCGACGTGCCGGAGCGCCGCATCGACCTCGACGTCCCGGCCGCCGAGATCGAGCGCCGTCGCGCTGCGTACGTGCCCCGCCCGCCGCTCTACACCAAGGGCGTCTTCGCGAAGTACGCGAAGCTGGTCGGCGGTGCTGAGCGCGGCGCCGTCACGCACTAGCCTCAAACGCCGCGAGGAAGCCATCGTGCGTATCGCCAACCGAAGCACCGACGCGGTTGGCGTGCGCGAGGCGGGCGGCGGAGATCGCTCCGCACCCCCGCTCCGGAGCAGCGGCCGATGATCCTCGTGACCGGAGCGAGCGGGTTCGTGGGGAGCGCGTTGCTCCCCGCGCTACTCGATGCGCCCGCGCGGGGCCTCGGCGACGCCCCGTATGTCTCGCGCCCCGTGCGTGCCCTCGTCCGCCGCGAGTTCGATGCCGTGCGGCTGCGCGCGCAGGGCGTCGAGGCGGTGACAGGCGACCTCGTCGCCGGGCGCGGGCTGGACGCCGCCATGCGCGGCGTGAAGACGCTGGTCTACCTCGTCCACACCCTCGACCGCGGCGGCGACGTCGTCGCCAACGATCTGCTGGCGGTGCAGAACACCCTCATCGCCGCACGCGCTGCCGGGGTGCAGCGCGTCATCTACCTCGGCCACGTCGGCGCGGCGGAGGACGCCGCCTCGCAGCACCTCGTCGCGCGGTGGGCGACGGAACTGGCCGTGCGCCAGTCGAGGCTTGCGTGGACGGTGCTGCGCGCACCGCTGATCGTCGGCGCGGGGGGGACGGTGTTCGAGCTGATCCGCCGCACGGTCGCGCGCTCGCCCGTGGTGCCGCTGTTCCGCTGGCGGCGCACCGAGATCGAGCCGGTCGCGCTCGCCGACGTCGTCGAGGCTCTGGTCCGCACCATCGACGATCCGAGCATGGCCGAGCGGTCGTACGACATCACCGGCCCGGAGCGCATGACGTGCGGCGACGCCGTGAAGGGCTGGGCGCGCGCCGCCGGCAAGCACCGCCTGTTCGTCCCGCTCCCCGGCTGGGGCGAGCCGTTCGAGGAGCAACTGGCGTGGAGCCTCGTGCGGCTCCCCCGCCGCGAGACGCGCCTCCTGCTGGAGACGCTGCGCACGCGCCAGGTCTGCGCCGACCCCTCGCGACGCTTCCCGCTCGGCCGCCGCCCGGTGACATACGCCGAGGCTGTGCAGGCGGTGCTCAGGGGGCGGTGAGCAGGCTACGCGGGCCGCGCACATATCGAACGGGCCGAGGACGTGAGTCCTCGGCCCGTTGCGCGATCCTCGAGCGGCGCGGGTGTTGCCCGCGCTCCGTTACTTGAACGCGAGCGCGTTGATCGGCGAGCCGACGCCCTGCGGGAGGTTCAGGGGCTTCGCGACGAGGAAGACCTCGTACACGCCGTCCTTGGCGCAGTCCTCGGCGAGCTCGTCGAAGTCCCACAGCTCACCGATGGTCATGCCGAACAGCGGCACCATGCGGCGGTGCTGGAAGTTGCGCGGCACCGGCGGCAGCGCCTCCGCGGCGATGTTGTCGCCGGCGAAGAACGTGATGCGGTGGTCCCACATCCACTCGGCCGTCTCGCGCGAGCCGTCCAGGCCCGGCTGCGGCGCGCGGATGTCCATGCGCTCCGGTCCCAGCTCCTTGGAGTTGAGGTACCAGTTCATCCAGCCGGTGCGCAGCAGGATGATGTCCTTCGGCTTGATCTCCACGCCCTGCTTGGCGGCGATCGCCTCCATCATCGGGCCGTCCATCGCGATCCGCTCGTGCACATCGAACGTCGGGCCGACGAAGCGCGGGAGGTCCAGCAGCACGGCGCGACCGGCGATGCCGTGGCGCGACCAGTGGTCGATGCCGAGGCGGTCGGTGCTGTCCAGTTCCTCGACCTGCACGCCCTGGTAGAAGCCGCGCGAGCCGAAGCGGACGTGGGTCAGCGCGTCGAACTGGCTGGACGACTGCAGGTAGAAGTTGTCGATGGAGTCATCCCCGCCGCCGTCGGTGCGGTAGATGTTGTGCTGGTACGTGGCGCGGTTGCCCGAGCCCTGCGGGCGCTCCGGCTGGTCCAGCGGCAGGTCGAGGTTGAAGCACACGCCGCGCTTCACCAGCTTGACGCTCTCCTGCACGTGCTCGGGCGTGAGGTAGTTGATGGTGCCCAGGTTGTCGCCGGGGCCGAAGACGTCCCAGGCGTGGCGCTCGTCCGTGCCCTCGACCAGCGGGAGGTCGCGGTATTTCGGAACCGTGTTGATGTCGAAGGAACCCTGATTCGAACCGGCCATGGAGGCCTCCTTTGCTGTGCGGATGATCGCGCAGGGTCGCGCGAGCGGCTAGGCGTCTGCCGGGGTGAACCGCGGGATTGTAGTGTCCGGGGCGACATCTTCGAAGACCACCCGCACGGGCATGTCCACCTTGATGTCGTCGTTCTCGATCCCGACGATGTTGTTGATGAAGCGTGGCCCTTCGTCCAGCTCGATGATGGCGACGTTGTACGGCGTCACCTTCAGCCAACCGGGCAGCCACGCCTGGTGGTAGACGATGAAGGAGTGCACCTTCCCGGTGCCCTTCGAGTCCACCCACGAGATGTCGTCCGCCAGGCAGACGTTGCAGATCGCCATGGGCGGGAACCACTTGTGCCCGCAGGCGTTGCACTGCTGGATCATGAACCGGTGCTCTCGCGCCGCTTCCCAGTGGGGGCGGTTGAGGTCCGTGATCACGGGCATCGGCTTGTCGTACTCGCTCATGCTTCGTTCCTGTAGATCATCGACCACGTGGACTGCCAGTGGCCCGTGCTCACGGTGACCATGATGGTGTTGGCGTTCGGCACCTGCCGCTCGCGCTCCATCGCCTCGTTGCGCAGTTGGGTGACGGCGTCGTGCGTGTTGTGCCAGCCCACCATGTACGAGAAGCGGTTCTGCCCGCCGTGGATGTTCACGGGCAGCTCGCCGCCCATCTCGATGCGCCCGCCCTGCGCCCACTCGTGCGCGGTGCCGAACTCGCAGAAGCCGTAGTTCTCCAGCGCGGAGAACACATTCGGCGTGTACGCGTCCTGCACGTACAGCGCGTCGATGTCCTTGTGCTTCACGTCCGTGTTGTCCCACAGCATCTTCGCGTTCGGCAGCTGCGAGGGGTGGTACATCGCGCGCGGGTGCTCCAGTTCCAGGAAGCTCGCCTGCGCGCCCATGCCCACGATCGTCGGGCCGGGCTTCGGCAGGTCACGTGCGCGCTCGGGCGTCGTGAAGATCATCGCGAAGCCGCCGTCGCTCACCATGCAGAAGTCGACGATGCGCAGCGGCGCGATGACGTAGCGCTGCGCCATGTAGTCATCGATGGTCATGGCCTCGCGGTACACCGCGAGCGGGTTGAGCGCGGCGCCCTTCGACTGCGCCACGGCGATCGCGCCGAGTTGCTCCTCGGTCGCGCCGAAGTCTGCCATGCGGCGGCGGTAGTTGAATGCGGCAGTGGCGCCGGGGTTCGACAGGCCGTAGACCTCGTCGAAGTTGCCGCCCATGTGGTAGACGTTGCGGCCGAACTTGTTGCGGTTGGTGCGCTGGTTCGTGCCGTACACGATCGCCACGTATTTGCACATGCCGCTGGCGACCAGCATCGCCGCCTTGTGCACGGCCTCGCCGTGGTGTCCCACGCTGTCACCGACGACCGGCTCCAGCCCCAGCCGGTGGCCGATCTCTTTGATGTCGCCCGCGTCGCCGAACGACCGCTGCACCAGCAGCCCGTCGATGTCCGACTTCTGCAGCCCGCTGTCGCGTAGCGCCTCGCGGAAGGCCAGGACGGCGATGTCATCGGCGGAGTACTCGGGCAGCTTGCCCTGCCTCGTCGCGCCGATGCCCACGATGTTGACTCGACCAAGCACGCTCTCCAGCGCCATGGCCCCTCCTTCATGGTCTCCGGGCCGACGGCTCCTGCCTCGGCGTCGTTGCAGTAGTAGAACGAGGCCTCAGGCGCGTCAATCACGGGCGTCGCCCGTCATGCGGACGGTGTGCAACGCACATTTGTCATGAGGACGCCCGTGCCTATACTTCGACCATCACAGGCGTCGTGCAGCCACTGATGCGCACAGAATCACAGAGGGAACCATGTCACTGACTACCCAGGCCTCCATCTCGCGCCGGCGGATGCTGTCGTTGACCGGGGCGACCTCGCTCGGACTCGCCGGTGCGGCGCTCATCGGTTGCAGCTCGAATCGCGCGGCGTCACCGGGCGCCGGGACTGCGGTCATTGCCACCGCTGCCAGCGGGACGGAGAAGCCGCGCAGCGGCGGCATCGTGAAGTACCCGGAGCAGAAGAACCCGGACACGCTGGACCCGTACCGCACCGGCGGCGGTCTCATCGATGCGTACACCTCGCTGGTCTACAGCCGCCTGTTCACGTTCGAGCCGGGCAACGGCGAGCCAGCGCAGGGCAAGCTCGTCGGCGACCTCGTGAAGAGCTACGAGCAGCCCGACCCGCTGACGCTGGTGCTCAAGCTCAACACCGCGGCGAAGTTCGACCAGAAGGCGCCGCTCAACGGCCGCCAGGTCAACGCCAAGGACGTCGTTGAGAGCTGGAAGCGCTACGCGAAGGAAGACACCTACCGCACTCAGCTCGCCAACTCCGCCAACCCGGACGCGCCCATCGAGTCGATGGAGGTCGTGGACGACGCGACCGTGCGCGTGAAGTACAAGTTCGCGGACGCGACCGCGATCTACATCATGGCGGGCCGTATCTGGATCCAGCCCGTCGAGGGCATGGGCGGCGGCATCGACCTGACGAAGGAGCCGCGCGGCAGCGGCCCGTTCCTCTTCGAGAGCTACTCGAACTCCGTGTCGCTGAACTACAAGAAGAACCCGAACTGGTTCGGCGGCGAGGGGCAGCGCCCCTACCTCGATGGCGTCACGATCCCGATCATCCCCGAGCAGGCGCAGGCGGAGGCGCAGTTCCGCGCGAAGAACCTGCACTTCTCGGCCGTCTCGCGCCAGAACATTCCGATCTTCGCGAAGGAGCTGAAGGGCACCGAGGTCGCCGTGGGCGGCCCCGCGGGCCGCAGCCCGATCCTCGTGTACTCGTACCTGCCCGGGCAGCCGTGGCACGACGTCCGCGTCCGCCGCGCCGTCTCGATGATGGTGAACCGCGACGTGCTGACCGAGGTGATCCAGAACCCGGCGCCGCTGGCTGCGCTCGGCGTGAAGCTCACCACCCGCTGGAACGCCCCGATCGCGGGCGGTTACGGCGCGTACTGGCTCGACCCGAAGTCGTCCAAGTTCGGCCCGTCGGCGGAGTACCTCAAGCTCAACGTCGCCGAGGCGAAGAAGATGCTCACGGCCGCGGGCTTCACCGCCGCGAAGCCGCTGGAGTTCGACAACGTGTACCCCGGCATCCAGTGGGGCACGGACTGGCCGCAGCGCGTCGAGACGCTGCAGTCCATGTTCAAGGACGCCGGCGTGAAGATGAACGGCGTGTCCGTGGACTACGTCACGGAGTACACGCCGAAGTACATGCGCGCGAAGGCCGCGTTCAAGGGCAAGACCACCGAGGCGGCCGTGCACTTCATGCCCGGCGGCTCGCAGGTGGACCCGCTGCCCTTCTACTTCCAGTTCCTCAGCGCGAAGGGCTCCTCGTCCATGGTCGGGGCGAACTTCCCGGAGCTGGACGCGATGATGGTGAAGCAGCGCAGCGTCACGAACTTCGACGAGCGCGTTGAGGGCATCCACGGCATGAACCGCTGGGTCACCGACAACATGGTCGTGCTCCCCGTCGGCCCCGACACGGAGCAGGTGGACCTCGTGTGGAGCAACCTGCGAGGCCCGCAGCAGTACCGCACGTGGACGGACACCGGCAAGGTCGGCACCGCCTCCAACATGAACCTGTTCCCGCTCTACTGGTTCAAGGAGTAGACGCCAACATCCCCCGCACGCATCGAGGTTGTCGACGCGTGCGGGGGATGCGTGGTCTTGCGACCGATCTGGCTACTTGAAAGCGATGGCGTTGGGCGGTGAGCCGACGCCACGGCGCAGGTTGAGCGGCTTCGAGACGAGGAAGAACTCGTACACGCCGTCCTTCGCGCAGTCCTCCGCGAGGTCTTCGAGG
>CANKAU010000038.1 GCA_947479915.1 Chloroflexota bacterium
CGCATGGGCGAGGTGGTCGACGGCGAGTACCAGAAGTACACCGTCGCCGGCGGCGCCTACATCCGCGAGCACTTCTGGGGCGTCGATGAGCGCCTGAAGCGCATGGTCGCCGACAAGACGGACGACCAGCTCTGGGCGATGCGCCTCGGCGGGCACGACCCGCTGAAGGTGTACGCCGCGTTCGCCGCCGCCCAGACGCACAAGGGCCAGCCCACGGTCATCCTCGCCCGCACCATCAAGGGCTACGGCCTGGGCGAGGCCGGCGAGGGCCGCAACATCACGCACCAGCAGAAGCACCTCAACGAGACCGAGTTGATGAGCTTCCGCGACCGCTTCCAGATCCCGCTGTCGGACGAGGAGGTCATCGGCGCGCCGCTGTACCGCCCGGCCCCGGACAGCGCGGAGATGGCGTACATGAAGGAGCGCCGCCGTGTCCTCGGCGGTTCGCTGCCGGAGCGACGGGTCCGCAACACGCCGATCACGGCGCCCGACGAGTCGCTGTTCAAGGAGTTCTACGCCGGGAGCGGGGACCGCGAGGCCTCCACGACCATGGTGTTCGTCCGCATGCTCGCTGCGCTCATGCGCGACAAGGAGCAGGGCAAGCGCGTCGTCCCGATCATCCCGGACGAGGCCCGCACCTTCGGCATGGAGACGTTCTTCCGCGAGTTCGGCATCAACTCCAGCACCGGCCAGAACTACGACCCGGTCGACCGCGAGAGCCTGCTCTACTACAAGGAAACGAAGGACGGTCAGGTCATCGAGGAAGGCATCACGGAGGCGGGCTCGTTCTCGTCGTTCCTCGCTGCCGGCACCTCGCACGCGACCTACGGGTCGACGACCATCCCGTTCTTCATCTTCTACTCGATGTTCGGCATGCAGCGCGTCGGCGATCTCGTGTGGGCCGCGGCGGACGCTCGTGCGCGTGGCTTCCTCATCGGCGGCACCGCCGGTCGCACCACGCTGAACGGCGAGGGCCTGCAGCACGCCGATGGTCACAGCCACGTGCTGGCCTCGGTCGTGCCGTCGCTGCGGTCGTACGACCCGGCCTACGCCTACGAGATCGCGGAACTGCTCCGCGACGGCATCAAGCGCATGTACGTCGACCTCGAAGACTGCATGTACTACATCACCGTCGGCAACGAGAACTACGCGCAGCCGGCGATGCCCGAGGGCGACGACGTGCGCGAGGGCATCGTGAAGGGCATCTACAAGTTCAAGTCCGTCGGCCCGGAGGACGCCCCGCGTGTCCACCTGCTGGGCAGCGGCTCGATCCTGAACGAGGCCGTCGAGGCCCAGCGCATGCTGCTCGAGGACTACGGCGTCGCCTCCGACGTGTGGTCGGTGACCTCCTACACGGAGCTGCGCCGCGACGCGATCGAGGTGGACCGCTGGAACCGTCTGCACCCGGGCGAGCCGGAACGGCTCCCCTACGTGGTGCAGAAGCTGGGCAAGGAGACGCGCCCGATCGTGGCCGCGTCCGACTACCTGAAGTCGCTGCCGGACGCGATCGCGAAGTGGGTCGACACGTCGTTCACCTCGCTGGGGACGGACGGCTTCGGTCGCAGCGCCTCCCGCGAGGAGCTGCGCGACTTCTTCGAGGTGGACGCGCGGCACATCGCGTTCGCGGCGATCTCCTCGCTGGTGCGGGAGGAACTCCTGCCCGCCAGCGTGGCGCAACGTGCGATTGAGCAACTGGGCATCGAGACCGAGCGTCCCAACCCGGCGACGACGATCTAGAGCTAGCCCGGACGAACCGACTGAACTGACGATCTAGGAGGAAGTCGCACGATGGCGGACTTCGCCCTTCCCAACCTCGGTGAGAACATCAACGAGGCCGATGTCCTGAAGATCCTCGTCTCCGAAGGAGACGTGATCACCGTGGACCAGCCGCTGCTGGAGATCGAGACGGAGAAGGCGACGCTGGACGTCCCCTCCGAGCTCGCCGGCCGCGTGACCAAGATCCTCGTCGCCACCGGCGACGTGGTGAAGCCGGGTCAGGTCCTGCTGACCGTGGAGGCCGGCGCAGGCGCCGCCCCCGCTGCGGCACCCGCGGCCCCTGCCGCGCCGGCACCTGCCCCCGCGGCCGTCGAGGCTGCCGCGGCGCCGGTCGCTGCTGCTGCCGAGCCTGTCGCGGCTGCTCCGGCCGCCGCCCCGGCCCCCGTCGCCCCACCGCCGGCTCCTGCCGCGCCGAACCTCGGCGGACGCCAGCCCTCGGCCGCCGGCGACGCGACCACGGCCCCGCCCGCCGACATGCCGGTCTTCGCCGCTCCGTCCGTGCGCCACTTCGCGCGCGAGGTGGGCATCGACCTCCGTGGCATCGCGGGCACCGGCCCCGGTGGACGTATCACCGAAGACGACGTGAAGCGCCACGCGCGCGAGCAGACGACGCGCCCCGTCATCGTGCAACTGTCCTCGACGCCCGCGGGCGCCGAGGTGGAGCGCACGCCGCTCCCCGACTTCGGTCAGTGGGGCGAGGTGACGCGCGAGCCGCTGTCGCGCCTCCGACGCACCGTGGTGCGCAACATGGCGCAGTCGTGGTCCGAGATCCCGCACGTGCACCTCTACCACCACGCCGACATCACGGCGCTGGAGGACCTGCGACAGCAGTGGAAGGCGCGCGCGCAGGCGGCGGGCGGCAACCTCACGATCTCCGTGATGCTGCTGAAGATCGTCGCCGCCGCGCTGAAGGCGCACCCGCGCATCAACGCGAGCATCGATACCGACACCAACGAACTGATCCTGAAGAAGTACATCCACCTCGGTGTCGCCGTGGACACGGATCGCGGGCTGGTGGTGCCGAAGATCGAGAACGTCGATCAGAAGAACATCATCGACCTGTCGGTGGAACTCAACGAGATCGCGGGACGCGCGCGCGACAACGCCCTCACGATCGACGAGCAGCGCGGCGCGACGTTCACGATCACGAACCTGGGCAGCCTCGGAACCGGGTACTTCGACCCGATCATCAACTGGCCGGAGATCGCGATCCTCGGCCTCGGCCGTGCGGAGCAGACGCCGGTGTGGATCGACGGGGAGTGGAAGCCGCAGCTGCGGATGCCGCTGTCCTTCGGCATGGACCACCGCATCATCGACGGCGCGGACGGCGCGCGATTCATGTCATGGATCGTCGAGGCCATCAAGAACCCGATGATCATGGCGCTGGAGGGCTAGATGACGACCAACCAGCCCCTGCGCGTCGCCGTCCTGGGCGCCGGTCCCGGTGGCTACCCCGCCGCCTTCCTCGCTGCCGAGAAGGGCCTCGACGTCACGCTGATCGACACCGAGCCGAACCCGGGCGGCGTCTGCCTGTACCGCGGCTGCATCCCCAGCAAGGCGCTCCTGCACGTCGCGAACGTGGTGAACGACGCCCGCGAGGCCTCCGAGCTCGGCGTGACGTTCGCCGAGCCGACGATCGACGTCGACAAGGTGCGCATCTGGAAGGACGACGTGGTCGCCAAGCTGACCGGCGGCCTCGGTCAGCTCTCCCGCGCGCGCAAAGTGAAGTACGTCCGCGGTCGCGGCCGCTTCTCCGGCCCGAACAGCATCCGCGTCTCCAACGACGGCGAACTATCCGAGGTGAACTTCGACTACGCGATCGTGGCCACCGGCTCGCAGCCCGCGATCCCCGGCCCCCTGCGGATCAACTCCGACCGCGTGTGGGACTCCACTGCCGCGCTCGAGCTGCGCGAGGTGCCCGGTTCCCTGCTGATCATCGGCGGCGGCTACATCGGCCTCGAGATGGCGAGCGTCTACGCGGCGATGGGCTCCAAGGTCTCGGTCGTGGAGATGACGGGCAGCCTGCTGCCGGGCGTCGACCCCGACCTCGTGCAGGTGCTGGCCAACCGCATCAAGCACAAGCTGCACGAGCTGCTGCTCAACACCACGGTCGCCTCGATCGCCGAGGATCCCTCGGGCGGCGTGACCGTGGAGCTGACCGCTGTCGACAAGAACGAGACGCGCGTCTTCGACCGCGTGCTGATCGCCGTCGGCCGCCGCCCCAACACGGCGGACCTCGGCCTTGAGAACACCAAGGTCACGATCAACCAGCGCGGGTTCATCGAGACGGATCACCAGCGCCGCAGCGGCGAGGCGACGATCTTCGCCATCGGCGACGTCGCCGGTGAGCCGATGCTCGCGCACAAGGCGACGCACGAGGGCCGCGTAGCCGTCGAGACGATCGCCGGCGAGCCCGCGGCGTGGGAGCCGGCGGCGATCCCCGCCGTCGTCTTCACCGACCCGGAGATCGCGTGGTGTGGCATGACCGAGCAGCAGGCTCGCACGCAGGGCATCGACGTCGAGGTGACCAAGTACCCGTGGACGGCCTCCGGCCGCGCGCTGACCATGGCGCGCCAGGATGGCTTCACGAAGCTGATCATCGAGCCGCGCACCACGCGCATCCTCGGCATGGCGGTCGTCGGCCACGGGGCGGGCGAGCTCATCGCAGAGGGCGTGCTGGCAGTGGAGATGGGCGCCTGCGTCGAGGACCTCCAGCGCTCGATCCACCCGCACCCGACGCTCTCGGAGACGGTGATGGAGTCGGCGGAGACGTTCTACAACACCTCCCCGCACTACATCGCCCGCCGCCGCTAGCCCACGGCACGCTCGCGAACGACGCAAAGACGGCGCCCTCGCGGGCGCCGTCTTGTTGTCATCGAACAGTCGAGGTGCGCTAGTGCGCGGCGGCCGGGATGCGCTCGGCGGCCTCGTTCAGGAGCGCCTCGGTCTCGTCCCAGCCGATGCAGGCGTCGGTGATCGAGACGCCGTACTTCAGCGCGGAGAGGTCCTTGCCCAGCGGCTGGCTGCCGGGGAACAGGTGGCTCTCCAGCATCAGCCCGACGAGGCCGGTGTTCCCGGCAGCGCGCTGCGCGATCACGTCGCGGAAGCCGATCTGCTGGTTGTTGTGGTCCTTCTGCGAGTTGGCGTGGCTGCAGTCCACCAGCAGGCGCTCCGGCAGCTTCGCCGCGGCCAGCTTCGCCTGCGCGTCGCGGACGCTGCCCTCGTCGTAGTTCGGACCGTTGGTGCCGCCACGGAGGACGACGTGCCCGTCCGCGTTGCCGGTCGTGTGGACGATGCACGTGCGGCCGCCGCCGTCGATGCCCAGGAACGCGTGCGGCGAGCGCGCCGCGATCATCGCTGCGAGCGCGATGTCGATGTCGCCCGTCGTGCCGTTCTTGAAGCCGACCGGCATGGACAGCCCACTGGCCATCTCGCGGTGCGTCTGGCTCTCCGTCGTGCGCGCGCCGATCGCGGCCCACGAGATCAGGCCCGCGAGGTACTGCGGAACGATCGGGTCGAGGAACTCGGTGCCGGCGGACAGGCCCATCTCGTTCACCTGCAGCAGGAGGCGGCGCGCGGTGCGCAGGCCTTCCTGAATGTCGAAGGTGCCGTCCAGGTGCGGGTCGTTCAGCCAGCCCTTCCACCCGACAGTGGTGCGGGGCTTCTCGAAGTACACGCGCATCACCACGACGATGCGATCCTCGAGCTCCTTGGCGAGCTTCGCGAGGCGCCCGGCGTACTCCAGCGACGAGGCTTCGTCGTGGATCGAGCAGGGCCCGACGACCATCAGCATGCGCGGGTCGTCCCCGTGCAGGATGTCGCGGATCGCCTTGCGGCTCTTGATCACCGTATCGATCGCCGCCTGCGACAGCGGGATCTCGCGGTCGAAGTCGTCCGGGGACATGAGGGGCTCGGTACGCGCCACGTTGACATCAGAAGTAGAGCGCATGGGGAGTCGCCCTCCGGAAAGGCCGGTCGGACCGGCGGATTGGCTGGGTTCGCCTCGAACAGATCGTGCGTCCCGTTATTGTAACGAAAACCGCGCCTGAGCACGTCATGCCTGCATCAAGGCGGTTGCGGCCGGGTGTCCCTCCCCCCGCTGCCGAAGAGGCCCGCCCCCTGACCGGTCGTAACACAGGGGTGCTGTGTTTGCTGTACGCTCCCGCCGATCGAGGGAGACCGCCGTGTCCACGACCGCGACGCTGCCCGCCCGCACCGCCCCGCCCGAGGAGGAATGCCGCCGCTGCCGCGCCGCGCGGTCCATCGGCCGGATTGCCCTCTTCATCCTCGGCGGGCTCGCCAGCTCCTTCGCGATCTCGTGGGTGACGGCTCGTTACCCGCCCGCGGGCGTCGTCCTGAGCGTCCTCGGGGTGCTGCTGCTCGCGAGGTCACTCGTGCGGCTGTTCAGCACGACCTCGCCGGTGCGGGCAGCCACGCAGATCGGCATCTCGCTCGGCATCGGCGCGGCCGTCTCCGGCCTCGTCACGCTCATCGCGACCGCGGCAGCGAGGTAGAGCGCGATGCCCGCCTGCCCTCAGTGCGACCCGATCCAGAAGGCGCGATACGAAGCAGGCCTGCTGTACCAGCGCCTGAACGACGAGACCGCCCCCCTGCGCGCGCGGCTGGAGGGTGGCCTGAAGCCACTCGCCGAGGCGGTCGGCGAGGCGATGACGGCGCTCCTGCAGGTCGAGGCAGAGCACGCCGCACTGGTACAGGCCGCAGCCGAGATGACCGAGAACGTCGCGAAGATGACTGGCACCGGCGCGTTCGCGGTGGCCGGGTTCAACCCCGCCGACGTCTCACGGCAGGAGGAGGCCGGCTGGATCCGCGTCGAGGTCGGCCCGACCACGCTCTGGTTCCGCAACGCTGCTGCGCAGGAGGCGTACATGCGCGCCTCCGGCCTCGCCGCGGCGCTCGATGCCCTCGCGCGGCTGGTAGCGCAGCGCGAGGCGGCACTCGTCCGTGTCCGCGACGCCAACGACCGCGTGAATCAGGCGAACGACGCGCTGTACCAGGCCGAGGACCGCGCCAACGAGCAGCTTCGCGCGCACGCCGAACAGATGGCCGCCGCTGACGCGGAGGGCCGCCGGCTGGAAGCGGAGTACCAGGCGTGCCTCGAACGCTGCAAGCGCGGCGACGTCGAGGATCAACGCGTCGGCATGATCGGCCTCGTGCTGATGATGGTCGGGCTGACGCTCGTCATGCTCGGCAACCCGTTCGGCGCCGCAGGCAACGCCCAGGCGGCCGGCGCGGTCGCGACTGCGACGAGCGCGGCGGCGGCCGGGACGACCTCAACGGGGACGCCGGCACCGACGGTCACCGCGCGCGTCGGTCCGATCCGCGCCGTGTTCAACCAGCAGGCGTTCACCACCACCTACACCCTGCCGGTCGACGCACCGTCGCCTATCCCCGGCATCGACTGGCGCGGCGCGGACTGCGGCGCGTTCCAGGTGGACAGCCCGACGACGTGGCGGTGGAACCACCCACACCCGCCCTGCGACCCCAGCACCGACCACGGCAACCGCACGATCATCGCGACGATCCAGATCGGCGGCGCGCTCATCGAGTGTCGCTACCAGGGCGCGTCGAGCGGCACCGGCCCGCCCTGCACCGCGCCGGGCGGCACCACCGTCTCGCCCGCGGGCGGCGGGGCCGCGCCCGCAGCCAGCTCGACGGCCAGCGCGACCGCCACGAGGCCCACGGGAGGCGGCGGCAGCGCACCGACCACCACCGCCACCGTGACGCCCTCGGCGACACCACCGTCCTCGGGCGGCGGCAGCACGCAGACCAGCACGCCCACCGCGACCGCGACGGGCGCGGCGACGCCCACCGTGAGCGCAGGCGGTGGCATCGCCGGCGTGAACGGCAGCACGGCGACCACGCTCGCGGGAGCCGCGCTCACCGCCCTGCCCGAGGGCGAGACGGGCCAGAAGCTGGTCATCTCGCACTGGGACGGCAAGAAGTGGAACGACCAGGTCACCTCGACACGGCTCATCGGCACGGACGTCGAGCTCAGCGTGAACCTGGAGCACTTCAGCACCTACGCCGTGCTCTACAACGGCGGCGGCACTGCCGCGCCGAAGCCGACCGCCGCTGGTGGCCCGGGGACGTTCAGCGGCACGCCGATCTTCTCGCCCACCGGGCAGGCGTTCGTGGTCTTCGCCGGGGGATCCTCGGCGCAGCTCGAGGCTTCGGCGGGCACGGCGGGAGCAACCGGCGTGTGGGTGCAGAACAGCGCGGGCAGGTTCTTCCTGCTCGTCGTCCGCGGCCCGGCCTTCCTGCGCCGCGAGTTCGACGAGGCGTTCCCGACCGGCTTCGCGGGCACGACCGCCATGACGCTCGTCCGGTAGCGCCCACACCTCGCCCCCGGTTTCCGAAGAGCCGTTCAAGGGCGTAGAGTGCGCGCGCACTCAGCAGAGAGAAGCTGGGCATTCCAGACACAGAGAGCGGTGACGCGATGGCCGATTCGATCAGCAGGCAGTTCGCCCGGTGGGCGGCGAACCTCAAGTACGAGGACCTGCCCCCCGAGGTCGTGAGCAAGGTGAAGGCGTTCGTCCTCCACGCCATGACCAGCACCGTGCTGGGCGGCCCGGAGCCGAAGGCACACCACGCCGTGGAGTTCACGCTCCGCGAGGAGGCCAAGGCCGACGGCGCGACCATCCTCTGGGCCGGCGGCAAGGCCACGCGCATCGGCGCGACCTTCGCCAACGCCGAGATCATGCACAGCTCGGGCCTGATCGACTCGTACCGGATGCTGACGCACCCGGGCCCGGTGATCGTCCCCGCGGCGATCGTGAACGCCGAGCTCGAGGGCCGCTCCGGCAAGGACCTGATCGTCGCCCTCGTCGTCGGCTATGAACTGGTGTTCCGGCTGTGCGATGAGTTCATCCCGGCGACGGCCGCGCGCGGCTTCCGCCCCAGCCCCATCTACTGCACGCTGGGCACCGCGCTCACGACGGCGAAGCTCCTCGGCCTGGGCGAGGACGGCCTCGCGGCCGCGATCGCGTTCGCCGCGAACACCGCCAACGCGCTCAACCAGAGCAGCACCGAGGGTGGCGGGGACAACGTGATGCACGAGCCGAACGCCGCCCGCCAGGGCGTCTTCGCGGCCGTGATGGCGCGTGAGACCGGCGCCAAGGGCTCCGAGCACGTGATCGAGGGGCGCGCGGGCTTCTACAACGCGGTCACCGGCAACAACGCCGGCGACATCCCCTACTCGTTCACCGACGGCAAGACGAAGGTCGACCTCGCGTCGGTCACGGCCGGCCTCGGCAGCGAGTACCGCCTGCTGACGGCGATGTTCCGGATGTACCCCTTCGCGGCGTACAACCAGCCGGTCATCGACCTCATGCAGGAGATGAAGATCGAGCACAAGATCAACCACGAGGACATCGAGCGCCTCGATGTCCACATGAACTGGATCGAGACGCTCTACCCGAGCCCCGCGTTCCCGCGCTACCCGGACTTCGACGTCGCGCGCATCGAGGGCGGTCGTGGGACGACGCACCTGTACGCGGCACACTCCGCGATCAACGGCGGCTACCCGGTCATCGGCGGCAAGACCTACGGGCCCACGGGCTGGGATCTGACCGGCGACGAGGTGGTCAACGAGTTCGCGAAGACGAAGGTCCACCTGGTGCAGGAGAAGGACCGCGCGATGTTCTCGCCGGCCATCACCGTCACCATGAAGGACGGCACCGTGCACCGCGGCGAGTACCCGTACACGCCGCGCCTCGAGTGGACGTACGACCAGCTCGCCAAGCGCCTGGAGGACTGCCTCCCGGGCTTCGCGCTGGGCGCCGCCGGCCTCCAGAAGATCATCGAAACGTGCAGCGCGCTGGACCAGCACGCCAACGTGCAGCCGCTGATCGACGCGGTGAAGAAGCCGTAAGGCTTCGCTTCGCACGACACACGACGGGCCGGTGGCGCTGCCACCGGCCCGTTTCGCGCCCGCCCGATCGAGGACGCACCGGCGCGCGCTTCGCTACTCTCTGCATATGACGCGCATAACCGCCCTGCTCGCCCTTGCCACCACCCTGCTCGTCGTCGCCTGCCGCGATCCACGAGCTGATGCCCCGGCCCCACCCTCGACGGCAACGTCCGTCACCACCGCCGTCGGTGCAGCGTCAACGACGCCCGAGCTCCCACGAACCACCGCTCCTACGCCCAGCGCGACCGTCTCCGCCTCCCCGACGACAGGCGGCGCTGCCGTCCCCCGCACACTCCTCGAAGCTGCGGCGAGCGGTGACCTCGCCGTGGTGCGGGCGCAGATCGCGGCACGCGCCGATGTGAACGTGCGGGACGGATCGGGACGGACGCCGCTGTTCCTCGCGTCGCAGAACGGACACGTCGAGATTGCCCGCGCGCTGCTCGCCGCCGGGGCGAACGTGAACCTCGCAGACGCGGCAGCGGATACGCCGTACTACGTCGCCGCCCTCGCGCGGCACGCGGAACTCACAGGCATCCTGCTGGACGCGGGCGCGGATCGCGTGGGGACGAAGGCGTACGGCGGCACGCCACTGATCGCGATCGCCGAGCGCGGCTGGGTGGATGTGGCGCGCGAGATCCTGAAGCGTCCCAACATCCCCGTGAACCACGTGAACAACCTGGGCTGGACGGCGCTGATCGAGGCGATCATCCTCGGTCGGGGCGGGCCGGATCACCAGGAGATCGTGCGTCTGTTGCTGGCGTACGGCGCGAACCCGAACCTACCCGATGGCCAGGGCCGATCGCCGCTCTCGTTGGCGCGCGACCGCGGGTACACCGAGATCGCACGCCAACTCGAGGCAGCGGGAGCGCGCTAGCGCTTCTTGGTCGGAAGGTGCGAGCGCAGGAAGTACGCCTGCAGGTCGGCGGCGCGCTGGCCCTCGATGAAGATGTCCTGGGTGCTCATGTCCTCGGCCTCTTCGGCCTGCTTCATGGCGTGCCCCAGGCCGTCGCTGTACTGCTCCCAGCGATCCACCAGGAGGTTGATCGCCTCGATCTCGGGGATCTCCTCGATCGGCAGTTCCTGCAGCGGTGAATTGGCGGCCGCGTTGCGCACGGTGCCGGCGGGGATGCCCTCCAACGCACGGACGCGCTCCGCGTAGAGATCGACGTGTGCGAGGAGCACGAGCGCCTGCTCGTCGAAGAGTTTGTGCAGCGCGATGAAGTTCGGGCCGACCACGGTCCAGTGCGCCTGCTTGACCTGGCTGCGCAGATCGGCGGCCGTCGCCACCATCAGGTTCAGCTGCTCGATGACCTCGTCGGTACGCTGCTCGCCCGCGCGGGGCTTGGTGTCTGTTGCCATGTGTGAGCCTCCATTCGAGGCTCACGATAGGCGGGCATCCGTTGCAGAAGCCTCCGCGTTACTCCGCCACCGTGGCATCGGCGTGAGATGGCCCGGGCACCTCGGACGCACGCGCGCTCGGCATCGGCTCGCGCAGCGTCGAGGGGAACCACAGCACCACGATGAATGCCGCGATCGCGGCGAACGCCATGACGAAGAACGCGTTGTGGATGCCCTCGGTCAGCGCGGACTGCAGCGCAGCCAGGACGTCCGGCGGAAGCGCGTCGCGCGACACCGGCTTCAGCAACGCGTTCGCGCCGCCCTCGGCACCGGACAGTTGGTATTGCGCGAGCACCGGCTGCAGGCGCATGCCCATGATCGTGCCCATGATCGCCACGCCCACGCTGCCGCCGATGCTGCGGAAGAACTGCATCGAGGCGGTGGCCACGCCTCGATCGGCCCAGCCCACGGAATTCTGCACCGAGATCGTGATACCGACGCTGGAGAAGCCGAACCCGAGGCCCATGAGCGTCATCCACCCGATCGAGGTGAACGTGCTGCTGTTGCGGTCGAGCAGCAGGAAGCCCAGCGACGCGAGCGCCGTGATCCCCATGCCCGCGATGATCGTGCGGCGGAACCCGATGCGCATGAGGAAGCGCCCGCCGAGGCCCGCGCCCACCGGCCAGCCCATCGTCAGCACGCCCAGCACGAGGCCTGCCTCGGCGGCGGAGGCGCCCTGCCCGCCCTGCACGAAGATCGTGATGAACGAGGTCGCCCCGGACTGCACCACGCCGGAGCCGATGCACCCCAGCGCGGCGATGCCGACGACGGGGATGAGGAACAGCCGCGGCGGCAGCACGGGCTCGCTCGCGCGGAGTTCGTTCCAGACGAAGGCGACCAGCAGCACGGCCGAGATGCCGATCAGGCTCATCGACTGCGCACTGATGCCGGCGGTGCGGTCCGTGGGCGACAGCGCGAACAGCAGCGCGAGCACGCCCGCGCCCAGCAGGAACACCCCCGGGAAGTCGAGGCGGTGCGAGTGACGCTCCACGGTCTCTTGATACTGCGTGGCCATGATTACGACCGCGATCATGCCGATCGGGATCGTCACCAGGAACACCAGCCGCCACGTGGCAAACGCGATGATCGTGCTGCCGAGCAGCGGGCCGATCAAGCTCGCGATGAACCACGCGCTGGCGAAGACCCACTGCAGCTTCGCGCGCTGGGCCATCGGGAAGGCATCGCCCATGATCGTCTGCGCCACCGGCTGCACGCACGCGGTCGCGAGGCCTGTGAGCACGCGGCAGATGATGAGTTGCTCAACGTTCTGGGCGAGCGAGGAGGTGACCGCGCCGAGCGCGAAGAGCCCCATGCCGAAGAAGTACACCGGCTTGCGCCCGAATAGGTCGGACAGCTTGCCGAAGATCGGGATCGCAATCGTGAGCGCCAGCAGGTACGCAGCGAACACCCACGCGTACAGCTCGATGCCGTTGAGGGCACCGACGACCGTCGGTAGCGCCGCAAGCACCATCGTCTGGTCGAGAGCCGGCATGAAGTTGCCGAGCCAGAGCGCGGCGACGAGGAAGTAGAACGATCGCCCGGTCATGGGCCCCCATCTCTGTTCCGAAGCGAGACCATTCTCTGCGCAGACCGGCTACGTGCGAGCGACCGCTCACAACGCTCGATGTGGAAGGGCTACGAGGCGGCTTCCTCGGCGGCGGCATCGCCCGGACGTGCGGCGTGCGAGGGGCGCCGCGCGAGGACGAAGAAGATCGATCCGATGCCGGATACGACCGCCAGGATCGTGAACCCGAGGCGGAAGTTGCCCGTCTGGTCTGCCAGGTAGCCCGCCACCAGCGGTCCGGAGATCGTCCCCAGCATCACGAGGATGGAGGACGCGCCCATGATCGTCCCGAAGGCGCGACGACCGAAGTAGTCCGCGCGGATCGCCTGCATCATCGGCCCGCGGAAGCCCCAGGCCGCGCCGTGCATCACGGCGAAGGCGAAGATCGCGGGTGGCTGCGAGGAGAACGCGAGCAGCAGCAGCGCCGTGGTGTGGAACGCCATGCAGCCAATGGCGATGCGACGGCGGTCCCATTTGTCCCCGACCACGCTGCCCAGCCCGATGCCGCCGACCTGCGCGACGGTCAGCACCGTCTGCACCGCGGCGCCGAACCCGAGCGTGTACCCGAGGTCGCTGGTCAGGAACAGGATCAGGTGCACGTTGACCACGGACACGATCAGCACCGCCGAGGCGTGCCCGAGCGACACCAGCCAGAACGCCGGCGCCAGCAGGGCCTCACGGAAGGTGAAGCCGTCATCCAGGTCCTCGGCCGGGATCGCCTCGCCCGTCGCGGTGTGAGCAGCGCCACCGTCCACCTCGAGACCGAAGTCCTCGGGCTTGCGTCGCACGACCTGCGAGAGCGGGAGGCCGCAGACCAGCACCAGCACGCCGGAGACGAAGGCGGTCTGCCGCCAGCCCAGCGTCGCGAGCGAGAACGCGACCGGGGCGATCATCAGCCCGCCGATCGCGCCGCCCATCTGCATCGCGGAGATCGCACGACCGCGATAGCGGTTGAACCAGTTCACGATCGCCACGGTGAACGGGAGCACGCCGGTCAGGCTCGAACCGACGGCGATCAGCAGGAACGCCGCGTAGAACGTGGTGAGCGAATCGACCCGACTGAACAGGAGGAACCCGATGCCGAAGAGCACGATGCCGGTGCGCATGCTCGCTCGCGGACCGAAGCGGTCGACGAGCCAGCCCTGCACCGGGCCGAGTAGGCCGTTCTCCGCCTGCTGCATCGAGTACGCGCCCGCCAGCGCAGCGTTGCTCCAGCCGAACTCCTGATGCAGCAGCGCGACGTACGAGGCAAACGAGCGGTGGACCAGGGCCTGCGCCATGAACTGGTTCGCGAACCCGGCGGCGACGATCCACCAACCGTAGAAGAACCGGGGACGCGAATTGGTCGGCATCGCGCGAGTATGACACCTCCTCCCCCACGCGCCACCGCAGCGCGTTGAGCCGCGACGCCGCAGAATCGAGGCTGTCGAGGCACGCAATCGCCTCGCAACAGGCGTGTGACCGCCCGGGAGGTGCATCGATGCAGGTGGGACTCATTGGCCTCGGCAGGATGGGCAGCCGCATCCGGGATCGCCTGGTGCGCGGCGGCCACGAGGTCGTCGCCTACGACGCCGATCCCACCGCTACGGCCGTCCCCTCGATCGAAGCGCTCATCGCGCGCCTAGCCACGCCCCGGGTCATCTGGGTGATGGTGCCGTCCGGTGCCGCCACAGACGTCGTGTTCGAGACGCTGGAGGGACTCGTGTCCCCGGGCGACCTGCTGGTCGACGGCGGCAACAGCGACTTCCGCGACTCGATGCAGCGTTCGACGCGCCTGGCGGCACGCGGCATCCGCTTCCTGGACGTGGGCGTCTCCGGAGGCGTGTACGGCGGCGAGCGCGGCTTCTGCCTCATGGCCGGCGGCCCGCAGGCTGACTTCGTGACGATCGAGCCGCTCGCCGTGGCCCTCGCGGCGCCGGAGGCGTACGCCCTGGTCGGCCCGAGCGGCGCCGGGCACTACACGAAGATGTGCCACAACGCGATCGAGTACGCGATCATGGAGGCCCTGGGCGAGGGCTTCGACCTGCTGAATCACTTCGACGCCCCGATCGACGCGCAGCGCGTCGCTACGCTGTGGAACCACGGCAGCGTCATCCGCTCGTGGCTCCTGGAGCTCGCCGGACAGGCGCTGGAGAAGGATCCCGACCTCTCCTCGATCACTGGTTATGTCGAGGACTCAGGGGAGGGGCGCTGGGCGATCCGGGAGGCCGTCGCGCGTGGGGTGCCGGCCACCGGGCTCGCGGAGTCGCTCTTCCGCCGCTTCGCCTCCCGAGAGCAGGACTCCTACGCCACGCGGTTGATCGCAGCGCTGCGCGACGAATTCGGGCAGCACGGGACAGTCGCGCGGTCGTGACCTCGGAGAGGCCGCTGCGAGGCTGCTGAACGCCCGCAGATGGTCGAGGATTAGTGAAGCATCGCTCAAACGCGTCGCGAAGACGTGGGCACGCTTGTGCCCCTCTACAACCGCGTCGACAGTGGATGCACTGGCAATTTCGTATTCGGAGGCAAGTTTATGGCTGCAGCTGCACGACATCGTGAGAACTGGGCGCTTCGCGTCGGTGCCCTGCTGGGCGCGGCGGTGCTCCTGCTGACGGTGGGCTGCGCCAAGAGCCCGGCCACCACGCCCGGTGCGGGGGCGTCCGGCTCGACCGGGGCGTCGGCCGACATCGACGCGATGCTGACGAGCGCGCTGGCGGATCAGGTGGCGGGCCGCGCGGACGCGGCGATCGTGACCTACCAGAAGGTGCTGAAGCAGGACGCGTCCAACAAGGTCGCCCTCTACAACCTCGGCGTCATCGACCACACGGCCGGTCGGGCCGCCAACGCGGAGAAGAACTACCGCGCGGCGCTCGTCTCGGACCCGAACTTCAGCCCGGCGCTGTTCAACCTCGCCATCCTGCGCACCGCCAACGGCGGCCAGGCCGAGGCCCTGACGCTCTACCGCCACCTGATCAGCGTGGACCCGAACAACGCGTCGGCCCACCTGAACCTGGGCTTCCTGCTCAAGCAGACGGGTGACTCGGCCGGTGGCGACACCGAGCTGCGCCAGGCCGTTCAGCTGGACCCGAACCTCGCGTCCCGCATCCCGGCCGGCACGCTGGGCTCGGCCACGCCGACCCGCGCTCCGGGTGCCACCGGTGCCTCGGGCGCCACGGCTGCGACCGGCGCCGCGGCGACGCCCGCCCGCTAGCCACCTCGAGGGCGCAAGCCCCGCGAGCAACACTGAGACGCCCGTCTCGCCCTTCGGCGAGGCGGGCGTTCTCGTTTGGTGCGGGTGTTCGAGGACGTGCAGCGAGCGCGGCGGAGCCCCGGCGCGGACAGGAGAGCGGCTACGCCGGGCGGGAGACGCCCGCCTCGGCAGAAACGCCGGTGCGAGGTGTGACGCGCACAACGCGAGGCATGACCGCGCCGGCGACAGCGCCACCGGCGAACTTCGGGCGGATCAGCCGCAGTCGGCGGCCGATGGCGCGCGTAGGGACGTTCGCGATATCAGCGGAGAGGAACGCCAGCACCAGCTGGAAGCCCAGCATCGCTGGCAGCGCCGCCAGCATGACGGTACCGCTGCTGGTCTGCAGCCCGACCGAGGCGTTGCGGATCCACGTGCTCGCGCCGAAGCCCACGCCGAACAGCAGGAGCAGCAGCCCCGCGAGCAGCTCGATGGACGCCACTGAGAACGAGCGCACGTAATACGTGTAGAGGATGCGCTTCAAGGTGTTCACGGTGTGCTTCGCCATGAACTCGCCGACGATCTTGCGGATCGACAGGCCGCTCTGCTCGTCGGCGTAGATCGCGGGCATCGGGATGTCGACGACCCGCGCGCGCATGCTGCCGAGGCGGAAGAGCATGTCCGACTCGAAGAAATAGCGCTTGCTGATCTTGGCGTGCGGCAGTGTCGCCGCGACAGTCGCCTCGATCGCCGTGAAGCCGTTGGTCGGGTCGACGATGTCCCAGTAGCCGCTGGAGAACTTAATGAGGAACGAGAGGACGGCGTTGCCGAAGAGGCGAATGCCGGGCATCCCGGACACCGACTCGCGGTCGTAGAAGCGGTCGCCCTTCGCGTAGTCCGCCTCGCCCATCACGATCTCGGTGGTGAGCGCCGGGATCCACGAGGGATCCATCTGGCCGTCGCCGTCGATCTTCACGATCACCGTCGCGCCGTCCGCGATCGCCTGGCGGTAGCCCGTCAGCACCGCGCCGCCGACGCCCTGGTTCTCCTCGTGGAAGACCACGCGCACGCGGTCATCGTCGCAGTGATCGAGGACGTACTGGCCGGACGACTCCGGGCAGCGATCGTCCACGACGTAGATCAGCGAGCACTCCTCGCCGATCCTCGCGATGACGGAGAGAATGTGCGCCTTCACGCGGTAGCACGGGATCACCGCGGCGATCGTGGCCTGTCGAGGCTCGGGAAGCGATGTCACGGTGCGGCGACTCCGAGTCGGATCACCAGGCGCTGCGTAGCCCGGATCGTAGCACGGAGCGCGGGTGCGCTCTCGTCCGTGTTCCCCCGCGATCATGGTTCGCCCGCATCGCCGCGCGGCGTCGCAGTGCTAGAATCGGTGCGTTGCTTCGCCTCGCAGAGTGCAATCGTTCGGGTGGTCATGACGCGCACTGATCGCTCGATGCACCTGCTGCCTCTCCGCTCGGCGCGCCGGTTCCCGGCGGCACGATGAGCGCTGCCTCCGCCCTCTCCACGCCCCCTGGCCTGCCGCAGCGCGCGAGGTCGCTCGTCCTCGGCGTGTTCACGTGGATGCGTCTGGGTGCCGACACGCCGCCGCGCGACCGCTGGCGCGACTGGCTCCTCGTCGCGATCGTCGCGTTGCCGATGATTTTCAACGCGATCACGCTCTGGCCCGAGGTGACTGAGCGCGTCCCCAACGTCAACGACGACGCCTTCCACCAGTTGATGATCCGGTCCGCCAGTGACGCGATCGCCCGCGGCGAGAACCCGCTGGACAGCTGGGGCCCGGAGATGGACGCCGGCGCACCGCGTTTCCTGTACTACCAGAACCTCCCGGCGATCTTCGTCATCGCGCTCGACCGCGTGACGTTCGGGCAGTTCGACCTGTTCGATCTGCTCAACCTGACGCGGTGGGCGCTCATGGTTGGTCTGCCGCTGACGGTCTTCTGGAGCGCGCGCCGCCTGGAATTCTCCGTGGTCGCCGCCGCCGGCGCGGCAGCAGCCGCGTCGCTCCTTTCGGCCGACCACAAGTACGGCATCGAGTTCGACAGCTTCGTGTGGCGCGGCTGGGGCATGTACACGCAGCTCTGGGCGATCCACCTGTCGTTCATCACGCTCGCGTGCCTCTGGTGCCTCGCGCGGACCGGTCGAGGCGCCGTCGCGGCGATCCTGGCGGCCTCTGCGCTCGTCGTCTCGCACCTGCTATACGCCGAGATGATGGTCATCACGGGTGCAGTCGTCGTCCTCGTCGGCCTCGTCGGCCTGGACCGCGCCACGCTGCGACAGCGCCTCGCGCAGTTCGCCGCGGTCGGCGGCGCGATCGCGGTGATCACCTCGTATCTCTGGGTCTCCTATCTGCAGTTCGGGCCGTACGTGGGCGAAAGCCCGTACGACGCCGCATGGAAGCTCGACTCGTTCGGCGCGACGGCGATCCTCGAGTGGCTGATGCAGGGCGAGCTGTACGACCACGGGCGCTGGCCCGTGCTGAGCATCGCCGCAGTCGCGGGCGGCGTGAGCCTGCTGTTCGTGCACCGCCGTTCGAGGCTGCTGGTCGCCACGCTCTTCGTCGTCTGGCTGGTGCTCTACTTTGGCCGCAGCGTGTGGGGGCCGCTGGCCGACCACATCCCGGCCGGCTCGATGCTGCTGTTCCACCGGTTCATCGGCTCGTTCCACATCGCGAGCATTCTGCTGATGGGCATGGGCTTCGAGCTGGTCTGGCTGGCCTGCACCATCCTGCCTCGCCCGGTAGCCGCCCTGGCGGCGGCCGTGGTGTGCGTCGGACTGCTCACGCCGCCGATGATGGAGCGCCGCGCGTACTACGCGGACAACGCGTCGTGGATGGCCGACGTCACGCGTGACTACCAGACCGACCCGGACGTCTCGAGGATCCTCGCCACCCTGCGGGCGCTCCCGGCAGGCCGCACGTACGCGGGCCTGCGCTCCAATTGGGGCGACAAGATGCGGCTGGGGCAGGTGCAGTGGTACCGCGTGCTGGTGTTCGAGGGGATGCAGGTGATCTCCCCGCCCCTGCCGAGCATCAACCTGAACTCCGACCTGATGTTCCACTTCAATGACCAGGACGCGGTGTTCTACGACCTGTTCGACGTCCGGTACGTCCTGGCTCCGTCCGGGCTGCCGGTGCCGGACTTCCTCACCCCCCTGCTCACCACGCGCCGCTACGCGCTCTACCGCGCGCCCTCGAGCGGTGCGGCAGTGTTCGCGACGCAGACGGTGCGCCGTGCCGCCGACACGAAGCCGAACTTGTTCCTCCAGAACCGCGCGTGGCTGCTGGGCGCCGATCCGGCGGCCCGCTCGTTCATCCGCTGGGACTACCCCGCAGCGCCGGCAGCCGCGGGCACGCCCCTGGCGGGCTGTGCGCAGGGTGCGATCACGAACGAGGTCGACGCCCCGGCGAGCATGAGCGTGCGCACCACGTGCGCCTCGGCCGCCACGCTGGTCTTCAAGACGACGTACCACCCCAACTGGCGCGTGAGCGTGGACGGGGTCGAACAACCCGCCTTCATGATGTCGCCGAGCTACGTCGGCGTGGAGGTGCCCGCGGGCACGCACGAGGTACGCGCGGAGTACCGCTCGTCCAGCGTGCGCACGACGCTCCTCGTCGTCGGGCTCGTGACGCTGGCGCTGGTGCTGGCGAGCGGCCCCCTGGGCCGGCGCCTGCTGCCGCCGCGATGGCGCCCCGCCGCGGTCGAGGTCACCGCCTAGCCGGCCACCGACCTCGGGCGGGTGCGAGTGCTCGACGACGTCTCCGCGATGCTGGCGATCCGAACCGGGCGAGCCGGACAACCTCACGTCCTCTCGGACCGCGATGTGCTGGTTGCGATGCGACACGCCGTCTCCGACCGTCCCGCTCCGGCGTGCCTCCGCGTTCGAGGCGAACTGAGTGCCTCCGCCCGGCGCTGGCCAGCCTGCTCCCCGCGCACGATGGCTCGACGACACACAACGAGAAGCGCCCCGCCAAAGGCCGGGCGCTTCTAGTGATCAGCCGAAAA
>CANKAU010000039.1 GCA_947479915.1 Chloroflexota bacterium
CGCTTCCCCGTCTCGCTTTCAAGAACCCTACAGCAGCCGCTCGGACAATCCCGCCGCGATCTTCTCCGCGGCCGACATGCCGCTGCGGCCGTGCGAGGTGCGCGCCGGGGCGCCCACGGGGAAACCTCGAGGGTGCTCGCGGGCCTCGGCGGCCACGCGCTCGCGGATCTGCGCCACCGCCTGCCGCGCCGCCGCGACCGAGGCGTCCACCGCGTCGATCGTCTCGCCCGCCACCAGGTCCGGCGGCAGGTTCGCGTCCGCCGCCAGCAGCGCCTCGCGATAGCGGGCCACCGCCACGCGCGTGGCCTCGCGCTGCTCCTCCAGCGCACGCGTCGTCTCCGCCAGCGCGCGCTCCAGCGCGGCGTGCGTCTCCGCCTCCGCGCTCGCCACCGCCTCCAGCCCCGCGCGCACCTCGTCCGGCAGCTCGTCCACCTCGTCCGGGTCGACCAGCTCGTCAATGCCGTCGAAGTCATCGTCCAGGCGGTCGCCTTGCAGCTCGTCCACCTCGTCCATCCGCTCCTGCGCCTCGTCCCACTCGCTCACGACCCCGGTCCTCTCCCCACCCCCGCCGAGGGGCGGCTGTACTCCATACGTGGACGGTAGAACGGGCGTTCTTACCGGTGAAGACCCGGCTGGCGCTCCGCACGGAGACCCTCGACGCGCGTGGGACGATGGATCTGTCCGGCGACGGCCGGTCGCCGTCCCCGCGGAGGCAGAGGAGCCTCCCAGTGGACGGGCCGCATTCATCCCCGCATCGCTCGCCCGTCACCGGACGGCGGCGCGCCCGAATGGGGGCACAGGGGATGGGCGGTGGTGGGGTTCAGACGGTCTGCTACTCCTCGCATGCTGCTAACGCAGAGCGAACCTGAGGAGGTTAGCCATGGACCAGTGGGAGTACCGCGTCGCATACGTGGACTCACGGGGACGGATCAGTTGTGACGGTGTCGAATTCATCCGCCAGTCGGGTGAGCACCGCACCACCTTCGTCTCGCGCTACCTGACCGCGCTCGGACGCGAGGGCTGGAGCCTCAACGGCATCCAGCACCTGGGCCGAGCGGAGACGGCGTACTACGTCCTGCAGTGCCCGCTCGCCGCACCCGCGGCGGCCGCAGCGCCGGAGGCGGGCACGCCGGCCTAGCCCCGAGCATTCGGGGCCGGGCACCGATCGAGATGTGATGGTGAAGGCCGCGCGCCGCGTCGAGGATCCTCGACAACGCACGGGCCACGTCTGACCCGACCCGACCGGACGTCGACGGACGCCCGCCCGTGCGCCCCCGTATGATCAGCCTCGAACCGGGCGCGTGCCCGGCAATGGGACGAGGCCCTGTGACCCAGCCGGACGACACCGCAGCCAGCGAACCCACGCTCTTCGGCCAGACGCGCCCACAGTGGGAGGCGCACCTCGCCACGCTGCACGGAGCCGCGTGGGTCGAGTCCCAGCGCGCATTCCTCGACACCGAGTGGGCGCACCTGCTGGAGCGCTTCGGTGATCAGCGCGACCCGGACGCGCCGCTCACCCCCGACCCCAACCCGAACTTCCGCGACGAATGACGAACGAGCCCGCACCCTCGCCCGCCACGCGCATCACCCTGCGCGACATGACCCGCGCCGATGTGCGCGCCGTCCGCCGCATCGAGTCCGCGGCGTACCAGGACGCATGGCCCGCGCGCGCCTTCGACGCCGAGCTCGCCAACGCCTTCGCGCGCTACCGCGTCGCGATCGAGACGCCCGCGGAGGGCGCGCCGCCGCTGCCGCCCCGCGGCGCCATCGCCTCGCTGCGCGCACGCCTCACCCATCGCGCGGAGCCGGAGCGCATCGTCGGTTTCATGGGCGTCTGGTACATGCACGACCAGATGCACCTGGTCACGATCGCCGTCGACCCCACGCAGCAGGGTCGAGGCATCGGCGCGCGATTGCTGCTGGACTGCCTCGACCTCGCCCGCGAGGCGGAGCTGCCGGAGGTCGTGCTGGAGGTCCGCGTCGGCAACACGCGCGCGCACGCGCTGTACGAGCGCTTCGGCTTCCGTCGCGCCGGCACGCTCGTCGCGTACTACAAGGACGACAACGAGGACGCGCACGTCATGCTCAGCGGCCAGCTCCCCGACCCTGCGCTCCTCGCACGCCACGAAGCGATCCGCGACGCTCTGCGCACGCTCGCGCTCTTCGAGGACCTCGACACCCCGCCCACGCCCGCCGAATAGCGCGGCAGGCCGCGGAGCCTTCACCCTACCCCTCACCACGAACGGGCAGAGGGAGCCGGAGGCGCCGAGGGCACGCCAACCTGAACAGTTCGGGATCTGGGCAAGTCAAAGGGCTTCGCCCTCTGAATCTCATCCCGCTTCCCGCGCAGGGAAGGGGGATGGCGGTGGCCGCCCCCGCTCCCACATCGAACGCATCGAGTTCGCCGATCGCCCCGCTCGGCTCCGCCGCTCGAGCCCTACGAGGTAACAGCCACCTCGTGCCCACGCGCCACGCGCAGCAGGAACAGTGCGGCGCCGGCGATCGGCAGCAGCGCGAGGATCGCGAAGGTCGTCGCGGGCGACGTCGCGTTCACCACGAAGCCGAACAGCGTCCCGCCCACCACCAGCCCCACGTCCCACGCCACGGAGTACGTCGCCATCGCGGAGCCGAGCCCGGCGGGCGGCGTACGCCCGATCACCAGCGCCACGATCGAGGTCTGCGTGGAGGCGAGCCCCAGCCCGTACAGCAGCCCCGAGACCAGCAGCAGGCTTTGCGAGTGCGTCACGGAGAGCAGCAGCAACCCGATCGAGGCAGCGAACAGCGCGGGCACCACCGTCAGGCTCGGCTTCAGCCGATCCGCCAGCCACCCCACGCTCGCCCTCGACCCCACCTGCGACACCGCGACCACCGTGTAGAAGAGACCGGGGTTCGCCAGCGATCGTTCATCCGCGAACTCGAGGAGGAACGCGGTCACCGCGCCCCAGGGCGCCGTCACGGACAGGAACACCAGGGCCGGGAGGAACGCTGATCGCGACACCCAGGCGCGCTCGCGCCACGGCGTCACGGTCGTCCGCACCACCGGGGGATACGTGTCATGCACCGTCCACACGCCGATGAGCGCGGCCGCGACGACACCCGCAGTCAGCAGGAACGTGGGCGATGCGCCCAATGTGTTCATCAGCCCGATGGCCACCGGCGCGGCGTACAACTGCCCCACGGCGCCCGCCGTCTGGTACAGGCCGACGCCCGCGCCCCGACGAACCGCCGGCACCGCCGCTCCCACCACCGCGAGGAGCGAGGTCGTGAACATCGCCATCGTCAGGCCGTGGAGCAGCCGGAAGGCCAGCATCGGCCATGGCCCCAGGTCCAGCGCGTAGCCGACGAAGGCGATCGTGCTACCGATCGCGCCCATCTTCGCCATGCGGACGCGGTTGCCGCCGTCCAGCCACACGCCGACGACCGGACGCACGATCATCCCCGCCAGGCCCATGGCCCCCACGACGATGCCGATGATCCATGCCGGCTGCCCGGACAGCGCGCGCGGCACCTCCGCGATCGAGGCGTGGTACGTGAAGAAGTAGAGGTGCGAGGCGATGACCGCGAGCACATAGGAGCGCGTGAACATCGAGGTGCTGGAGGAGGGGCCGTCCGCGACGCGCACGGTCATCGGTCGGATCGGATCACCGCGCGCTCCCGCCCCGTGCGCTCTCGCGACGAGGCGCGAGCCGCGCCGCTACTCCTCGTCGTCGCCATCCTCGTCGTCGGTGGCGGCGGGGTCGTGCACGTAGCCCATCAGGCGCTCGTTGCGCCGCACGAACATCGCGAGCTTGCCCTCGGCCTCCTGTTCGCGCACCCAGCGCGGCAGGATGGCGCCGTGGCCGGACTCCAGGAAGGTCATGCCGCTGAGCGCGAAGCGCCGGCCGTCCACGGTGATGTAGTACGGCGGCGGTACGGGCGACTCCGCCATGTCGTAGACGAAGGCGTCCACGTCCCCCGTGGACAGGACGAAGAGGTCGTCGAAGGTCAGGGTGATCGCCGTCGGGTCTGCTGCCATCGTCTCCCCCATCTCACGCCTCCTCGAATCCGGGCTGATGATACGGCCGTCGTCCCGCCGCGGGCCAGCGAGCCCCCGGCCGGACGCCCGCCGCTACTTGCTCGCCGCCTTCGCGGCCGCCTCGATCACCTGGCGGAAGGTCTCGATCGGCTGGACGCCGCTCATCGGCGTGCCGTTGACGATGAACGAGGGCGTCGACTGCACGCCGGCGTCACGCGCCTGCTTCGTCTGCGCCTCGACGGCCGCGCGCTTCTCCCCGGAGTCCACGCACTTGTTGAACTTGTCCGTGTCGAACTTCGGCACGTTCGACTTCAGCTCAGCCCCGTACTTCTTGAGGTTCGCGGCTGTGAAGACTCCCGCGTTCTCCTTGCCCTGACGCAGGAAGAGCAGGTCGTGGTACTCCCAGAAGGCGCCCTGGTCAGCGGCGCATTCGGCCGCCCCGGCGGCCAGCTTCGACTCCTCGCCGATGAACGCGAAGGAGACGTACTGGATCGACGCCACGCCCTTGTTCACGAACTCCTCGACGAGCTTCTTCTCGACGTTGTCGGACCACTGCTTGCAGAACGGGCACTGGAAGTCCGCGAACTCGATGATCTTCACCGGCGCATCGGCCCGACCGGCCACGCGGCCGTTGACCTCGTTGCGCTGGATCGTGGCGAAGGGGGCCGTCCCGACCGAGGCGCCCGGGCGGTTCATCCACACGAGCACCGCGACGACGACTAGCGCGACGGCGAGCGAACCGAAGACGGGGTAACCACCCCACGACTCGAACGTCTCACGCCACTGGGGCTTCGGCTCCACGCGCTGCACCGCGCGAGGCGGCTCGCTGCCCGGCGCGTTGGTTCGCTGCTGACGCCTGCGATTGGGGCCGCCCACGGTGTCCTCCTGATCCCTCGTGTGTCGATGATTCCTGCCACCCGCCGGTGGCGCAAGGCTACCGGACGCCGGGCTCCGGTGACTGATTCACGTTCGTCACCACAAAGGCCTCCACCGCCTGCCGCGAGACCGGAGAGGCCAGGTTCAGCCGACGCCCCCACGAGGCGACCGAGGCCGCCGCGGTGTTCCCCGGCCGCGGCGACATCAGCACGTCGCGCGCGTGCTCCTGCGCGACTGCGGTCAGCACCTCCAGGTCCTTCGCGGTGAGCAGGTCGGGACGGTAGGTGATCCAGATGATCCCGTGCTCCAGGGAGTGGATCGCCTTCCCGTCGTCAGCCGGCCTCGTCAGGATCGAGGGGTTCTCCGGGATCGGGTAGTGCGGCCCGCCGGTCGGCGGCTGCCCCGCCACGACCTCCAGCGGTGCGCCGGGCGCCACGTGCTTCGCCTCGCCCATGGGCACCGCCTCGCCAAGCAGCGGCGGCGCGGGCGTCACCTTCGGCAGCGGCTGGTCGCGCGCGAAGATGAACACCCCGCCCACCATCGTCAGCGCGACGGCGGCGACTACACCGGCCACGGCCAGCAGCATCGTGCGGTTCGAGGAGGCGCGATCACCCCCGCGCGCGGGCCCCTGAGGGGTGCGCCGGTCGTTGCTCGACATGAAACGGGCCTCCGGTGCGCCGTGGGGGATGGCGGTCAGTCGATTATCCTGACTCGGCGCCCCGCGCGACAACTCGCGCGAATCTTGGGCGTCCTCGTCGACCATCCATCCCGCCCGGCGGGCCGGCGCTCGGAGCCCCTGTGAGTCACCCCGCTCCGCTCCCTGTGCCGCCCGTGGCGTTCCGTGTCGACCGCAACCTGAGGCTGCTCAACGCGCTCGGTGTGTTCACCATGGCCCAACCGGGGCTCGCCATCTGGGTGATCTACCTCCTCGACTTCCGGCACCTGACGCTCGCGCAGGTCGGGATGATGGAGGCGTTCTACTGGGGCGTGAAGCTGCTGATGGAGGTGCCATCCGGCGCGTTCGCCGACCGCTTCGGGCGTCGAGCGACGTTCCTCGTGGGACTAGCGATCGAGGGCGCCGGGGTCACGACCTTCGCGTTCGCCTCGAACTTCACGATCCTCCTCGCGTCCTACGCCCTGTGGTCGGGCGGCTTCTCGTTCCGCTCAGGCAACGACCAGGCCTACATCTACGACGCACTCGCCGCAGGCGGCCGCGAGTCCGAGTTTTCGTCGCGCGCCGGGATGTTCGAGGCGATGACGACCGCCGCCTTCACGATCGCCGGCGCGGGCGGCGCGTGGCTCGCCTCCGTCACCACGCTGCAGTTGCCGATGATGCTCGGCGTCGTTCCCTACCTCGCGGGGGCGATCTGCGTCGCCCTGATGCAGGAGCCACCCCGCGTCATCGGGGCACGCGGCCACCTGCGCTACCTCGAGACGATCAGCACGGCCCTCGCGGCGCTGCGCGACAACCCGCTCGTCCGCTACGCGTTGCTCGCGCAGATCTCGATCGGCACGGCGATGATCGCGAGCATCCTGTTGATGCAACCGTTCCTGCAGCAGCAGGGCGTGAGCCTCGCGTGGTTCGGCGCGCTGCAGACGCCCGCGACCCTCGCGGGCGCGCTCGCCGCGATCGGCAGCGCGAGGGCAGCGCGCGCACTCGGCATTCATCGCCTCGCGGTGTGCGCGCTCGGCGTCACGGTCGGGGGCCTGCTCATCCTCGCGACCGTCGATCACGCCGCAGCGTTCGCGGGCTTCGTCGCGGTGCAGCTGGCGTTGGGCTTCTCCGGCCCCGCGTTCAGCGGCTACGTGAACGACCGCACCGCTTCGAACATCCGCGCGACGATCATGTCCGTCGTGCCGCTCGGCACCTCGCTCACGTTCATGCTCGTCGGGCCGTTCGCCGGCGTCGTCGGCGATGTGTCGCTGCGCCTCGCGTTCGGCGGCATGGCGCTCGCGATCCTCATCGCCGCCGGCCTCTCGCTCCTCGCGTGGCGCGGCGCCGAGCGGGACGCGCCGCTGTCCGCAGTGTCGTAGTCGCGCGACCTACAATCGTTCCGGCAGTCGATCTGCACGAGGAGCCGCCAATGCACCCGATCTTCCGCGTCCTGCGCAACGCGGCGACCACCGCGCACGCGGCCCTGTATCGCGCGACTGGCGGGCGCGTCGGCGGCAGCATGATCGGACTCGGCGTCCTGCTGCTCACCACCACGGGCAGCAAGAGCGGTCAGCCCCGCACCACCCCGCTCGGCTTCCTGCGCGACGGCGAGACCTACGTCCTCGTCGCCTCGAACGGTGGTGCCGCGCAGCACCCGGCGTGGTACGTGAACCTGCGGCACCAGCCGCGCGCGCGCATCCAGCTGCGCGACCAGACGATCGAGGTCACCGCGGAAACGGCGACGGGAGAGCGCCGAGCCGCGCTTTGGACGAAGGTGGTCGCGGACGCGCCGGGCTACCAGGTCTACGCGCGCCGCACCGCCCGCGAGATCCCACTGGTCGTGCTCACGCCGGTGGCGTAGTCCCCGGGCGCTGATCCTTCGGCACCCACTGGTTCGCGCGCACGTTCTGCGCGGCCAGTGCCACGGTCTCCTCGACGCGTTTCGCGCGCGTCTCCGGGCGTTTCGCGCTGGTGATCCAGTACAGGATCCGCTTGCGCTCGCCCGGGGGGAACGCGTCCCAGTGCCCGCGCGCGGTGCGATCGCGATTCAGCGCTGCAACGAGGTCGTCCGGCTCGATCATCGCGTCGACATCCGTCAGCGCGTGCCACGATCCGTTCTGCTTCGCCACCTCGATCGTTGCGAGGCCTGCGGGCTGCATCAGACCGCCCGCGATCAACCGCTCGACGCGTTCCTTGTTCGAGGCAGCCCACACGCTCTTCGGCTTGCGTGGCGTGTACAACAGCGCCGTGCGGTGCTCATCGATCTTCTGCGGACGGCTGTCGATCCACCCGAAGCACAGGGCTTCCTCGACGCAGTCGGCATAAGACGGCCCTGTCTGCCCGCTGGCCTTCTTCCACGTGATCACCCACGCGCCGGGCGACGTCTCGTGGTGCTTCGCGAGCCATCGACGCCACTCGGCGCGCGTCTTCGGATGCACCCGCTCGAACTGCTCATTCGCACGCGCCATGATCGAGGACCTCCACGCGTCCGCGTACCGAACTCGCGCCAACGATCCGCCTACGTCGGGCGCTCGTTCTGCTTCGACTGCTTCACGGTGCCCTCGATGCGGCGCATGCGCGTGCCCGGATCTGTCGCGCCGTTCACCCACGCGACGAACCACTTCCGCACCCCCGCGGGGAACGCATCCCAGTGCTTCTGCGCCGTGACGTTCCGCGCCAGCGCCCGCGCGAGGTCGCCCGGCACGTCGGCTTCATCGACGCGCGTGACCGCACCCCACGTCCCGTCGCGCTTCGCTTCGTCGATGACCTCGAGGCCCGCGGGTCGCATGAGGTGCTCGGCGATCAGCACCTGGATGCGCGCCTTGTGCGCGTTCGACCAGCCGCTGCGCGGCTTGCGCGGCGTGCACATGAGTGAGGTGCGCTCGTCGTCGACCTTCTGTCGCTTCGACTCCACCCACCCGACGCACAGCGCCTCGTCGATGATGTCCTGCGGCGACGGCCCCACGTGCCCCGTCCCCTGCTTCCACATCACCGCCCACACCCCGCGCACCTCGGCATGGTTCGTCGCAAGCCACTGCCGCCACGCCGTCCGCGTCGGCGGCTGCACGCGCTTGTATGCGTCATCGATGCTGGGCATGCGCGATCACCTCGAGGCCTAGCGTACCGCGCCCGGAACCCTCGCCCACGCAGGGGAGAGGGCAGAGGGTCTGGGCACGTGGCCATCGAGGCCCACACTTTCCCCCGCGCAATCGGCACCTGCCCCACCCCGAACGCGAGAGGCCGCCCGATGGGCGGCCTCTGCGTGCATGCGGGGAGCGCTGGGCGGCCACGCTCGGTCCGAGCATCCCGTCCCGCGATCAGCCTGTCGCTACCGCGCGCCCGCCTCAACCGGCTCGGCCTCGGCGATCTCGGGGACGACGCCGGGCTCGCGCGTGAAGCGGAACTCGCCCGACTCGGTCGCATCGACGGTGACGCGGTCGCCCGAGACGTAGCCGCCCGACAGCATCTCCTTCGCCAGCGGGTTCTCCACCTTGCGCTCGATGAGCCGACGCAGCGGACGCGCGCCGAAGTCGGGGTCGTAGCCCTCCTTCGCCAGTGCCGCCCGCGCTGCGGTCGTCACCACGAGGTCGATGCGCCGCTCCGTCAGCCGCTCGCGGACCTCGTCGATCTCGAGGTCCGTGATCTGCAGGATCTCCGGCTCCGTCAGCGGCTCGAAGACGATGATGTCGTCGAGACGGTTCAGGAACTCCGGCCGGAACGCGCGCTTCAGCGACTCCTCGATGCTCTTGCGCTGCTTCTCCGCGTCGTTGTCGTTCGCGACGCGACGGAAGCCGAGGCTGTCCGAGCGCACGCCCGTGCCCAGGTTGCTCGTCATGACGATGACGGTGTTCCGGAAGTCCACGGTGCGCCCCTGCGCGTCCGTGAGACGGCCGTCGTCCATCACCTGCAACAGCGTGTTGAAGATGTCCGGGTGCGCCTTCTCGATCTCGTCGAACAGGATCACGCGGTACGGGCGACGTCGGACCGCCTCGGTCAGCTCGCCCGCGTTCTCGTAGCCCACGTAGCCCGGAGGCGCGCCGAGCAGCCGGGACACGGTGTGTCGCTCCTGATACTCCGACATGTCGATGCGGATCAACGCATCGGGATCGTCGAACAGGTACTCCGCCAGCGACCGCGCGAGGTACGTCTTCCCCACGCCGGTCGGCCCGACGAAGATGAACGACCCGATCGGCCGTCGAGGATCCTTCAGCCCGCTGCGCGCACGCCGGATGGCATCCGAGAGCGCCTCGATCGCACGCTCCTGGCCGATCACCTTCTCGTGCAGCACGGACTCCATCTGGAGCAGCTTGTCGGACTCGCCCTCCAGCATCTTGTCGACCGGGATGCCCGTCATCTGCGCGATCAGCGACGCGATGTCGTGCTCCGTCACATCCTCGGACAGCCCGTGCGCGCGCTGCCATTCGAGGCGACGCGCCGCGAGCTCCTCCTGGATCTGCAGCACCTCCACCTTGATGCGCGCCGCTGCTTCGTAGTCCTGTCGCTCCGCCGCCGCGTCGAGGCGGTTCGAGGCCGCATCGAGGCGCTGCTTCAGATCGCGCAACTCCGGCGACATGCTCTCGGCCTCGATCACGTGTCGCGACGAGGCTTCGTCGATCAGGTCGATCGCCTTATCCGGCAGGTTGCGCTCCGGCAGGTAGCGCACGCTCAGGTGCACCGCCGACTCCAGCGCCGCGTCCGTGATCTTCACGCCGTGGTGCTGCTCGTACTTCGCACGAATGCCGCGCAGGATCAGGATCGCGTCATCCTCGGACGGCTCGTCGACGTACACCGGCGAGAATCGACGCTCCAGCGCCGGATCCGCCTCGACGTACTTGCGGTACTCATCGAGGGTGGTGGCGCCGATCACGTGCAGCTCACCGCGCGCCAGTGCCGGCTTCATCATGTTGCTCGCGTCGATCGCACCCTCGGCGCCGCCGGCGCCCACGACCTGGTGCAGCTCGTCGATGAACAGGATGATCTCGCCCGCAGACTGCTTCACCTCCGCCATCACCGCCTGCAGGCGCTCCTCGAACTCCCCGCGGAACTTCGAGCCCGCGAGCAGCGCGCCCATGTCGAGGGCAAGCACGCGCTTGTCCTTCAGCCGATCCGGCACGTCACCGTCGACGATGCGCTCCGCGAGTCCCTCGACGATCGCCGTCTTGCCGACGCCGGCCTCACCGATGAGCACCGGGTTGTTCTTCGTGCGGCGGTTCAGCACCTGCATCACGCGCGCCACCTCGACGTCGCGGCCGATGACCGGGTCGAGCTGGCCGTTGCGCGCGATCTCCGTCAGGTCGCGGGCGTACTTCGCCAGCGACTGGTAGCGCGACTCCGCCGTCGGGCTGTCGACTCGCGCGGATCCGCGCACCTGCTGCAGCGCGCGGTAGATGCGCTCCTTCGTGATCTGGAACTCGCGCATGATCGCGGCGGCCTCGCCGTCGGTCGCGTCCGCGATCGCGACGAGCAGATGCTCCACGCCGACGAACTCGTCCTTCAACCGCGCCGCCTCGGCGTTCGCGTTCTCGAGCATCTGCACGATGCGCGGCGTCGTGTAGATCTGCACCACGTCATGCGACAGCTTCGGCGATCGGTCGAGGCGCTCCTTGATCGCGCGTCCCAGCGCGTCCACGTCCACGCCCATGCGCGTCAGTACGTCGCGCGCGAGGCCGTCGCGACGCGCCACCAGCGCGGCGAAGACGTGCTCCACGTCCCACTGCGAATGTCGTGCCTCGCGCACCATCTCCTGCGAGGCCTGCAGCACTTCCTGTGCCTGCTCCGTGAAGCGATCCTGTCGCATCATCGTTCGTTGCTCCCGTCTGAGAATGCGCGCTCGCCGGTCGCCTGGGGCCGCCGGCCCTCAAGCGCTGCTCGCGCCTCGTCTCGTTCCTGCCGCGTCTCGGCGAGTTCCTGCTGCAGCGCCTCGATCTGGCGCGAGAGCCGCAGGATCACCTCGACGCCGGCGAGGTTGATGCCCAGGTCGTTCACCAGCCGCACGACCTGCCGCAGCCGTTCCACATCGGCATGCGAGAACAGTCGCGTGTTGCCCGAGGATCGCGCGGGATTCAGCAGCCCGACGCGCTCGTAGGACCGGATGGTCTGCTGGTGGATGCCGACCATCCGTGACACGACCGAGATCTGAAACACCGGCTCGTGCTGCGGCACGTACCCGCCGCTCATCTGCGGGTTCATGCGCCGCTCGCTTCGGCTGCCTCGGCACGCTTGGTCGAGGTGCTCTCACGCAACTGCTCGAACAGGCGCCGCTGCTCGTCCGTAAGCGCGTCCGGCAGCACCAGCCGCACCTTCGCGTACAGGTCGCCGAAGCCACCCGATGTGCGAGGCATCCCTTGCCCCGCCAGCCGGAAGACCTTGCCGCCCTGTGTGCCCGCCGGCACGCGCAGCGCCAGCGTCTTGCCCTTCAACGTCGGCACGGTCGCCTCGCCTCCCAGCGCGGCGTCCGCCACCGGCACGTCCATGTCCACATAGAGGTCGTCGCCGCGCCGCTCGAAGCGCTCATCCGTCCCGACGGACACGAGGAGATAGAGATCACCCGGTGCGCCGCCGTTCGCGCCGGGGCCGCCTCGCCCCGACACGCGGATCCGCGATCCGTCCTGCACGCCCGCGGGGATCGTGACCTGCAGTCGACGCAGCGGCGCAGCCGTCCCACTGCCGCGGCACGCGTGGCACGTGGCCCCGGCCAGGGTGCCCGCGCCGCCGCAGACCATGCAGCGCTCCTCGCCCTCGCGGATCTCGATGGTGCGCGTCGCGCCGGCGTAGGCCTCCTGCAGCGACACCCGCACCGGCTGCTCCACGTCCTGTCCGCGCGCGCGCCCACGAGCGCCGCGCAGGATGGAGTCGAAGAAGCCGCCACCGGCCCCGGCGCCCGCGCCGCCGCGCCCGCCGAACAGGTCACCCAGGTCGACGCCCTCGCTGCTGAACCCGCCGCCGAAGCCCCCCGGTCCGCCGCCACTGGAGCCGCCCATCGAGCCATACGCGTTCGCCTGCTGGCGGCGGCGCATCTCCTCGATCTGGTCGGCGTGTTCCCACTGGTCGCCGTACTTGTCGTACTTCTTGCGCTTCTCAGCGTCGGAGAGCACCTCGTACGCCGCGTTCACTTCCTTGAACTTGCGCTCGGCGTCCGGGTTCCCCGGGTTCACATCCGGGTGGAGCTTGCGCGCCAGGCGTCGATACGCCGCACGCATCTCCTTCTCGGAGGCGTCTCGCTTCACACCCAGGGTTTCGTAGTAGTTCGTAGTAGCCACGGGTTGAGTATACCCACCTACGCTACCGATTGAGAAGACGATATGAGTGCTCATGACTCATATCTCTTGACGTTCGTCATATCAGTTTTCTAGCATGAAAGGGCCGAGGTGACCGATCCAAAGACGCCCCTCGGCTGGCCCGGCTGCCTCGAACGCCCGTGCGGCAAGCGGCGTTCGAGGCGAGACCGCGGCACCGCTCGGATTCGTGCACCCCACGAGGAAAGGATCCCCTGATGGCTGACATCATTCGCCGCGAGCCCTTCGGCCTGAACCACAACTTCCGCCAGGCCATGGAGCGCTTCTTCGAAGACCCCTTCTTCCGCGCCCCCATGGGCTTCATGTCCGAGGAAGGCACGCTCCCCCTCGACATCTCCGAGGTGAACGAGGACGGCAAGAAGTCGATCGTCGTACGCGCTGACCTGCCGGGCTTCAAGAAGGACGAGGTCGACGTGCAGATGCACGACGGCGTCCTCTCGATCAACGCCCGTCACTCCGAGGACCACGAGGAGCGGACGGATCGCTACTACCGCCGTGAGCGCTCATGGGGCGCGCTGACCCGTCGCGTCGCGCTGCCGGGCATCGTGAAGGACGCCCCCGTCGAGGCTTCGCTGAAGGACGGCGTGCTTGCGCTGCGCATCCCGCTGCCGGAGGCTGCCGGGCCCAAGCAGATCGAGATCAAGAGCGAGTAGCCCGGTCGCTCCCCAGACCCGCGCGACACATAGCGAACGGCCCGGGCGCTGCCCGGGCCGTTCTGCGTTTCATCACTGTGAACACTCGACGCTACTCGCTCGGCGTGTCCGCGCTCTCGCCGTCCTCGGCTGTCGCGTCCGGGGCAGCCTTCGCCGCCGCCGCCTTGGAGGCGCGCGTCATGCGGTTCGGCGGCGCGCCGGCGGCCGCACGCCTCGGGCCGTCCGTATCCACCACGCGCCCCGCGCGCGCCTGTGCCGCGTGCAGCCGACCGAGGCGCGCACGCCCCGCCTCCAGCCGCGACATCATCGCCATCGCCTTCTTCGTGTCCGACGCCACGCGCGCGGGCTCGCCCGTGCGCACGCGGTACTTCGACAGCCAGTAGGTGAACGCCTGCAGCTCGGACTGGCTCATGCGCTCCGCGAGCGCCGTGCCACTCTCGTAGGCGTACAGCAGCTTCAGCTCCGTCAGCGGCTTGCCGTACACATGCTCGAATGCCTCGATGTCCGGCGCGGGCCGACCGGCGCCGGAGAGCGATCCCGACTTCACGAGCTCGAGCTCGACCGCCAGCACCAGCAACTCCTCGACGACGACGCCGTACTGGAAGTTGAGGTGTGCCCGGTGTTTCGCCGGCCCGATCGCGGCCTCGAACTCCGCCTCGCCGCTCCCGTCCGGCGCGATGCCGTGCACCAGCAGCTGCTCCGCCTCGTCGACCGGCACGAGGTCGGCGACGTCGTCCAGCAGCCGCTGAGCGAGCAGCAGCCAGTCGAACGCCTCGCCCGCGATCAGGTAGGTGTTCACGGCGCCGTCGATCTCCTCGGACGGCGCGGTCCAGCGCGCGATCACCTCGAGCAGCGCGGCGTACCAGTCGACGCCGCGTTCCAGCGATCGGCGCAGTGCTTCCACGGCCTGCTCCGGCGACAGCGCGCCCTCGCGAGGCACCCGCACCCGTCCGCGCGCCGCCTCGCCCTCGTGCGCGTCGGCGTCCGCGTCATCGCTCGCAGCGGGACGCGCGGAAGCGGCCGCGAAGACGGTGTCGATCACCTCGGTGGGATCGAGGGCGCCGGTGTCCGTCGCGTCGGCCGCGTCGGTCGCGTCAGTGGTGTCAGTCGGTGAGGACATAGGCGTTCATTGTACCCGCCGGCCTCGCCACGATCGCCGCGCGCGCTTCGAAACAACACGTCCCGCGGCCGATCGACCGCGGGACGTCTGCATGCGTACCGAGTGTTCGAGAAAGCGTGCGGGCTAGATCCCGTGGCACCGCTTGTACTTCTTGCCGCTGCCGCAGGGACACGGGTCGTTGCGGCCGACCTTCGCGGTGACACGGGTCGCCGTTGCGGTCGTCGCGTGCGAATGGCCCTCGGACTGGTCGGCGTCGGGATCGGCGGGGCCGCTCGTCTGCACCTGCGTCGGCGCTTGCTCACGCGCCATCGCGTCCTCGGCCGCCTGCGTGGTGAGCCGCGCGTGCAGCACCTGTCGCGTCACCAGTTCGCGGATGCGCTCCAGCAGCTGGCTCCACATGTCGTGGGCCTCGCGCTTGTACGCGACCAGCGGGTCGGACTGGCCGTAGGCGCGCAGGCCGATGCCCTGTCGCATCTCGTCCATCGCCGTCAGGTGCTCCACCCACAGCGCGTCGATCGTGCGCAACAGCACGAGGCGTTCGACCAGCCGCTGCGTGGCCTCGCCCACTTCTTCCTCGAGCGCCTGGTACTGCTCATCGACGATGCGGATCGCCTCGTCGATGGCTTCCTCAGAGCTCAGTCCGTCGTGCAGCGCGTCCTCGGGCAGATTCGCGACGATGGTCTCAACCGCGGCGCGGAACGCCTCCATGTCGGGCGGCGACTGCAGGTGCGTCGCGCCGAGGCCTTCGATCTCGTCTTCCAGCAGCGTCATGATCGTGTCACGCATCGACTCGCCGTTGAGGACCTTGTCGCGTTCCTTGTAAATCACGTCGCGGTGCGTGTTCATGACGTCGTCGTATTCGACGACGTTCTTGCGGATGTCGAAGTTGTGCGACTCCACGCGCTGCTGCGCCTGCTCGATCGCGCGCGTGACCATCTTCGACTCGATCGGCGTGTCATCGTCCAGCCCGAGGCGCGACATCATGCCCGGCAGCCACTCCGGCGCAAACCGCTTCATCAGGTCGTCTTCGAACGACACGAAGAAGCGGGTCGACCCGGGGTCGCCCTGGCGGCCGGAACGGCCACGAAGCTGATTGTCGATGCGGCGCGCCTCGTGGCGCTCGGTGCCGATGACGTGCAGGCCACCGATGCCCGCGACGCCCTCGCCCAGCTTGATGTCGGTGCCGCGGCCGGCCATGTTCGTCGCGATGGTGACCGCGCCGTGCTGGCCCGCGCGCGCCACGATCTGCGCCTCGCGCGCGTGCTGCTTGGCGTTGAGCACCTCGTGCTCCACGCCCTTGCGGCGCAGCATGTCGGACAGCATCTCCGAGGTCTCGATCGCCACGGTGCCCACAAGGATCGGGCGTCCGAGCGCGTGCTTCTCCTCGATGTCCGCGACCACCGCGCGCCACTTTCCGTCCTCGGTCTTGTAGACCAGGTCCGGCATGTCCTCGCGGGCGATGCGCACGTGCGTCGGGATCACCACCACGTCGAGCTTGTAGATCTTGTCCAGCTCTTCCGCCTCGGTGATGGCGGTACCGGTCATGCCGGAAAGCTTCTCGTACAGGCGGAAGTAGTTCTGGATGGTGATCGTGGCGTACGTCACGGTCTCCTGCTGGATCTTGACGCGCTCCTTGGCCTCCACGGCCTGGTGCAGACCGTCCGACCAGCGGCGCCCCTCCATCAGTCGGCCCGTGAAGTCATCAACGATGATGACCTCGCCATCCTTCACCACGTAGTCGCGGTCGCGCTGGTAGATCACCTGCGCGCGCAGCGCGGCCTCCATGTAGCGCGTCAGCCGGAAGTTCTCCGGCGAGTAGATGTTGTCGATGCCCATGCCGCGCTCGAGGACCTCGACGCCCTCTTCCGTCAGTCGCACGGCGCGCTGCTTCAGGTCGATCAGGTAGTCGCGGCCCTCCACAAGCGCCGGCACCAGCGCAGCGAAGCGTGGGTACATGCTCGTGTCGTCCTGCGCCGGGCCGCTGATGATCAGCGGCGTGCGCGCCTCGTCGATGAGGACGCTGTCCGCCTCGTCGACGATCGCGTAATGACGGCTGCGCTGCACGCGCCCGTCCATCAGCGTCGCCATGTTGTCGCGCAGGTAGTCGAAGCCGAACTCGTTGTTCGTGCCGTAGACCACGTCCGCCTCGTACGCCTCGCCACGCGTCACGGCGACGAGGTGCTCGAACGTCGGGTTCTCGGAGACCACGTCGCTGGTGTAGCGGAATGCGCCCTGGTTCTGGATCACGCCGATGGTGATGCCCAGCATGTCCAGCGCCGGGGCGTACCACTGCGC
>CANKAU010000040.1 GCA_947479915.1 Chloroflexota bacterium
GAGGCGATGATGCGCCTCGCGACGCTGCACAAGTCCGCCGGCCGTCGCGACCTCGCCGCGCCGCTCTGGCACGCGGTCGTCGAGCGTCCGGGCGCGCCGGCGCAGCGCGCGTACCAGGAACTCGCGATCTACTACGAGCGGCACGCCCGCGATCTCCCGGCGGCGCTCGAGGTCATCGAGCGGGCACTGGAGCACGCGGAGACGCTGGTGCACCTCGACCGCGAGCGCGGCGCGCGGTGGCGCGACGCCCTGCTCCTACGAAGGACTCGGGTACACTCACGCATGACGCGGTCATCGTCCGAGCGCTGATTCACCCGACTGCCGGACCGTCCCCGCGGACAGGAACCACATGCTCCGCACTCCGTCGCGGCGAGGCCTCGGTCTCGTTGTCGCCTCCGTGATCCTCGCGCTGGCCTGGGGCGCCTCGACGCCCCCGCGCCCCGCCGCGGCGACCACGCGTGTCGAGTTGATCCGCACCGGCGACGTGGCCGAGGCCGACGCGCTGCTCGCGGCGCTCGGTGGATTCATGGAGCTGCAGAGCGCCGACCGCATCCAGGCGCGCGTCCCCGCCGCGGCACTGCCCATGCTCCACCGCGCCACGCGCCTCGTGCATCTCGACCAGCCGGGCGTGTTCGTGCCGCTGCAGGCGCTCGCTGCCAGCACGCTGGTCGGCGCGGATCAGTGGGTCGAGGGTGGCCTGACCGGCCGCGGGGTGAAGGTCGCGGTCCTCGACACCGGCTTCGCGGGGTACGAGGACGCGCTGGGCAGCACGCTCCCGAACTCCGTCACCACGCGCTCGTTCCGCGCGGATCGCGCCGTCGAGGGCACCACGGACCATGGTCGCCGCGCGGCCGAGATCATCAGCAGCATCGCGCCGGGGGCGGAGCTCTACCTCGTCACGTTCTCGACCGTCACCGAGATGTCGGCGGCCGTGGACTACCTCGTCGCGCAGGGCGTGGACGTGGTCTCGTACTCGATCGGGTACATCCACAACGGCCCGGGCGACGGCAGCGGCAGTGTGGACCGGGTGGTGTCGAGGTCGCTCGGCAGCAACATGGCGTGGGCCGTGGCCGCCGGGAACTGGGCGCAGCAGCACTGGGCGGGCACCTTCCGCGACGACAACCGCGACGCGATCAACGAGTTCCGGCCCGGCGTGCAGCAGCTCACGCACTACTTCAACGGCGGCGACCTGGTCAGCGTCTCCCTGCGGTGGGACGACCAGTGGGGTTCGGCGTGCGCCGACTACGACCTCGAACTGTTCTCGCCCAGCGGGGCGCTCGTCCGGGCGTCGCGCGATCTGCAGGACTGCAAGGGCAACCCCGTCGAGTCGATCCAGGTGCTCGCCACGGAGTCCGGCAACTACGGCGCCCGCGTGATCCGAGGCAACTCGGCGCCCCCCCGTCGTCTCGACGTTGTCTTCGTCGGTTCGCCGGATCGAGGTGTGGGGATCAACATCCCGGTGCCGGGCGGCTCGCTCGGGTCGCCGGCGGATCACCCGGACGTGGTCACCGTGGGCGCGCTGACGAATGCGCTCGTCCGCTCCGAGGCGCCGTACTCCTCGCGCGGCCCAACTGCCGACGGGCGCGCGAAGCCCGAGATCGTCGCGCCCACCGGCATCAGCGCGAGCGGGAGCGAGACGTTCGCTGGCACCTCGGCGGCCGCGCCGCACGTCGCCGCGGCGATGGCGCTGATGCGCGAGGCGATGCCCGGCATCACGCGCGCACGCCTGACGTCCGAGCTCCAGGCGCGGGGGCAGCTGCTGCCCGCGGTGCAGGACGGCTCGCCGGGCGCGCGTCGCCTCGACCTGAGCTCGACGGCGGGCATCGGCCCGCTGCTGCCACCCGAGTGGGAGCGCGCGTCCCTGATCGGATCGCTGACGGATGGCTCGAAGATGGCCGCCGTCCGCTACCAGGGCCCGAACGGCTTCCCCGTGCGTTTCCTTTACCGGCTCTCCGGCGGCCGCGAGATCGTGGGGGCGTGGATCTACGACCGTGCCGGCAACCGCTGGCAGGGCTTCGTCATGGGCTCGGCGAATGCACCGGACACCATCGACCGTCTCTCGGACGGCGACATGCTGGTCATCATCCTCCGCTAGTCTCGAGGTTCCCGCGGGCTACCGGCCCGCGACCCGTGTTCGACGCTGCACCACGAAACAGACCCCCGGCTTGCCGGGGGTCTGGTGGAGTCTGTGCTGTTGGAGTTGGTGCTGGCCGGGAGTTCGACGCTAGCGGACGACGTCCGAGGGCGGCTCGGTCGGCTTCGGCGTCGGGGTCGTCGAGGCGCCGGGGGTGCCCGTGGCGGACGGCGTCGCGCTGGCGCCCGGCGTAGCGGTCGGCGTCGAGGTTGCGGTCGGCGTGCCGGTCGGGGTCGCGGTCGGGGTGGCAGTGCCCGTGGCGGTCGGGGTCGCGCTGCCGGTAGCCGTCGGGGTGGGCGTGCCGGTCGCGTTCAGGAATCGGCCCGCGACGACGACACCGTCCTTCGCCGCGCGCTGGGCGGCGGCAAGCGCGCCCTGCGCGTCCTGATCGACGGTGACGGACTTCAGCACGTTCTGGCCGGTCTGAGCTGCCTGGATGTAGGTGGTGACCGTCTCCTTCGAGACGCGCTCCGGGCTCTGCTCGATGATGTTCGCGACGCGGGCGGTGCCCTCGGACACGGCGCGGAGCAGCGGTGCGCTCACGGGCTGGCCGGTCTGGGCGCGCTCCTGGATGTCGGCGATCGCGACGGCCAGGCGGTCGAGCTCTTCGGTGGTGCTGCGCGGGGTCAGGTTCGTCGCGACCTGCGAGGAGGGCGTGCGGCCCGGGAGCAGGGTCGCGCCGAAGCCACTGATGGCGATCGCAGCCGCGGCGGCGACGGCCGCGAGCGGAGCGAGGATGCGCGGGCGGCGGAAGAACGGGACGACGCGGCGGTTCGGCTCCAGCGAGTGGAGGATCGCGGCGCGCGAGCGGGTGTGGAACGACTGGAACGCGTGCTCATCGCTGATCGCGCCCAACTCGGAGCGGACGCGCATCGCGGTAAGCAGCAGATCCGACAGCGCAGGATCCTCGGTCGGGTCGAGGTCGGGCGCGCGGCCCGATTCGACGCGCTCAAGCACATCCGCCAGACGCAGTGCGTCTACGGTGTCGGGATCCTCGGGAAGGAAGTTACCGGTCAAGCCGCCGGTACCGTGGTCCTTCATCGTTCCGCTTCTCGTCCTGTGCGGTCTGTGCCGCTTCCAGGAGTTCCTTCAGCCGCTTGATGCCCTTGTGCTGGAGCACCTTCACGTTCGTTTGTTGCTTGTCCAGCGCTTCCGCCGTCTCCGCGATGGAGAGGCCGGCGCCGAACCTGAGTTGGATGACCTCTCGCTGGGCTGCGGGTAGTGCTTCCACTACCGCGAAGACCTCTTCAATGGTCACCGCGCGCTCGGCCAGCTCCTGCGGGCCCAGCGCATCGTCCGGGAGCCACTCCGGCACCTCGCCGTCGCTCTTCCGGATGCTTTGGCGCCGGTAGTGCGAGATGACGTGGTTCCGGGCGATCCGGAAGAGCCACGCCCGGAAGGGGCTGCGTTCTTCCTCGTCCGTCCCGTCGGGATCGCTGCCGATGCGAGCGAGGGGCCGCCATTCGAATCCGTCGATCGAACGGATGACCTTGAGGAAGATCTCCTCCGTCAGGTCCTCCGCGTCCGTCTCGTTGCCGACACGGGCGACGCAGAATCGAAACAGCGGCTCGACGTAGGCGTCGTACAACTGCCCCACGGCCGCCTGGTCGCCCCGGGCGGCGCGTTGAACCGCGTCCCGCTCGATGGCAATCGATAGGCCGTGCATCGGGGAGCGATGGGACGCGTCGGCCATGCTGCCGTCCTTCGCGCGCTCGCCCAGTGTACCGGTTCACGGTGCACTGGAACCTCGCGACCGAGGGTGTCCGGCTGGCTGTCCTCAGGCCCGTTTCCCCGCCTGCAACGTGGATAACGCGCCAGCGACGGCGAAGTTAATAAGGTTGCGCCAGACGTATCTTTCTCCTCGCGCCGCCCGCCCCCAACCGCCTCGGCCGATGCTCGTGTTCCTGCTGACGGGATCGATCGGATGCGCGGTTCTTGTGGGCACGGCTCCCGCGTCGCCTTCCTGCGGCGGCAGATCTGAGCACTCCCTCAGCGGTTGGGCGACCCCGTCTCGGCGACCTGGTGTCTCCCCTCCGGGCGTTATTCGCATATGCGAATGATCCGGAACGGCGGGCGCGGAACGTCGTTTCCCTATCTGCGGACACCTCGGAAGTCCGAGGAATGACGCAGGAGAGTGTCGGTTTCGGGACGATCTGGGATCCGCGGTTAACCCTGAGGCGATCCCGGGCGTTCTGGCTTTCGTGCATAGGAGGGTGTCGTCTTGGACGACGCCCCGCTACCATGCACGGACGTGCGTGACATCACGTACGGGACAAATGAGGAAGTTCGTGGCGAAGCGACGGCCCAGAGTTGGTGGCGTCTCGCTCGAGCGGCGGCATCAGTACGCCGGCGTCGGTCCCGAACTCTCCGCCAGTACGAAGGAGGCTGGAGAGCGAAACACTCACGGATCGTAGAAAGTCTGAACAGTCCAGGAGGACTTGGTTTGTCTATTTTGAAGAAGTTTGCTGCGCCGCTGATCGCGGTCGCGGTTGTGGCCACGATGGGCGTCTCGCTCCTCTCGGCCCCCCGCACCGCTGAGGCGGGTGCTGTGGTCGCTACCGTCGCCGGTAACGTGTCCGGCAACGTGTGGAACAACCAGACGCTTGCCACGAAGCTCCCCAGCACCATCGTGCTGACCGAGCCGTCCGTGGCCGCGTGGTCTAATAACGACACGATCACCCTGACCCACACTGGCCTCACGGCCAGCGGCTGCACCTTCACCGGTGCGATGGTCGCGACGTGCACCGGTGGTGCCGGCACGACCGTGATCACCCTTAACGCTAATGTTACCGGCGCTGTGGACACGATCTCGATCACCGACATGACCTTCGCCCAGTCGGCGACGGGTGCTGAGGGTTCGTTCTCGGTGACCGCGCCGGGCGCGCTGGCGATCGGCACGATCACGTCGACCCGCATGCTGCTCGGTTGGGCGCTGGTCACGACCTTCGCTGCCCCGCTGAACCGCATGACGCCGACCTTCTCGGCTGACAGCGCTGCTGCCGGTGGTGCGCTCTGCGCCGCCGCGGCTGACTCGGCTGGTGTCCTCCAGGTCGGTCTTCCGATCACCTTCACGGTCTCGCTGGGCATTGTGTCCACCGGTACCGCGAAGTCGGCCGTCGCCCTGTCGGCTGCCAACGGTGCGGTTTGCACCAACTACCGTGGCGGCGGCGGCATTGCCTCCACCGACACGGCGATCGCTTCGAACTCGTCGAACAACTCGGTGAGCACGCTGGCGATGACCCTGACGTCGCCGACGGGCAACACTGCCTCGAAGCTGTCGATCACGGCCCCGACCCAGCTGGCCGTTTCCCCGACGCAGACGAACGTCTCGCCGGGTTACGTCAGCACCCAGACCCAGACCAACTTCTCGGTCCAGGTCCAGGACTCGGCCGGCCTTGGCGTGAACAGTCAGGTCGTCCTGATCTCCACCGACAAGGGTGCGCTGGTTGCGGGCTTCAACGCCACTTGTGGCGTGTCGAAGGCTGTGACCTCGACTTCTGCGACCGGTCCTCTCACCGTTGGTGGTGAGAACAAGGCTGGCGCGATTGCGCTGACCTTCTGCGGCAACCAGACGGACGCCGCCGGTCAGGCCACGATCACCGCGCAGAACATCTCGACGTCGATGGCCAACGCCACGACGACGGTTTCGACTGCCGGTCGCCCGAACAAGGTCAACGCGACCTTCGCCAACGGCGTGATCTCCGCGACCGTGACCGACGCTGCCGGCAACAACGTTGCTGACAACACGCCGGTTCTGTTCACCATCTCCAGCAACGCTGGTGCGGTTTCCAACACCTGCAACCTGTCGTCCAACGGCAAGGCCTCCTCGGCTGTGTCGCTGAACTCGGGCTCGGGTTCGGTCATCGTCTCCGCGGGCTACAACGAGACCGGCGCTGCCGCCACCTGCACCGTTGGTGCTACGGGCTCGCAGTCGGTTTCGACCGTCGTCAACATCGGTACCGTTGTGACCCCGCCGCCGACCACCACTGGTGGCGCGACCGGTCCGGGCACCTTCGCGGCTGCTCCGGTGTACTCGGCCTCCAAGCTGGCCCAGGCTGTCTTCAACGGCGGCACGGTTGCTCAGCTTGAGACCGCTGTCACCGGCGGCAACGGCACCGGTGTGTGGGCGCAGGACGCCAAGGGCGTCTTCGTCCTCTACATCGGCAACGGTGGCTTCGTGAACGACGCCTTCAAGGCTGCGTTCCCGAACGGCTTCGCCGGCGTCACCGCCGTCACCGTCGTCGGCAAGTAACGAGGAACCTCGGACCTGGTTTCAGGTCTGAGCGGGAGTGGGTCAGGGTGCAAGCCCTGACCCACCTCCCATCCTTCGTTCCGCTTTCAAGGAGTAATCCCTCTTATGGCTCTCATTCGTAAGTTCGCGATGGTTGGCGCGGCTGCGGTTGCGGCGCTCATGCTCATGAGCACCGTTGCCCTCAGCACCGCGTCGGCGCAGGCCGCGCTCCCGTACAAGGCGTACGGCTCCGGCCTCAAGGCCGGTCAGGCTGTCGAGGCCTTCAAGGGCACGGCTTCTGTCGGCAAGGCGACTGTTGACGCCGCCGGCAACTGGTCGATCGACATCCAGGCTGGTGGCACCGCCAACGTCGCCAACGGCGACGCGATCACGTTCAAGCTTGACGGCGCGAACGTTTCGCAGACGGTCACCTTCCAGGGTGGTCAGTTCCCGGCTCCTCCGGGCCTCGCTCTGACCGTTGCCGCGGGTGGCGCTGCCCCCGCGACGCCGGCTCCGGCGAAGACCGGTAACGCTGGTCTGTTCGGCACCACGGGCACCTCGATGGCGCTCGTGGTCGTGCTCGGTGTGTTCGCTGCGACCATGGTCGCCGGCGCCCGCACCGCGACCCGCGGCCGCTAGTTCGGTCTGGTCTGGTGGTCGCGAGGTTCGCCTCGCGGCCACCGGGCCATCCAAACTTGGCTGTGGGAAGACCTGGAGCTTCCCGTGCGAGCCACGAGGGCCGGCGCGCATGGTGAACCCGGGTGAGGTTCAAGTCGTAGGGGTGGGGACTCCAAAGTGTTCGGGTCCACGTCGAGGGCAGGGCAAAACGCACTCGAATTGAACGTGGCGTAAATCCGTGACTAACGACGGAGTACGAATTTGATCCGCAAGATCGCTATGGTTGGTGCGGCTGCAATTGCGGCGCTGGTGCTCATGGGCACCGCGGCGCTCGGCACCGCCTCCGCGCAGGCTGCGCTTCCGTACAAGGCGTACGGCACCGGCCTGACGGTTGGCGCGACGGTCGAGGCCTTCAAGGGCACGACCTCCGTCGGCAAGGCGACGGTCGCGACCGGTGGTAACTGGTCGATCGACATCGCCCCGGGTGGTACGGCCAACGTCGCCAACGGCGACGCGATCCGCTTCACCATCAACGGCGCGAACGCGACCCAGACCGTCACCTTCCAGGGTGGCCAGTTCCCGGCTCCTCCGGGCCTCGCTCTGACCGTTGCCGCGGGTGGCGCTGCCCCCGCGACGCCGGCCCCGGCGAAGACCGGTAACGCTGGCCTGGGCGCCACGGGCACCTCGATGGCGCTCGTGGTCGTGCTCGGCGTGTTCGCTGCGACCATGGTCGTCGGCGCCCGCGCCGCGACCCGCGGCCGCTAAGGAGCACCTGGGATGACGAGGATGAACGAGATGCGCTTCCACGGTCGAACGACTGTCATGGCGTCTCTCCTCGCCCTCGGCCTCCTGCTGGGCTCCGCCCTTCTGGGCATCACGGCGCTCGGCTCCTCGGCTTCGGCCGGGGAGCCGGGTGCTGTCTACCACGGCTTCGTGGTTCCCGAGCGCGGCAGCGCGCTCCCCGAGCGCGGCAGCGCGCTCCCCAAGCGCGTCCGCGCTATCGCCGAGAGCGGCCTGGTCTGCGGCTCCGCCGAGGTCGTTCCGGCCGGTGCCGGCGAAGTCGGCTTCTACGCGCTGTCCGTCTTCTCGGCCGACATGCGTGAGGGCTGCCCCACCTCCGGGGCCCAGTTCCGCTTCGTCCTGGTCTACGGCCTGATCGACGAGGGCATCCTGGTCGGCACCCCGGCCACCTTCCGCTCCGGCGCGGTGGACGAGCTCCACCTGCTCAGCACCGGCACCGAAGCGCGCATCGCGCTCCCGTAGCTTCGCCTCGGTTCTCCACCGCCGCTCACTGGTCCCACTGGAACGCCCCACCCGGGCCGCACCTGGCCTAGCCGCGCGCAGTCTCACACTCTGTTATCTTGTGCGCCCAGACGGCCCGCTCCGCGACCTGGTCTCGCGCGACCCGCCGCCCGCACGCGTTCCCCGAGGCCGGGTGAGCCTCGGGCACAGAGGAGGGGCTTCTCCATGGGTGGACCACTCGAAGGTATTCGCGTCATCGACGTGACAGAGGGTGCGCAGGGGCCGTGGGCCGGCGCGCTGCTCGCCGACCTGGGCGCTGACGTCATCAAGGTCGAGCGACCGCAGGGCGAGATGATGCGCCAGGGCGGCCCGCGCAAGAACGGCTTCCCGTTGCCGCACGTGGGCATGAACCACGGCAAGCGCAACATCGTCTTCGACGTGAAGACGCCCGAGGGCATGGAGACCATGCTCGACCTGGTGCGCGGCGCGGACATCTTCATGGAGAACTGGCGTCGCGACGTGTCCGCCCGACTGGGCCTGGACTTCGAGTCGCTGCGCAAGATCAACCCGGACATCGTCTACGGGTCCGCCAGCGGCTTCGGCGAGGCCGGCCGCTACGGCCCGCTCGCCTCGACGGATGGCTACTCGCAGGCGATGGAGGGCTACTACTCGCTGAACGGCCCGATCGGTGGTCCCGGCGAGCGCCCGCGCTTCATCGTCATCGACTTCACCTCGCCGCTGACGCTCGTACAGGCGCTGATCATGGGCCTCATGGAGCGCGACCGCACCGGCGAGGCGCAGTGGGTGCACTGCTCGCAGCTGCGCACGCTGCACTCGCTCGCCGCCGTCCGCTCCGAGGAGTACTTCGCGTCGGGCGAGGTGCCCCAGCCCATGGGCAGCACCACCGCGTACTGTGTGCCCTCGCAGGCGTTCAAGACGGCCGACGCATACGTCGCCGTGGAATGCCCGAACGACGAGTCGTGGCGCGCGTTCTGCAACACGATCCTGCTGCCGAAGCTCGCCGACGACGAGCGCTTCGCGACGAACGCCAAGCGCGTCGAGAACCGCGATGTGCTCACGCCGATCCTCGAGAAGGCGATGCTGCGCTTCGAGGCGCACCGCTGGATCTCCAAGTTCCGGGAGGCCGGCGTGCCGTGCAGCCGCGTGAACATGGACATCGAGGATCTGTACGAGGATCCGCAGGTCGTCGCGAACAACCTCATCGTCACGCGGACGCAGCAGGACGTCGGCTGGGTGCGCACCAACGAGGTGCCGTGGACGCTCAGCAAGACGCCGGCCGTCTACGGCCACCTGTCCGGCAAGATGAACGAGAACAGCGACTCCGTGCTGGAGGAGCTGCGCCAGCGCAAGGCGACGCCCGCCGGCACCACAGCCGCCAGCTAGATCGCGCTGCGCGATGCGGGCGCGTCCGATGACCTCGGCGCGCCCGGTCGCCGTGCGCTCACTCACGACACACCACCGAGGAGACACGACACGATGGCGGGACCGCTCCGGGGCAGCCTGGTACTCGATCTGACGCAGGGCGATGGCGCCCCTTTCACGACCATGCAGCTCGGCGATGCCGGCGCTGATGTGATCAAGGTGGAGCCGATCCAGGGCGACTGGACGCGCTCGCTCGGCGGCCCGTTCAACCACGGCGACGGGCCGTTGTTCATGGCCATGAACCGCAACAAGCGCAGCATCGCGCTCGACCTTGAGAGCGCCGAGGGGCGCGCGATCGTCCTGGAGATCGTGAAGCGCGCCGACGTGCTGGTGCACTCGTTCCCGCACGCCTCGGACGCCGCGCGGCTGGGGCTGGACTACGCGACGCTGGAGAAGATCAACCCGCGCCTCATCTACTGCGACATCTCCACGGTGGAGCGGAACGGCCCCGAGGCCGAGCTCCCCGAGACGGACTTCACCGTGCAGGCGCGATCCGGGCTGCCGCGCTTCCTCGGCAGCCGCGGCGAGCCGCCGCTGCGCTATGGCTCGAACTACGCTGGCGTGACCGCCTCGCTGTACGCGATGCAGGCAATCCTCGCGGCGATGTACTGGCGGCAGAAGAGCGGGGTGGGGCAGGAGATCGCCACGTCCTACCTGCGCGCGATGATCGCAACGCAGCAGAACTACCTGACCTCCTTCAGCGACCCGGACGACATCTCCGCGGGCGGGTTCTACGTCTCGCACCTGGAGCCGCCGGCACAGGGCATGGAGACCGCCGGGCAGCGTGTCGAGATGGGCTTCAACTACGCCCGCGACCCGAAGGCCATCGACAAGCTCGCCGAGTGGCTCGGTGTCCTCGACGAGATGCACGAGGCGTACCCCGCGACGAAGGAGCGCCCGCTGGGCCAGCAGGACAACGCCACGCTGCGTCCGCTGGTCGCGCGCGAGCTGAAGAAGAAGCCCTACGCCGAGGTCTACGACAAGATGATGGAGCTGGGCCTCCAGTGGGCCCCCGTGCACGACTACGGCACGGCCTACGCCGACCCGGGCATCCTGGAGCAGGACGTCGTGCGCACGGTGGAGCACCCGGTGCGCGGCACCATCCAGCAGGTCAGCCCAGCGTGGCAGCTGGACCAGGCGCCCGCCGAGATCCGCCTCGGCCCGCCGCTCCTCGGCGAGCACACGGACGAGGTGCTGGGCGAGCTCGGCTACGACGCGGGACGGATCGCCGCGCTGCGGAGCGCCGGTACCGTCCGCTAGGCGCCCACGCAGGACGAGTCGCACGAGGGCCGGCGCTTGCCGGCCCTCGGCCTGTCCGGGGGTAGGGGAGCGGCACGGTGGGCCTGGCGGCCCCGGGATTCGCCCGAGGCGCGAGCAGGTTGATATCCTTCAGGTGCCCCGGCCACCCCGAGGGAACTGCAGAGGCGCCCCTGCCGGCGCTCGCACTGAAGGATGCTCATGCCGGGACGTAGCGACGACGGCCAGCGACTGTTCGCGCGACGCTTCACGCGTCGCCGCCTGCTGACCACCGCGAGCGTCGCCGGTGCGGGGCTGGCCGCTGCCGCCCTCGTGGGCTGCGAGCAGAAGAGCACGGTCTCCATCCCCGGCCCGCGCGAGACGAAGCCCACGGGAGCGCTCACGCCCACCGCGACCTCCACGCCCTCGATCCGTCGAGGTGGCACCTGGCGCATCGCGCTGGCCGCCGACCCGGGCAGCCTCGACCCGCACGCGAACACGAGCATCAACGCGAAGATCGCGGCGGCGCCCGTCTACAGCCGCCTGCTCGCGTACGAGTCCGGCCCGGGCAAGGCACGCGTCAGCTACAGCACGATCCCCGACGCCGCCGAGTTCACCCAGGCGCCGGACGCCCAGACGTTCGTCGTGCGCCTCAACTCGCGGGCGAAGTTCACCGGTGCGGTGAATCGCACGATGACCTCCGCGGACGTGAAGTACTCGTTCGACCGCGTGCTGGGCCGCGGCGGCGGGATCGCGACGTCCGATGCGCAACTGCTGTCCATGGTGCAGACCGTGGAGACGTCGGACGAGCGCACGGTGACCTTCAAATTGAAGGAACCGTACGGGGCCTTCGCGCAGGTGCTCGCGGATGTGCGCGCCCTGCCGATCCTGCCCATCGAGACGACGAAGTCGTTCGACCCCGCGCGACAGGTGGCCGGGTCCGGTCCGTTCACGCTCAAGTCGTACGAGGCTGGCTCGCTCATCACGTACCAGCGCAACAACGACTGGCACCTGGGCAACGACCGTCCATTCCTCGATGGCATCGAGATGAGCATCATCCGTGACGCTCCGGCCGCGCTCGCGCAGTTCCTCGGCGGGGCGCTGGATGCGCTGTCGCTGACGGCCGCGGACATGAAGCGCGTGAAGGACGGCGTGAAGGGCCTGGTGGTCGACCTCGCACCGCCGCTGATGATCCAGAACATCACGTTCTCCGGCCTCGACTTCGAGCCGCCGTGGCGCGACGTACGCGTGCGCCGGGCCGTGTCGATGGCGATCAACCGCGATGCAATGCTGGACGAGTCGTTCGGCCTCAAGGAGCTGAAGACGCAGGGCGTCGACGCGCCCTACACGTGGGACGGGTTCCTGCCGTGGGGCATCACCGGCTACTCGCTCGACGCGAAGCAGATGAAGCCCGACCGCCTCGCGTCGTTCAAGTTCAGCGTGTCCGAGGCGGCCAAGCTGATGGACGCCGCCGGCTGGCGTGACGGCTTCGGCGTGGAGTGGCACTACACCGGCGGCTTCCGCGGCGGCTATCCGCTGAACGCGCGCCTGGTCGCGCAGCACCTGCGCGAGATCAAGATCATCCTGCGCACGACCGTCGAGGACTACGCCGCCGTCTTCCTCGGCAACACGGTCCCCGGCAACTTCCGCGGCGTCGCGTCGATCGCGCAGTCGCTGGGCGAGCCGGGCAACTACCTCACCGCGATGTACCTGCCCTCGTCGAGTCGCAACTCGGGCAAGATCAACGACCCGCGGCTCACCGACATGGTCACGGCGATCAACGGCAATACCAACCGCGAGGAGCGCCGCCAGCAGATCCTCGACGTGCAGGACTACCTCGCCGATCGCATGTACAACGTGCCGCTGCCGAACGGCCCGATGATCACGGGCTACCAGCCCGCCGCGCGCAACGTGATGGAGTACCAGAGCCACGGCGCCGCCGCCCCGGTGGACCAGGCCCCGTACTACTGGAAGGCGTAACGCCGAGGCACGACGCCCACGCATGACCTCGACCGTCGAGTACACGAAGAGACCGCCCCGTGAGGGGCGGTCTCTCTGCGTTCGTAGCGAGCAGGGCGGGCGCTAGATGCTCTGGAACCGTCGCGCGTTCTTGGCGAGGATGTTCTCCTTCTCGTTGTCGGAGAGGTCCAGGCCCAGGATCGTGCGGACGTAGCCACGCACCTCAGAGCCCGGCGCGTCCGTGCCGAACATGCAGCGGTCCGTGCCGATGGTCTTCAGGTAGCGCGCGGCGTCCTCGATCGGCACGCAGCGGTGGGCGTCGCGAGCGCGGCCGTTGCCGTTCGGCTGGTAGAAGCCGCCGGAGATGTCGTAGTAGACCTCCGGGAAGCGCTTGGCGATCGCGATGCGCTCGTCCCAGAAGGCGGTCGTCAGGTGCGCCATGATGAAGCGCAGCTTCGGGAACTTCTCGAACACCGGGATGAAGTTGTCCGGCTCGCCGTAGGCGATGCTGCCGGGCTCGCGGCCACCCGCCGAGCCGGAGTCGCTGAGGATCGGCACGCCGAGGCTGCTCAGGCGCTCGTACAGCGGGAACATCTTCTCGTCGCCGGGGTAGAAGCGGGAGAGGCCGGGGTGGATCTTCACACCCTTCGCGCCCTGCGCGAGGCGCTCCTCCAGCTCGTTCATCATTGCCTGCTGGTCGCCGTAGAAGACGCCGATGTCCACGTTCACGTACGGGGTGACGCGGCTCTCGGTCTTCGCGTACTCGCAGACCCACTCGTTGAACTGGCGGACGCGGTCCGTCATCTGGGGCTGCAGCTCCTTGCGGGCCGCGGCCTCCTCGTCGCTGCCCTTGGGAAGGCGCGCGACGCGGTTGTCGATGATGCGGTTGATGTCGATGTAGTTGATCGCAAAGATGTGGGCGAGACCCTCATCCTGGAACCACTGGGAGATGCCCTCGGGATTGGCGTTGTACCACTCGTCCGGCCATCCGGGGTGATTGAAGACGACCTTCTCCTGCTGGCGGTTGCGCGTGTAGTGCACGTGCACATCGATGACTTCGGGAACGTTCACTGAATCCTCCTGCGATCCGGCATGGATGGCCGCTCGGGCCCTCGAGTCTGTCTCCTGCCGCCCGCATCCTAGTGCGCGCGGCGCGTCGTTGCCACCGGGCTAGCCGCGGCCGACGAACGGCATGTTGGCGGCCATGACCGTCATGAACAGCACGTTCGCGTCCGGCGGCAGGCTCGCCATGTAGACCACCGCGCGGCCGACATCCGCCACGTCCATCGTCGGCTCGACCATGACCGCCCCGCTCGGCTGGACGATGCCCGCCTGCATCGGTGCGGTCATCTCGGTGGCCGCATTGCCGATGTCGATCTGCCCGCAGGTGATGCCCATGCGCCGCCCGTCCAGTGCGAGTGAGCGCGTGAGGCCAGTGATCGCGCTCTTCGTCGCGGCGTAGGCGGCCCCGTTCGGTCGAGGTGCGTAGGCGGCGATCGATCCGTTGTTGATGATGCGGCCGCCGCTGGGCGTCTGCTCGCGCATCAGCCGGATCGCACCCTGCGCGCAGAGGAACGCGCCGTTGAGGTTCACGTCCACGACGCGCTTCCAGTCCTCGAACGGGAGATCCTCGAACGGGACGGGGGGCGCGCCGATGCCCGCGTTGTTGAACAGCACGTCGAGGCGACCGTAGGTCTCCCGGATGGCCTCGAACAGCGCGGCGACGGAGGTGGGCTCCGCGACATCCGCCGGGACGACGAGGTAGTCCGCGTCGCCCAGCATCGCGCCCGTCGCGCGCAGGGGATCCTCGCGACGGCCCGCGAGGACCACGGCGTAGCCCGCCTCCGACAGCGCCAGCGCGACCGCGCGCCCGATGCCGGTGCCGGCGCCGGTGATCAGCGCCACTCGTCGATCTGCTGCGGTCATCGCGTCGCTCCTCGTGCCTGCGGCTGGTGCGCGCATCTTCGCATCCGGCACGCGCACGCACGAGGCGAGAGCGAGGTCTTCCCGGAAGCGCGCGCATCCGGCACCGTGGTGGAGCGCGTCGGACCTCGACGCCACTCGAAGTGGAGGACAGCATGATCGGGCCGCTGCATCACGTGGGCATTTCGACGCCGGACATCGAGCGGGCGATTGGCTTCTACACCTCGCACTTCGGGTTCGAGGTCATCGACCGCAGCAACTGGGGACCAGGCACCACGGTGCGGGACCGCCAGCTCCACGCGACGGACTCGATCGCGGAGCACGCGATGATGCTGCGCGACGGCATGCGCCTCGAGCTGCGCGAGTACACGCACCCGGCCGGACGGCCGAAGGCCGTCGACGCGCCCGCCGTGGATCACGGCATCAACCACTTCTGCTTCGCGGTGGACAGCGTGCAGGGCGAGTACGAGCGCCTGTCCGCGGAGGGCGTGCTCTTCGACTGTGAGCCGCTCGAGATCCGTGAAGGCGTGTGGCTCACCTACGCGCGCGACCTCGACGGCAACGTCATCGAGCTGCTGTCGGGGCTGTAGCGAGCGGGGGACGGTGGGGCGGGGGGGCTGGTGGGCCCGCAGGGACTCGAACCCTGAACCGATGGGTTAAAAGCCCACTGCTCTGCCAATTGAGCTACAGGCCCGCACCGCCCATCACTCTACGCGGGCGGCCCCACGCCAGTCCACGGGGCCAGCTGCCCCACGCGGACGCGCTAGAAGACGCTGAGCACGGTCACGCCTGACACCACCAGCAGCGCGCCGACGAGGATCCTCGGAGTGATGCGCTCGACGCCGCGGAGCAGGATCGCGGCGAAGAGCAGCGTGAACAGCGGGTTGGTCGCCAGCACCGGCGAGATCACCACGACCTGGCCTCGACCGAGCGCGAAGAACATCAGCAGCACGCCCATCGCCGAGAAGACGCCGCCCGTCGCGAAGAACGCGACGCCGCGCCACAGGTGCTCGCCCCGCCCGCCGAGGCTGCGGGCGCTGAGCAGCGCGAAGCCCAGCGTGCCCCAGAACAGCGCGATCGCGGAACCCACCAGCGGCGGCGCGAGGTCGCCCAGCGACTGTCGCGTGATCACCTGCGCGCTGCCGTACGAGATCGCGGCGGCCAGCCCGAACGCCACGCCCGTCAGCGTGTTGCGCCGCGAACTGCCCTCGGCCGGTGCGGTAGATGTGTCGGTCGTCATCGTGCCGCCCGTCACTTCGGTGCCGTGATCGTGACGAGGACGCCGCCGAGGATCAGCGCGATCCCGGCGCCCGTGGCGAGCGTGAGGTGCTCGCCCGTCAGGAAGACGGCGATGAGCACGGCGCAGAGCGGTGACGAGGCGAGCAGTGGCGTGGATCGGCCGACGCCCAGTCGACCGATCGCCATGTAGTTGAAGAACCGCCCGATCGGGAAGTTGAGGATGCCGATCACGCCGAAGAGCAGGATCGCCTTCAGCGACACCGCGAGCAGCGCGTCCAACTGCAGCGCCACGACCGGCGCCGTGGTGAACAGGAACCCCGAGGTCAGCGAGATCAGGGTTCCCGCGGACGTCGACAGGTCCCGCAGCCCTCGACGGACGAGGACTGCGCTCAGTCCCCACGACGATGCCGCGAGGACAGCGAGGGCGATGGCAATCACGCGGCGGCCCTTCTGTTCGGGCCGCGCGGCGGGACGCCTCGACTGCCCGCGGGGACTATACCGGCTGGGCGCAGAAGGCGCAGCGCCGTGCCTGCAGCGGGATCTCGCTCATGCACTCGCCGCACTTCTTGGTCGTCGGGTCGGCCGGCGGCGCGGTGCGCGCGCGGGCGAGCAGCATGTTCATCGGCTTCACGACGAAGAAGAACACGACCGCCGCGAGGATCACGAAGGAGATGATCGCGTTCAGGAAGTGCCCGACCTTGAAGGTGCTGCCGTTCACCGTGAGCGCGATCGCGGAGAAGTCCGGCTGGCCGCCGACGGCCGCAATGAGCGGCGTGATCAGATCTTCCACCATCGCCGTGACCACCGCGCCGAACGCCGCACCGATGATCACCTCGACCGCGAGGTCGAC
>CANKAU010000041.1 GCA_947479915.1 Chloroflexota bacterium
CCTCGCGGTGGAGTGCTGTGACCGAATCTGCGCCATCGCGCAGGGCGTGGTCGTCTATGACGGGCCGCCCTCCGGGCTCACCGACGAGGTGCTGAACCGCACCTATCGCTTCGACCGCGAGTGGAAAACCTTCTCCCGAGGCGTCGTCCCCGCGACGCCCTCCGATTCGCCTCCCGCCGCGCCGGCGCCTCCTCCGCCGGCCGAGGCGGAGCGGATCCTCGCCGGGAGCGCCCGCTAATGGCCGGCCTCGCCGATGCTCGCGACCTGTCCCCGTCCCAGATCAGCCCAGACACCCGCCTCGACCTGCTGCGTGTGTGGCCCCGGTTCTCGCTGACGCGTGTGCTGAGCCTGCTCCTGGTCGCGGGGCTGCTGCTTTGGGGCCTCGAGGCGACGAACGCCCGCCCAGGGGAGCTCATCGCCGGGCTCCCCAACATCCGCAACTTCATCGTCCGGATGTTCCCGCCATCCTTTGAGCTGGTGGAGGAGACGCTTCAGACCCCCTCCATCTCGCTGGGTTTCGTCACCATCCCACGCATTGGATTCGCGAGCGTCACGTTCCCGTTCCCGGAAATCCTCTACGCCGTCATCCAGACGATTCAGATCGCGATCGTCGGCACGGTCTTCGCCATCGTGCTGTCGATTCCGTTCGCGCTGCTCGCGGCCAGGAACATTGCACCGCACCCGGTGGTGTACCTGACGACGCGCATGCTGCTGAACGCGAACCGCGCGGTCCCGGACATCATCTTCGCCCTCATCTTCGTCGCTGCTGTTGGCCTCGGACCGTTCGGTGGCGTCATGGCGCTCGCGGTCGGTTCCATCGGCTTCATGGCGAAGGTGTTCGCCGAGGCGATCGAGGCGATCGACCCGGAGCAGGTGAAGGCGATCCGCGCGACCGGCGCCAGCCGTTGGCAGGTCATCTCGTACGCCGTCGTGCCCCAGGCGATGCCGCTGGTCATCTCGTACACACTCCTGCTGTTCGAGCACAACGTGCGCTCCGCGACGATCCTCGGCCTCGTCGGTGCCGGTGGTGTCGGCTTCGTGCTCAGCAAGTACATGGCGCTGTTCCAGTACGACCTGCTGCTCGGCGCGCTGATCTTCATCGTGCTGATGGTCACGCTCGTCGATCGCTTCAGCGACAGCGTCCGACGGCGCTTCATCTGACCTCCCCAACGCGGTCTCCGCTGCGCCTCGACCCTCCGCGAGGCGTGGCGAGGACCGCGCTCCCGCACGGCATCCATCCAGCGACCAGCAACCACACCGCGCCCCTCGGGGCACCACAGAGGGAACGAGAGGACCGCGAATGAACCTGCGATGGAATCACCTCGCACTGGCCGCGATTGGCGCCACGGCGCTGCTCGTCAGCGCCTGCGGCAGCAACACCGAGAAGGCGCCGGCGCCCACCGGCGCGTCCGGGAGTCAGGCCGCGGCGGCGGTCGACCCGAAGGCCGGCTGGCCGAAGAAGTTCGTCGTTGGCTACTTCGGTGGCGACGACGCAGAGGCGGTGCTGAAGAAGCAGGGGCCGTTCAAGAAGTACCTGGAGGAGAAGCTCGGCATGCCCGTCGAGCTCTTCACCGGCACATCCTACGGCGCGGTGATCGAGGCGATGCGCGCCGACCGCGTGGACGCGATGCTCGTCGGCCCGTTCGCCTACGTGCTGGCCGTGCAGGAGGCGAACGCCGAGGCGATCGGCACGCTGGTGTCCTGCCCCGCGTCCGCGAAGGACTGCAAGTACGACGACAAGATGCTGCCGTACTACCAGTCGGTGATCTTCACCAAGAAGGGCTCCGGCATCACCAAGCTGGAGGACTTCAAGGGCAAGGGATTCAACTTCGTCGACCCGGCCTCAGCCTCTGGGCACCTCGCGCCCAAGACCCTGCTGATCAAGCGCGGCTTTGACCCCGACAAGGAGTTCAAGACCGTCTTCGCCGGCAGCCACCCGACGGCCGTCCTGTCTGTCTGGAACGGCAAAGCCCCGGGCGGCGCCACCAACGAGGGCAATCTGCTGACGCTGGTCGCCGGTAAGCAGATCGAGGCGTGCATGTGGGCCGACGGTCAGATCTCCAAGCCGCGCACGGCAGAGGAGATCAGGAAGACGTACGACGCCTGCCCGGACGGCAAGATCGCGGTCCTCGACGTCACGGATCCCATCCCGAACACCGCCTTCGGCGTTCGCTCCAAGCTGCCCGCCTCTTTCAAGAAGACGGTGCAGGACGCGCTCCTCGGCATGAAGGACAACCCGGAGCTCGTGGGCCAGGTGCGCTACTGGTACGCCGACCCGCACGAGTCGCTGGGCCTCAAGACGCTGGACGCCTTCTACAACCCCCTCCGCGACATCGCGAAGCTGCTGAAGCTGGACCTCAAGGAGCTCGCCGAGAAGGGCTAGTCGAGGAGCGCGAGCCGCCGGCACCCCGATGACGGGCAGGGAGACAACATGAACCGTGAACAGCGACTGGAGGCGATGGCGGCAGCGGATGCTGCGGCCATCGTCGCCCTCGCCGACGACGTCCTCGAGACGTTTGAGGTGGAGGTGACCCGCGGGCCGTCCGTGGGCCTGCTGATGGTGCGCGTGGAGGAGCCGGCGGATCGCCTGCCGTTCAACTTCACAGAGGTCACCGTCGCCGAGGCCGAGGTCGCCGCGGGAGTCCACCGCGGGTACGCGATGGTGATGGGCAAGTCGATGGAGCACGCGCTGGCTGCAGCCGTCCTCGATGCTGCCGTCGCCGCCGAGCACCCGCTGACGGGGCGAATCGACGAGTTCCTCGATGCGGCGGTGGCGGGCGACGAGCGTCGCTGGGCCGCTCGCTGGGCCGAGGTGGCGCCGACGCGCGTGCAGTTCGAGGACGTGACCTAATGGCGACCGACACCTCCACCGCGCCCCGCCAGAGCGTGGTCGCTGATCAGGAGCAGCGCACCTTCCGCGCGCTTCTGGACGCGATGGCGCGCCCTGGCACCATTCAGGCTCTGCCTCAGGCCCGACCCGCCGACGGCGCCTGGGGTAGCGCACTCATCGTGATGCAGTGCCTGCTCGACCACGAGGTCACGTTCGCGGTCGAGGCGGACGACCGCTCCGTGCACGAGCAGATCCTCCGCCGTACGGGCGCGCGTTCCGCCCCGCTTGCGACCGCCGACTACGTCCTCGCGGATGCCGCGCATGCGCTGGCGGCTTTCGAGGCGGCGATCGAGGGCGACGTGGAAGAGCCCGAGCGTTCCGCGACCGTTGTCGTGCACGTGGACGCGGTCGGTAGCGGCGCGCTGCGAGCCGTGCTGAGCGGTCCCGGGATTCAGACGGTGCAGCCGCTGGTGCTGGATGGGCTCAATGTCGTCGCGCTCCGCGCGCTGATCGAGCGCAATGCCGTCTATCCCACCGGCATCGACACGATCTTCGTGGATCCCCAGGGGCGTGTGGCGTGTCTGCCGCGCAGCACCCGCATCGAAATGGAGGACTAGATGGGCTACAGCTCCGTCCGAGGCGGCATGGACGCCATCGAGCACGCCGAGTCGCTCATCGCGGCCCAGGTGACGGATTCGGCGCATCCCGTGGCGCTGCCGCAGGTGCGCGACCACGTCGCGCTCCTGCTCGACCAGGTCATGGGTGAGGGCGGCGTGTATGACGTTGACCTCGGTGCGCTCGCCGTGAAGCAGGCGGAGGGCGACCCGATCGAGGCCGGCTTCCTCCTGCGTGCCTACCGCACGACGCTGCCGCGGGTCGGCTATTCGTTCCCGTCATCGGGACGCCAGATGCGCATCCTGCGGCGCGTGTCCTCGGCGTTCCGGGACATCCCCGGCGGGCAGGTGCTTGGCCGCACGCGCGATTACACGCAGCGCCTGCTGGACTTCGCGCTGCGCGACACGCCGCCGCAGGCGACCGCGCCGTCCGCTGACCTCGACGCGCTCCCCGCGGGCGCGGCGCCCGCGGAGTTCCCGCTCGTCATCGACACCCTTCGCACCGACGGCCTGATGCACGAGGCACCCCGGCGCACCTCGGACGAAGAGCCGTTCGATGTCACACGGGAGCCGCTGCGCTTCCCGGCGACGCGCGCGGCGCGCCTGCAGGTGCTCGCGCGAGGTGAGACCGGGGCCATGCTCTCGCTCGCATACGCGGGCATGCGCGGCTACGGCGGGGCGCACGGCTACATCGCGGAGCTGCGCTACGGCGACCTGCCGGTGCTGATCTCCCACCCGATCACCGGCGGCCAGGTACGCATCGGCTGGGTGCCCGTGACCGAGTGCTACCAGGTCGTCGGCGGCGACGAGGGTGCAAAGCACGAGCACGACGGCAGCGAGGATCACGTGCACGAGCACGACCACAGCCCGGACTACGTCGTCTCCTACGGCGTGGTGATCGGACGGAACGAGCGTAAGGCGATCTCGATGAGCATTCTCGATGGATCGCTCAAAAAGGCGACGAAGTCCGGCGCGGCGATCGAGGACGAAGAGTACGTGATGTACCACATCGACTCGATCGAGGCGATGGGATTCGTGGAGCACCTGAAGCTCCCGCACTACGTGGACTTCGTGGCCTCCGTACAGCGCACGAGCAAGGTCCGCGAACTGGTCGCGGCGGCGCGCCGTGGTTAGCGCCATGGGAGTGCGAGCGCTCATCGAGGAGCGTGGCGCAGCGTTCGAGGGCTACACCTTCGGGTTCCTCGACGACATGGCGAAGCGCGAGATCCGGCGCGCGATCCTGAAGGGGGTGGCGATCCCCGGACACCAGGTGCCATTCGGTTCGCGCGAGATGCCGATCGCGCGCGGCTGGGGCACCGGCGGCCTGCAGATCACGCTGGCCTGCGTGGGCGCGGACGACACCATCAAGGTGATCGACCAGGGCGACGACGCCAGTGTGAACGCGGTCAACCTTCGGCGGCTGATCGCGAAGACGACCGGCGCGAGAGAGACGTTGACCACGGGCGATGCGACGTTGATCCAGACGCGGCACCGCATCCCGGAGGAGCGGATGACTGCGGGGCAGATGCTGATCCTGCAGGTGCCGATCCCGGAGCCGTTGCGCCACGTTGAGCGATCCGTCGCGGCGGCGCGCGCGATGCACGCCGAGGCGGACTACGCGCGCATGTGGCTCGCGCTGTACGAGGACGTCGTGCGCAACGGCGAGGTGACCGCCGGCGCGGGCTACCCCGTGATGGTGAACCACCGCTTCGTCATGGCGCCCAGCCCGATCCCGCGCTGGGACATCCCGAAGTTGGACCAGGCGGAGACGCTGTTCCTCTTCGGCGCCGGGCGGGAAAAGCGCATCTACGCCGTCCCCCCGTATACCGACGTGAAGCCGCTGGAGTTCGAGGACTACCCGTTCTCGATCGAGGGCTTTCCCGGCATGTCCTGTCGCCGCTGTGGGGCGACCGACTCCTACCTCGTCACCTCGCCGCAGGCGGACGGCAGCACGCTGTCGGTGTGCTCCGACGCCTCCTACTGCGACGACGTGCTCGGGGGACGAAAGGTGGTGAACCAGTGGTAGCGCCACTGCTCCGCGTGCGTGACCTGAACAAGATCTACAGCGGCAAGGGCCATCGCATCGTTGCGTGCGAGGACGTGTCCTTCGATGTCTACCCGGGCGAGGTGCTCGGGATCGTCGGCGAGTCCGGGTCCGGCAAGAGCACCGTGCTTCAGTGCCTGTTCCAGGACGTGATCCCCACCTCGGGCAGCGCGTTCTTGACCTCGTTCCACGGGGGCGAGCGGAACATGTGGGACGCCGACCGACGCGAACGCCGCGAGCTGCGCACGCATCGCATGTCGATGGTGTACCAGAACCCTCGACAGGGCCTGAACCTCATGGTGACCGCGGGCGGCAACGTCGCGGAACGCCTGCTGGCCGCCGACTGGCGCCGCGTCTCGGACATCCGCGCGAAGGCATCCGACTACCTGGTCCGAACCGAGGTGCCGATCGAGCGCATGGACGATTTCCCAGCGTTCTTCTCCGGCGGCATGCAGCAGCGCGTCCAGATCGCGAAAGCGCTCGCGAACAACCCGGAGCTCGTGCTGCTCGATGAGCTGACCACCGGCCTCGACGTCTCCGTGCAGGCCGGCGTGCTCGACCTCGTGCGCGACATCCAGTCGAGGTACGGGGTGACCGCAATCGTCGTGTCGCACGACCTTGGCGTCATCCGGCTGCTGGCGGACCGCACGCTCGTCATGAAGGACGGGCACGTCGTGGAGTCCGGGCTCACCGACCAGATCCTCGAGGACCCGCAACACCCATACACGCAGTTGCTCGTCAACTGCGTCACGAACTAGGAGCCGAGCTTGGCCGACCCCATGCTGTCCGTCTCCGGCCTGTCGAAGACGATCACATTGCACATCCTGCACGGCGCGGAGGTACGACCGCTTCGCGACGTCTCGTTCGATCTCGACGCCGGCGAGTTCCTTGCCATCGCGGGGCCGTCGGGTGCAGGGAAGTCCTCGCTGCTGAAGTGCCTCAACCGCACGTACCTCGCCACCGCGGGCACCGCGCGGTACATCACGCGCGCCGGCGAGACGGTCGATCTGTTCTCGGCGCCGGAGCGCGAGGTCGTGGCGCTTCGGCGCGACGAGATCACCTACGTCTCGCAGTTCCTGAAGGCGCCGCCGCGCGTCCCGGCTGTCGATGTGGTCGCCTCAGTGCTGACCCAGCGTGGCGTCGAGCTCGAGGTGGCACGCGAGCGGGCCTCGGCGATGCTCTCTCGCCTCGGGATGGGGCCGTCGCTCCAGACCTCCTACCCGGCGCTGTTCTCCGGCGGCGAGCAGCAGCGCGTGAACGTCGCGAAGGCGTTCGTGGCCCCGCCTCGCCTGCTGCTGCTGGACGAGCCCACCTCCGCGCTGGACGCGGACAACCGCGAGCGGGTGATTGAGCTCCTGCACGAGGCCCAGGCCGCGGGCACGGCGGTGATCGCGATCTTCCACGACCGCGACCTCATCCGCCGCCTCGCCGACCGCGTGCTCGTGCTGGCGGACGGTACCGCCCGCGAAGTGGCGCCCGACGACGACTACATCGCTGGCGACAGCGTGACCGATGAACTCCTGGAGGTGTCCCGATGAGCAGCGTATCCATCGTCCACGCCCACCTCGTCCTTCCGGACGCGGTGCTCGAAGACGGCGCAGTGCTGATCCGCGATGGGAAGATCGTGGAGGTCGGCTCGTGCCTCGAGGTGGCCTGGGCCGACGCGGACGAGGTGATCGACGCAGGGCATTCGCTGTACCTGCTGCCCGGCCTCATCGACACGCACTGTGACGGACTGGAAGTCGAGATCAATCCGCGCCCGCGGGTGAACTTCGATGGCTTGTTCGCGATGCGCAACTACGAGCGGCGCTGCCTGATGGGCGGCGTCACGACCTCGTTCCATGCGCTGACGTTCGCGGACATGCCGCGCTCCGGTCGCACGTTGGAGGAGGCCGCCCTGCGCGCTGAACTGGTGCGCGAGAGCCGCCAGCAGGCGTCCATGGATCACCAGCTCTTGCACCGGTGCGACGTCTGGACGCCGACCGCGCTCGACTCGCTCTTCGGGTCGCTGCGAGTCTCTCCCGTGCAGGCGATGTCGCTCAACGACCACACGCCAGGGCAGGGCCAGTACCGGAACCTCGATGAGTTCAAGAAGACGATGATCGCGTACCACGGCGCGGACCCGACCTACGACGCAGATGCCGACATCGAGAAGCGCATTGCCGCGCGGCAGGATCGCACCCCGGTGATGGAGGTGCTCGGCCGAGTGGGCGTCGAATTCCGCGCTCAGGCCTTCGTCCTCGCCTCGCACGACGACGACTCGGTTGAGCGCGTGGACGCGATGCACGAGCTGGGCTGCACCATCGCGGAGTTCCCCGTGGTCATCGAGGCGGCGCGGCGGGCGCGCGAGATCGGCGAGTGGATCACCGTAGGCGCGCCGAACATCGTCCGCGGCGGATCGACCAGCGGTAACTCGGACGCCACCGAACTGGTACGCGAGGGCCTCGCGGACATCATCTGCGCGGACTACCACACGCCCTCCATGCTGGTGGCGGCGACGAAGCTCGTTGACCTCGGCATCTGCACCCTGCCGGAGGCGGTCGCGAAGGTGACGGCGAATCCCGCCGCCGCATTCGGTCTCGATGACCGCGGTCGGATCGAGGTCGGCCTGGCTGGTGACCTCGTGCTCGTCGACCTGGAGCGGGGACGTCCGCGTGTCCATGACGCGCTGTACCGCGGCGCGGTGGTCTACTCGGACGGGCGCGCGCCGCGCCTGCAGGAGCGCTCGCTGGCGCTCTCCGCGCGGTAGGCCAGGCGATGCGGCTGGCCGTCCTCGGATCCTGCGCGTCTCAACCCGGCCCGGGCGAGGCGTGCAGCGGCTACCTCGTGTCCTCGGGCGACAGCCACGTGATGCTGGACTGCGGATCGGGCACGCTCGGGCCACTCCAGCGGCTCGTGAGCCTTGATGACCTGCGCGCGATCGTGGTGAGCCACCTGCACCCCGATCACTACATCGACCTGGTCGCGCTGCGCTACGGCCGCACGTACGGCGTAGCCGGCGCGCGACCGATCGACGTGTATCTGCCGCCCGGCGGCATCAGTCACCTCCGCGGGCTGGCGCAGGCGCTGTCCAGCACCACGCCGTTCTGGGATGCCGCGCTCACACTGCATGAGTACGAGCCCGGCGTGCCGCTGCACCTCGGTGGGCTTACGGTGCGGCCACATGAGGTACGGCACGGCATCCGCTCGTTCGGCATGCGCGTCGAGGACGGCGAGCATGCGCTCGCGTACTCGTCCGACACCGTGATGTGCGAGGAGCTAGTGGCGCTCGCGGATGGCGCGGACACGCTGCTCGCGGAGGCGACACTCGCCGGCGGGGCACCGCAGCACCACGACCCGGTGACGCACCTCTCCGCTGGCGACGCAGCCAGGGTCGCCGTGCGCGCCGGCGTCCGGCGGCTGGTGCTCACGCACTTCTGGTACACCGCTGACCGCACGCGCGCCGTGGCCGAGGCACGTGAGCACTTCGAGGGCGACGTGCAGGCAGCCGCCTCCGGCCTGACGCTGACGCTGTAGCAGAACGCTAGCTGGCGAGGCTGACCATCACACCGAAGTGGTCGCTGGGGTAGACGCCACAGTCGGACGGACGATCCAGCACCACGCGCGCGTCCAGCAGGTACGGCTGCGCATGAGGGGTGTCCGCCAGCGAGAAGATGTAGTCCAGCACGCGCTCCCCGGTGCCCGGACGCACGTGGTCGTTGCGGTCGCTCATCGTCGCGCGCATCTCCGCGCCATTCGCGGCCTCGTACGCGTCCACTACGTGCCACAACCGCGTGTCGCCCAGGACGCCACCGATCTCGGGTGTGCCGGGCGTCGCGTTCATGTCGCCGCACACCAGGCGCGCTGCGGCGGGCCTCGCGAGGAACGGGTCGGCGAGGACGGCGTCCAGCTGCGCCCGGCGCAGCGCCGAGCGCGCGCGCAGGTGGGTGAGATGGGTATTCGCGATGCGCACCAGCCCCGCGGGCGTCTCGATCGCAGCGAGGAGCACGCCTCGCTCGCCGTCCTGGTCATCGGAAGGCAGCGCGTGGGTCAGCACATCGACGATCGGCCAGCGGCTGAGCAGCGCGAGCCCACTCCAGCAGTCCACCTCGCGGCCCTCGACCATGCGGAGCTTGCGCCGGTGGGCGAACGTAGCCGTCGTCATGCCCAGCTCGCGCGCGAGGCAGCCCGGCGTCGAGAGTGAGCCGTCCACCGCGACTAGCGCTTCCTGGAGCGCGACCACATCCGCCTCGACCCCACGCAGCTGCGCGCACAGCGCATCGAGGCGCGCCTCGTACGGGCCGTCACCCTTCCACGTGTTGATCGTCGCGATGCGCAACGGGAGGTCACGCACGGTCGTACTGCTCACAGAACGCCTCGATGTCCATCGACAGGTCATCGAACCGCGCCTCCAGCGTGGCGCGATCCCAGTCCCACCAGGCGATGCGCAGCAGTGACTCCGCGATCTCCCGCGGGAAGCGCTCCCGGATCGGCTTGCCCGGGACGCCGCCGACGATCGTGTACGGGGGGACATCCTTCGAGACGACCGCCCCCGCGGCGATGACCGACCCGGTGCCGATGGTCACACCCGGCAGGATGATCGCCCCGTGCCCCATCCACACGTCGTGTCCGACGACCACGCGGGCGTCCCGCCGCCAGTCAAAGAATGCCTCGTCGTCGCGCTCGGCGAAGCCGTAGGAGACGCGGCGATAGGTCATGTGGTGCTGGGTGGGTCGCCACATCGGGTGGTTGCCCGGGTTGATGCGGACGTGGCTCGCGATCGAACAGAACTTGCCCACCTCGCTGTAAATCACCTGGCAGTGGTCCACGAGGTACGTGTAGTCGCCGATGTTCGATTCAACGATGGAGGTTGCCTCGCCGATCCGCGTCCACGCGCCAAGCACGGAGTCGCGGACGCGGGCAGTGGCGTGCGCCTGCGGCGCCTCGTCCGGACGGCTGGTAGGAAGTTGGATGTGATCCGAGAGGGTCATGACCGCTCCTTGCGTGATGCTCACCTGTGATCGTGATCGCTGGACGATCGCGGTACGTCATCAACACGTTCACGCTTCGTGAACTTCGTGTTCGCTCGAGGGGCTGGGCCGCGAGACTTAACGTCGCAGTGACGCGGCGAGGTATGCGAAGCGGTACGGTGACCTCACTGCACGCGCGAAGCGAAGGAGCCGACGATGACCGATGCATCCCAGCCCGCACCGACCACCAGCGAGGTCCGTCGAGCCGTCGTTGAACGCTACGGCGCCCGCGCGCGGGCGGTTCTGGAGGGTGCCGGGGTGGCAACCTCAGCCGCCGCCTGCTGCGGCCCCGCCGTTCCCACCGAATCGCAGCCAATCGAGTTCGTCCAGGACATGCCCGCCGCCCGACCGGACGCCGCGCAGCGCTACGGCACCTCGAATTACGACCCTACGACACAGCTGGCTGACCTCCCGGAGACCGTGGTCGGCGCTTCGCTCGGCTGTGGCAACCCGCTGGCGATCGCGGAACTGTCCGTTGGCGAGCGCGTGCTCGACCTCGGCTCCGGGGGTGGCATCGACTGCTTCCTCGCGGCGAAGCAGGTGGGCGAGACCGGCGAGGTCTGGGGACTGGACATGACTCCCGAGATGATCGCGCTTGCGCGCCACAACGCTGAACAGGTCGGTGCGACGAACGTCCGCTTCCGCCTGGGCGAGATCGAGGACATCCCGTTCCCGGACGCGTCCTTCGATGTGATCATGTCGAACTGCGTCATCAACCTGTCGTCTGACAAGCCGCGCGTCTTCGCCGAGGCCCACCGCGTCCTCGCGCCGGAGGGCCGCCTGCGCGTCTCCGACATGGTCTGGACGGCCGAGCCGAGCGCGGAGACGCGCGCCAACCTGGAGGCGTGGGCCGGCTGCGTCGCCGGCGCGCTGCTGCTGGACGATTACCTCGAAGCAATCCGCGCTGCCGGATTTGGGGACGTGGACGCGCACTACGAGCCCTCCGAGACGGGCCTGGTCAGCGCGGACGTCGTGGCACGCAAGCGCTAGGACCCGACGTCCCTTCGGGCACCCGCAGAACAGCGCCCCGCACGACGCCTGATACCCAGCGGGACACCTCAGGTGGCGCGCAAGGGCCAGGCCCCGACGTTCGCGGGTCGCCTGTGGAACGGACAAACGACCGAACCGGCGACCTCTGCTGGGGGGGCACATTCCTCGCCGTCGCGACGCTATCCGGCCGCGCTGTTCAGAGAGCGCTTGATCCCAACGGGATCCCCAACGGAAAGGCCCCCGCATAAGCGGGGGCCTTCTTTGAATCTGCGGTTGGTGACCCATACCGGATTCGAACCGGTGATCTCCACCTTGAGAGGGTGGCGTCCTGGGCCGCTAGACGAATGGGCCAACCGGGCGTCTCGAAAGACGACGTCCAGCGTAGCGAATCCTCGCGGCACGCGCCAATCCCCCGCCCGGGCGGGTCTGCGGAGCGCTCAGCCGGCATCGGGCGGCGGCGGGTAGGCCAGCGGCACGCAGGACGCCGCGCCGAAGAACGGCGCGAACGCGACGCCGGCACGTGCGAAGACGCCGGGCGGAATGCCGAGGTCGGCGACCCACAGATCGCCGGCGTTGTCGTGGGTGAGGCCGCGCTTCGGCAGGCCCAGCGTCACGGTGCGCGTGGGACGCACCACGGCGCCGGGGGCGGTGCCGTCGTCTGCATCGAGGCCGGATGGGACGTCGATCGAGAGGACGGGCACGCCGGCCTCGGCGGCGGCGCCCGCCGCAAGGATCAGTCCGCGCTGCACCGGCTGCGGTTCGCCGGTGAGGCGGCAGCCAAGCACCGCGTCGATGACGATGTCTGCCGCGGTGACATCGAACGCCTCGTCCCAGCGCGTGACGCGCGCGGGCGCCTCGGCCAGTGCGAGGAACGACTCGCCCAGTGCGCCGTCCGCGCGCTGCGGCGGCACGATGGTGATGACTTCGACGCGGATGCCGCGATTCGCGAGGTGGCGCGCGGCGCAGACGCCCGTCGCGCCGTTCCGCCCGGATCCGCAGAGCACAACGGCGCGCGCGCCCGGCCAGCGTTCGCCGAGCAGGTCGATCGCCGCGAGGGCGACCTGTTGCCCTGCCAGTTCGATGAGTTGCAGCAGCGAGGGGCCAGTAGCCTCGATCGCAATGCGGTCGACCTCGCGCATCTCGGCGACGGAGACGGCGGGCACGCGCAGCCCGTCCGGGGCGAGGAAGTGCGCGCGCTGCGTGGTGGTCATGCGATCTCGCTCATCGGGCGCTCGTGGAGCGCTTCTCCGGCGGATGGCCCGCGCGGCGCGGCGAGGTGCTGCCGTGGTGCCCCCAAGGGGAGTCGAACCCCTGTCTGGACCTTGAAAGGGTCCCGTCCTGACCGCTAGACGATGAGGGCGCCGGCTCGTCGAGAATACCAGCGCGTCCCGCAGCGGTCATCGAGCCCGCCCGAATCGTCGGCGGGTTACCGAGGCAGCCAGGTTCGGCGCGGGTTCGACGGTAACTGCACCTGCGCCGGGGTGAAGTTCGCGCGGGGTGCGACGGGCAGCGCCCGGGTGCTCTCAGCGGGCCGGTCGTCCAGCGCGTCACGGTCGCCGAGCCCGTAGATCGCGCGCGGCGTGGAGGCGAACTCGCGCACGGGCGCAGCGGGATCGGCGCTCGGCGCGGCCGGCGGCTCTTCGCTGAACGGGTCGTCCGGTCCCTGCGGCGCCTCGGGCCCTGCGGACGGCGACGACGGCTCGGACGGCGCGTGCGGTGCGAAGGGCGGCGTCTGAGCAGGCGTCAGGTCCGGGCCGTTCGGCGCGTCAACCAGGTACGCGGGCTCCTCGTCACGGCGCTGCCAGAAGAGGTACGCAACGACGCCCGCGATCGCCATAAGACCGAGGACGATCAGCGCGACCTTCGGCTTGCGACTCTTGCGACGACGCCCCGTGGCACGCTCTGCAGCACGCTCGAGGATCGGCATGGCGCGCGCGGCGATCGGCGCGGCCTCGTGACGGAGGTCGTCCAGCAACTCGCTCATCGTCTCGTTGGAGATCGTCTCGGCGATCGACTCCATGCGCGCGCGACCGCGCTCCACAGCGCGCTCGATCTGACGGGTGTCGATCGGCGGCATCGAGGCGAACGCGGCAGGCATCGACTTGAAGGAGCGTCGGTTGCGGGTGAATCGCAGCATGGGCATGGAGCACCGCCTGGGAGGAGGCCCGAGCGCCATCCGACCGGCTCGGACCCTGTGGATAACCTGGGATCCCCCGGCTGGGAGGCGGAGTCTACCAGAAGCGCGCAGCGCGCGGACGACCGCAGCCGCGCGAACCTTTGGAAACAAGGCAGAAGCGGTACGTTCGCACGTAATAAGGAGTCCCTGTTCCCAGCCGTAACGAGGGGTATAGTTCCAACATTCCGCAGCCCATACCCAGGGGATGAGATGACCACTTCCGGTATCGACCTCGAAACTCCGCACGCTGACCGCGTCCACCCGGGCGGCTACCAGCTCCTGCTCCGCCTGCGCCTCCCGAACGAGCGCGGCATGCTGGGCCGCATCGCCACCACCATCGGCGAGCACGGTGGCAGCATCCTCGACATCGACATCGCCGAGGTAACCCAGGACCTGATGGTCCGCGACCTCATCCTGGTCTGCGAGACCGAGGAGCAGGCGCGCGAGATGGTGGCCGCTGTCGGCGGCATCCCGGGCGTGGTCGTGGAGCTCGCCTCCGACCGCACCTTCCAGCTCCACCGCCGCGGCAAGATCCAGGTCGCGAACAAGGTGAACATCCGCACCAACGCGGAGCTCGCACACGTCTACACCCCCGGCGTCGGTCGTGTGTCCATGGCGATCCACGACAACCCCGAGGCGGTATGGTCGCTGACCATCAAGCCGAACACCGTCGCCATCGTCACGGACGGCACCGCTGTCCTCGGCCTCGGCGACATCGGCCCGGAGGCCGCGATGCCGGTCATGGAGGGCAAGTCCATGCTCTTCAAGTCCTTCGGCAACGTGGACGCGTGGCCGATCTGCCTGGACACGAAGGACACCGAGGAGATCATCAAGATCGTCAAGGC
>CANKAU010000042.1 GCA_947479915.1 Chloroflexota bacterium
ACGTGAACATCGGCAACCACGACGTCGAGGAGGCGCGGCGCCGCCTCACGCTCGTAACCGAGGCGTTCGAGCGGGACGGCAGCCGCGTGACCGAGAACCTGGACTTTGCGACGGCGTAGCGGGGGCGGCGGAAGAGCCGTGCCGCTCGTTGATTTCGGAGGCGGCGGTCAGCATAACCACCGGCACGTCTGACCTGAGGCGGAGCAGGCGGAGCGTCTCGAAGCCGGAGATGCCCGGCAGCCCCACGTCCAGCAGTACGAGGTCGGGCGCGGCGGCGTCCAGATCGGCCAGCGCGTCCTCGCCGGTCGCGACCTCGCGCACGTCATGGCCATCGTCGCGCAGGAATGAGGCGATGGCACCGCTGACCAGCGGATCGTCGTCGACGAGCATGAGCAGCGGAGCACGAGCTTCGGACGCCATGGGAGGACTCCAGCGACCGTCGAGCGCTGGGCCAATCCGGCAGCGCGCTCGCCGCATTCTGTGCGCAGCCGCGCGCCAGTGTCGATAAGCAAATCGAACCCGGGGCGTTCCCGCGACGATTGCGGGCCATACCCTTCTTCTGAGAAGGTGAGGGCCAAGAGCACGCCGCGCCCCACGCGCCGGCGTCCGCCCAAGGAGCCGCCTGATGGTCACCCCCACGACGAACCCCGCCACCTCATCCCCGGCCGAGGCCGGCGTCCTGGACGCGGTGATCATCGGCGCCGGGTTTGCCGGGATGTACCAACTGCACACGCTGCGCGACCGCCTCGGTCTGTCGGTGCAGGTGATCGAGGCTGCCGACGGCGTGGGCGGGACCTGGTACTGGAACCGATACCCGGGCGCACGCTGCGACTCCGAGAGCCACTCCTACTGCTACGCGTTCTCCGAGGATCTGATCAAGGACTGGGAGTGGTCCGAGCGCTACCCGGAGCAGCCGGAGATCATCCGTTACCTGAACTTCGTCGCGGACCGCCTCGACCTGAAGCGCAGCATCCGCTTCCAGACCCGCGTCACGGGCGCCGCCTACGACGAGACTGCGAACCTCTGGCGGGTGACGACCGACGACGGCGCGCGCATCTCCGCGCGCTACCTCATCGCTGCGGTCGGCTGTCTCTCCACGGCGAACGTGCCGCAGTTCCCGGGCCTCGACACCTTCGAGGGCGACTGGTACCACACGGGGCTCTGGCCGCACGAAGGCGTCGACTTCAGCGGCAAGCGCGTCATCCAGATCGGCACCGGCTCCACCGGCATCCAGGCCGCGCCGGTCATCGCGCGCACCGCGGGTCACCTGACGGTGATGCAGCGCACACCGAACTACAGCGTCCCGGCGCGGAACACGCCGCTGTCGGCCGAGTTCCGCCAGTGGGTGAAAGACAACTTCGCCGACATCAAGCGCACCATGCGCGGAAATACCAATGGCCACGCCTTCACGATCCAGGATCGCTCCGCCTTCGACGTGTCGGACGAGGAGCGACTGGCGATCTACGAGGCAGCGTGGGAGAAGGGCGGGCTGCAGTTCCGCGCCTCGTTCCGCGACATCCTGACCAGCAAGGAAGCGAACGACACGGCGGCTGAGTTCCTGAAGCAGAAGATCCGCGAGATCGTGAAAGACCCGGAGACGGCCGCGCGCCTCGCAGACATTGACCACCCGTACGCGGCGAAGCGCCCGCCGATCGACACCGACTACTTCGACACGTTCAACCGCGACAACGTCGACCTCGTGGACGTGCGCGCCGACCCGATCGAGGCGATCACGCCCACCGGCGTGCGCCTGCGCAGCGGCGTCGAGCACGCTGCGGACATCATCGTCTTCGCGACGGGCTTCGACGCGATGACGGGCTCCCTGCTGCGCCTTGGCATCACGGGCCGCGATGGGCTGTCGCTCTCGAAGGCGTGGGAAGCGGGCCCGCGCAACTACCTCGGCCTGCAGGTGGCAGGCTTCCCCAACATGTTCACCGTCACCGGCCCGGGCAGCCCGTCCGTGCTGTGCAACATGCCCGTCGCGATCGAGCAGCACGTGGAGTGGATCGCTGACTGCATCGCCTACATGCGCGAGCGCGGCATCGAGCACATCGAGGCGCGTGACGACGCCGCGGACGGCTGGGTGGAGCAGGTGAACGAGGCCGCACGCGCAACGCTGCTGCCTGAGGCGCACCACTCGTGGTACCTCGGCGCGAACGTGCCCGGCAAGCCTCGCGTGTTCATGCCGTACGCGGGCGGTATGGCCCGCTACCGCGAGATCTGCGACGAGGTCGCCGCGGAGGGCTACGAGGGCTTCTCGCTCACGTAGCGCGTCGCCCGCAGGCGGGCGCTGTGCCCCTCGAAGTGTCGCGGAGCGCCCGGAGGCCCCCTTTGATCACCGACGCGCAGGTACACATCTACGCCCCGGACACGCCCGACCACCCGTGGCCGCGCCAGCCCGGTCGAGGATCCGCACCCTGGACACACCCGGACGGCTTCTCCGCGGAAGAGATGCTCGGGGCGATGGAGGCCGTTGGTGTCGACCGCGCGGTGATCGTGCCGCCCGTATGGGCCGGCGAGGACAACAGTGCCGCCCTCTCCGCTGCTGCGCGCTACCCGGGTCGCTTCGCGGTGATGGGCCGCTTCGACCCGTACGCGCCGGATGCGCCCGATCGGCTGGAACACTGGCTTGAGCAGCCTTCGATGATTGGCATCCGCATGAGCGGGCGATGGAACACCGTCGCCACCCCCGCGCGCGAGGCGCTCGGCGATCCCGCGATCGAGTGGTACTGGACGGCGTGCGAACGCCTCGGCATCCCGGTCGCCGTGCTCGCCGGCGACGCTGTGTCACTGCTGGAACCGGTCGCCGCAAGGCATCCCGACCTGCGGCTGATCATCGACCACTCGGGGATGCGCGGCGCGCACAGCCTCGAAGAGGCGTTCGACACCATCGACGCCCTGCGCGCGCTGGCGAAGCACCCGAACGTGTGCATGAAGATGGGCAGCATCCCGCAGGCGTCGGCGGAACCGTACCCGTTCGCGGACACCCACCCGTTCATCGAGCGGATCTTCCACGCGTTCGGGGCACGCCGGATGCTCTGGGAGTCGGACTTCACACAGCTCGGCTACCGGCGGTACGCCGACTGCCTGCGGATGTGGATCGAGGACGTCCCGTTCATCAACGAGGACGACCGCGAGTGGATCCTCGGCCGCGCGGCCGCCGAGGTGCTGAACTGGCCGGAGCCGCGCCTCCGCTAGCCTCGCGGCGCGGACTACTGTCCGATGCGCGCTGCAGCCTCGTCGAGGCGCCGGAGCGCCTCCGCGTAGACATCCGCCGGCAGCGGCCCCTGCCGCAGCGACGCGAGGTTGTCCCTCAGGTGCTCCACGCGGCTCGTGCCGACGATCGCCGTGTCGAGGTCCGGGTGCGACAGGGTGAAGCGGAGCGTGAACGCCATCCTCGACGCGCCGTCCAGCAGGTCGTCGAGCGAGGCATGCTCCCAGAGCCCGCGCGCGCGTTCCTCGGACACCCCAAGCGAAGCGTCCACCCACTGCTTCTCATCCGAGGGGGCGCCCCGCGCCGCTCCACCACGGATCACCGTGCCTGCCCCGGCGCGGGCAGCCCCCGAGATGACCCCCTCGTGCACGCGGTCGAGGAGTGAGTACGGAATCTGGAATTCGTCGAACACACCGGTAGCGATCAGGTCGGGCAGATCGGGGAGCATCGCCGAGGCACCGATGAACCGTACCTTGCCCGCGCGCTGCAGGTCCTGAAGCGCCTCGATCGCCCCGCCCTCGATCAGCTCCGCCAGCACCGGCCGCCCGTGGAACTGCACCAGGTCGAGGTAGTCCGTGCGCATCCGCTGCAGGCTCTGCTCCACCCCGGCGACCACGTTCGCGCGCGTGTAGGAGTGCCGCCCGTCGCCGCCGGGTTCGTCCGTGACGCGGCAGCCCGCCTTCGAAGCGAGGAAGTACTCCGAGCGGCGGTGCGCGATGAAGCGCCCGATCATCTTCTCGGCGAGCCCGTAGTCCGGCGACGTGTCGACGAAGTTGATGCCCTCGTCCAGCACGGCATTGAGCAACTCACCGGCGACCGTGTCGGTGACACGCCGAGCCTCGGGCCGCGCGTTCCGCAACTCGACGCTCCCGTAGCCGAGGCGCGTCACAGCCATGCCCGTGCGTCCGAGAATCCGCGTCGGCAGGCCGGTATCAGTCATCTGCTGCTCCCCTCGCGCGCGCCAAAGAACGCGAGCGCGTTCGTCGACAGGATCTGCTCGTGCTCGCCGTCCGTCAGTGGAAGGCGCAGCACCTGCGCCACGCTGGTCATGGGATCGAACTGCGTGTCGGAGCCCCACATCAGCCGCTCCGTGCCGACCTCGCGGAACACTCGCGCGCCATCCTCGAACGGCAGCGCGGAGCGGTGGTTCTCGGGGTTCGTCGCGTCCACCAGCCCACCCGAGATGTCGAACATCAGCTGCGGGAACTCGCGCGCCAGCTCCATGCGTTCGCGCCACGCCGCGTCGCAGAAGTGCGACATGACGAGGCGCAGGCGCGGGAACGCACGCAGCACGGGCACCCACCCGCGCGGGTCGAGGTACACCGTACCGTCCGCGTTCGGGCGCAGCCCCGTGCACGCGAGCACGGCCACGCCGGTCTCCTCGCAGCGCTCGTAGACAGCGCGCAGCGCCGGGTGATCCGGGAAGTGCTCGTTCACCTGCGGATGGATCTTGATCCCGGTCGCCCCGAGCACGATGCAGCGGTCGACCTCCTCGATCGAGGCGTCCTCGAACAGCGTCGGGTCGAGGGCGATGTAGGCGCGGATGCGAGGCTCGCGGGCCTGCGCGCCCAGCGACCAGTCGTTCATCTCACACATGCGGTGCCGCATGTCCTCGCGCAGCAGGACACGCGCTTCGGCAATCGCGGCTTCGCTGCGACCCGCCTCGCGTGCGCGGCGCAGGCGCGACTCGAGCATCGCGCGAGTCGCCATGACGTTCATCGTCGCGATATGGCTGATGTCGTGCGCGTCCATGAACGCGATCACGTGATCGAGGTTCGCCCACCGCTGCTCGTCCGGCACATCCGGCTTCGGGAAGATCAACTTCTCCGTCGTCGTGTCGCGGGAGAGATGCGTGTGCATGTTGAACAGCGACAACGGGACGCCCTTGACCGCGCGCTGCCGGGCGACAGCGACGCGCTCAATCTACCCTGCACCGCCCGATGTGCCACCCCCACCACTGAGGCGTGCTAGATCACCCCTCGCGAACGCAGCCCGGCGATGTCCTCCGAGGTGTACCCCGTCGCGGCCAGCACGGCGTCCGTGTGCTGCCCGGCATCAGGCGCGGGACCTCGAGGTCGCAGCGGCGTCCTGCTGTACTGGAGCGGCGGCGCGAGGAGGCGCTTCGGCCCGGCCGGTGTGTCGTAGTGCTCCCAGAAGCCGTTTGCCTCGGCCTGCGGGTCGTTCACGACATCCTCGACGGTGTAGACCATGCCGCCGGCGCCACCCTTGTCAGTGATGATGCGGTCCCACTCCGCGGCGGGCCGCTTCTTGATCTCGCTCTTGATGAGCGCAACGAGCTCCTCGTTGTTCTGCTGCCGCGCGGCGGGCGTCGCGAAGCGCGGGTCGTCGATGATGTCCTCGCGCCCGATCGCCTCCCACAGCCCCTTCCAGTGCGAGGGTCGCCCGGCGTGGACGAACAGCCAGCGGCCGTCCGAGCACTCGTAGATCGCCCGCGTGGCGCTGTCCCAGTGGCCCACGCGGTACGGCACCTGTTCGCCCTGCAGCGCCTGGCTGATCGGCGTGTTGATCCACATGCCGAGGTGATAGTGGCTGGTGCTGACCTTCTGCCCCAGCCCACTCTGCGCTCGCTCCACGAGCGCGCCGAGGACGCACGTGAGGAAGCCGATCGTCGCGATCGTGTCGTCCATCGCGCCGCGCGTCGGCTCCGGCATCGAGTCGAAGTCGCCGTAGTGCGCGCCGAGGCCCGCGCGCGACCAGAGCGCGACCGGGCCCCAGCCGTCCTTGTCCTTGTCCAGACCCTTCTCGCCGTAGCCGCTGAAGGAGGCGTACACGAGCTTCGGGTACAACGCGCCGATCGTCTCGTAGTCCAGGCCGTACTTCTGCACGGCGGTCGCGCGCAGGTTGTGACAGAACACGTCCGCGTCCGCCAGCATCTTGATCAGGATCTCGCGCCCCTCCGGCGAGGCGACGTTCAGCGTGACGGACTGCTTGCCACGATTGCGGATGTCGAAGAAGCCCGCGCCGGGGAAGTCCTCGCCCAGGTCGGTGCGCTTCTTCCAGTTGCCGCGCCCCGTCTCACCGCCGGGCGGCTCGATCTTGATGACCTCGGCGCCCATGTCGCGCATCAGGCCGGTGGCACCGGGCACGACGCCGACGGCCTCGATCGTGACGACCCGCAGGCCGCCGAGCATGTCACCCATGTTGCCTCCTCCGCGCAGTGCGCGAGCGACCTCGCGGCTACTTGTTGATCGTCGAGCGCATGCGCGGGTCAAGGACATCGCGCAACGCGTCGCCGAGGAAGTTGAACGCGAGCACGAGCAGGAAGATCGACACGCCCGGCATCGCGACCTGCCACGGCGCGCTGCGGATCGCGGCGAGCCCGGTGGAGAGCATCTGCCCCCACGTCGCGGTCGGCGGCTTTACGCCCACACCGAGGAAGCTCAGGCCCGCCTCGGCGGTAATCGCAGCGCTCATGCCGAGCGACGCGGCGACGATGATCGGCGACCAGCAGTTCGGTGCGATGTGCAGCAGCATCACGCGCAGCCCCGTGGCGCCGAGCGAGTTTGCCGCGAGGATGTGGTCGCGCTGCTTCATCGCCATCGCCTGCCCGCGCATGAGCCGGGCGATGCTTGTCATCAGGTTGAACCCGAGCGCAAGCGCGACGGTGTAGATGCTCCCGCCGATGATCATGACGAGCATCAGCGGCAACACAATGCCCGGCACCGACCGGATCGCGTCGACCCAGCGCATGATGAGCGTGTCGGTCGTACCGCCCGCGTAGGCGGAGATCAGGCCGAGCGCGGAGCCGAACGACACGCCGAACAGCATCGCGAGCGTGCTCACGGCGAGCGACGCCCGTGCGCCGTAGAGCAGCCGACTCAGCTGGTCGCGGCCGAGCTCGTCCGTGCCCAGCCAGTGCGCCGCCGAGGGCGGCTCGGAACGGTACGTCACCAGCGCCTCGGGCGAGTACGGCGCGATCACGGGTGCAAGGATGCCCGAGACGGTGACGATCCCGATCACCGCGATGCCGAACACCGCGAGCTTGATGCGCAGCAGCTTCCCGATCATCGTCGTGCGGCCGAACAACGACCGGACCGCAGGGGCGACCGTCAGGGTCTGGACGTTCGACTCAGCCATGACGCTGCCCCTCTCTTCGCGCGCGCACTAGTAGTGGATCCGCGGGTCGAGACGGACGTAGAGCACGTCCGCCGCGAGGTTGGCGAGCACGTGCGCCACGGCGAGGATCAGCACGAGGATCTGGACCAGCGCGTAGTCCTGCCCGTAGATCGCGTTCACCGTGAGACGCCCCATCCCCGGGATCGAGAACATCGTCTCGATGATCACCGTGCCGGAGAGCAAGTTGCCGACCTGCAGCCCGGCGACCGTCACCACCGGCAGCAGTGCGTTCTTCAGCGCGTGCCGGATCACGACGTGACGAGGCGCGAGGCCCTTCGAGTGAGCGGTACGGATGTAGTCCTCGTTCATCACCTCGAGCATCGCGGAGCGTGTCTGCCGCACGAGCGACGCCATGGTCCCCGTCGCAAGCGCGAGCACGGGCATTGCGAGGTAGCGCACGGCCTGCACGGGATCCTCGGCGAATGAGACGAAGCCATTCGTCGGCAGGATGCCCAGCGACACCGCGAACACGAGGATGAGCAGCATGCCGAAGAGGAAGTTCGGGGTGGCCACGCCCATCAGCGCGAAGACGTTCACGGCCGCGTCCGCCCACGTGTTGCGACGCAGCGCGGAGAACACGCCGATCGGGATCGCCAGCGAGACCGACAGGATCCATGCGAGCGAGGACAACTGCAGCGTGACGGGCACGCGCTCCCCGATCGCCTCGGACACCGGCTTGCTGCTGACGAACGATCGCCCCCAGTCGCCCGTGAGCAGGTTGCCCGCCCAGTCCACGTACTGGAGGAACAGCGACTTATCGAGCCCGAGATCGTGCATCAGCACCAGGCGGTCGGCCGCCGGGAGCGTGGTGATCTCGTCACCGATGATCGCGCGCAGCGGATCGCCGGGAAGGACGCGCAGCACCACGAACACGAAGATGCTGAGGAAGAAGAGCAGCGGCACCGTCTCCACGAGCAGGCGGCGCAGGATGAACGGCAGCATGGATCCCCCGTTGGCCAGTCACGCTTCGGCCCGAAGGTGGTGCGCCGCGCAGGTGAACCGCGCGACGCACCTCGAACGCGGCTAGGCCTTCATCCAGAGGAAGCGCGGGCGGCCAGAGCCCAGCGGGAAGCCCATGTCCGGGTGATCCATGCCGCCCACGTTCTCGCGCGCCATCAGCGTGCCGCGCGTGCGCGTGACCGGGATATTGCCCATGACGTTCTTGTGGTACATATCCGCGATCTCGAACGCGATCGACTCGCGCTGCTTCGTGTCCAGCGTGCCGCGCCCCTTGCGCACGAGGGCATCGATGTCGTCCTGGATCTTGCGCAACTCCGGCGGGTCGCCCGGCTGGTTCGCGCGCGTCTTCTGGCCGATCTCACCCTCGTACGTCGCGCGCAGCGTCCACGATCCGTAGGCGTCGAAGCGCTGACCGATCGTCGTACCACTGACCCACGGCGTCTCTCGCGGCAGATCGTCGATGTTGGGGGTGTTCTTCACCTCCACTTCGAAGCCGGTCGCCTTCATCATCTCGCCATAGAGCGCGGCCCACTTGTTCGCGAGTGCAGGCGGCGGTGCGCCGACGATCGCGTAGGTGACCTTCGGCTTGATGTTCGCCGCGGCGAGGAGCTTCTTCGCCTCGGCGGGGTTGTACTGGTACGGGTCGGAGTCCTTGTAGCCGAAGGAGAACGGCAGCACGAGCGCCTTCATCTCCTCGCCGAACCCGCCGTACGCCACCTCGCGCACCTTCGCGCGGTCAATGGAGTACGCGAGCGCCTGACGGACACGGAGGTCCGTGAACGGCGGAGCGACGTGGTTCAGGTTCAAGGCGTGCGGGCTGCTGTCGTACAGCACCGTCTGCATGCCCTTTTCCTTCATGGTGTCGCCGACCACGGAGTCAGCCTCGCGCCAGAACGCGGCGTCCAACTCCTTCGCGCGCAGCGCCGCGGCGCGCGTCTCGCTCTGGATGATGATCTTCCACTCGATCGCGTCGAGGTAGGACTCGTAGCCCTCGTTGCCGCCCCAGTAGCCGGCGAACTTCTTCGAGGTGAACCCAACGGCCGGCTTCGCGTTCTCGACCGTGTACGGGCCGTGGAAGCGGGGGTTGCTGAACTCCTTGTCCTTGTACGTCTCCACGTGCTTCTGCGAGAGGATCTGCCCGTTCGGCAGACCAGCGACGAGGTTGGAGATGAACCCGGCATCCACCTGGCGCAGGTTGATCTTCATCGTCAGCGGGTCGACGACCTCGACACCGCCTGGCGCGAACATCGAGCCGTACAGACCGCGGTAGGTGGTGAAGCGCGGCGCAAGCTTGGGGTCACGGAGGGTCTCGAACGACCACTTCACGGCAGCGGCGTCCAGCGGGGAGTTCCACTCGTCCTGGAACTTCAGGTTGGGCCGCAGCTTCGCGACGATGTGCTGCCCGTCGCTGGACTCCCACTGGGTCCAGAGCATCGGGCTGATCTTGCCGTCCGCGGATCCGTAGACCACGCTGTCGCTGTGTGCAGAGACGTGGGACTGCGGCGTCACCGCGCCGCCGTTCGCCATGTGCGACATGGCGGCGACGTCGTCGATGTACCAGCCCATGCGGAGCGTGCCGCCCGGGCGGCCCTTCGCGATCTTCTTGCCGGCGCCTGCTGCTGCACCCAGTGCGGGGTCGACGCCGGAGGGCGTTGCGCCCGTCACAGCCGCTCGGTTACCTGCCGGCTCGGGGGCCTTGCCCCCGCCGCATCCGAGGAGCGCCGCACCGGCGAGGCCCGCGCTCGCAAACGCCGCGCCGCGCAGCATCGATCGCCGCGCGAACCTTCGGTTCCAGCCTCGGTTGGTGTCGTTGTCAGCCACGCGGTGCCTCACCCTCTGTGATGTTCATCACATTCGTGACGTCATCTTGGCGGTGGTTTAGCACAACGAATGCAATCGTATCAAGCAGCAGAATCATGCGCGGGGGAACGGTTCGCGACGGCGGTCAGCGGGCGCGGCGTTCCTTCGCGTTCTTCACCTTGCGGATGTTCGCCGAGTCCGTCTGGATCAGACGCTTCTTCGCCTTCTCCACCGTCTTCGAGCCGGGGATCGCCGTGAGGCGTTCCGCGAACGAGGACTTCGCGCGCTCGAACTCGGAGTCGATCACCGTGCCATCGATCTCTGCCTCGACACGGCGACGCTCGCCCAGCGTCTCCTCCCACCGCTCGATCTCCTCGACGGTGGGCGTCTCGAAATCGCTGCCGTAGGGCGTGAGTTCGGGGTGCGTCACGCCCTGGTAGCTCGGCCCGTTGATGGGCGACGAGACACTCTGCTCGAAGTGCCAGTAGCCACCGGTGTCCGGAAGCCGTCGCGGCAGCCCGTCGCGGAGTGTGAACGCGCTGAACGCCCGCGACACCATCCGCGGCGTGTCCTCGTCGCACTCGGGGCACGGCTGCGGACGCGAAGCCGCGCTCGTGGGGCGCAGCAACTCGAACACGCCGTTACACGGGCGGCAGTAGTACTCGTAGATCGGCACGCACACCCCCGACGGTGATCCGTTGATGCGAACATTACAGCCGTAGTCAACCGCATCTGCCCGTCTCGGTGCGACGCCGTGATTGACGCGCTCAAATCACGGCTGTATTTAGTAGGCGCCCGGCTGCTCTTCGGGCGTTTCCAGCGTGACATTGAGCACCGCCAAGCCCTTTGGAGAGACCATGCCAGAACCGCGCGCATCGGCATCGGCGCCCCTCGCCGGGATCAAAGTCCTGGAGATCGCGAACTTCCTCGCCGGGCCGGTCGGCGCCGCGCTCATGTCGGACATGGGCGCAGACGTCGTGAAGATCGAGCCCCCCGCCGGCGACACGACACGCGGCATGCAGTTGCAGGGCGACGGCTCGAAGGCCTTCAACCACTCGTTCCAGGCGCTCAACCGAGGCAAGCGATCCATCACCCTCGACCTCGCGCGCCCGGAGGCGAGCGAGGTGGTGCTCCGCCTGATGGCGGAGGCGGACGTGGTGGTCACGAATCTGATGACCGTCCGGCTGGATCGCTACGGCATCAACTTCGAGGCGGCCAGCGCGCGCAATCCGAAGATCGTGTTCGCCCAGGTCACGGGCTGGGGCAGCAAGGGCGCGGGCGCCGATCGTCCGGGCTTCGACTCCACCGCGTACTGGGCCGGGTCCGGCTTGATGCACCTCCTCGGCGAGGTGGGCACGCCCGCCCCGGTGAGCCGCGGCGGTCAGGGTGACTTTCCGACGGGGTTGAACATCCTCACGGCCGTCCTCGCGGCGCTGCGCGTGCGCGACCAGACGGACGAGGCGCAGTTCGTCGAGGTGACGCTGCAGCGCACCGGGCTGTGGTCGCTCGCCAGCGAGATGCAGCGCGTACTCAACACGCCCGAGGTGCCGATCGAACGCTTCGACCGGCGACTCGCGCACCTCGCCACGCGCAACTCCTACGAGACCGGTGACGGGCGCTGGATGATGCTCGCCATGCACAACGTCCCCTACTGGAAGAAGTTCTGCATGGCCCTGGGCCGCGAGGACTGGGCGAACGATCCGTACTACGTCAGCCCGACGGGCGCCCCGCAGAACCAGCAGGAGCGCATCGCAGAGATCGACGAGATCTTCCGCAGCCAGCCACTCTCCTACTGGGCGAAGCAGCTGGACGACCACGGCTGCGTGTGGTCGCCCGCCGCCACCCTGGAGGAGGTCGCGCGCGACGAGCAACTGCTGTCGCTGCACCCCTTCTACACAATCGAGGACGCTGACGGCCGCGGCCACTCGGCCACCGTCGTCACGATCCCCTTCGACATCTCGGGCGCGGACATCCATCCGCGACACGGTGCACCGGACCTCGGCGCACACACGAACGAGGTGCTGAGCGAGGCGGGCTACACCGCCGAGCAGATCGCGGACTTCGCGGCGAAGGGCATCTTCGGCTAAGAGTCCGATCTGTCCACGACCGCGCGGACGCATGCACTGCCCGCGCGATGACGTCATCCGGCGAGTGCACGCAGGTGCGGCGCAGCCGCACAGGAGAGATGAGTCCCATGCCTGTAACCAAGGGCAAGTACTGCTTCGTCGGTGTCGGGGCCACCCACCCGACCCGGCGCATGGACAAGACCGAGGTCGAGCTCGCGATCGAGGCGTGCCGCACGGCCGCCGAGGACGCCGGCATCGACCCCGCCGACATTGACGGCATCAACATCCAGGTGCACCACTATCCGCCGCCCGACACGGCCGCGATCGCAGCCGGCCTCGGGATGCGCGAGGTGAAGTGGAGCCGCGATGGCGGCGGCCTGGGCATCGTCCCCGCCGGCGAGGCCGCGAAGGCCCTCGACGAGGGCAAAGCGACGATCACCGTGGTCTGCAAGATCATGAACACCATCGCGCCGAGCGCGACGCCGCGCATCAATCCGGCGGACGGCGGCGTGGCCGGCCCTCCGCAGTTCATGACCCCCTACGGCGTGGGCTACACCCGCCAGACGATCGGCCTCTTCGGTCGCCGCTACATGTACGAGCGCGGCTACAACGAGCGCCAACTCGCGTGGATCCCGATCGTCGAGCGCGAGCACGCGATGATGAACAGCGGCGCTTACATGCAGACGCCGATGACGATGGACGACTACCTCAACAGCCGCTTCATCGCCGACCCCGTGCGCCTGTTCGATTGCGACATCCCGGTCAACCGCGCGGTCGCCTACATCATCACCTCCGAGGATCGCGCGAAGGGGATGAAGCACCCGCCGGTCTACCTGATGGGCTGGGCCGGTGCGGAGGGCGAGGGCGCTGGTGCCGGCGTCCCCGTGTACGAGCCGTGGGACGGCGTCGCGCCAACCGCAACGACGCTCTACCAGGACACGGGCATCGACCCCAAGGAGATCGACCTCTGGTTCGTGTACGACGGGTACTCCTACCTCGCGTTCATGTGGCTCGAGGCACTCGGTCTCGTCGGCCCCGGTGAGGCGGGCCCGTACATCGAGGGCGGCGAGCGCATCCGCTACAACGGCGAGCACCCGATGAACACGCACGGCGGCAACCTTTCGGAAGGTCGCGCGCATGGAGCCGGCCAGATCGTGGAGGCGGTGCGCCAGATCCGCGGCGAGGCCGGCGAGCGCCAGACGAAGGATCCGAACTACGTGATCCTGTCGTCCGCGTTCCCGTACCCCAGCGGTGGCGGCTGCGGCATCATCGGCCGCGGGTACTAGGCGAAGGGCGAGGAGACGACCATGACCACACCGACCCCCCTGCCGAACCCGGAGACGCGCGCCGGCCAGGAAGAGATGAAGCGGATGGGGATCGTCCCCTGGCCGATCGCGGATGACCTCACGCGACCGTTCTGGGACGCCGCCAACCGCCACGAGCTGGTGATCCAGCGCTGCACCGCCTGCGGCGAGTTCCGCCACACCCCGCGGGCAGACTGCCTGTTCTGCAAGTCCACGGACGTCGAATGGGTGAAGCTGTCCGGCAAGGGCACCGTGTTCACCTACATCGTCGACCACCGCAACGAGGTGCCCGGCTTCGACGGCCACTACGTCTTCGCGTTCATCAACCCGGTCGAGGCGCCCCGCACCAGCGTCCGCCTCACCGGCAACATCCTCGAATGCGACCCGGACGACGTGTACATCGGCATGCCGGTCGAGGTGATGTACAAGGAGCTGAAGCCCGGCGTCACCCTGCCGGAGTTCCGCCCTGCACCGGAGGCGAAGCTCCGCTCGAAGGGGCAGACCCCGTAGCCCTCCGCACCACGAGTGCACACAGGAAGGCCCGCCAATGGCGGGTCTTCCTGTTGCTCGACATGCGATTCGTGCGAGGAGGCTAGACGGCCAGCGCCTCGCGAAGGCGGGCCTCGGAGAGCTGCGCCGGGGGGCCGGACAGCGTGACCGCGCCACGTTCCAGGACGTAGCAGTGGTCCGCGTTC
>CANKAU010000043.1 GCA_947479915.1 Chloroflexota bacterium
CATCGGGCCGGCGCTTCTCGTGCTTCGCAGTGTGCGAGGCGGGACGACTAGTGGCAGGCGCCGCCGGCGCCGCAGCCGCAGCCACCACCGGCCATCGCCGCCGCGTTCGGTGCGCTGATGGAGAAGCCCTGCTGCATGACGTCCTCGATGTAGTCGATGGACGCGTCCTCGAGGATCGGGGCGGACTCGGCGTCCACGACGAAGGTCAGGGCGCCGATCTTGACGACGCTGTCCTGCTCGGAGACCTCGTCCAGGCCCATGCCGAAGCTGGGACCGGAGCAGCCGCAGCCGCCCGCGGCGCTGAAGATGCGGATCGCCTGCTGCTCGGAGGTGGAGCGCTGGCCGAGGAGGTCGCTGAGGCGGGTCTGCGCGATTTCGGTGACGGTGATGTTCACGGCGTAACCCCTGCTTTCATGCTCGTTCGTCTGTGCCAGCAGTTAGGACGCCGGGCACTGTTCTATCTGTCCCCATCATGCCGGAATCGGCGGTCGATCTGCAACCGCAGCCGAGGAGCCTAGGCCAGCCGCTCCACGCCCCGCACGACCTCGATGATCTCGCCGCCGAAGCGGCGGACGCGCGACTCGCCGAGGCCCCAGACGCGCGCGAGCGCCTGCAGCGAGGTGGGGCGCTGGGCCACCAGTTCGCGGAGCGTGCGGTCGGAGAACAGGGTGTACGCCGGGACGCCCTCGGAGCGGGCGCGGTCAGAGCGCCAGCCGCGGAGCGCGGTGAACAGCGGGTCGTCGGGCGAGACGTCCGGGCCGGCGTCGCGAACCGTGCCTCGAGGCGCGAGCGGCCGCTGGGCGGTGACGAGGACCGGCGGCGTCGCCTCCGGGTGCGCGGCCTCCCACTCGTCGATCGCCGCGAGTAGTTCGACGCCGAACCACGCCGCTCGCCGCTCGCCGATGCCCCAAACCGCGCGCAGGGCTTCCTCGTCGCGCGGGCGGAAGGTCGCCAGCTCGCGGGCGGTGCGGTTCTCGAAGACGAGGAACGGGTCGCGGTTGCTGCGCCGGGCGATGTCGTCGCGGATCTCGATGAGGCGGTCGTAGAGATCCGCGGGAAAGTCGTCCGCGGTCTCGGTGTCGTGCCGCCCGAGGCAGTTGTCGCAGGAGCCGCACTGCTCCGTGGCCTGCTCGCCGAAGTAGCGGAGGATCACCGCGCGACGGCAGGTCGACGTCTCGGCGTACTCCGCCATCTCGCGCAGGCGTGCCTCGGCGTACGCGCGGTGATCGCGGATGCTCGACGTGTCGATGGCCGCCGCCGCGTCGAACGAGGTGAGCCGCAGCGAGGTCGCATCCAGCAGCCCGGAATCGCGCAGTGCGGACACGACCATCCCGAAGGCCTCGGGCTCCCGGTTGCCCACGTCGTACGGCAGCCGACCGCTCTCCGGGTCGGCCATCCCGACCCACTGCTTCCACACCTCCCGCACCGTCGCGTCGTCCGGGTGGGCGTCGTCGATGAACTGTTGCTGGAAGCGCCGGTCGGCGCGCGCGTAGAGCAGGGTGCACTCGGACGGGTCGCCGTCACGGCCGGCGCGGCCCGCCTCCTGGTAGTACGCCTCGAGGCGTCCCGGCATGTTGAGGTGGATCACGTAACGGACGTCCGGCTTGTCGATGCCCATCCCGAAGGCGTTGGTGGCGACGATCACGGGGATGTCGCCGACCGTGAACGCCCGTTGGACGCGCGAACGCTGCGGGGCGGGGAGGCCTGCGTGGTACGCCTCCGCATGGATGCCCGCGCTCTGCAGCGCCTCCGCCATCTCCTCCACGCCGCGCCGCGTGCGCGCGTAGATGATTCCCGCAAGGCCTCGACGCTCACGCGCGTAGTCGATGACCCAGCGGCGGCGCCCGTCCACGCTGTCCTGTCGTTCTACGCCGTAGGTGAGGTTCGGGCGGTCGACGGTGGTGACGACCTCGGTGCAGCGTCCGGCGATGCCGAGGCGTTCGGCGATGTCGCGGCGCACCTGCGGGTTCGCGGTCGCGGTCAGCGCGAGGGTGCGCGGGTTGCCGAGACGCTCGCGCACCGGGCCGAGTTGTAGGTAGTCGGGGCGGAAGTTGTGGCCCCACTCCGAGATGCAGTGGGCCTCGTCCACGGCGAGCAGATTCACCCCGGCGCGCGCGAGCCCGCTGGTGAATGCGGCGTTCGCGAAGCGCTCCGGCGCGACGTACAGCAGCGCCGTGCGTCCGGCGACGAAGTCGGCGTAGCGCCGGTTCTGCTCCGCGCGGTCGAGGTTGGAGTTGATGAACGTCGCCGAGACCCCGGCGGCCTGCAGCGACTCCACCTGGTCCTGCATCAGCGCGATCAGCGGTGAGACGACCAGCGTGCGGCCGACGGCCAGCGCGGGCAGCACGTAGCACAGGCTTTTGCCGCTGCCCGTCGGCATCACCGCGAGGACGTCACCCTGTCCGAGGCCGCTGAGGACGCGGGACTGGCCGTCGCGAAACTCCGGGTAGCCGAACGTCTCGCGCAGCCGCTCGCGGTAGCCGTCCAGGTTCTGCGGGAACTCGGGCGTCGGCGGTGGCGGGATCCGCGGGGCCGCCGGCGTCGGCGTGGCGACAGGCGCGGGGCGCGGAGCGATCGCCGCTGCGACGGGACGAGGCGCGGGCGCGCGCGGGGCGGCGGGGCGTGCCACGGGCGGCCGAGGCGAAGCGGGGGCGTCGTCCTCGAACGGCGGGGGCGGAGGCACGGCGTCGTCGTCCGGGAATGCGCCGCACTCCGCGCACCGCGTGGCGGTGGCGACCCATGGCGCGGCGCAGGAGGGACAGCGATCCGGCACGCGGAACGCCCTTCGGTGGCTGACAGGCGGGATGTGGCCGGGGACTCCATGCTAACCCACGCCCGCGGCGGCGTCGTGAGTCTCGCGTCAGGGCCGTACCATCGAGGGGTAAGGGCGGAAGGACGGTGCCGGATGCCCGCGAACATGCCCGGCCCACGCACGCCTGCCGGAGCCCACACCCGCGCGCGTCGCACCTCGGGCGCCCTCTTGGGGCTCGCGACGATCGCGCTGTTCGCCGCGTGCAGTCGAGGTACGGGCATCAGCGTGAGCCCCTCGACGGCCACGCCGACGGCCTCGCCCTCGGCGACTGCCGCGGCCGCCGCACAGAGCGCACGGTCGATCGACTTCAAGAGCGCTGCGGTCGCCGGGCCGATCATCGATCACTTCAAGGGTGGCCAGATCCCGCCCGAGCGGATCGTCTACGCCGACCTCACGGGTGATCGTTTCGATGACGCGTTCGTCGTCGTCGAGTCCGGCGGGACGGCGGGCGACCTCGGCGCCGCGGTCTTCAGCGCTGACGAGGGCGGCAAGCCGCGCCTGCTCGGCTACATCGACCGCGCAGGCAAGGTCGAGGTGCGGCTGAGCGGCCCGGTCGCCGGGGTGATCGCGGTGACGCAGGGCTCGTACGCCCCGGCGGATCCGCAGTGCTGTCCCTCGAAGCTGCGCGAGATCATTCTGCAGTGGGATGGGAAGCAGTTCGTTGTCGTGACCGACCAGGTGATCGACAACCCCCGCCGCTAGAGCGGGGCTTGTCACCTGAGCGCAAGCGCACCGTCAGCATCCAGGCATCCGCGCGGCGCGCTCATTCGTATCGTGTTCAAGTGGGCGGGGAGGACGAGGACATCGTCATGCCTGCTTCACCAGCGTCACCCCGGGGCACCCCGCCGCGGGCAGCCTCGAAGCGCGCTTCCGCGCGTACCGCCTCGGAACTGGTCGCCAGCGCCGGGGTGTCCCGACGCCACGTCTACGCCGCGACGCTCGTGCTCGCACGGCTGAACGACCGGGGCGTCGGCTTCTCACTCACGCTCGAAGACATGTGCGAGGTGCTGGGCTACCTCGGCGGGAGCCGGCGTCCGGCGCATGTCGAGCCACGGCCGATGCGGCGCGCCCGCGTGGCATAGCGCCGCTAGACCAGCCCCTGGCGCTCCGCTGCGGCGTCGAGGGCGGCCAGGAAGCGCTCCAGCGCCATCGCGCAGCGGGCCGCCTCGGCGATCGTCGCCTCGATGACCAGGCGACGCGTGGTCACGTAACCCCACGGCGTCAGCGACTCGAGATCGAGCATCGTCTCGCGCCCGCGGGCGAGCGAGGCGAGCTGGCGACGATCCTGCTCCAGCCGCGCGAGGAGCACCGGGATCGTTGGCGTGGCATACATCACCGCCGCGACCAGCGCGGGGTGCTCGTCGATGCGTGCGGTCGGCGGTGCCACGCCCGCGGTGATCGAGCCGACCGTCTGCGACGCCAGTTCGAGGAGTGCGACGTAGCCGCTGACGCGTTTGCGGGGCGAGATGCCCTCGGCGTCCCACTCGTCTGCGCGGGGCTCGCCCACATAGCGCAGCGCGATGCCGATGCGCCGGTGCAGTTCGCCGGAGGCCTCTTCCAGCTCCTCCAGCGACAGGGTGTCGAAGACGCTCAGGTCGGCCACAGGGCGGCACCTCTCTCAGCCCTTATCCTATCGCCATGGCGGAATGGGGCTTCGGCACGCACCTCGCGATCTTCCTCGCGCTCGTCGTGAACCTGTGGTTCGGCGGCGACCTCCTCGAGGGCGCGCTCGACTGGACCGGCTGGGGCCACGTCATCCGTTCGGGCCTCGAGATCACGCTCATTGGCGCGTGGTTGATCCTCGTCATCGGCATGCGCGCCCCGCTCCCGTGGCGCCGCCCGAAGGACGACGAGCATCGGGACGACCGGCGCTCGTAAGGGCGCACCTGCTCGCTCAGTTCTCCGCCTTCATCTTTCTCGATGACCCGGTGTCGCTCGTACGGTCGTGTATCGTGGCGCCGCCCGGCATGCCGCCGTGAAGAGTCCGAGGAGTCTTCTTTGCGATCGCATCGACTGTGGGGAGTTGCCGCCGCTGCCGCGTCGGCGCTCGTTGGCCTGAGCACGCTCGTCGGCACCGTTGCGGCGGCCGACCCGCCCGGCGGGGTGATCTCCGCCTGCTACGAAGCACCACGGAGCGGACGCGACGGTCGCGATGACCGTGACCGGGACGACAACACCGGCATTCTCCGGATCGTCCGAAGCGCCGCGGATTGCCGCCGGAACGAACAGTTCATCTCGTGGAACCAGGGTGGCGGGGGATCCGGGCTTCCCGGGCCCGCAGGCCCGATCGGCGCGACGGGACCCGCTGGCCCGCAGGGCCCCGCTGGCCCCTCGGGTAGCCCCGGTCCGACGGGCGCGACGGGTGCACAGGGGCCGGCTGGCCCGCAAGGCCCGGCTGGTCCGGCAGGCACCCCGGGCGCGACCGGCACGACGGGTGCTCCGGGTGCTCCGGGCGCTCCAGGCGCTCCGGGTGCCGCGGGTGCGCCTGGTGCCGTCGGCGCGACGGGTGCACAGGGTCCGGCTGGCCCGCAGGGCCCGGCTGGTTCGGCGGGCACCCCGGGTGCGACCGGTACGACGGGCGCTGACGGCGCTGCGGGTGCGGCTGGTGCCCCGGGGGCTGCGGGCGCGACTGGCGCGCCGGGCGCTGCGGGCGCGACTGGCGCGCCGGGCGCTGCGGGTGTGAACGGCACGCCGGGGGCACAGGGCCCTGCGGGCCCGCAAGGCCCCGCAGGGCCGTCGGGTGTTCCGGGTGCGACCGGCGCGACTGGCGCTCCGGGTACTGCGGGCCCGACCGGCCCGCAGGGCACTCCGGGCGCACAGGGCCCCGCGGGCGCTCAAGGCCCGGCTGGCCCGCAGGGTCCCGCTGGTCCTTCGGGCGTTCCGGGCGCCATCGGTGCAACCGGCGCGACTGGCGCTGACGGCATCCCGGGGCCTGCTGGTGCCCCGGGTGCCCCGGGTGTTGCAGGTGCCCCGGGTGCGGCGGGCGTTCCGGGTGCGACGGGCCCGCAGGGCCCGTCCGGCTTCGTTCCGGTCTACTCGAACGCTGGCGTGCTTCAGGCGAACCAGAAGATCGTTGTCGGGACGACGACCCTCGTCCCGAACTCGACCCCCCTCGTGGTGCTGGGGGGGAACGCGGTGTTCTCCAACACCGCCTATGTGTGTTCGCTGACCATGGTGACCGGTAACACGTCGGCGAAGTTGACGTTCAACGCGTTCGCGGTGGATCGATTCCAGGCGATCCCGTCGTCCGCCTCGGACTCTGGGCTCGTGCGGTACATCTGCATCGGTAACTAGCGGCTCGCGGGATGCCCGTGCGGAGCCCGCCGAAAGGCGGGCTTCGTCACGCCCGGCTCCCTTGACCCCCCGATCGGGGCACGCCTAGCCTTGGGGGACGTCCGGCGGGGGCGATTAGCTCAGCGGTAGAGCGCCCGGTTTACACCCGGTAGGTCGGGGGTTCGAACCCCTCATCGCCCACCAACTTCCCCTGCTCTACACTCCGCGCATCCTCGGACTTGCGGACTGCGGTCCGCCGAAGGCGAGCGCCGGTGAGCAAGAGCAAGCACGAGTGGGGCGAGTCCACCTTCGCGAAGGCGACCGCGCGCTCGAAGGAACGCCGCGAGCGCTTCGAGTCGTCCTCGGGGGCGGAGGTCGAGGCGCTGTACGCGCCGGAAGACCTGGCCGAGTGGAACTACCACGAGAAGCTCGGCTACCCCGGCGAGTACCCGTTCACCCGCGGCGTCCAGCCCACCATGTACCGCGGCCGCCTCTGGACCATGCGCCAGTACGCCGGGTTCGGTGACGCCGAGGAATCCAACCGCCGCTACAAGTTCCTGCTGGAGCAGGGCCAGACCGGCCTCTCCGTCGCCTTCGACCTGCCGACGCAGATCGGCTACGACTCCGACGCCCCCGAAGCGGAGGGCGAGGTCGGCAAGGTCGGCGTCGCGATCTCCTCGCTGGAGGACATGGAGACGTTGACCGCCGGCATCCCGCTGGACCAGATCACGACGTCGATGACGATCAACGCGACCGCGCCGATCCTCCTCGCGCTGTACGTCGCGGCGGCGCGGCGACAGGGCGCCGACCTGTCGAAGCTCGGCGGCACGATCCAGAACGACATCCTGAAGGAGTACATCGCGCGGGGGACGTACATCTTCCCGCCGCGCCCCTCGCTGCGGCTGATCACCGACTCGTTCGCGTGGTGCCGCGAGGTCGTCCCGGAGTGGAACACGATCTCCATCTCCGGCTATCACATGCGCGAGGCCGGCTGCACCGCGGCGCAGGAGATCGCGTTCACCTTCGCCAACGCGATCGCGTACGTCGACGCCGCAATCAAGCAGGGACTGGCGTTCGATGAGTTCGGCGGGCGGCTCGCCTTCTTCTGGGCGTGCCACTCCAACTTCCTCGAAGAGGTCGCGAAGTTCCGCGCGAGCCGCCGCATCTGGGCGAAGATCGCGAAGGAGCGGTACGCCTCGAAAGACGCGCGCGCGCAGACGTTGCGCTTCCACACGCAGACCGGTGGCGCGACCCTGACCGCACAGCAGCCGCTCAACAACCTCGTGCGCACCACGCTGCAGGCGATGTCCGCCGTCCTCGGCGGCACGCAGTCGCTGCACACCAACTCGTTCGATGAGGCGCTGTCGCTGCCGTCCGAGGGCGCCGTGGAGCTGGCCCTGCGCACGCAGCAGGTGATCGCGTACGAGACCGGCGTCGCCGACACGATCGATCCGCTCGCCGGCTCCTACTTCATCGAGGCCGCGACCGATCGCATCGAGGCCGAAGTGTGGGCCTACATCGAACGGATCGATGAGCTGGGCGGCGCGCTCGAGGGCATCGAGCAGGGCTTCCAGCAGCGCGAGATACAGGAGAGCGCCTACCGCCTGCAGCGGCAGCTGGAGACGAAGGATCGCGTAGTCGTCGGTGTGAACCAGTTCGTGACCGAGGGCGACCGGCCCCCCGACATCCTGCGCATCGACCCCGAGGTGGGACGGAAGCGCGCCGCAAGCCTCGCGGCCTTGCGTGCGCGCCGCGACAACGACGCCGTCCGCGCGTGCCTCGACCGCATCCGCGAGGCGGCGAGCACGGACGAGAACATGATGCCGCTGCTGATCGACGCGGTGGAGGCGTACGCCACCGTCGGCGAGATCTGCGGCGTGCTGCGCGAGGAGTGGGGCGAGTACCACGAGGTGCTCACGATTTGACCGCGCAGCAGCCGGATCCGGTCGCCGCGGACGCCGCGAGCCTCCTCGAAGGCAACGCGCTCGCGCGCACCGAGTTCGCACGCGCGATCGCCGGGCTGTCCCAGGCCGATCGCAGCGACCCGTGGCTCGACGGCTGGTCGCTGCATGAGATCGTTGGGCACCTCGCGGCCTGGGAGGACGGCTTCGCGGCCGCGCTCGAACTCGCCGTCGCTGGCGAGCGCCCGCAGGTGCCGGGCTACGACAGCAGCGTCGATGACGCGACCGACCGGTTCAACGAAGACGTGACGGCGGCCCTCGCAGGCGTGCGCTGGGACGGCCTGCTGATCCGCCTCGAGCTCGCCGCGGAGCGGCACGATGCGGCACTGCGCAGCGTGGTCGGTGCGCTGACTCCCGAGCGGTTCGAAGTGGGGCGTAGCGCGCGCCGCCTCGCGACGGCGTCCAACCACTACGAAGAGCACATCCCGCAGATCCTCGAATGGCGCGAACGCACAGGCAGGAGCCTCCCGTGATCGACCGCATCCACCACATCGCCGTCGTCGTGAAGAGCATTGACGTCGCGCTGGAGTTCTACCGCGACGTGATGGGACTCACCGTCACGGACGACCGCGTGATGGACGACCAGGGCGTCCGAGGCGTCCTGCTCGCGATGGGTGAGAACGAGATCGAGCTGATCGAGCCGGTCCGTGAGGACACCGGCGTTGCGCGCTACCTCGCGAACAAGGGCGAGACGCTGCACCACATCTGCTTCCGCACGCATGACATCGACGCCGAGCTCGCACGCCTCAACGCGCAGGGTGTCGAGATGATCGACACGACGTCGCGCAACGGCCTCGCCGGCCGCATCGCGTTCATCCACCCGAAGTCCATGCACGGCGTGCTCGTCGAGATCGCGCAGCCGCCCGTGGGCGCGCACGAGTCGAGCGCGAAGGGCTTCGATCACCTCGCCGTCCTCGTTGGCGACTACGCGGCCGCACGCGAGACGTGGAAGCGGACGCTGGGCCTCGAGGTCGTGCGGGAGATCGAAGTTCCCGCGCGGCAGCAGGGGATCGCGCAGGTGCCCGCGGGCCAGTGCATGGTCGAACTGATCTACGGCACCGCGCCCGAGTCCCCGATCGCCCAGCGGATCGAGCAGAACGGGGAGGGCATGTCGCCCATGGTGGCGATCGAGGTCAAGGACATCGACGCCGAGATCGCCCGCTACCGTGCCGCCGGCTACACCATGCCGGACGCCGCCACCGGCCCCTTGCCCGTGAGCGTCACGAGCACGATCAGCGCGGACCAGACGCACGGCCTCGGCATCCAGCTCATCCAGTTCGGGCGGGCTTCGTAGGAGGACCTGAGCGGGCGCTGCATCATGCGCCTGCTGGCGCCGCGCGCGCACCTCAGCGAGACTGCACGCAGCGGGGTCGAGGGAGCGAGCAATGACGGCAGAGCGTCCCATTCGCGTGCTGATCGCCAAGCCCGGCCTCGACGGCCACGACCGTGGGGCAAAGGTCGTCGCCCGCGCGCTGCGCGATGCCGGCATGGAGGTCATCTACACCGGCATCCGCCAGACGCCGCAGATGATCGCGGAGGCCGCGCTGCAGGAGGATGTCCAGGTCGTCGGCCTCTCCATCCTGTCCGGCGCGCACATCGAACTCTTCCCCCGAGTCCTTGAGGAGCTGCGCTCACGCGGCGTGGATGACGTGCTCCTGTTCGCCGGGGGGATCATCCCCGAGGTCGACGTGCCGCAGGTGAAGGAGATGGGCTTCTCCGCCGTCTTCGGCCCGGGCACCGACACCAACGACATCATCGAGTTCGTGAAGCAGCACGCGCCGCAGCGCGCCTAGCTGCGCATGACCTCCACGAGCACGCCGATGGACGCGCGCGCACTGGTCGAGGGGATCGTCCGCGGTGACCGTCGGGCCCTCGCCCGCGCGCTCACCCACGTCGAGGCCGACAACGCGACGGGCCGCGAGGTGCTCGCAGCGCTGTACCCGCGAACCGGACGTGCGCAGACCATCGGCGTCACTGGCTCCGCGGGCGCGGGCAAGTCGACGCTGGTCGCAGCCCTCGCGCGCGAGGAGCGCCGCCGAGGCCGCAGCGTCGGCATCATCGCGGTCGATCCGTCGTCGCCGTTCTCGCACGGCGCGATCCTCGGCGACCGCATCCGCATGCAGGACCTGACCGGCGACGGCGGCGTCTTCATGCGATCGATGGCGAGTCGCGGCAACCTCGGCGGACTGTCGGAAAGCGCCGGCGGGGCGCTCGACATCCTCGACGCCGCGGGCTTCGACGTCGTGATCCTTGAGACCGTCGGTGCGGGACAGGACGAGGTCGAAGTCGCCAACGCGGCGGGCACTACCGTGCTTGTCACGAACCCCAGTGCCGGCGACGAGATCCAGTCGATGAAGGCGGGGCTGATGGAAGTCGCGCAGGTCATGGTGGTGAACAAGGCCGATCTCGCGGGCGCGGACACAGCCGTTGCGCAATTGCGCGCGCTGCTCGCGATCGCCGCGAGGTCCTCGTGGGAGCCGCCGATCCTGAAGGCGATCGCGCGCACTGGTGAGGGCGTCGCAGATCTCGTCGACGCGATCGATCGTCACCAGCAGCACCTCCGTGACTCCACACACGCCGTCGATGAACGTCGCGCGCTTGCCGAGCGGCAGGTCGTTGCACTCGCACGTGCCGCGCTGCATCGCGAGGCGCTGGTCGCCGCCAACGCCAACGGCGCACTGGCATCGCTGGTCGACGACGTCGCGCTGCGGACGCGCGATCCGCGCAGCGCGGCGGAGGCACTGCTTGTCGCGATCCGCCGCGCGTGGACTGCGGAACGCGAGGTGCGCCCGTGACGCTGCGCCTGTTCCTTGTGCGGCACGGACAGACGGACGGCAATGCCGAGGGACGATCGCAGGGGCTGCGAGACGTGCCGCTGAACGACCGCGGCCGGCGCCAGGCCGAGGCGATCGGCGATCGCCTGCGCGCGCGTCCGCTCGTTGCGGTGGTAGCGAGTCCGCTTGCGCGCAGCATCGCGACGGCCGAGGCGATCGCGGCCCCGCACGGCCTTGTGGTGCAGCGGGACGCACGGCTCGTCGAACTCGATCACGGACTGCTCGATGGCCTCACCGGGGAGGAGTTGCGCCGCGACTACGCCGACTTCCTGGCGCAGTGGCGTGACGGCGATCCCGCTGACCTCGTCATGCCGGGTGGGGAGTCGATGCAGGACGCGCAGCGGCGCATGGTCGAAGCCACCGAGGCGATCGCCGCGCGCTGGCCTGAGGGCGAGGTCGCGGTGGTCTCCCATAACCTCGCGACGCGCGCGTTCCTCTGCTACGCGCTGGGGGTGCCTCTGGCCACGTTCCGCCGCTTCCGCCACGAGCTCGCGTCATTCGCGGAACTCGAGCGCCTCTCGAGCGGAGGCTGGCTCGTGGCGCGCCTCAACGAGCAGTGCCATCTCCCGGGGGACTAGCAACGCGCGTAACTGTCGCGAGTGACACGTTATTTGCCTGCAGCGCGTGGCCCGGGTACTGTGCCAGCAGGCGGGATGGCTCCTCGGGGAGTCCGGCAGGGATGCCCGGCCTGTGCGTCTTCGTCTTCCGACCTTCGGCCCCTCGCACATGGTCCTCGCGGTAGCGCTGCTGCTGCTGGGGCTCTTCGTGTACGCGGGCATCCAGACGGCTGCACAGTCCTACCGCCTCCGCCAGCACGAGCGCGAGATGTTCGAGCGCGTGCAGACGCTCCGCCAGGAGCGCGCGGAACTGCAGGGCCTGCTCACCTACATGCGTTCGGACGAGTACATCGAGGCCTTTGCGCGCCAGCAGTTTGGCCTCGTGAAGCCCGGCGAGATCCTCGTGCAGGTCGATGCGCCCACGACCCCGCCGGTGCAGCGCCGCCCGGGCGAGAAGTGGTGGGAAGCGCTCTTCGGCACTGCGCCGGTCGAGGCGCCCGCAGTGAAGCCGTAGCTTCCGCACGCGCGATGGTCGTCGCAGTACGCTCGCGTCGATGACCGCTCACGATCCGCTGGCCCTCGCAAGTAACCGCCGCACGTCGACGTTTGAGCGCCGTGTCGCTCGATCGCTCGCAGCGCACCTCGACGCAGGTGAAGCGATCGTCGTTGCGTGCTCGGGCGGACCGGACTCGCTTGCGACCCTCGTCGCGACGGCGCGATCGCGCCCGCGCGGCACTGTCACCGCCGCCCACTTTGACCATCGCCTCCGCCCCTCGGCCGAGATTGCTCGCGAGCGTGCGATCGTCGCGTCGGCCGCCGCTGCACTCGGCGCGCGGTTCACTGCCGGTCGAGCGCCGCGCATCCCCGGCGACCACAGCGAAGCCGCCGCACGCGAAGCGCGCTACCGCTGGCTCGCGCGCGCGTGTCGCGATGCCGGCGCGGCTGCCTGCGTCACCGGTCACACCCGCGACGACCAGGCAGAAACGGTTCTCTTGCGCCTCGCCCGCGGCACAGGCCTCCGTGGTGCCGCCGGAATGGAGCGCCGTGCCCCGTGGCCCGTGCCCGTTCGCACGGCGCTGAGTGTGGTTCGTCCGCTCCTCGACGTCGCGCGCATGGAGGTGGAGGCGTACCTCGCCGCCGTCGGGCTTGAGGCCGCGCGCGACCCTTCGAACGACACGCTGGAATACGCGCGCAACCGCATGCGCCAGCGTGTCCTCCCGGAGCTGCGCGCGCTCAACGCGCAGGCGGCTGCACACCTCGCGGCGTTCGCGGACCGCGCCCGCGACGACGACGACGCCCTGGAAGCGTGGGCCGCGCTTGTACTGGCCGAGATTGGACGCGTGCACGACGACACGGTGTCTCTGGACCGCGGCGCCATCCTCGCGCTACCGCTCGCCGTCGCAGGCCGGGTGGTGCGGATCGCGGCGGCGCTCCTCGGCGTCGCGGTGGAGCGGGCGGGGGTGGAGGCCGCGCTGCATGCGGCTCGAGCGGGCGGACGTCACGCCGCCCTCGGCGAGGGGCTGGAAGCTGCTCGGCAGGGCGCCTGGCTTGTCTTGGGCAGGTCGCCGTTAATTTCCTCGAAATCTTCCGTTCACCCGCTAGCGCTAACAGATCCCAGTGCTACTATTCTCAAGTTGCCTCGGACGGGTTCCCAAAACACCTGACACCGGCGCCGCTTCCAGCGACATTCCTCCAAGAATGTTTCTTGAAATTGCGCCAAGACGGTTGACAGACAGGTTCCGGTTTCGTAGCATCTCTATTTGTGGCCCGTGGGGCTGCAGCGCACATTAACATCTGGATAGCAGGCAGAATCTGAACAGTGATCCCCGTCGATCCGGGGTCCTGGCAGAGTGCTACGTCGTTCGCGGCCTTCGGGTCGGGAGCGGCTCGTGCTGTGCCCGGACATTGCGGTGAGACAATTTGAAGCAGGTAATTTCCCACTTCGGTGGGTGACTCTTCACTCTTAATGGAGAGTTTGATCCTGGCTCAGGATAAACGTTGGCGGCGTGCCTAACGCATGCAAGTCGCACGGGGGCTTCGGCCCTAG
>CANKAU010000044.1 GCA_947479915.1 Chloroflexota bacterium
ACTCGTCCGTGAACGCACGCCGTGCACGTCGTCCTGTCGATTCCATTCAGACATCCTTCCAGGGCTACACGCCCTATCTTGGGTGTCCGTCAAACCGGGGCAAGCCCAGTTCCCGCTGAGGTCGATCGTGATGCGTCGGATGGCCTCGGACTTGCGCTGTTTGGAAGCCGGTAATCGGCTTGGCTCCCGATAGGCTCCCTAAGCCATCCGGACGCCCTTGTAGGGCAGTAAACCGGATACCCGAATCGCCCGTGTTTACTGGTGGTGCCGGGAGTGGGACTCGAACCCACACGTCTTTCGACCGCGGGGTTTAAGCCCGCTGCGTCTGCCATTTCGCCACCCCGGCCGGTGCGAGGGCATCGTACCGGAAGCGCTGTGACGGACGCGACGTGCGGGGTTCTCCCGATCTAGGGGCACACCGGGATCTCGATGATCCCGTGAAGCATCAGAGTCCCCGACGGGAACCACCCATGACTGGCGAAGCCGACCCCCCGAGCCACCCCGCCTTCGAGCTCCGACACGCGCATGACCGGGTGGAGTTGGTGCTGTATCCGGCCCACGAGGCGGCGCCCAGCGTCGAGGCGATCAGCGCGGAGCTGCGTAGCACGGCCGTCGGCGCGGTTGACTCGATGACCATCGCGCGGGCCCTCTCGACGCACGCCCGGAACCCGCACGGGACGCTCGTCACCACCGTGGGGTATCCGTACGTGCTGGCATCCACCGAGCCGCCGTGTACGGTTGTCATGTCGCTCGATCGCCTCGCCGCATTCATCGTGCCGGTGCTGCCTCCCGCCCGTCCCGCAACCGCCGCGGCGTCCGAGGCGCCCGCGGAGCCGCTTGCCGACGCAGGCGACTCGGTCGTGCCCGAGCCGGAACCAGAACCGGCGCCCGCGCTGCTGACCGCGGCTGAGTTGCGCCAGCGACTGGCGGATGCCGGCGTCGTCGCGGGCCTCCTCGACGATGTCATCGACGCATACGGCGACGGGATGGTGCCGGAGGAGATCTGCTGCGTCGCACGCGGCGTCCGGGCGGTGCCCGGCGTGGATGCGCGACTGGAGTATCACATTGAGTCCGAGGCGCCCGGTGCGCCGGTCGGCGTGGGCGAAGGTGCGATCGACCTGCACGCGCTCAGCGCTCATCGCTTCGTGGTGGAACACACCCCGCTCGTCACTCACTGGCCCGCGATCCCGGGCACTCCCGGCTTCGACGTGCGTGGAACGGTGCTCGAGCCGCCGCCGGTGCGCGAGACCGACCTGCAGAAGGTGGCGGGCGCGAACACCGAGGTCACCGGCGATACGCTCGCCGCGACGATTGCGGGGCGTCCTGTGGTGAACCCGCGCGGCGCCGTCGACGTGCTGCCGGTGTTCGAGGTCGCCGGGAACCTCGATTTCCACGTGGGCAACATCGAGTTCCCCGGGGACGTGATCGTGCGTGGCGACGTGCGGCCGGGGTTCTCCATCAAGGCCGGGGGCTCGGTGACCATCAGTGGGTTGGTGGAGGGTGCCTCGATCACGGCGGGGCACGACCTATCCGTGCTGGGCACGGTGGGGGAGCACCGCACGACCCTCGAGGTCGGCGGCAACCTGCGCGCACGTTACCTGCACACGACCGACGCGCGGGTGACGGGGGCCGTCACGGTTGCCAGTGAGATCGTGAGCTGCTCCATCGCGGCGGCCTCGATCACCACGAACAGCCAGGGGCGCGTCGTGGGCGGGTACATCGAGGCGGTGACGACGATCGATACGGGCACGTTCGGGTCGAAGGAGGGGCGCTCGACCGAGGTATGCGTGACCTCGGAGGAGCCGGACGCAGTGATTCGCGCCCGCCGGGCGGTGGAGCCGGGGTTGCTGCTGAGCGTCGGTGGAAGGTCGCTGCCAATCCGCGACGAGATATCGAGTGCCTCGTTCTGGAACGTCAACGGCGTGGTCGTCACACTGCCGGCGGGCGCGGACCTGGCGGCGGCGGAGGCAAGACGGGCCGAGGAGGCCGCCTAGCGGGCGGCCGGGGCTCCGAGCGGGCGGGCCGGTGATACGGCTGAGCGGTGAGAAGTTGGAGGCCACGACGGGAATCGAACCCGTGATGGAGGTTTTGCAGACCTCTGCCTTACCACTTGGCTACATGGCCCCGAGGTTGCGAGGCCCGCTGCGGCCCCGGTGTGGTTGGGAGCCCGGGCGTCTCGACGGGGGAGGGAAAGATGGAGCGGAAGACGAGATTCGAACTCGCGACCCCCTCCTTGGCAAGGAGGTGCTCTACCACTGAGCTACTTCCGCACGCTCATCTCTCACCGAGAGAGAAGATGGTGCCCAGAATGAGATTTGAACTCATACGCCCGTAAGGGCACTGCCCCCTCAAGACAGCGTGTCTGCCGATTTCACCACCTGGGCGCCGACTTCAAACTGGCTGGCAGGAGTGGAGGGTCTCGAACCCCCGACCTACGGTTTTGGAGACCGCCGCTCTGCCAACTGAGCTACACTCCTGCGGCCTGCCACAGAGTCTAGCAACGGATCGGCCGATACGGAAACCCCTTCGCCGTGCCGTTTCCTAGACTAGCGTGAACGGGCCAATAGGCGGAAGACCCCCCGGGGCATCAGTCGCAAGATTGGCGCCACCAGCCGCAGCAGCCGCGGCGTCCACACCACCCGGTCGCCGCGATCCAGACCCCGCAGCACGTCCGACGCGACCCGCTCTGGCGAGGTGGCAAACGGCGCGGATCGCCGGTTTGCCGTCATGCGCGTGCGCACCCAGCCGGGTCGCACGGACACGACGCGCACCCCGCTGCCGCGCAGCGCCTCCTCCAGCCCGCTCGTGAACGCGTCCAGCCCGGCCTTCGCCGCGCCGTAGGGCAGAATCGAGGGCCGCGAGCGCTGCCCGGCGAGCGATGACAGCACGACGAGCGTGCCGTGTCCCTGCGCCGAGAGCTGCTGCGCCACCGCGAGCCCACTGGACACTGCCCCAGCGAAGTTCACCATCGCGACGTGCCCCGCGGCGGCGGGCGTTTCGTCGAGAACAGACGCCTCATCGATCAGCCCGAAGGCGATGAGCGCGAGATCGACGTCGCCGGAGATGGCGCGCGCGCGTTGGAACGCCTGCGCCACGATTGCCTCGTGCGCATCGATCTGCTCCGCATCGAACGCGGCGACCTCAACGGCCGTGGCCCCGGCGGCGCGGAGGGCGGCGGCCCGCGCCTCGATCACGTCCGGGTGCCGCCCGGCGAGGACGAACGCGCCGGTGCCGCGCGCGATCAGCGCGCGTGCGATCGCGAACGCGATGTCTGAGCCGCCGCCGAGGATCAGGACGGTGCGTGGATGCCCGAGGGGTGACGTCATGCCTGCGATCCTCGCGTCAGGTGCAGCCGGCGATCGAGGTCGGATGTGAAGATGCCGCGGGGATCCATGCGCGACTGTGTTTCGCGCCACTCGTCCAGCCGTGGGTACATCAGCGGCACTATCTCCGCGCGCATCCGCGCGTCCTTCGCGAGGTAGACGCGCCCGCCCGCGGCGGCCACGCGCTCGTCCAGCGTATCGAGGAACGCACCGAGCGCGGCGTGGCCCGCCGGGAAGTCGACGGCGAGCGTCCAGCCCTCGAGCGGGAACGAGAGTGGCGCGTCGCTCCCGGGCCCGAACCGCTTCAGCACCGCGAGCGCGGGCACCGTTGGGGCGTGGCGGATCGCCTCGACGATCGCGCGCAGGGCTGGCTCCTCACCGGCCGGCAGCGCGCACTGGTACTGGAGCAGCCCACCCGGCCCGTACAGCCGCGGCCACGCGTCCAGCGCGTCGAGCGGCGCGAGGTAGGACTCGATCGGCTGCAGTGCCTCGCGCGGCACCGGGCGGCGGAACCACGCCTCGTTGAACACGCGCACCGTCGCGCGGTTCACGACGCTGACCGGCAAGGGGGGCGTCGTGAGTCTCAGCGCGCGTGGGGCGGCCTCGAGGCTCGCGTCGGGCGCGTCGGCCCGCGTGGCATGGTCGGCGGCACCGACCATGCCGCGCCCCCGGCCACTGGCGAGGTCAAGCCACGCGACCGAGTAGGCGTGCCCGCCGTCCGCGTCGGCCAGCGCGCGCATCGTCGCGTCGAGGTCGGCCGTGTGCATGGTGGTGACGCGCATCAGGCGTGTCTCGATGGGTACGAGGCACAGCGTCGCGTCGATGATGACGCCGGTCAGCCCCATCCCGCCGGTGGTGGCTTCGAACAGGACGGGGTCGGAGGCACGTGTCACGGTGCGGCGCTCGCCGGTCGCAGCGTGCAGCGTGAAGGCCTCGACGTGCGCGCTGAAGGCGCCGACGCGATGGTGGTTCTTGCCGTGCACGTCCGCCGCGATCGCGCCGCCAACGGTCACGTGTCGCGTGCCGGGGAGCACCGGCAGGCACCACCCCGCGGGCAGCACCGCGCGCAGGATCGCTTCGAGGCTGGTCCCTCCGCCCACGGTGATCGTCGCGCCGCCCGCGCCCACATCGATCGCACCGATCCCGTCGAGCGCGGTGCAGTCGAGGACGATCCCGCCGCCGTTCTGTGCCGCGTCGCCGTAGGCGCGCCCCAGGCCGCGCGCGGTCGCCCCTCGGGCGCTCGCGGTGGCGACCAGTGTCTCGAGTGCCTCGGGCGAGCCGGGCCGCGCGACGTGGGCGACTGACGGCACGGTGCGCCCCCAGCCGGTGAGGCGACGTCGCGACCCGGGGGCGTCGAGGTTCGTCATGCGCCCCACGGTATGTCGCCGCGCCCGCGCCGACGAGGGGCGCGCGCCTCGGTGGCGCGGTACGCTGCCGCAACGCCACCGGAGGCGTCGCGGGCGGACGCGGGTGTAGGCCGGGAGTGCCGATGACGTCTCAGAACGTGTGGATCGCCCTGTGGCGCTCCATGCGCCCCGGCCAGTGGCAGAAGAACCTCATCGCCTACGCGCCGCTGCTGTTCTCCGCGGGCAGCGCCTGGCATCCCGGCGAGACTGACGAGGCCACGGCGCTCTTCGGACGGGCCTCGCTCGCGTTCGCGCTGCTCTGTCTCGCGGCCTCGGGCGGCTACCTGCTGAACGACGCGCGCGACGCGGCTGCGGACCGCGTGCACCCGGCGAAGCGCCTGCGGCCCGTCGCGGCGGGGCTGTTGCCCATCGACGGTGCGATCTCGGCGGGCGTCGGGCTGATCTTCGTGGCGCTTGCGACCGCGACGTTTGTCAGCCAGCCGCTCTTCTACGCGCTGGCGGGCTACTCCGGGGTCACGCTCGCCTACTCGTTGCTGCTGCGCCGTGTCGCCGGACTCGATGTGGTCACGGTGGCGGCGGGGTTCGCGCTGCGCGCGATCGTCGGCGCTACCGCGATCGGCGTGCCGGTGTCGGGTTGGATCCTCGTCTGCACGGCGCTGGGCGCCGCATACGTGGTGCTGGTGAAGCGAACCCAGGAGCGCCGGCTGCTGCGCGCCGAGGCGGTCGAACATCGCCCGGCGCAGCGTCTGTACGGCGAGCGCGGCGCCGAGCGCGCCTCGTGGGCGGTCGCGGCGACGACGGTGGTCGCCTACGCGGCGTACACGTGGACCGCGCCCAACCTGCCGTCGAACCACGCGATGATGCTGACGGTGCCGCTGGTGGCGTTCGGCCTCGCGCGCTATCGCATCGCCGCTACTCGTGCGCCGGGGCGGAACGCGGACGAGCTGATCGCGCGCGATCCGTGGCTGCTGCTCACCGTCATCGCGTTCGCCGCGTCGGCGTTCCTCGTGCTCACGTTCGCCCGCTAACGCGGCGCTACTCGCTGGCGCCGGGGCGCTGGTCGCGCAGGAACTGCTCGAGGTCATCGAGGAGATCGTTGGGGGAGGGCAGCTCGTCGTCGGCGTCGTTCGCGGCGGGGGCGACCTGCCCCTGGCGCTCCGAGTCGTACTGCTCCTCCAGCTGGCGGACGTACGCGCCGGCGTCGTTGGACTCCTCAAGCACCTCGCGCACCTGCTCCTCGAAGATCACGCTCTGCTCCTGCAGGCCGTCACGCGACGTCGTGGTGCCGAAGGCGTGGTCGATGCGATCGACGAGCGAGGCCGCGGCGTTCGGGTTTGGCCCCACGGTCAGGTAGTGGGGGGTCATGGCCCAGAGACTGGCGTTCTTCCAGCCCAGCGCGCGGAAGTGCAGATTCAGCACGCCGACGATCCCCGTCGGTCCCTGGTACCTCGAAGCGGGCGCCTTCAGGCCGAAGGTGCGCTCGAACTCGGGGTGCGAGGCGGACAGCGTGACGGGCAGCGGACGGGTGTGCGGCACGGCTGCGGGCTGCGCGGCGAGCGTGATGCTGGTGGTGCAGTCCACCGCGCGCAGCAGATCCTCGAACGCGGCGACGAAGGTCTTCCAGCGCAGGTGCGGCTCGATGCCCGTGAACAGCACGAAGTCGCGCTCCGAGCCGGGCGGTGTGGCAAGGAAGAACGCGTTCTCCGGCCAGTCCATCACCCGCTCGCCGTTCTCGAGGCGAACGCGCGGGCGCTGGACGGTGAAGTCGTAGAAGCGCTCCGGGTCGATGGTCGCAATCGGCTGGGCGCCCCACTGCTCGGCGAGGTACTTCACCGCGGCGACCGCGCCCCCGTGGGCGTCCGTGAAGCCGGTGAAGGCGGCGAGCAGCACGGGGTCGCGCAGGGGCTTCAGGTCGCCCACCGGCAGAATGGCCTCGTGCATCGTCTCGCTCCTTTGCTGCCCGCACAGCGTAGCGCGCGAGGGGCGTCGCGTCGGCCCGGCTCGGCACGGGCGATCTCGGACGGAATGCTGACGGCGCGGTGAGGATGATGACGACGCCCTGAGGGTTCGCCACCATCGCGTGGAATACGTATGTGAAGCCGAGGATCCCACCCCACGATGGGAGCTGGCCGGTGATTCCAGAACGTTCCCGGCCGGAGAGACCCTCGGATGCCGCAGCGAGCGCGCACGGTGCTCGGCCCCCCGATCCTCGACGAGCGCCGGCTCTGGGCGCTGCTGCGTGCGCTCGCCCCCGGCGACGAGGAGGCCCTCCACCGCGCCGCACAAACGATCGCCGCGTGGGACGAGGTCAGCGCCGTCAGCATCGATGTGGCCCCGGGGAGCGCGAGCGGGGAGCGTCTGACAGCCGTTGCGGGCATCGCGCAGCGGCCGCGCGACCTCGACGGTGCCGCAGTACCGCTCCTGGACCGCGGCCAGTCGATCGGAGCGCTGTCCGTCCTCTTCGACGACGCGGTGGCGCCCTCGGCTCGGCGCGAGGCGTCCGAGTGCCTCGCCGCGCTGGTGGCACCCGCGGCGGCACGCTGGCGGCTGGACGCGCGGCTCCTGGAGGCCCAGTCCTACGAGGTGACCGGGCAGATCGCGGCGGGCCTGGTGCACGACTTCAACAACATGCTCACGGGTATCGCTGGCAACGCGTCGATCGCGCACGCCCTGCTCGGCCAGGATGACCGCGCGCTCGTGCCGGTCGTGCGGATCGAAGACGCCGCGCGGGCGGCGACCGTTGTGGCGCGCGCGCTGCTTCAGTTCGTGCGCGGCTCGCTGGGGTGTGGGCTGCTGTCTGTGAACGAGGTGGCGATGGCCACCGAGCGCGTGCTCTCTCGTGCGGTGCGTGACGGCATCGAGGTGCGCCTGGACCTGGGCGTGGACGTCCCGCCGGTCGAGGGGGAGCAGGTGCTGCTGCAGCAGGCGCTCGTGAACCTCGTGCTGAACGGGGCGCAGGCGATCGAAGGTGACGGGGCGGTCACCATCGGCACGCGCCGTGCCTCCTGCGTGCCCGGCGGAACACACGGTCAGCCGCGCCCGGCGACGTGCTACGCGGCGCTCTCGGTGACCGATACGGGCCGAGGCATCCCGCCGGAGTACGCGGACTCGGTCTTCCAGCCGTTCTTCACCACGAAGGGGAGCGAGGGCACCGGACTCGGGCTGCCCTCAGTCGTGCAGGTTGCGCGGCGGCATGGCGGGGCGGTCGGGGTCGAGAGCGGCCCCGGTGCCGGGACGACGTTCACGGTGTACCTGCCGGCGGCGTCCGGTGGGGGGACCATCATCCGGACATACGAACGCCCCCGGGGTTCGGGGGCGTTGAGTTCAGATTGGCTGGGGATCAGGGATTCGAACCCCGACTGACGGATTCAGAGTCCGCTGTCCTACCATTAGACGAATCCCCAGCGATGCTCCCAGTGTAACAACCCACGTCGTTTTGCGTCGAACGCTTGCGGCGGCGGGGCTACATCGAGGCGCGGATGGCCCCCTCGGCGGCCCGCACGCGGGCCACGCAGGGGGCTACGCCCACAATCACCATCGACTCGAACAGCGGCGGGGTGACGGTCTTCCCGGTCACCGCGAGGCGCACCAGCGTGAACAGGTCGCCCGCCTTCGCACCGACCCGCTCCGCCGTGGCTCGCAGCGCGGCCTCCAGCGTCGCCGCGTCCCACGCCTCGACGGCCTCGAGGTCGCTCGCGACCGCCGCCAGGGCATCTGCGGTCGCCTGCGGCTGGTCCTTCCACTTCTTCGCCAGGAACTGTTCCACGGGCGGCGTGGCCACCTCGCTCAGGTAGAAGAAGTCCACCAGTGGCGCGATGTCGGTCAGCAACTCGACGCGCTCCTTGATGAGAGGCGTGAACTTCGCCACCAGCGCGCGGTCGAGGGGGCGCGGGACATCCGGGGAGAGGTCGATCTCAAGGCGCTTCGCGACGACCTCGGCGAATTCGGCCTCAGGCATCTGGCGGAGGTACACGCCGTTTAGCCAGTTCAGCCGCTCAGCGTCGAAGGTGGCCGGGGAGAGGCTGATCGCGTCGATCTCGAAGACCTCGATCAGGCGCTCGCGGCTCATGACGGTGTCGTCGCCGTGGCCCCACCCGGTGATGCAGAGGAAGTTGAGGAGCGCGTCCGGCAGGTAGCCGTCCTCGGCGTACTCCAGGACGGACTTCGCCCCGTGGCGCTTCGACAGCTTGCCGCCGCCGGGCGCGAGGATGATCGGGTTGTGCACGTAGGCCGGGCGCGGGTAGCCCAGCGCGTCGAACAGCAGCGCGTGTCGAGGCGCGCTCGGCAGCCATTCGTCCCCGCGGGTGACGTGCGTGATCTCCATCGCTGTGTCGTCCACGACGTGCGCGAGGTGGTAGGTGGGGAAGCGGTCGGACTTCAGGATCACGAAGTCGTCCAGCGTGCGGTTCTCCACCGTGACCGGGCCGCGCAGCAGATCCTCGACCGTGGTCGACCCCTCGCGCGGGACGGCAAAGCGCACGACGAAGTGCTCATCGAGGGCGCGCGCCTCCGCGATCTCCCGCGGGATGTCGCGGCACTTGCCCTCGTAGCCGGGCGGGCGCTTCTCCTCCTGCTGGCGCTTTCGCATCTCGTCCAGCTCGGCCGGCGTGCAGAAGCAGCGGTAGGCGTTGCCATCCGCGAGCAGCCGGTCGACGGCGGCGTGGTACAGCGGCAGCCGCTCGGACTGCTTGTACGGTGCGAACGGCCCGCCGATGTCCGGGCCTTCGTCCCAGTTCAGCCCGAGCCAGAGCAGTGACCCGAGGATGCGATCGAGCGAGCCGGGAACCTCGCGCGTCTGGTCGGTGTCCTCGAGGCGGACGATGAACTGGCCGCCGGTGTGGCGCGCGTAGAGCCATGTCCAGATCGCCGTGCGGATGTTGCCGATGTGCGGATCGCCGGTCGGGCTCGGCGCGTAGCGGACGCGCGCGGGGCCGCCCCGGGTCGATGTGGTGGCGGATCCGGTGTTGGGGGATGTGGTCATTCGAGTGGTCCGATCTCGGATGGGGCGACGCCGTACTGGGCGCGCAGCGCGTGAATCGCCTCGCGCAGATCCTGCGGCACCGGCGCGATGAACTCGCGCCACGCGCCGTTGCTCGCGAGCGTGACGCCGAGGCGCCATGCGTGCAACGCCTGTCGGTTGATGTACGGCGAGTCGTGCCCGTACAGCCGGTCGGCGAGCACCGGATGGCCGATGGCGGCCATGTGCACGCGGATCTGATGCGTGCGGCCGGTGTAGATGCGCACGGCGGCCAGCGCGGCGTCGTCGCCGTACTGCTCCAGCACGCGGTACTCCGAGCGCGCGGACTGCCCGCGTTCCACCACCGCGCGTCGTCGAGGATCGGCGGGGTCGGGGCCGAGCGGCGCGTCGATGATGCCCTCGCGCGGGTCGGGATGGCCCTCGACGATCGCGAGGTACTGCTTCGTCGTCTCGCGCTGGCGCCACTGCTCCTTGAGCGCGAACTGCGAGGCCTCCGACTTCGCGAAGACGATCACGCCGGAGGTGTCGCGGTCCAGCCGATGTACCACGCCGCCGCGGTCGGTCTCGTTGATGTCGCGCACCTCGGGGTAGCGCGAACGGACGGCGTTGATCAAGGTCACCTCGCGCACGCCCTCGCGCGGATGGACGATGACGCCCGGCTGCTTGTCCAGTACCAGCGTCTCTTCGTCCTCGTACAGGATCGACAGCGGAATCTCTTCCGCCGCGAGGTCGAGGTCGCGCAGCACAGGCTGCTCCACCGTGATGTGCGCACCCGGCGTCACGTTGGCGCTCGCGCGCTCCGCGACGACACCCTCGACGCTCACGTGGCCTTCCTCGATCAGACGGCGCACCTGCGAGCGCGAGAGCGCGGGCATCGCTGCGGTCACGACGCGATCGAGACGGTCCTCGTTTCCGGCGATCAGGCCGACCTCCGGGCTCACCGGGCCGCCTCGGACGAGCCGTCGGCGGCGGGCGTCACGGTCGAGGCGGTGGGCGCGGGCTCCGGCGTGAGCCACGTGAGCGCGAGGATCGCGATCACGCCGCACACGATCGCTGAGTCCGCGATGTTGAACGCCGGGTAGTGCGTCGGGTCGATGAAGTCCGTCACCGCACCGAGCCGGATGCGGTCGATCAGGTTGCCGACGGCGCCGCCGAGGATCGCGCTGAGCGCGATCGTGTAACGGCCGGTCACCCAGGGCTGCGTGAGCAGCACGAAGGTCAGCGCAGCGACGAGCAGCAGCGCGACGATCATCAGCGCGCCACCCATCCCCTGGAAGATGCCGAACGCCGCGCCGGTGTTCTCGACGTGGGTGATGCGGATGAGCTCCCATCCCGCCGGCCACGTCTCGCCGTACTCCAGACGGGCGCGGACGAGCGACTTCGTCCACTGGTCAGCTATGAGCACGAGGGCCGCGATCGACAGGAACGCGCCGAGACGCCGTCCGAGGTTTCGGCCGGGGGATGGCGCATGGGGCGGTGCGAGGGGAGAGGACGGTTGTGTCATGGTCGATCCATCGTACCCGCGCCCGGTCCCACGATCGCGGATGCGCCTCGGACGCCCCACGTCGGACGTGTCAGGGCCGCCGCTACTTTCGGGCCGCGTCGGCGGCGTCGAGGCGCGCGAGGATGCGGCTGTGGGCCTCGTCCAGGTCGTGGATGGCGACGGTCAGCGCGTGGATCGCCTGCAACGTCTCGTGATCGGCCTCGGCGCGCGCGTCCGAGGCGGCGGCTTGCACGTTCTGGCCGACGATGATCACGGGGAGCAGGACGAGCTGGAGGAATGTCTGCGCGACCCACCCCACGATGATGATCGGCTGGCGCGTCTGGATCGCCGCGGGCAGCGAGACCAGCGCGAGGATCGCAAAGGCGTAGGCGCACCACATGGAGCCCACGCCACGGGTGATCATCGCCGCGATGCGCTGGTTGAACGGCCCCGCCCCGGACGTGCCGTGGACGATGTCGCGTCCCTGTGCGGAGGTGCGTAGCGCGTGCCGGTGGGACACGGCCGCAGAGATTCGATCGGTTGTGTCGCTCACCCCTCGATCGTACACCTGCGCGAGAGGCGTCCCGCGTCACCAATGCGAAAGGGGTGGCCCGGTACCGGTGTTACACTCGGCGTCCCACCGCGACTCATGAGGAGACGCTGCTATGGCCCTGTTCGGCGGTTCGCAGACCCGGGAGATGCGCGAAGACGGGCGGCCTCGACTGCCCCCCGGTCAGCGTCTGACGGACGGGTGGCCGGTACTCCACTACGGCTCGATCCCGAGCATCGACCTCGCCACGTGGGAGTTGAAGATCTTCGGGCTGGTCGAGCACGAACTGACCCTGTCGTGGGATCAGTTCATGGCGCTTCCGCAGCAGAGCGACCGCTCCGACATGCACTGCGTCACTACGTGGAGCCGCTACGACAACGACTGGGTCGGCGTCCCCTTCGTCGATCTTCAGGCGCTGGTGCAGCTCAAGCCCGAGGCGAAGCACGTCATCTTCCACTCGTACGGCGGCTACACGACCAACGTGCCGCTGGCCGAGCTGCAGGACCGCGAGAACATGCTGGTGCACACGCACAACGGGCAGCCCCTGACGCCCGAGCATGGTGGCCCGCTGCGCGGCCTCGTGCCGCAGCTCTACCTCTGGAAGAGCGCGAAGTGGATCCGTGGCATCGAGTTCGTCGCCGAGGATCGGCCGGGCTTCTGGGAGATGTACGGCTACCACATGCACGGTGACCCGTGGACCGAGGAGCGCTACGGCTAGCGAGCCGCGCGCAGTCATCGTCCTCGGTTAGTCGATCTCTGCGGCCGTCGCCACCGAGGCGTACGGTCGCGCGGGGATCGCGGCAATCGCATCCTCGGTCGTCGCGTACACGCCGTCGTCGCCCAGCATCGCGTAGATCCCGAAGCGTCGCAGCGCCGGCTCGATGTCTGCCTGCACATCGGTCAGCACGAGGCG
>CANKAU010000045.1 GCA_947479915.1 Chloroflexota bacterium
AGGTCTGGGCGAGTTCATTGAGCAAAGGCATGGGCGGCTCCGTTCACCCACATCACTCACTCTGGGCGGGCTCGGAAGCAAGTCGATGGCAGCGAGCGGATCTTTGGGCCGCTAGTCACGACCAATTACGGGCAGGCAGGGGACCTGGCAGCGAGGCTTGAATGAGGCCCTCGCTCGATGCTGCATAAATAGAAACGGGCGCCCTCGAGGGCGCCCGTTCTTCGGTTCGAATGGTGACAGGGGTGGGATTTGAACCCACGACCGGCGGCTTATGAGTCCGCTGCTCTACCACTGAGCTACCCTGCCGTGTCGTTCAGTTTCCATGCCGCACGGGGGGATTGTCCAGTGCGCTGATGAGCGCAGTCGGAGCGTGCGACGCGCCTTGACGCGCCTGACTACGAGTGTTATTCCATCGCGCACGGCATAGCGCGCGACGTCCAGTCGAGGCTGCCGCCGTCACCAGAGGGAGCACCGTCATGGATCAGGACAACGTCTGGACGGCATCGCGACGGCTTGGGCGCCGCAGCGTCCTCCGAGGCAGCGCGATTGGCGTGGCGGGACTCGCGGGGGCCGCGCTCATCGGGTGTGGCAGCAGCGGTAACGGGGCGACCGGCGGGGCCACCTCGGGCAGTGGGGCGGCGGCGCCGAAGGGCGCGCCCGCGGCAGCCGCGAAGCCGAGGTTCGGCGGGACGCTGACCATGGCGCTGGCGGCGGACCCGCCGGGGTGGAACGTCTTCACGGCCACCGGCTCGGTCGCGAACATGAACACCTTCGCCTACGACAAGGTCATCGGCCTCAAGACCGGGCCGGGCGTGGAGTCCGACTCCGCCGACGTCATCCCCGTGCTCTCCTCGGCGCTGCCGGAGCGGCCGGACAGCCAGACCTACGTCTTCAAGATCCGGCCCGGGGTGAAGTTCCAGAACGTCGCGCCGGTCAACGGTCGGCCGCTGACGATCGAGGACGTGAAGTACTCGTTCGACCAGATCCGCAACAACGCGTCGTACAAGGCGGACTACGCGCCGGTGGTCAGCGTGACCACGCCGGACGCGCAGACGATCGTCCTGAAGACGGACGCGCCGTACGCACCGCTGCTGAGCTACCTCGGCGTCGGGAACTACGGGACGTGGAAGGTCTTCCCGAAGGAGATCATCGACAGCAAGATCACCGACAGCAACTCGATCGGCACGGGGCCGTACATCCGGGCGGAGCACAAGCAGGGCAACCAGATCCTGTTCAAGAAGAACCCGGACTACTGGAACAAGGTCGACAAGGCCTACCTGGACGAGGTCAAGGTCCTGATCATCCCGGACGAGGCCGCCCGACAGGCCGCGTTCATGACCAAGCAGATCGACATCCTCCCCGGCGGTGCGAACACCGAGGAGGTCGCCGAGATGACCAAGCGCGTCGGCAACACGGGCACCTCGCAGGTCGTCGGCCGCAACCCCTCGGGGCAGGGCTTCGACACCACGAAGCCGCCGTTCAACGACATCCGTGTGCGCCGCGCGATGATGCTGGCGTACAACCGCGACGCCGAGGCGAAGGCGCTCTATGGCGGCAAGGTGCAGGTCGCCACGCTCATGTCGCTGCGCGACTCGAAGAAGCCGGCCGACGTGCCGGAACTGGCCGAGAACCTGAAGTACGACGTGGCCGAGGCGAAGAAGCTGATGGCGGCGGCGGGCTTCGCGAACGGCTTCGACACGCCGATCGCGTGGACGCCCTCGTACGACACCGGCGGAAACTACAGCACCACGCTGCAGCGCTACTCCGGCGATGTGAAGCAGATCGGCGTGAACCTGAAGCCGGTCTCGTATGACGCCGGCATCTGGATCAAGGAAGTCTTCCGCCCGCCCTTCAAGTTCGAGGGCATGCTGTGGTCCAGCTCGCGTTACTACGGCGACCCGGACCCCTACGTCTCGTACTGGCTGCACCCGAAGGGCATCGCCAACCACAGCCGCGTGAACGACCCGACGGTCACGGCGCTCGTGGAGAAGCAGCGGCAGCAGATCGACCCCAAGGAGCGCATGCAGACCCTCATGGAGTTGCAGCGGCTGGAGGGGAAGAACGCGTGGTACCTGTGGATGAGCTTCGGTAACAACACCACGTTCATCCAGAACCGCGTCCACGACTACCAGTACCACCAGGCCTACGAGCACACCGAGCACCTGAACGTGTGGGTGGACGCGTAGCCAGCCGCTCGTCGAGGTCGCAGCCAAGGGATCGTGGTGCATGTCGAAGCCGCTTGAGGGTGTTCGCGTCCTGTCGTTCGTGAACGCGCTCGCCGGCCCGGTGGCCACCATGCTGCTCGGCGACCTCGGCGCCGAGGTCATCGACATCGAGGAGCCGAACGGGCGGGGCCGGCGCGGTGCGCCGGACCGTCCACCGCTCCCCGGCGTCCCGGACCGCCCGTGGAACCGCGTGAGCGGCGAGATGCGTCGCTCGAAGCTCAGTCTCACGCTCGACGTCGCGCAGCCTGAGGGGCGCGACGTATTCCTTCGCGTCGCGGCGCAGTGCGACATCATGATCGAGAACTTCTCGCCGCGCGTGCTGGACAAGCTGCGCGTGAACTACGACGAGCTGGTGAAGGTGAAGCCGGACATCATCCAGGTGTCCATGTCCGCCTTCGGCAAGAGCGGGCCGTATCGCGACCGCACCTCGTACGGACCGGGGATCGACGCGATGAGCGGCCTCGCGCACCTGACCGGCTACCCGGATCGCGGCCCGGGCAAGCCAGGGCCCGTGCTGAACGATTACAACGCCGGCGTGCTTGCTGCGTTCTCCTCGCTGTCCGCGCTGCGCCACCGGCGCCTCACCGGGCAGGGCCAGTACATCGAGATCTCCATGCTCGAGGCCGAGGTGCACCTGCTCGGTGATGCGCTCATCGGCATGCAGTTCGGTGAGTCGTCGCCCATGCGCACGGGCAATCGGCACCGCACCATGGCACCGCACAACGTCTACCCCTGCCGCGGCGAGGATCGCTGGCTCGCGATCGCATGCCGCACGGACGCGGAATTCGCGTGCCTCGCGCGGGCGATCGGGCGCCCCGATCTCGTGACCGATCCGCGCTTCGTCGACGTGGTCGCCCGAAAGCGCTGCGAGGATGACCTGGACGCGGAGATCGCGCGCTGGACGTCGCAGCAGGAGCACCTCGAGGCGCAGAACTTGCTCCAGCGGCACGGAGTCCCGGCCGGGGCCGTGCTCGACATGCAGGAGATGGTGGAGAGCCCGCACTTCGTCGCGCGCCACCTGTTCGAGCGCGTGTGGAACCCGGAGGTCGGCGAGGTGTCGCATATGCGGCCGCCGTGGCAGTTCTCCGGCACGCCGACGACGCTCGACCGGCCGGCGCCGCGCTTCGCGGAGCACAACGATTACGTGCTGCGTGACCTCGTCGGCATGTCCACTAACGAGCTCGCTGCGCTCGACGCCGCGAACGTGATCTCCAGCGAGCCCCGATCGTGAGCCCGCTCGCACTGCAAGGGCTGCGGGTGCTCGAGGTCGGCGAGGGCACCGGCGTGGCATTCTGCGGGAAGCTGTTCGCCGGCCTCGGCGCGGAGGTGACGAAGATCGAGGCCCCGGCGGGCGACGCGCTCCGCTACGCCGGGCCGTTCCCGGACGGAACGCCGAACCCGGATGTCAGCGCGGCGTACCTCAACCTCAACACCGCGAAGCAAGGCGTGACGCTCGACCTTCAGAGCGCCTCAGGCGTTGGCATCTTCGCGCATCTGGCCGCAGAGGCGGACGTGATCATCGAGGGCTTCGCGCCCGGCCACCTCGACTCCCTCGGCCTCGGCTACGAGCGGCTCTCGGAGTCGAACGCGGGGCTCGTCCTCGTCTCGATCACTCCGTTTGGGCAGGACGGGCCGTACCGCGACTACCTCGCGAACGAGCTGGTGGTGTACGCGGCCAGCGGGTACATGTCGCTGGCAGGCGACCCGGATCGCGAGCCACACAAGGCGTACGGCGAGCAGACGGCGATCCACGCGGGCTACCAGGGCGCGCTCGCCGCGATCGCGGCCATCACTGCGCGGGATGCCTCGGGCGTGGGGCAGTGGATCGACGTGGCCCAGGCTGAGGCAGCGGCCTTCCTCTCGGGCGGTGGCTCGCCCGCCGCGTACATCCTGCGCGGCGAGATCGCGAAGCGCAGCGGTGCGCGCCTCAACGGGCAGCAGGCGCACAGCAACTACCCCAGCACCTTCCGTCCGTGCGCGGACGGCGGCTGGATCCACGCGCATGGCAACTTCCGTTACCCGCAGCTCATGGGCGAAGTCATGGATCCGAGGTTGAACGACCCGGAGATCCTCAAGACCCCCCACGGTCACGCCGATGAGATCGACGCGATCATGGACGAGTGGCTCGCGCAGTACGACAAGTGGGAGGTCGTGCGACGCGCCCAGGCGGCCCGCCTGCACTTCACCGAGGTGATGACCCCCGCCGAGGTGCTCAGCGACGGCGCCTACGTCGAGCGCGACTTCTGGTTCACCTACCACCACCCCGAGGCGGGGGAAGTCATGCAGCCCGGGCCGATGGTGCGGATGGGCGTCACGCCCTGGACCAACGCAGCCGCCCCCGCGCTCGGCGAGCACAACGCTGAGGTCCTCGCACACCTCGGCTTCTCGCCGGAGGAGATCCTCGTCCTCGCGGAGCACCGCGTCATCTGACCCTGCTTTGCCGCGTGCGTGCGTCGCGCTATGACGCATGTATTGACAGACAACATTCGTAATTCATACGGTGCCGTCATCAACCCGCCTTGGAGGGAGGCTCTGGTGACTGACATCTCGCATGTCTGGAGTAGGAGGATCGGACGGCGCGCGGTGATGCGCGGCGTCGGAGTCGGAAGCATCGGGCTCGCCGGTGCGGCGCTGATCGGCTGTGGCAACGGCCCGAGCGCATCAGCGCCGGCCGCGGGCAGCGCCGCAGGGGGGGCACCGGGAGCCTCGAACGCGCCGGCAGCCGAGAAGCCGCAAATGAGCGAGGCGTTCGTCGCGGTGCAGACGCGCGACGCGCCGAGCCTGGAGCCGCTGGACTCCAACGTCTACACGATCCCCGAGCGCATCGGCCTCGTGTACCCCAAGCTGCTGTACTCCGCGCTCGAGGACCCGAAGGATCCGACGTCCATCAAGTGGGTGCCCTCGTGGGCGACGCAGTCGTTCGAGCAGGCCGACGGCGGCAAGACGCTGACGTTCAAGCTGAAGCCCGGCATCAAGTACCAGAACATCGCGCCACTGAACGGCCGCGAGTTCACCTCGGCCGATGTGAAGTTCTCTATCGACCGCTACATGAAGCACCCGAAGAGCACGTTCACCAACCGCTTCAGTGACATCGACACGATCGAGACGCCTGACAAGCAGACCGTGGTGCTGAAGCTGAAGCGCCCGTCGCGCTACCTCATCTCGTCGCTCGCGGCGGAGACGGCGCTGCTGACGCCGCCGGAGATCGAGAACGACTACAAGACGAAGGTGATCGGTCCGGGCCCGTACATCCACGAGAAATACCTGCAAGGCGAGGGATCAACCCTCAGCAAGAACCCCGACTTCATCGACGCGAAGAACATCTGGTTCAACAAGTTCCTGTTCAAGGTCATGCCGGACGCCGCGTCTCGTAACGCCGCGATGAAGACGGGCCAGGTGGACTTTGGCATCGGCGGACTGACACAGGCCGACCTCAAGGGCGTCGAGGGGCCGAACGTCACGCAGTATCCGCTGCTGTCCTCGAGCGGTACGAACATCACGTGGAACCTGAAGAACCCGAAGTGGGCCGACTACCGGATCCGCCTCGCGATGTCGAAGGCGTTCGACCGGCAGGCGTACATCGACCAGACGTTGCAGGCGCAGGGTCGGTGGAGCGGCATCGTGCAGGTGGACTTCGGCAAGTGGGCACTGAGTGAGGCCGAGGTCAAGGCGCACAACGTCCAGAAGTTCGATGTCGCCGAGGCGAAGAAGCTCTACGACGCCGCGGGCGGCAAGCCCGGCATGACGGTGGAGTACTACTACAGCTCCAACGGCACGACGGACGGTGTCCAGGCTCAGTTCCTGCAGAAGGCGTGGGACACGAACCTCGGCATCAAGATGACGCCGAAGACCGAGGACTACAGCATCTACCTGCCGAAGGCATACCTCGGTGGGTACGCGGACATGTGCACCACGTCCTACGGCATTCCCAACTGGATGGAGCACCTCTTCGCGCCGTACCTGAAGGGCGGCAACCGCAACGGCTCCAACTTCGAGGACGGCGAGGTCACGAAGATGATGGATGAGTTGAAGTCCACCCTCGATGACCGTGAAGCGGTGGAGAAGTCCAAGAAGATCCAGCTGTTCATCTGGGAGAAGCACCTCCCGATGACGCAGCGCCCGACGCCCACGACCACGGGCGTCTACAACGCGAAGCTGCGCAACTTCGTGACCGGCAACCACCCGCCGGGGCTGGAGTGGACGCTGCCGGCGTGGAAGACCAAGTAGCGCGTACCGCACGCGTCCTGCGGTGATCGCGGGGATCGCGGCGATCACGAGCGAGCCGGGGGAACCCCGGCTCGCTGCCCGTCTGCGGATGATGCGGACGAAGCTACTCGACGGGCGTCGAGGTGGCCGCGGCGGGATCGGCCGGCGCACTCGCGCCGGCGCGTTCCTCGCGGCTCGCGGGATCGTCTGTGCGACGGGTGCCGAGCGTGAAGCTGGTGACGGGCGGCCCGGCCTCGGCGAGGACGGCGGCGTCGAACGTCGCAGAGATGACGAGGTCGACCGCAGGACGCATCTCGCCGCTGATCGCGGTCCAGAAGTCGGCGTTGTGCGACCCGTCGAAGCGCGGCACGTTGATCGTCGGCAGCGGTCGCGTCTCGCCGAGCGGGCCGACGAGGTACCGCTCCGGCATCTCACTGAAGCGCATGAGCGCGCCCAGGACCGCGCCGAGCAACTGGTGCTCGTCTCGCGGATCGCCGGCCCATGCCGTCACCATGTAGCGGCAGTCGACGCGGGGCTGCGGTGCGCGGCGCATCCGCTTGCCGCCGACCTCCATCCACTCCATGCCGGACTCCTGCGCGCCCGTGTTGCGGCGGATGTCCCACAGGAACAGGTTGATCGTCGGGCGGATCACTGCCGCGCCCCACTCCTTGTCGGGGCGCGCGAAGACCACGTCCACGTCGTTGCCCTGCAGGGGCACCTCGCCGCGAAGGTAGGCCTCCAGCGCGTCGTCCAGCAGGTGCAGCATCAGCGTGCCTCGCTCAACGGGCGCCCCGGCGTACCAGTGCCGTTCGAGGGCGCCGTGCCGTTCGTGCCTCGACCGTTCGGTTGGTACGGGCCGAAGTCCGTCGCGGATCGCAGGCGGCCCATCTTCTCGAATTCGCGCTCCACGCCGCGCATGACGAGGTCCATGGAGATCGGCACGCCTTCCTCGGCGGCGAAGAACCCGGCGGCCAGCGACGCGTTGCGGATGATGCCGCCCGTCACCTTGAACTGCTTCGCGAGGAAGTCGAAGTCCAGCGGCTCGGAAGGAGCGGTGATCGGGAAGGAGCGCTCCCAGATCGTGCGGCGCTCTGCCTCGTCCGGCAGCGGGAAGTCGACGGCGACGTGGATACGGCGCAGGAACGCCTGGTCGATGTTGCCCTGCAGGTTGGTCGCCATCACCACGAGCCCGTCGTACAGCTCGAGGCGTTGCAGCAGGTACGCGACCTCAATGTTCGCGTAGCGGTCGTGCGCGTCGGACACCTCGGAGCGCTTGCCGAAGATCGCGTCCGCTTCGTCGAAGAACAGCACGAGGTTCGCCGCACCCGCTGCGGTGAAGATGCGTTCGAGGTTCTTCTCGGTCTCGCCGATGTACTTCGACACGACGGATGAGAGGTCGATCTTGTAGAGGTCGAGTCCCAGCTCCTTCGCGATCACCTCGGCCGCGAGCGTCTTGCCCGTGCCGGACTGGCCCGCGAACAGCGCGACGACACCCATGGAGGGGCGCGGGCTGTAGCCCCATTCGTCGTAGACGCGCCCGCGGTGGCGGTAGCGTGACACGAGCTCCTTCAGCTGCCGATCCTGGTGCGGCGGCAGCACGAGGTCATCCCACGTCCGCGCCGGCTGGATCCGCACCGACAGCGAGTCGAGATGCCCGCTCGCGAGTCGGCGGACCGCTGCATCGAGGTCCCGACCCACGCCGGGGTAGGCGGTGCTGACGAGGCGCAGTTGCTCGCGGCTCAGGCGGTGGCGCGGTTCCGGGTCGCGACCGAGGGCGCCTCGCCAGTCCTCCGCCGTAGCGGTTGTCGCGTCCGCGCGGTACTCCGCCCATGGGCGGGCGGGCAGCGACTCCAGCGAGATCTCCTTCGCCGAGGACAGCGCCCACGCGAGGTGGTCGGCGCGCTCGATCCAGTGCGCGGCCTCCGGCGGCAGCTCGCCCTCGACCTCGATCACCACGCCGAGGCCGCTGAGCGTCGCGGCGCGCACGACCGCGCGCCATGCCGCGGCATCCGCTGGAACCGGCGTGACGAGGAAGTGCGCGGCGGCCGCGTGCTCGTAGGCGGTGATGAGTCGTGACTGGCGATCGATGCCGCTCACGATGAGGAACGCATCGCCGTACTCGGTCATGCCGGCGGGGTGTTCGATGCGCGCGCGGGTCGGCAGATCCGATGCGTCGTTCGTGGCACCCAGCGCGCCGTGCAACGCCCACGCGACGTGGTCGTGCAGCGTCACGGTGCGCGTGCCCCACGTCCCCTCGGTATCGACGTGTAACAGTTCCGCACGCGCGAGGCGACCCGAGGGCGCGAGCGCACGGACGCCAGCGTGCGGCGCGGGGAGGATGGCATCGATCGTGGAGAGCCAGAGCCGCGTCGCGCTGACGTTGTCCTGGATGTACGCGAGCAGGCGCTGGCGGGCAGGATCGATCTCCACCCCCGCGACCAGCGCGAACACTTCGGCCTCGGCGGCGGTGAGTCCTGCGCGCCACGCGGTGGCGACGAACATGCTGTCCGTAGTCGGGACGGCCAGCGACGCGTGGAACTGCGCACGCAGCGCATGCAGCCGCGGGGCGAGCTGCTCCCGCGTCGGGGCGAGGTCGTCGGCCGTCGGGCCGTCGAGGCCGGGGAGCGCGGCGAGGATGCGATCCACCTCGACGTCGTCGATGACGAGGCCGGCGAGGTCACGCGGAGGCAGCCCCGAGACGCGGCGCAGCAATGCTTCGGCCTGCAACAGGCCGGAGGCGAACAACTCCCAGGGCTCAGGTTGCCGGTTCACCGGCTCTCCCCCATCCGCGCGCCCATCGTAGGCGAAGCGCCCGCCGTGTGCAGCGCGAGCGGGAGCTGTTCAATCGAGCGAGGCGAGGCGACCTACATCGATCCGTGCGAGGGCTGCGTGACGCCGGTGGGGCGGTGGTGCACGCTGTCGCGCGCGCCGTGCACGGCCGCGGGCAGTCCCCACGTCGCGCGCCGTCCCAGGCGGTCGGCCTCGCGCTCCAGGTTGTGGTCCTCGTTGACGGGCAGGCCCTGCATCGCCGTGGGCGACGGAACGCGGTCGGCGCGCTGCTGGATGACGTGCACGATCTCGTGCGCAAGCAGGCGCTTCCCGCTGCCGGAGTGCGGCTGGTAATGCCCCGGCGCCATGTAGATGTCGGCCCCTCGCGTGTACGCGAGGGAGTCCAGATCGGTCGCGGAGGGATCCTCGTGCAGCCGGATGCCGCCGAGGTCGGTCTGGAACGACTTCTCCAACTGCCCGCGTAGCTCGCGCTGGATGCGCCAGCCACCGCGCGGTGGCGGCACCTTTACCCCGAGGACCTCGTAGCGGTTGGGGCCGGCACCGACAGGGTGATCATGGTGCGCGGGGTGGCGCTGCGCGGGGGTGAGGTCGTTCAGGGCGTGGAGCGTGGCGCGGTTGCCGGCCCCGGACGCGAGGCGCTGTACCGCGCTCGCCTCGTCGGGCAGGGTGTCCTCGTGGTGTTGCGTGCGGACGGCCGACGGCGCGGGGCGTCGAGGCTTCGCGGGGAGCGCGCGTGCTCGCTCGCTCATCGCCCGCTCCTCAACGCAGTCGCCATCGCTAGGCCAGCGGCCCGAGGCGGGGGTCGGCGGCGAACGCTTCGACCAGCGTCCGTGTCCCGCTGGCCACGGCCTCGATCGCCGCACCGAACTCGTCGATCTGGAAGATCGAGAAGAAGAGGTGCTCGCCCAGCAGCTTCGTCCAGCCCTCGGCGCCCTCGGGGAACATCGCGACCGCGCGGTAGTAGAGGAGGGCGTCCTCCTCGCGGAAGCAGAACTGGCCGATCGTTAGTCGGTTGTTCGCCGCCACCAGCAGGCGTGCGAGATCACCGCGCGAATCCCCGGCCGGCGCCTCCACCGGGAAGCGGTGGAAGAACTGCACGAGCCACGCATCCTCCAGGTTCACGCCGAGATCCTCGTAGACGGTGACGAGGATCCAGCGCTCGCGCCCGGCGTAGTCCGGCACGGTCTTGACGAGGAGTTGCGTGGGCTCGCCGACGCCGCCGAGCAACTCGGTCTCGAAGCCGTACTCCGGCAACTCGCGCCGGGCGTGCTCGATGATCGCGTGGGCCATGGGCATCCTCCCGCGGGACTGGCTAGCCGAGCCGCTGGAGGATGTGCGCCTGCGTGATTCCGCCGGCGACGCCTCGTCGCACCTTGCCCGCGTCGAAGCCGAGGTTAACGAGGATCGCCTGGTAGTCGGACTCGCCGCCCTGGATCGCGCGCGAGAACAGCGTCGCGGCCAGCTCGGCCTTCGCCTCGCCCTGGTTCTTCTCGCCACCGCCGATGTTCTTGTTCTTGCTGCGCTTGTTCTTCCAGAGCTTGTAGAGCGCGTAGGCGCCGCCAACGAGCGCGGCACCCGCCAACAGGCCGAGGCCGATCGGGTTCGTCAGGCCC
>CANKAU010000046.1 GCA_947479915.1 Chloroflexota bacterium
CGATCGAGACGATGGATCTGCTGATCGGACCGGAGTTCGACCTCCGCATCTGTGGCGAGGTCGTCCTGTCGATCCAGCACCACCTGGTCGGTGCGCCCGGCATCAACGCCGCGCAGGCGCAGGTGGTCTACTCGCACCCGCAGGGCCTGGCGCAGTGCCGCCAGCGCCTCGTGCAGCTCGCTCCGAACGCGAAGCCCGTCGCGGCGCTCTCCACGGCCGGTGCCGTCGAGGCGTCGATGCACGAGCCCGGCACGCTGGCCGTTGGCAGCGAGTACGCCGCCGAATTGTACGGCGCGACGATCTACGCGCGCGACATCGGCGACGAGCGCGACAACGAGACGCGCTTCGTGGTGCTCTCGCGCGAGGACGCCGAGCCCACGGGCGACGACAAGACGTCGCTCGCTTTCACCACCGCGCACGACCGCCCGGGCTCCCTCGTGGAGGTGCTCCAGCTGTTCGCGCGCCACGGCCTGAACCTCACACGCATCGAGTCGCGTCCCACGCGTCGCCAGCTCGGCACGTACGTCTTCTTCTGCGACGTGCAGGGCCACCGCCGCGACGCCGTGGTGCGCGGCGTGCTGGAGGAAGCGGCCACGATCACGCAGTGGCTGCGCGTCCTCGGCTCTTACCCTCGCTGGAAGCGCGCCTAGCCCGTCGCGGCGTCCTCGCCGCGCCCGCCGCGCGACCCCGCGTCGGGTATCCTGTGCTCCGTCGGCAAAGGAGTGCGCGATGCCTGAGATCCCGGACCTCGAGGCGATCCGCCACTACCTGATGCCGCGCCTCGACGGCCTCACCGTCACTCACACCGAGGCGCCGATCCCGTGGCTCGTCCGCACCGGCACGGAAGGCCTCGCGACGCTCGCGGGGCACCGCTTCGGCGAGATCCACCGCCTCGGGAAGTTCCTCCTGTTCTTCATCGACGCCGGTCGAATCCTCGTCATCAACCCCATGCTCACGGGGCGCTTCCACTGGGTGGAGGCGGGTGCGAAGAAGACCGGGCGCATGGGCGTCATCGTCGCGTTCGATAACGGGCACGAGTTGCGGTACTCCGACATGCGCCGAATGGGCCGCTGGTACCTGGTCGCCGGGCCGGAGGAGCTGCCGACGATCCCGCAATGGCCCACGCTCGGCCCAGACGCGATGGCCGTGACGGAGGACGAGTTCCTCGCACGCATCAAGTCGCGGCGCGGTCAGATCAAGGCGACGCTGACGAACCAGGAGTTCATCTGCGGCATTGGCAACGCTTACTCGGACGAGATCCTCTGGGCTGCCCAGCTCCACCCACATCGACGTCGCGCGACCATGGACGAGGCCGACCTGCGCCGCCTGTACGCGTGCATGCGCGAGGTCGAGGACGAGAGCATCGCGATCGTGGACGCCACGGTGCAGGGCGAGGGCCTCGGCAAGAAGGAGGAGTGGCGTGAGCACCTGAAGGTGCACCGCCAGGGTGGCAAGCCGTGCCCGCGCTGCGGGAGCGAGATCAAGGCGCAGGTGCGGTCCGGTAGCGAGACCAACTACTGTGTCGTCTGCCAGCCGCTGTTCGAATAGCGGCAAGAGAGGGAGCGCACGTGAAGGTCATCGGCAAGGACATCGGCCCCGCCCTGGACGCGCTCTACGCGGACCTGGAGGCGCGCCTGCGCACCGAGGCCGAGAGCGAGCTGCACGTCGAGCCGTTCGAGGCAGGCGCGTTCTCCAGCGTGGACTGGGAGCCGGGCGCGGCGATCGTCTCGTTGCACAACGGCGTACCCACGCACGCGCTGCCGCACATCTTCGGCGTGGCGCTGCAGCACATCCGCCAGCACCTCGACCGCTACCCCACCGTCGTCGAGGGCCCGCGCGAGGTGTACGGCGGCGACCTGGTTCGCACCACCCTGCGTGAGCTGATCATGGCGCCGGAGGCGGACAGCGCGCTGGCGTCGCTGAACCTCGACATGACGTGGGAGATCGAGCAGCGTCACGCCGGTCTGAAGGACCTGCTGCGCGATGCGCCGAAGGACTGGGACGACCTCGACTCGCCGGGCGGCGCGTTCGCCACGCTGCAGTACGCGCGCTTCGCGATCGAGCACCCCGCCGAGCTGTGGGCCTCGCTGAAGGGCCCGTTCGCCGAGAAGCTCCCGCACGCCGCCGAGCAGGGCGAGCGCGTGGTGGCGCTCGTGCGCGAGAAGGGCTGGGCCACGCCCGGCGCCTGCCTCGAAGCGCTCGTCGCCGTCCGTGACGCGCTCAACCTCGCTGCCTACGTGGGCATCGAGGATCTCCGTAACGGCGCCGTCGCCTAGCGCACGTCGCGGCCGAGCCGACACCCGGCGCAGGGGCGACGCACCTCGACGCTTCGCCAGCGCGCGTCCTCGTTCGCTACGAGGCAACGACCTCGAGGTCGCCGTCGCCGGGCAAGGTCATGCCCTTCGTCCACGACAACACGAACGGGCTCCACTCGCGGTAGCGCTCCAGGTACGGCGCGAACATGACGGCCGGGTGCGTCGAGGGGCGTCGAGGCTCAGACAGCAGCTCCATGCGCGCCTCCTGCGGCGTGCGCCCGCCCTTCCGGTGGTTGCACGCGCGGCACGCCGTGACGAGGTTCTCCCACACATGCGGCCCACCGCGATGCTTCGGCATCACATGGTCCAGCGTCAGGTCACCGCCGCGCCGGCCGCAGTACTGGCAGCGCTCTTGATCGCGCGCGAAGACCTCGCGGCGGCTCAGGCGCGGGCGAGGATGCGGGCGGCGGACGAAGTGGCGGAGGCGGATGACCGAGGGGGTGTCGTACTGGTCGCTCGCACCGAAGATGGCGCCTTCGCCGTTCTCCAGCACCTCGGCCTTGCCGTGGAAGACGAGCACGAAGGCACGGCGAACCGAACACACGTTGAGCGGTTCGTAGTTCTGGTTCAGAACCAGCGCACGCCGCTGAACGGACACCGCACCCTCCCATCGGCAGGGTCGGTACGAATGACCCCGCGCATCGGACTCCGGTGGGGAACACGCAGAGTGTACCGGATCGGTGGGAGCCCTGAGCCACCGAGGCACGCCGCGCGGGCTGCACGATCGTGTAATGCGGGGTGCCCCCGGCGGCGCTAGCGCTTCGGCGTCGACGGGGCGACGGGGACGGCTGGCACACCAGTCTGCCAGCGCAGGAGCTGGCCCAGCGGATCCTGGAACTCGGCGGGCAGCGCCGCCTTGATAATGGGCGAGAAGCGCAGGAACGCCGGCGCCAGCGTCGACGAGGCGACCGCGTTGGCCACGCTCGTCTGGGCGGGGAACACGGAGACGGCGACCAGCAGGATCTGCACCAGCAGCAGCCCCTTGATCAGCCCGAACGCCGCGCCGCCCAGCTTGTCGAGGGGGCCGAGGAACAGCAGCGCTGCCGCCGTGTGCAGCACCGCCGCGATCACCGCGCCCGCCACCGTGGTGCCGACGAAGATCGCCGCGAACGCCACCAGCTGCCGGGTGGTCGGATCCGCGATCACGAACTCGAGGTTGGAGGAGAGGTCGTCATAGAACGCGCCGGACAGCGCGATGCCGGCCACGAGGCCCAGCAACGAGACGACTTCGCGAATGAGGCCGGAGGAGAAGGCGCGGAACGTGGTCCACGCGAGGATGCCGACGATCAGCAGGTCGAGCCAGTTCATGCGTCCCCGCAGGCTGCGCCCCGCTCGAGCGTTGCGTGATCGTAACACGCACGAGGGCCCCTACGCGCGTGCTGCCGATGCGCCGCGCACCGGTCGCGCGCGGCAGCCTCGATCCGGCGAGGTGGGTTCTAGTCGAAGCCGAGGCGCTTCTCGCGCATCGACACCCAGCGGCCGGGGCCGTGGCCGAAGACGAGGTGATCAAGGACGGCGATCTCCAGCAGCGTGCCGGCCTCGACCGCTTCGCGCGTGAAGGCGATGTCGTCCGGGCTCGGCGCGGGGTCGCCGCTGGGGTGGTTGTGGGCCAGCGCGATCTTGCTCGCGTTCAGGCGTACCGCCTCGCGGAACAGCTCTGCGACGCGCCCGCCTGCGGAGCTCACCGTGCCGCGATACAGCACGGGCGCGGCGAGCACGTGGTGCTTGGTATCGAGGATGAGCAGGCGCAGCTCTTCCTGCTGCAGCAGTTCCATCTCCGGGTGCAGCAGCCGCGCGATGTCCTGCGGGCTCGTCACCGTGGGCCGCGCGCCGCCCTCCTCGATCGCCGCGCGGCGACCGAGCTCGAACGCCGCCGCGATCGTGGATGCCTTCGCCGGGCCTACGCCGTGCGCGCGCCCGAGCGTCGCGAGGTCCGTGGCGGCGAGCCCGCGCAGCCCGCCACGCTCGTGCAGCAGCCGCGCGGCGACGTGCAGCACGTCCTCCTGCGCGGTGCCGGTGCGGAGCAGGATCGCGAGGAGTTCCTCGGACTTGAGCGCGCCGCTGCCGAGGCGGTGCATGCGCTCGCGAGGACGATCGTCCTCCGGCATCTCGGCGACGCGGAACTGGTACTGGGGCGCGGGATCGGAGTCCGGAACGCGCGCCGTCACGGCGCTAGATCTTCGGCGCTCGTTGCAGCGAGATCAGGACGTTGGTGTGCGGCCAGTGCTCCACGATCACCTCGTCGCCCTCGTGGAGCTCCGCGGCGGAGATCGGGTTCACCTCGAACAGCTTGCGGTCGACGAGCATGTAGTCGACGCGGCCGGCGAACAGGAAGCGGCTCTTCTTCCACAGCCGGGCGACCTGCCCGCGCGTGGTCGTCGGCTCGGCGCGCAGGTCGCGCAGAGCGGCGACCGCCTCGATCGCCGCCGGGATGCCGCCGAGCGTCAGCACCAGCACCGCCAGGAACGAGGCGGGCAGGTACGACGCGGACAGGCCGAGCAGGAGCAGCAGCACGATCGCCGTGGGCGTCAGGATCGCCGCGCGCAGTACCACCGACGTCCGGGTGTTGGAGCGTTCCTCGAGCACGTTCGGGTCGAACATGGAGCCTACCGGGGGATCGTCAACTGCTGGCCGATCTGGAGACCGGTCGCGTTGGTGATGTTGTTGGCCCGCTGGATCGCCTCGGGAGTCGTCCCGAACTGATCCGCGATGCCGGTGAGGGTATCACCCGACTTCACCGCGTAGGTGGTCGAGGTGGGCGTCGCGCTGGGCGTCGGCGAAGCGGACGGCGTGGCAGTGCCGGCCGGCGTGCCGCTGGCGCCGGGCGTCGGCGAGCCGGGTCGTGCGGTGCTGCTCGCCGCAGCCGTCGGGCTGGCGGCGGCCGTGGACTTCGAGGCTGCGGCGGTGGGCACGACGCCGGAGAGCGCCGAGGGCGTCTGGTCACGGTCCGCGCTGCTCGGCGGGAGCACCAGCAGCCACACCGCGACGATCGAGCCGACGAGGAGCGCGGCCAGCGAGCCGCGGAAGACGCGGTAGGACGGCACCGCGAGCACGGGATCCATGCAGCGGTCGCAGAGCTCCGCCCCATGATCGTCGCAGTAGAGCGCGCCGCAGCGCGGGCACTCCTGGACGGCGTCCTGATCACATTTGAAGCACTGCACGATCGAAGCCTACACCGGCGCGCCCGCTGCCGCATCGCTCGGCGCGCCTTGCTGTGGCCTCACTGCCAAGGTCGCGCGCACGGGATCGAGGCACCTCGATCGACCGCTCAGCGGGACGGCTCACGGGCCGGGATGGATGGGTGATCGGAGTCCGGACGAACCGCTCGGACGCACCGCCCGAACAAGCAGTCCGGACAAGCAGTCCGGACAAACAGCGAGGGAGCACCGGCCGCCGCAGCCCGGTGCTCCCTCGTGTGGTCCTGCGTCACGCCGCCGGGGCGAACCCGGCGGGGAGCAGTGGCAGGTGAACTACTTGAGCTCGACCTTGGCGCCGGCCTCTTCGAGCTTGGCCTTGGCCGCCTGGGCCTCTTCCTTGCCGACCGACTCCTTGATGGGCTTGGGGGCAGCCTCGACCAGGTCCTTGGCCTCCTTGAGGCCAAGGTTGGTGAGCTCACGGACGGCCTTGATGACGTTGATCTTGTTCGCGCCGAAGTCGGCGAGGATCACCGTGAACTCGTCCTGCTCCTCGGCAGCCGCAGCACCGGCGTCGCCGCCGGCCGGGGCGGCCATCATGGCGACGGGAGCCGCGGCGGTGACGCCGAACTCTTCCTCGATCGCCTTGTTCAGGTCGCGCAGCTCAATGAGGGTCATGCCCTTGATGATGTCGAGCGCGTCGTCAATCTTGCTCATCGTGTCCTCCACATGCCGCCACCGGGGCGGTTCGTTGCACTTCGTTGGATGCTGACGGGGTCAGCGCCACTGTTTGGATGCGTGTACCGGTGACCGCTACGCGGCACCCTCGAGCTGCTTCGCCCGCGCCTCCAGGAGGCCGGCGAACTCGCGCTGCGTGGCGACCAGCAGACCGGAGAGCTCGGCGATCTTGCCGACGAGGTTCCCGGCCAGCGTGGCGACCAGCTGCTCCCGGGAGGGGAGCGTGGCCAGGTCACGCACGTAGGCTTCGTCCACCACCTGGCCGCTCACGACGGCCTTGCGGATCGCGACCTTGGTGTCGTTGTTCGCGCGGATGAACGCGGTCAGCGCCTTCGCCGCCGCGACCGGCTCACCGAAGCCGACCACGAGTGCCGTGGCCTCTTCCGAGATCTGCGCGAACTCCATCTTGCCGGTCTGCTCCGCGGCGATCCGCAGGAGCGTGTTCTTCACGACCAGCATCTCGGCGCCAGCTTCTCGGAGCTGCGTGCGCAGCTCGGTCTGCTTCGCCATCGGCACGCCCTGGTAGGCGGTGGAGATGGCGATCTCAGCCCGGCTGATCAGCTCGGAGATCTTGGCGACCTGGTCCACCTTGCGCTGCGTTGGCAAGCGCTCCTCCTTCTCCGCGTCGACGTCGAGGTGGGGACGGGCCCCAGATCAACAACGCGCCCTGCACCGCCTGTGGGTGAGGGCGCGTCACGCGGCGGCGCTGAGCGCCGGAGGTGCTGCGTATGCCCTCGCCTCGACGGGTGACCGGTCTCGGTCGTTATCCCCTGACCCGGCAGTGCCAGGAATCGGGGGCCCGTGTTCTTCGGCGGGTGCCTCCGCTCTGCGGAGGCGCTCGTTCGAGTATGGCCGAGGCGCCGGTTCTCGTCTACCCGGAGGCAGGCGGGCCGGCGCCCCGGGGTGTCCTAGTTGTTGTTCTGGGCCGTCGCTGCGCCCTTGATCTCGACCAGGTCCAGGCGGACGCCCGGGCCCATGGTGGAGGTGAGGGAGGCGGTGCGGATCAGATCGCCCTTCGCACCGGTCGGCCGGTTGCGCTGGATCTCGTTCACCATCGCCTGCAGGTTGCCCATGAGCTGCTCCTCCGTGAAGGAGGCCTTGCCCAGGATGACGTGCAGGACGTTGGTGCGGTCAATGCGGAAGTCCACGCGGCCGGACTTCGCCTCGTTCACGCCGCGCGCAATGTCCTCCGTGTTGACCACGGTGTTGTTGCGCGGGTTCGGCATGAGACCACGAGGACCCAGCACGCGGCCCAGGCTACCGACCTTGCCCATCAGCTCGCGCTGAGCGATGGCCACGTCGAAGTCCAGGAAGCCGTTCTGCACCTGGCGGATCAGGTCGTCCGAACCGACGATGTCGGCGCCGGCGGCCTGCGCGGCAGTCGCGGCCTCACCCTCGGCGAAGACCAGGACACGGACGTCCTTGCCGATGCCGTTGGGGAGGATGACGGAGCCGCGGAGCTGCTGGTCGGCGTGTCGTCCGTCCAGGCCCGTCTTCATGTGCAGCTCGACGGTCTCGTCGAACTTCGCGGTCGCGCACTTCTTCACGAGGGCGATGGCCTCCGCGATCGAGTACGCCTTGTCCTTGTCCACCTGCTCACGCAGGCCACCGATGCGCTTCGCAACCTTCGGCATGGCTACTTGATCTCGATTCCCATCGAGCGCGCGGAGCCCTCGATGCTTCGGATGGCGTCGTCGATGTCGTTGGTGTTGAGGTCGGGGAGCTTCGTCTGCGCGATCTCGCGGATCTGGGCGCGGGTGACGCTGCCGACCATGGTCTGCAGGTTCTTCGCGGAGCCCTTCGGGATGCCGGCGGCGCGCCGCAGCATGTCAGACGCCGGCGGCGTCTTGGTCACGAAGGTGAACGAGCGGTCTTCGAAGATCGTGATCTTGGCAGGGATGATCTGCCCGGTCAGGTTCTTCGTCGCCTCGTTGTAGCCCTTCACGAAGTCCATGATGTTGATGCCGTGCGGGCCCAGTGCAGTACCGACCGGGGGAGCAGGCGTAGCCGCTCCGGCGGGGATCTGCAGGGTCACGACAGCGCGGACCTTCTTCGCCACGTGTCTCTCCTATCGCGTGGGGTCAGGCCGAGTTCCTCGGTCGCCCCGCCGCTCCCTCCATCTGGAGGTTGTGCGCTATTGCTTCTCGACCTGGAGGAAGTCCAGCTCGACGGGCGTCTCACGCCCGAACATGGATACCAGGACGCGGACGCGCCCCTTCTCGACGTCGATCGAGTCGACGACACCGATCATGTCGCTGAACGGGCCGTCCGTAACCAGCACGGACTCCCCGATCTGGAAGCCGACGTTCACGCGCGGCTGCGCGGAGGTCATCTGCTTCAGGATCTGGTCGACCTCGGCGTCCGGCAGCGGCGTGGGCTTCGCTCGGTCGTCCGCGGTGGCGCCGGCGAAGCCGGTGACCGCGGGGGTGTTGCGGACCACGTACCACGCGTCGTCCGCCATCACCATCTGCACGAAGACGTAGCCGGGGAACAACTTGCGAGAGACGGTCTTGCGCTGACCGTCCTTGATCTCGATCTCTTCCTCGGTGGGGATGATCACCTGGAAGATCTTGTTGCTCATGTCCATGGTCTTGACGCGCTGCTCCAGCGACGTCTTGACCTTGTTCTCGTAGCCCGAGTAGGTCTGGACGATGTACCACGCGCGCCCGTCATCAGGGATCGCGGACTCGTCCGTCTCGGTCGTGTGCGTGTCGTTCACGGGAAGCCCCTAACGCAGCAGCGTCTGCTCGACCAGCCAGCCGAACAGCAGGTCGGCGCCGCCGAGCAGCACACCGAGCGCGAGCGACACGATGATGACGACGCCCGTGAGGTTCGTCGTCTCCCGGCGCGTGGGCCAGGTGACCTTGCGGAGTTCGCTGATGATGTCCATCGCCCAGCGGGGCTTCAGCAGCGAGCCGCCGCGGTCTTCACCGGGCGCGGCGGGTGCCGAGATGGAGGGGCCCACAGCGCGACGCGGCGAGGCGGCTTCGCGCTGCTTTTGACGGCGGTCGGCGCGCTCTTGGGCGCGCCGCGCTTCTCGTCCCATGGTCTTGTCCTGACTCCCGCCTGCGGCGGTGATCGCGTCTGGAACTGTACGAGGCAGCTAAGAGCTTAGCGGGTCTCGCGGTGCGGCTGCGCCACGCGGCAGCGCGGGCAGTACTTCTTCAGTTCGATCCGCTCGGGATCGTTCCGCTTGTTCTTCTTGGTGGTGTAGTTGCGTTCACGGCACTCCGTGCACGCCAGCGTGATGTGATCGCGGTCGCCGGCCTTGGCCATTCGTCCGCTCCTCTCGGTGTCCCGGCCTCCGCCGCCCGGTGGCGACGGAGGTGCGGGGACGGTTCAGTTCTTACTCGATGATCTGGGTGACGACGCCAGCGCCGACGGTGCGACCGCCCTCGCGGATGGCGAAGCGGAGACCCTCTTCGATGGCGATCGGGTAGATGAGCTCGATCTCCATCTGGATGTTGTCGCCCGGCATGACCATCTCGGTCCCCTCCGGCAGGTTCGCCGTGCCGGTCACGTCCGTGGTGCGGACGTAGAACTGCGGGCGGTAGCCGTTGAAGAACGGGGTGTGGCGGCCACCCTCTTCCTTGCTCAGGACGTAGACCTCACCCTTGAAGCGGCGGTGCGGCGTGATCGAGCCGGGGGCCGCGAGGACCTGGCCACGCTCGACCTCCGTGCGCTCGATGCCGCGCACCAGGCAGCCGACGTTGTCGCCCGCCTCGCCCTGCGTCAGGGTCTTGTTGAACATCTCGACGCCGGTGATGGTGGTCGACTTCGTGGCCTTCACGCCCACGATCTCCACCGTCTCGCCGACCTTCACCACGCCGCGCTCGATGCGGCCGGTGAGGACGGTGCCGCGGCCCTTGATGCCGAAGACGTCTTCAATGGCCATCAGGAACGGCTGGTCCACCGGGCGCGCCGGCTGCGGGATGAACGCGTCAACGGCGTTCATCAGGTTCCAGATGCACGCGTACTCGGGTGCATCCGGGTCGGTGCTCGTGGACTCCAGCGCCTTGAGCGCGGAGCCGCGGATGATCGGGGTGTCGTCGCCCGGGAAACCGTTGTCGGAGAGCAGCTCGCGCAGCTCCAGCTCGACCAGCTCCAGGAGCTCCTCGTCCTCCATCATGTCGCACTTGTTCAGGAACACGACGATGGACGGAACCTCGACCTGGCGGGCGAGCAGCAGGTGCTCACGCGTCTGCGGCATCGGACCGTCGGGAGCGGCGACCACCAGGATCGCGCCGTCCATCTGGGCGGCGCCGGTGATCATGTTCTTGATGTAGTCGGCGTGACCCGGGCAGTCGACGTGCGCGTAGTGACGCGCTTCCGTCTGGTACTCGATGTGCGAGATGGCGATCGTGATGCCGCGCGCGCGCTCCTCAGGAGCGTTGTCGATCTGGTCGAACCGCGAGAAGTCCGCGAACCCCTTCAG
>CANKAU010000047.1 GCA_947479915.1 Chloroflexota bacterium
GACGTGCGCGTAGTGACGCGCTTCCGTCTGGTACTCGATGTGCGAGATGGCGATCGTGATGCCGCGCGCGCGCTCCTCAGGAGCGTTGTCGATCTGGTCGAACCGCGAGAAGTCCGCGAACCCCTTCAGCGAGAGCACCTTCGTGATCGCAGCGGTCAGCGTCGTCTTGCCGTGGTCAACGTGACCGATCGTCCCGATGTTCGCGTGCGGCTTGTTCCGCTGGAATACGCCCTTGGCCATCTGTCGTCGCCACTCCTTCGCCGGCCACCTCTGCGGTCGGCCCGGCCCGTTCGCTTTGCACCACCGATTCCGGCGCCGCGCCGGAGAGGCTGCACTTCAGTTGGAGTGCAGATTCAGAAGCAGAATGGAGCCCCCGATGAGAGTTGAACTCATGACCTCGTTCTTACCAAGAACGCGCTCTACCACTGAGCTACAGGGGCCGGACTCTGCGGCGGCCTCGGACGCGTGGTGTGCGACCGGACCGAGTGGACTGCTGGTGCATGGGGCAGGATTCGAACCTGCGTAGCCGTTAGGCGGCGGATTTACAGTCCGCTGGAATTAGCCACTCTCCCACCCATGCCCGGATCTCTCTTTCGCCACCCGGGTCGCGAGCCGCCTCGCCCTCCCGGTTGGAGCCCGAGAGGGGATTTGAACCCACTAACCTTCCGATTACAAATCGGCTGCGCTGCCGTTGCGCCACTCGGGCACGCCCGGCGCTCCGCGAACGGGTCGCCAGAAAGAGAAGTCGCCCTCCGCCACAACGGGAGGCGCGACCATCAACCAGTATAGGAATCGCCTGCGCGCAGGGTCAATGCACCACCCCGCCAACGATTCCCTCCCCCAACGGGGGTTCGAGGCTTGGCGGTCAGGTGAGTAGACTACCTCCCCATGACCCTTCCCTCCAGACGCCACCCGGCGACGCCTCCCGAGAGGCGCGGACGCCGCCGTATCTTCTACGGCTGGTACCTCGCGCTGGCCGGGGCGGGGCTGCAGTTCCTGAACGGCAGCGTGCTGGGCCAGGCGTTCGGCTCTTACGCCGTGGCGCTGCGGAGCGACTTCGGCTGGAGCACTGCCTCGCTCTCGGGCGCCTCCGCCCTGCGAGAGATGGAGACGGGCATCAACGGCCCGTGGCAGGGCTGGGTGGTGGACCGCTTCGGGTCACGCCGCGTCGCCCGCGTCGGCGTGGTCCTGCTGTCGATCGGGTTGTTCCTCTTCAGCAACGTCCACAACCTGTGGCAGTTCTACGGCTCGTTCATCGTCATGGCCGTGGGCTCCAGCCTGATGGGCTACCTGACGCTGACGTCACTGATGGTGCAGTGGTTCGACCGGCGTCGGTCGACAGCGCTCAGTCTGAACAGCATGGGCGGCGCGCTCGCGGGCATGCTGCTGCCGATCACCGTTGTCTATTCGATCGAGCATCTCGGCTGGCGGCTCACGGTCATGGGCAGTGCGCTGCTCGTCATCCTCGTCGGGCTGCCGCTGTGTCAGCTCTTCGTGGACACGCCGGCCGAGAAGGGGCTGCTCCCCGACGGCGCGAGTGTTGAGGAAGATGCGTCGCCGGAACGCGCCGCTGCGCGAGCGAACGAGCCGAACTTCACGCTGCGCGAAGCCATGCGCACGCCGGCGTTCTGGTGGGTGTCCTGCGGCCACGGCTCCGCGCTGTTCGTTGTCGCCGCGATCAATGTGCACCTGCAGTTGTTCCTCACGGAAACGCGCGGCTACTCGCTGCACGAGGCGTCGCTGGTGACCTCGCTCATCACGGCGATGTTCCTGATCGGCAACCTGGGCGGCGGGATCATCGGCGACTACGCGAACAAGCGTGTGCTGGCGACGGCGGCGATGCTGATGCACATGACGGGCATGCTGCTCATCGCGAACTCCTCGAACACGACGATGCTGATCGTGGGCGCGATCATCCACGGCATCGCCTGGGGCGGTCGAGGCCCGCAGATGGCGGCGATCCGCGCGGAGTATTTCGGGCGGGCGTCGTTCGGCAAGATCATGGGCGTCTCGAACGGCGTCATCATCATCGGCACGATCGCGGGGCCGCTGATCGCCGGGTACATGTACGACACCACCGGCAGCTACCGCTTCGGCTTCGACATGCTCGCGCTCATGTCCGGCGCGGGCTCGATCTTCTTCGTGCTGGCGCGGCCACCGAAGCCGCCCGTGCGCCCGGCCGCCGACTAGCGCGACCGCCGTCGAGGATTCGCCGCAGCCCGCGTCCAGTGCCAGACTGGACGCCATGACCACGGACGCCCCGCCCCAGTCACCCGCCGCCCGTCCGCCCCGCTTCTTCTTCGGCTGGTGGATCGTCGTCATGGCGTCGCTGGTGCAGACGCTGCAGACTGCGCTGATCCAGCAGGCATACGGCGGGTACGTAGTGCTGTTGGGGCAGGAGTTCGGCTGGTCGAAGGCGATCCTGTCGTGGGGCGCTACCGAGCAGCAGGCCGTCTACGGCGCGACGGGGCCGATCCTCGGCTGGTTCCTCGATCGACTCGGGCCGCGCACCGTGATCCGCGCGGGGCTGGTGCTGACGGGGCTGAGCTTCTTCCTCTTCGCGCGCGTCGACTCGCTGACCACGTTCTTCTTTGCGCTGTTCGTCATGTCGATTGGCGCGAACATCGTCGGCTATATCTCGACGACGTTCCTCGTCATCCACTGGTTCGAGCGACGGCGCTCCACCGCGCTGAGTCTCGCGGCGTCCGGCACGTCGATCGGCGGCATGGCGTTCTACCTCGTCGCGCTGCTGCTGGAGCGCTACGGGTGGCGCACGACCGCCGACATCACCGGCGTGATCTTCATCGTCTCCGCGCTGCCGCTCACGCTGCTGATGCACCATCACCCGCACGACATCGGCCTCGAGATGGACGGTGGCGAGGCGCCGGTCCCGGCGGGCGAGGTGGCTGCACCGTCCTCGCAGTCGATCAACTTCACGCTGGGCGAGGCGTTGCGGCACCCGGTGTTCTGGTGGATCTCGTTCGGTCACGGATCCGCGCTATTCGTGGTGTCGGCGGTGAACGTGCACCTCGTGTCGAACCTCACGATCGAGCATCACTACTCGCTGACACACGCCTCCGCGATCATGGTGGTCGTTACCGCCATGTACGGGATCGGCACGGTGACCGGCGGATTCATTGGTGATCGTGGCAGTCGGCAGTCGGTGACCATGGCCTGCATGTTCATGCACGCCGCAGGCATGCTGCTGCTCGCGCACGCGGTGAACGACGTGATGGTGATCGCGTTCGCGCTGCTGCACGGCTACGCGTGGGGCTGGCGAGGCCCCCAGATGGCGGCGCTGCGCGCGGACTACTTCGGGCGCGCCGCGTTCGGGAAGATCATGGGCGTCTCGAACATCGTCATCATCATCGGGACGATGTTCGGCCCGCTGATCGCGGGCTACGTGTTCGACTTCACCGGTAGCTACCGCATCGGCTTCGACATCCTCGCGGGGATCGCGGGCGTCGGCTCGATCTTCTTCTACCTGTCGAAGCCGCCCGCACCGCCTGCGCGCTACCGCGATCAACTCGCGGCGGTCGAGGCCTAGCGCTCCGATCTGATCCCCTAGCGCTTCACGCTCCAGCGCGCGCCCTGCGGGGTGTCTTCGATCACGATGCCTCGCGCGTCGAGCTCAGCACGGATCTCGTCGGCACGCTTGAAGTCCCGCGCGGCGCGTGCCTCCGTGCGCTCCACGAGCAGCGCCTCGATCTCCGCGGCGTCGGCGCGCTCGCCGTCGTCGCCGCCCTGCTCCAGCGACAGGCCGAGGACGCCTGCCAGTTCGCCGAGCGTCGCCTGCATCGCGCGGACGTCGTCGGCGTTGCGCTTCGCATCGATCGCGCGGTTGATCTCGGTCGCCAGACGGAACAGCACCGCGAGCGCGTGCGAGGTGTCCAGGTCGTCATCTAGCGCTTCGATGAAGTCGCTGTCGCGCGCGCCCTCGGGCGGCTCGGCGCGACCGGAGCGCGCGTCGTCCGGCACCTCGCGCGTGGCGGCGCGCGCCAGGCGCTCCACGCCGGCGCCGGCGGCGGCCATCGCCTCGTCAGTGAGGTTGGTCTGCGAGCGGTAGTGGCTGGAGAGCACGTAGAGGCGGATCGCGTCGGGCGACCAGCGCGACAGCGCCTCTTCGACGCTGACCACGTTGCCGATCGACTTGGACATCTTCTCGCCGTCGCGCTGCACCATGCCGTTGTGCATCCACAGGCGCGCGAAGACGTGCTCGTCGTTCGCAGCAGCCTCGGCCTGCGCGATCTCGTTCTCGTGGTGCGGGAAGATCAGGTCGAGGCCCCCACCGTGGATGTCGAAGCGCGTCCCCAGGTACCGCCTCGACATGGCGGAGCATTCGATGTGCCAGCCCGGGCGGCCCTTGCCCCACGGGGACTCCCACGCGGGCTCGCCGGGCTTCGCCGACTTCCACAGCGCGAAGTCCAGCGGGAACTCCTTCTCGTCGCCGGGCTCGAAGCGCGTGCCGGTGCGGAGATCCTCGATGTTGCGGTGGCTGAGCTTGCCGTAGTCGTCCTTCGCGCGGACGCGGAAGTACACGTCACCGGAGGGCGTGACGTAGCCGAAGCCGTTGGCCACGATCTCCGCCGTCATGGCGATGATGTTGTCGATCTCCGTGCTCACGCGCGGGCGCACGTCTGGCTTCAACAGCCCGAGGCGCTCCTGCTCCGCTTCCCACTGCGCGATGTTGCGGTTCGCGAGCTCCAGCGGATCGATGCCCATCTGCGCGCCGCGATCGATGAGCTTGTCGTCCACGTCCGTGTAATTGGAGACGAACGTCACCTGCATCCCGCGCCAGCGCAGGTACCGGACGAGCACGTCGTAGACGATGAGCGACATGGCGTGGCCGACGTGCGCGGAGTCGTACGGCGTGACGCCGCAGACGTAGATGCCGACGGTGCCGGGGACGACCGGGACGAGGTCCTCGACCTCGCCGGTCAGAGTGTTCTGCAGTCTCATCACCGCGCGCTGCCCCCAGGCACTTCCGTCGGGCGTGCGCGCGTGTCGTCCGGCTGCGACGCGGTGGCCTCGTCCTGCGCGATGCGCCCCTCGAGCTCCGCGATGCGCCGTTCGAGGGCGTCGATGCGGTCCCACTCGGGGTCGGGCAGGCGTTCCACCGTGTCGTTGCTGCGGTTGGTGTACGCGATCACGTGACCCGGCACTCCCACCACCGTGGCCCCGGGGGGCACGCTGGAGACCACCACCGACCCGGCGCCGATCTTCGCGCCGGTGCCAATGGTGACAGCTCCGATGATCTGTGCCCCCGCGCCTACGGTCACTTCGTCCTCCAGCGTGGGATGGCGCTTCTCGCGCCGCGTGGAGGTGCCGCCGAGCGTCACGCCCTGCAGCAGGTGGCAGTGATCGCCGATGACCGTGGTCTCGCCGATGACGACGCCCATGCCGTGGTCGATGAAGAAGTCACGCCCGATGGTCGCGCGCGGGTGGATCTCGATGCCTGTCAGCATCCGCGCGGTGTGCGAGAGCAGACGCGCGATGAGCGGGTGCCCCGCTGCGTCGATGCGATGCGCGATGCGGTGCAGGAGCAGGGCGTGGACGCCCGGGTAGGTCAGCAGCACCTCGACGGCGGAGCGCGCGGCCGGGTCGCGGCGCATCGCAGCGCCGACGTCCTCGTGGATGTGGGTGAGCCAGCTCATCGGTGGGGAGTCCGATCCGGGCGTACGCTGGGGATCCGGCGGTACCGGGTGCGCCTATGGTACACCCTCTTCGAGGAGCGCCACGGCCATCGCCGCGATCGCCAGCCCCGCGCCGATGTCCCCGACCCGCTCGTTTGTCGTCGCCTTCACGTTCACGCGGCCCGGCGGCAGGCCGAGCACGACCGCGATCGACTCGCGCATGGACTCGATGTGCCCGGAGAGTCGCGGGCGCTCCGCGATCACGGTCGCGTCCACGTTCTCGATGCTGAACCCGCGCGCGACCACGAGCCGCTGCACGCGCTTCAGCAGCTCCCGGCTGTCGATGCCGCGCGTGGCCTCCTCGCCCGGTGGGAAGTGCCGCCCGATGTCGCCTTCGCCGGCCGCGCCCAGCAGGGCGTCGATGATCGCGTGGATCAGCGCGTCGCCGTCGGAGTGCCCCTCGAGGCAGGGTGCGCCGGGCACCTCGACGCCGCCGAGGCGCAGCGTGCCCTCCGCCGGTTCGCGGAAGCGGTGCAGGTCGTAGCCGGTCCCGACTCGCATGGTGCTTACTCCTCCCGCTGCGCCAGCAGCACGCGCGCGATCGCCAGGTCGGCGGGCGTCGTCACCTTGATGTTCGTCGTCTCGCCGGGCACCACCACCACGGGCTCGCCCAGGTGCTCCACCATCGCCGCGTCGTCCGTGACGTCCGTGGTCACCTCCCAGTGCGCGCGGCGCAGCAGGTCACCGCGGAACGCCTGTGGCGTCTGGATCGCGCGTAGCGGCGCACGGTCGATGGTGCCGCGCACCGCCTCGACGCCGCCCGCGCCCTCGATCGGCTGGACGCGCTTCACGGTGTCGGCGATCGGCACGCCGGGGATCGCCGCGCCGTGGACGCGCGCCGCGGACAGCACCCGCGCGGCGATGCCCGTGGTGACCAGCGCACGCGCCCCGTCGTGTACGAGGTACCACGCCGCATTCGGCGCGGCGGCGATGCCCGCGGCCACGCTGTCCTGGCGGCGGTTGCCGCCCACCACACAGCGCACGTTCACGTCCCATCCGTCCAGGAGGGCCGCGATTGCGGCGTGGCGATCCTCGGGCGCGACGGCCACGACGAGTTCCACGCCGGGCGTCTCCGCCATCGTGCGCAGCGCGTGCGCGATCAGCGGCGCGCCGCCGAGCTCGGCCCAGATCTTGTCGATGCCCCCCATGCGCGAGGACGATCCGGCAGCAAGCACGATCGCCACGACCGCGCCCTCGGCGGGCGCGGACATGGGGTGGATCGCGGGCTGGTCTTGCTCGTTCATCGCGCCGTCATTCTAGGGCGACGGCGCGCTGCGAGCGTGGGCCGCGTGCAGCGCGTGCTACGGGTAGTAGCCGCGCAGTTCGAGGGCCTCGACGACCCGCTCGATGCCGATGATGTTGGCCGCCTCGCGCTGCGTGCACGTTGGGCCCATCTGCACCGCTCGCGCCGCGACCGCGCGGTAGGCGGTGGAGATGAGGCGCTGGAGCTCCTCGTTCACGCGCGCCTCGGTCCACTGGAGGTACTGCCGCGCCTGCACCCATTCGAAGTAGGAGACCGTGACGCCGCCTGCGTTCGCGAGGATGTCCGGGATCACCGTCAGCCCGCGCTCCTCGAAGATCGCGTCCGCCTCCTCGGTGGTCGGCCCGTTCGCGCCCTCGATGATCAGTCGCGCGCGTACCTGGCGGGCGTTGTCCGCGGTCAGCACGGACTCCACCGCCGCCGGCACGAGGATATCGACGTCCGCCGTGAGCACCTCGGCGGGATCCACCTCGGTCGCGCCGTGCGTCTCGGCCGCCCATTCCCGCAGCGTGCCGCCGCGACCCACATGGGCGTAGGCCGCGGACACGTTGATGCCGTCCGGGTTGTGCAGGGCGGTGTGCACGTCTGAGATGTAGGTCACCTTCGCGCCGTCCTCGTGGATCAGACGTGCCGCCACGCTGCCCACGTTGCCGAAGCCCTGCACGGACACGGTCCTCCCGGCGAGGCCTCCGTCCGCGCGCAGGTGCTCCTGCAGCACGTAGAGGATGCCGCGCCCGGTCGCCTCGGCGCGCCCCTCGGAGCCGCCGATCGCGACGGGCTTGCCGGTGACCACGCCGGGGATCGTGTACCCATGGGCCATCGAGTAGGTGTCCATCATCCACGCCATGGTCTGGGCGTTGGTGCCCATGTCCGGCGCGGGGATGTCCTTGTCCGGGCCGATGATCGGCTCGAGTTCCGTGGTGAAGCGGCGCGTCAGGTTCTGGAGCTCCCGCGCGCTGAGCGTCGAGGGATCGACGATGACGCCGCCCTTCGCTCCGCCGAACGGGATGTTCACCACCGCGCACTTCCACGTCATGAGCATGGACAGCGCCCTCACGTCGTCCAGCGTGACGTTGGCGGAGTAGCGAATGCCGCCCTTCGTCGGGCCGCGCGCCGTGTCGTGCAGCACCCGGTAGCCCTCGAAGATCTTGATCGAGCCGTCGTCCATCTCAACGGGGAACTGCGTCTGGAACACGGTCTTCCACGAGGTCAGGTACGCGCGGTACCGATCCTCCAGCCCGATCGCGTCGGCCGCGGAGTGGAACTGCGAGAGCGTGGTCGCGAGGATGCCCTCGTCCGCAACGGGACGTGCGAGGGATGCGGGAGAGGTCACAGGCGTCGCCTTTCGTGTGGTGGAGGCACCTCGATGGTACCGCTGGTGCGCGGCGCATCGGGTTACGATTCGGTGATCGTCCCGCTACGCGCGCCTCGCGGCCGCGGGCGGTATCGCCCCGGGACCGCGCCCTACCGCTCGAAGGCCGGCAGTTGGTTCCGCAGCCGCGCGAGCACGAGCCGGTCGGTCTCGAACGCGATCTCCTCGTCCGGCGGGAGTGCCTCCAGCGGGAAGAACCGCGCATCAATCACATCATCGGCGGCACCGAGCGTGCCCGACATGCGCCGTGCAAGGAACCACACCCCCACGGAGTGCCTCCCCGTGTCGTCGAAGAAGTTGGAGTGCACCTCGAACACGCGACCGACCGCCACGGTCAGGCCGGTCTCCTCGCGCATCTCGCGCACCAGCGCATCGCGGATGTCTTCGTCGTACTCCACGAAGCCGCCCGGCAGGTCCCACAGCCCGGCGCGCTCGCTGCCGCCGCGCTTGGTGAGGAGCACCGCGCCGTCCTCGATCACGATGGCGGCGACGCCGGCGTTGGGGTTCTGCCAGAACACGAAGCCGCACGCGGGGCACACCAGCCGCTCGCGGCCCGCGCGCACTGCCCGGCCGAAGCGCGCGCCGCACTTCGGGCAGAAGGGGTAACGTTCGTTCCCGTCGCTATGTCCCGGTGATGTGCTCATGCCGCGAATCGTACTGGACGTGCCGAGGGCCCCGTTGCCGGGGCCCTCGTGGTGATCGTTGCAGGTGAACGCGACGGGTGCCGCGTTACTCCGGCTCGGCGACGTAGGACGTCACGCCGGCCAGTTCCGCCTTCATGTCTGCGCTCGGAGCGAAGACCGAAGACGCCTCGCCGTACACCAGCTCCTGGCGCTCGAAGTCGAAGATGAACGGCAGGAGCATGGACTCCGGCATCGCGATCTCCGCGATCGGCGTCGGCCGCTCCACGGTCACGCGAGCGCGCGCCGGGATCAGCTTGCCGATGATCACGTTCTCCTTCAGGCCGTGCAGCCGGTCGGTCTTGCCCGACATGGCCGCCTCGGTCAGCACGCGCGTCGTCTCCTGGAAGGAGGCGGCGGCGAGGAAGGAGTCCGTGGAGAGCGACGCCTTCGTCACACCCAGCAGGACGGGGGACACCGTCGGCGGCGTCTTGCCCTCGGCCAGCAGGATGTTGCGCAGCGCGTCGTACTCGTAGCGCTCCAGCAGCTCGTCCGGCAGCAGCTCGGTGTCGCCCGGCTCTTCGACGCGCAGCTTGCGCATCATCTGCCGAACGATGACCTCGATGTGCCGGTCGTTGATATTCACACCCTGCGAGCGGTAGACCTTCTGCACCTCGTCCGTGAGGTAGAGCTGCACGGCCTCCGGGCCCAGGATGGCCAGGACGTCCTGCGGGTTCAGCGAACCCTCGGTCATCTGCTCGCCGGCCTTCACGAACTCGCCACCCTCCACGCGGAGGCGGCTGCTCGCCGGGACCGGGTACTCGCGCC
>CANKAU010000048.1 GCA_947479915.1 Chloroflexota bacterium
GCGATCCGAGTCTCGTGCGCCGGTTCGCATTGTAGTCCCGGCGCTCGACGCTGCGAGGCATGGCGGACGGGAGTGGTGCCCTCGGGAAGATTCGAACTTCCGACCAGCGGATTAGAAGGCCGCTGCTCTATCCCCTGAGCTACGAGGGCATGCGTCCAGTCTAGGTGGTGCGAGGGGCGGCCGGGACTACTTGCGCGTGAGCATCAGCACTTCCACGCCGGCGCGTTCGTCTGTCGCGACGGCGCCGCCGTAGGCGCCCACGGTCATGGCGAAGTCCTTCATCGCCTCCATGGGCACGGGCGCGGGGGTCTCGATGCGGCCGATCGGCAGGTCGCAAATGCTCTTCCCCTGCAGCGTGAACGTGGCGTACGAGATCTTCAACTCGAAGGTCTTGTCCTTCTTCTGGCCGGTCACGGTCATGGTGCTGGTGGCGGGCTGGAACGTCACGGTGCAGGGCGGCGGCGCGGTCATCTGGCCGGTGATGTTCAACTGGGCGCTGCCGGTGACGGCGCCGGATTCCGAGACCTGCAGCGGGATGTGTGCGTTCATCTGCAACTTGCCGGCGACGCCGGGGACCGCGCTCAGGGACAGCACCTGGACCCATGCCTCCCAGTTCTTCTCGCACTTCTCGTCGTCCATCCAGCCGGGGGTAGAGGTGTCGATGCCCGACCACAGCGCGAGGCCGTGCATCGCGTTCTCGTTGGCGAGCTTCACCTCGCCGCGGAGATAGGCCCGGTAGATCGACTTCATGGGACGTTGGAGCTTCGCCTTGATGCCGGGGTCTTCGGCCTCTGAGTCACTGCCGACGAGTTGCTGGTGGGCCCGGGCGTTCAAGACGGCGTCGACCTGCCCCGTCTGGGGCGCGCACGGCTCGATCGCGAGCAGTGCTTTGCCAAGCTCGGTCTTCGCACCGCTGGCGAGCTTGGAGGACTCTCCACCTGTGCTCTGGTCCGAGCCGGTCGGCGCGCCGCCTCCGCCACCGCCCGAGCTGCACGCGGTGACCGCGGCAAGCAGCGCGATGAGCACTACGGCGGCGAGGCGTGGTGCGGTCCGGTCGCGGGGCATCGCGGAGCGGAGGGGCGCGATCGTCGTCGGTGTCATGGGCGCATGGTACCCAATCCGCACGGCTGTGCACGCGTGTCTCCTGCGGGGACGTGCGCGTACCATCGGCGCCATGGACCTCCTCGCGCTTGTCGCCGCTGCTGACCGGATCGGGATCGTTGCCTTCGCGCTCAGCGGCGTGGCGGTCGGGATGCGCGCGCGCATGGATCTCTTCGGGCTCGCCGCGCTCGGGCTGGTGACCGCGATCGGCGGCGGAGTGATGCGCGACGTGGTGATCGGCGACGTGCCGCGCGCCTTCGTGACCACCGACTACCTGCTCTTCGCGATCGGCGCGACCGTCGTCGGCATCCTCGCGGGCGCTCGAGGCTGGGAGTCGCCCGAGGTCATCCATCGCGCGGCAGACGCGGTGGGCACGGGCGCCTTCGGCGCGACGGGGGCGCTGCTGGCGGCGCAGGCGGGGCTGGACTGGCCGGCAGCGCTGCTGCTGGCGATCCTCACGGCTACCGGCGGCGGCGTGATCCGCGACCTGCTGTCAGACCAGGTGCCGCGCGTGCTGCACAGCGAGATGAACGCGACCGCGGCGGCCTGCGGCGGCATCGTGACGTTCATCCTCCGAGGCGACCCGACGCTCGCTGCCGTGGCCGGCGGGGCGGTGGGTGCCGTGATCAGCGGCCTCGGGCACACCGGGCTGCTCCGCCTCCCCAAGCCCGGCGTGGCGCGCGACGCGGACGCGCCGGAGTAGCGTTCGAGGCTCAGCGAGGCGGCACGGCACCTCGCGATGCGTCCTCGGCGGCGCGATGCTTCGATGCACGGACAAAGCGAAGGGGGCACCGCAAGGTGCCCCCTTCGTGTGTGTCGTCCGAGGTCGACGCTACGAGCGGCGGCGGGCCGTCCGCATCGCGATGCCACCGAGGAGGCCGAGACCGAGCACGGCCAGCGCGTACGGCAGAACCGCGGTCATCGCGGACTGCTCGGCCGGAATGCCGGTACCCGTGTTCGCCGGGCGAGGCGCGACGCCTCGTGTTCGCCGCGCGGCCCGAGGTCGCCCCCACGCAGAGCCAGATGGACTGGCTCGAGCTGCTGGACGCGCGCCTCGCCACCACGCGCACCACCGCCACGCCCGACTAGCGCACCTGCACGCCCCCTCGGAGCGTGGGCACCTGCCGGGTGCTGCGGATCGTCACGTCTGACCGCACGCCGAGCATCGCCTGCGCGTACCACAGCGGGAACGTCTCGAAGTCGCCGCCGACGTCGAGCGTGCCGTCCGGCGGCGCAGCGGCCAGCGTGGCGCGCGCCTCGTTCAGCAGACGCGTGTCATCGCGCAGCGTCACGCGCGCGCCGACGAACGTTGCCCAGAAGGCGACGAGACCCGCGGCGCACAACGCCAGGGCGAAGCGCATCGACCGGTCCCGCAGCCGCGCGGTCAGCCAGCCGCACAGCGCCTCCACGCCCCACGCCGCGAGCATCGCCTCGATGAACACGACCGTCGCGAGGTAGTCCTCGTGCCCCGTCGCGCGGTACGCGGCGACGAAGACGACGAGGAGTGCGGCGGTCACGCCGAGCGCCACACTGAGCAGCGGGCGCAGCTGGGCGAGCGCCATCGCGCCCACGGGGAGCAGCGGCCACAGCGGCGGCGGCACCTGCAGGATCGCGAGGCGCAGCGAGGCAGGGATCCCACCGCGCAGGTTCTCCAGCGACAGGTCCGTCGCATGCTGGTACGCCGATCCGGAGAGATGCGCCCACGCACCGGCCGGCGTCCCCGTCGCCCCCCACGCGATCGGAGCGTCGGCGCGCAGCAGCAGGTAGGCGAAGGTGTAGACCGCCGGGGCGAGGAATACGGCGGCCACACGCGGCCACTCGCGCCGCCTCGGCCGCGCGCGCACGAGCGCCGCGACCGCCAGCGGCACCGCGAGCGCGAGGCCTGTCGGGTGGTTCCATGACAGCAGCCCGAGCACGAGCGCGAACGCCGTCCACGAGCGCCCGGCGCTCGCATCGATCACCAGCACCAGCGCGAGGGCGGCCAGCAGCGCCTGCAGCGCCAGCACCTCGGTCACGATCGCCTCGGACCAGACGATGGGCGCAAGCCCGCCGAGCAGCCCCGCAAGCGCGGCGGCCCACGGCGGCGTCCCGGGCCGCCACCGCTGCGTGGCGACCGCGAGGGCGGTGACGGCCGCGCCCATCAGCGCGGCGGAGAGCAGGTTCGTGCGCAGCGCGGGTTCCTCGACGAACGTCAGCAGCTGCAGCGCGCCCCAGCCCAGCGGCACCCACAGCGCGGAGCCGGGCGGGTGAGCGATCCCGAGCTTCGAGGCGATCACCACCAGTTCCGCGCTGTCCACGGTGTCGTGCAGCACGCCGATGCTCGGGCTGATCGTCAGCAGGTACAGCGCGAGCGCGATCGCGCCGGCGAGGCCGGGAAACGCGACGCGGGCAAGGGCGGGCGGGAGAGAGATGCGCATGGTGCGAGGGTAGCCGAGCGCACCACTGCGGACAGCCTCATGCGGGGCGCTCACTGGGTACACTTCGAGCATGTGCGGACGCTTCACGCTGACCCCGGACATCGTCGACTTCGTCGCCGCGAGCCTCGGCATCGCGCCGAGCGAGGTGTTCGACGATCGCTACGTGCCGCGCTGGAACATCGCCCCGATGCAGGAGCACTGGATCGCGCGCGTCGAGCACGAGGAGCGCGCGGTGACGCACGCGACGTGGGGGCTGGTGAACTGGTGGGAGCCGAGCCGTCGGGAGGGCGCGAAGCACATCAACGCGCGAGCCGAGACGCTCGAATCGCGACGACCCTTCCGGGACGCGTTCCAGGCGACGCGCTGTATCGTCCCGGCCGACGGCTTCTTCGAATGGGTCGGTGACGCGAAAGAGCGGCGCCCGTTCTGGTTCCACCGGCCCGGCCGCGAGGTTTTTGCCTTCGCGGGACTGTACGTGGAGGCGCGACTGCGCTCCGAGGCCGCGCCGATGACGACCTTCACGATCATCACGACCGGTGCGAACAACCTCGTGGCCCCGATCCACGACCGGATGCCGGTCATCCTGCCGGACGACGATGCGATCGAGGAGTGGCTGTACCCGCGGCAGTCCAGCGAGCGGCTGCACGCGCTGCTGCGCCCTGCCTCGGACGACTTCCTCGTCGCCACGGCGGTGTCGACGCGGGTGAACTCCGTGGCGAACGACGACCCGCGGTGCCTGGACGAGGCAGAGCCGGAAACGCAGGGCTCGCTGCTGTAAGCCGCGCCGCTATGCGCCGGCGGTGATCACCTTGCGCACGCCGGGGAAGTACGTGCGCACCTCGACGATCGACATGCCGTCGACGTCGGCGCGCGTCGTGAGATAGCGCTGCACGAGGCGGCCCAACGGCTGCGCCGCGATGATTGCCGCGATCGATCCGGTGAACGCGTCCCCGTAGCGGTCGCGCAGCGGGCGCTCCGGGTGCTTCGAGAACGCGCGCATCGTGGCAAGGCTCGAAAGGCCCGCGGTGACGGCGATGTTGGTGCCGCAGTGTGGCGACACCGCGAGTTCGCCCTCGCCGTGCTGCATGCGATCGAGCGCCTCGCGCGCGCACGAGATCAATTCGTCCTCATCGACGCTGCCGAGGATGAAGAAGCCGTCGCCGCTTGCGCGCCCCGCGATGCGCTGCGGGCCGGAGCGGGCGAAGAGCACGGCGACGGTCGCGTGCTCCACGCCGTGATTGCGGCGCACCGCATCGATCCACTGTCGGAACATCGGAGCGCCTTCCTCGGTGCGGGGTTCGGCGCTACGGGCTCGCGCGGCTGGTGCCGGGTGCGCCGATGCTGAACTCCGCCGACACGTCGACGACGATCGTAACCTGCTGCCCCCCACCATTCGGCGAAGAAAGTGTGATCGTGCCGCTGGCGCGGGACGCTGGGAGCAACGTCGGGTTGATCGTCACCACCAGCGTGCCGTCCGGGCAGGCCTCGGACTGCACGCAGCGCAGATCGCTGCCGATCGCCACGCCCGCGGGGGGTGACATGACGAGGAAGCGATCCGTGGTGGTCGCGATCCATGTCATCACGCCGGTGCCGCCGTTGTGGATGCGCACCGTGCCCTTGGAGGCGCCGCCCGTCGCATTCATGTTGATCGTCAGCCGCTGCGCGGAAGTCTGGAACACCGGCGCGCCCAGCAGCTGCACGCTGGACTGGATGTTCGGCGGAGCGGTCACCAGGTGCGCGGGCTGCGGCGTCGGCATGTCCATGCTGCTGTACGGGTAGGCCCAGTTGGTGACGCTCAATGCGCGCGCCATGATCGGGTTCGTCAGATCGGGCAGCGTGGCGGCGACCGCCTGCCAGAGCGGCACGTTGTTCCGCTGATCCGGCCGCGCCATGCAGCCCCATACCAGCTCCTGGTACGGGTAGCGGTTGCGCGCCTGCGTCCCGTCGCACGTGTAGCCCGCTCGAGGCCACGCGCCGAACTGCGGGTCGGCGGGGTGGTTGCTGATGTTCGCCCCGGGGCCCGTGAAGCCGTTGTAGGCCCACACCGAGAAGTACCAGTTCTCCACGATCGCCGGATCCGCGTTCGTGTCGATGCCCGCGACCGGGATCTGGTCAGGTGCCGCGTTCCACTTTTCGGCGAGGATCTGCGCGCCGCGCGCGATGTTGTACGCGTAGTGGGTGGCAATACTCGCCTGCCTCGAGGAAGGCGTGCCGTCGCTGCCGAGCGGTGTGGTCATGCCTGTGGTCACCTGCATGATCCCGTGGCCGCAGTCGAACGAAATCTGCGCGGGACCGACCGACTCGAACGGCACGGCGCGCGCCGCCTGCGTCATCGTCGACTCGACCCACGCGATCGACTTCAGCAGGACCGCCGGGATGAACGGCGCGCCCGTCGAGCGCGCGTTTCGGCCACCGCGCTCGATGGGTGGCAGCGCGAAGAACGTGTCGTTCGGCAGCAGGCGGTTGACCGATGCCGCCTCGATCGCCGCGTTGTAGCGCGCGCGCTGCTGATCGCCCTCGTACGCGTCAGGACGCCACGGGTCGAACGCGCAGGCCTCGGCGGTGCGGGGACGGTCGAGCTCGAGGAGCGCTGCCGAGGCGACCAGGAGCAGCGTGCCGCCCAGCAGCAACATGCGCGCGGCGCGGTAGAGGCGTGGCCGGAGCGGACTACGCATTCGTCAGCCACCCCACCAGGATCACCTCGCCGGGCGCGGAGATTGGGTAGCGTTCGCCACTGCGCGCGATCACCACCGCTGTCTCCCGTCCCGCGTTCGTCGAGTTCTTCCCATCAAACGTGCGCGCCGCCAGGTACGTTCCGTTCGCGTTCCACGCGAAGGGCACGTCGAAACCCTGCTTCGGCGCGGCGAGCGCGGCCGGCGGTGTCCCGGCGCGCAGGAGCGCCACCGGCGCTGAGGTCCCCGACACCGGCTCCTGTCCCACGGTGAGGTCGGCGCCGTCCGGCGTCCAGACCGGCCCGTATTGCTCGCCGGTCGGGTTCGCGTCCGGCAGGGCGAGGGCGCGCCCGCCCTCGATCGACACGGCCTGCATGCGGTAGATCACGCGCTCGCCGCGCGTCTGCTGCGCGAGGTAGGCGATGGAGCGCCCGTCCGGCGACAGCTGCCAGTCGCGCGCCAACTCGTCCGAGGCATGAAAGGCGAGCGTCGCCGCGGCGCCGCCGGTCTTGCGGAAGAGATCGGTGCCCGCGTTCGAGAGTCGCGCGAACAGCAGCGCGCCCGTGTTGTCGAGGCCCAGCGGAATCATCCCGAAGGCCGTGCGCTCCTCGTGCAGCACGCTGCGTGCCTGCGTCTCGATCTCCACGCGCACGATCTGCTGCACGTCGCCGTCCGAGCGGCGATAGAGGATCGCCTTCCCGTTCGCGATCAGCACCGGCTTCACCAACAGGTCAGCATCGCGCGCGAGCCTCGTCTTCTCCCGCGAGCGTGCGTTGAGCAGCCACAGCTCCGCGGGGGCACCTCGCCCGCCCGCGGTGCCCGCAGGGATCGCGTTGAAGACGACGAGGTTGCCGTACATCAGCCCGGGGTTCAGCCCCCAGCCTTCGGCGTGCTGAACGGTGTCGACGATGGTGCGCTCGTCGGGCTTCGTCGCGGGCGCGACATAGATCAGGTCGGAGGTCTGGCCGAACGCCGCGAACACCAGCTCCGGCGTCCCGGCCGGGGCTGCCTCGCGGAGCGGGAGCAGCCGCAGGACGCCCCAGGTAATGGCGAGGATGGCGACCGCGCCGAGGGCGACGAGACTCGCGGTTCGGCGGTTCATGGCGAGGCGGGACAGGGTGGGGCGAGGTTCTGGTGCCATGGGTGGACGCGCCGCGGCCGGGTGGCCTGCAGCCGCCGGGACCCCGCCAGATCCGGCGCCGCTGACGGCGTGGCCCTCAGCCCTTTCGTTCAAACGAGCGCCCAATCGCCCGGGGCGATGCGCGCTCAGGCCGATGTGGGCGGCGTCCAACGGACGCCCGGAACGGTGCATTCACGATAGGTTCTCGGGTTCACGCGAGTCAACGGAAAGCACGCATCGGATCGAGCAGATCAGTCATAGGTGCCTGATATGCTCGAAGCGATGATTCTTCGATACCTTCCGCTGCTGTTCTCGGCTCCCGAGGTGTTCGCGGTGATCGTCGCGGCCTTTGTCGTGTCGATGCTGGTCGGGCTGATCTTCCACGAGTACTGCCACGCCGTGGTGGCGAACCGCCTCGGCGATCCGACCGCGCGACTGATGGGGCGGCTCACGCTCAACCCGCTCGCCCACTACGACCCCATCGGTACCACGATGATCCTGTTCGCCGGGTTCGGCTGGGCGAAGCCGGTGCCCGTGAACCCGAACTACACCGCCAACCCGAAGCGCTCGATGCTGCTGATCGCGTTCGCCGGGCCTGCCTCCAACCTCGTTGTCGCGGCGCTGGCGGGGCTGCCCATCCGCCTCGGCATCGTGCCGTTCCGGCACCTGTTCGACGGCGGTTACCTCGACTTCGGCGATGGCCTCGACTTGCTCGGACTGTTCCTCGGCACCGTGCTGTTCCTGAACGTCCTGCTTGCCGTGTTCAACCTGCTGCCCATCCCGCCGCTGGACGGCTCGAAGGTGCTCATGGGGCTGCTGCCGGACCACCTCGCGCGGCAGTACGCGCGGCTGGAGCCGTGGGGCATGGGCATCCTGATGCTCGTGATCCTTGCGCCGTACCTCACCAACGGGGCGGTCAGCCTCCTCTACGTCACCGGGCCGGTCATCGGGCTGCTGATCTGGCTCTTCTCCGGTGAGTATGTGGCGGTCGGTTAGCGGACTTCCGCGCGGGTTGGCCCGCGCGCGCTACCGCGTCAGCCAGTTCACGCGCGGCCTCCGTCCGTTCCTCGACCCACGTGAGATCGAGGCGGCGCGTGCGCACCTCTCCCCGAGCGAGTTCGCGTTGTTCCTGAACGCCGACGCGCGCGACCGCCGTCACTCCTTCGCGCTGTTCGAGGCCCTCCGCGCGCAGGACGCGTCTCCTGCGGAGCTGGCCGCGGCGCTCGTGCACGATGTCGGCAAGGGGCGGCTCCGGACGTGGCATCGCGTCGCGTTCGTGCTCCTCAGCGCGGCGGTCCCGCACCTCGCTCGGCGCGTCGAGGCCGAGACCGGCGCTGGCTGGCAGCAGGCGCTCTGGCGGCTGCGGCACCACGCGCGGCTGGGCGCCGAGCGCCTTGAGGCTGCCGGGAGCGCGGCGCGCGTGGTGGAGCTGGTGCGCCGCCACACGGACGCCCCGCCCGCCGACGACCCTGCGCTCGCACGTTTCATCGCGCTGGACGATCAGCTGTAGCGCACTCCGATTGCCCGGCGGATGCATCCCACGGGCCGGCGGCGGACGTTGTACGATCAGGCGCCCCGGCGGGCGACCGGGAGACATAGGGAGCACAACTTGCGCGTCGCGATCCTCGGTACGGGGCTCATCGGGTCCTCGATCGGTCTCCGCCTTCGGCGCGATGCCGGGAAGTCGAAGGTCGAGGTCGTCGGCTACGACCGCTACCCGGATGTCGCCCAGGCGGCGAAGAAGGTCGGCGCGATTGACGCGATCGTCCACACGCCGCAGCACGCGGTGGAGGGCGCCGACCTCGTTATCCTCGCGACGCCGCTCCTCGCCATTCGCAAGATGATGGAGGAGATCGCGCCCGTCGTGAGCGCGGACTGCGTCATCACCGACACCGGTTCGACCAAGACCGAGGTGCTGCGCTGGGCGGATGAGCTGTTCCCCGGCCATCAGGGCTTCGTGGGTGGCCACCCCATGGCCGGCAAGACCATCACCGGCCCTGACGCCGCCGAGGCGACGCTGTTCGACGGCGCGCGCTGGATCGTCGTGCCGAACGCGCAGGCCTCCGAGCGCGCGATCAACGCCGTTCTCTGGCTCGCGGAGACGCTGGGCGCGAAGTCGATGTTCATGGACCCCTCCGAGCACGACGCCTATGTCGCCGCGATCTCGCACATGCCCATGCTCGCCGCGAC
>CANKAU010000049.1 GCA_947479915.1 Chloroflexota bacterium
ACAGCGTGTACCGCCTCTTCTACGACACCGTGAAGGGCGGCGACTTCCGCAGCCGCGAGGCGAACGTGTACCGGCTGGCGCAGACCAGCGTGAACATCATCGACCAGTGCGTCGCGCAGGGCGTCCCGTTCGCGCGCGAGTACGGCGGGGCGCTCGAAAACCGCTCCTTCGGCGGCGTGCAGGTCTCCCGCACGTTCTACGCTCGAGGTCAGACGGGCCAGCAGCTCCTGCTGGGCGCGTACCAGGCGTTGATGCGCCAGGTCGACGCGGGCACCGTCCGCCTCGTCCCGCGCACCGAGATGCTCGATGTGGTCGTGGTGGACGGCAAGGCCGCCGGTGTCGTGGTCCGTGACCTCGTCACCGGCGAAGTCACCTCGCACTCCGCGCACGCGGTGGTGCTGGCGACCGGCGGCTACGGCAACGTCTACTACCTGAGCACCAACGCGAAGAAGAGCAATGCGACTGCCGCGTGGCGCGCGCACCGTCGAGGCGCCGCCTTCGCGAATGCCTGCTTCACGCAGATCCACCCGACCTGCATCCCCGCGAGCGGCGACAACCAGTCCAAGCTCACGCTGATGTCCGAGTCGCTCCGCAACGACGGCCGCATCTGGGTGCCGAAGGACGCGAACGATGCGCGTCCGGCACACCAGATCCCGGAGGCCGAGCGCGACTACTACCTGGAGCGCCGCTACCCGTCCTTCGGCAACCTCGTCCCGCGTGACGTGGCGTCCCGCGCCGCGAAGCGCGAGGTGGACGAGGGCCGTGGTGTCGGGCCGCTGAAGAACGGCGTGTTCCTCGACTTCGCGGAGTCGATCGGGCGCCTCGGGCGGAACGAGATCTTCGAGCGCTACGGCAACCTGTTCGAGATGTACGAGCGCATCACGGGTGAAGACCCGTTCGAGACGCCGATGCGCATCTACCCGGCGACGCACTACACCATGGGGGGCCTCTGGGTGGACTACAACCTCCAGAGCACCATCCCCGGCCTGTTCGTGGGCGGCGAGGCGAACTTCTCCGACCACGGCGCGAACCGCCTGGGCGCCTCGGCGCTGATGCAGGGGCTCGCGGACGGCTACTTCGTGCTGCCGGCCACGCTGGGCGACTACCTCGCCGGGCTGCTCGGCACCAAGCCGGTGCCCGAGGACCACGAGGCCTTCAAGAAGGCCGAGGCGGAAGTCGCGGACCAGACGAAGCAGTTCATGGGTACGAACGGCAAGCACTCCGTGGACTACTTCCACAAGGAGCTGGGCAAGATCGTCTGGGACAAGATCGGCATGGCGCGCGACAAGGACGGCCTGGAGTCGGCCCTGCGTGACATCCCGGCGCTGCGCGAGGACTTCATGCGCGACGTGAAGGTCCTGGGCTCCCCGGACGGCATGAACGACTCGCTGGAGAAGGCGTTCCGCGTGGCGGACTTCTTCGAGCTCGCCGAGCTGATGGCGCGCGACGCGCTCCACCGCGAGGAGTCCTGCGGCGGTCACTTCCGCGTGGAACACCAGACCGAGGACGGCGAGGCCGACCGCGACGACGAGAACTTCGCGTACGTGGGCGCGTGGGAGTGGAACGGTCCGGGCCAGGCCCAGACGCTCCACAAGGAACAACTGACCTTCGACTACGTGCACCCGGCGCAGAGGAGCTACAAGTAATGAACTTCACGCTCAAGGTGTGGCGTCAGCCCGGCCCCGCGGCCAAGGGCAACTTCGAGACCTACCAGGCGACGAACATCTCGGACGACATGTCGTTCCTCGAGGTGCTCGACGTGGTGAACGAGGATCTGATCGAGGCGGGCACCGAGCCCATCGCCTTCGACCACGACTGCCGCGAGGGCATCTGTGGCTCGTGCGGCATGATGGTCAACGGCCAGGCCCACGGCCCCGGCACCCGCACGGCGACCTGTCAGTTGCACATGCGCATGTTCAAGGACGGCGACACCATCGTCGTGGAGCCGTGGCGCTCCGCGGCGTTCCCGCTGATCAAGGACCTCGCGGTGAACCGGTCGGCGCTCGACCGCATCGTGGAGTCGGGCGGGTTCATCTCGGTGAGCACGGGCGCCGCGCCCGAGGCGAACCTGATCCCGGTGCCGAAGGTCGTCGCGGACGCCTCCATGGACGCCGCGGAGTGCATCGGCTGCGGCGCGTGCGTCGCAGCGTGCCCCAACGGCGCTGCGCAGCTCTTCACGGCCGCCAAGATGCAGCACCTGAACTTGCTGCCACAGGGCCAGTCGGAGCGCTTCCAGCGGGCTGAGCGCATGGTGGAGACGATGGAGGAGTACTTCGGCTCCTGCACCAACCACGGCGAGTGCCAGTTCGCCTGCCCCAAGGGCATCTCGATCGACGTCATCGCGTACATGAACCGCGACTACATGACGGCGAAGGTGAAGAACCGCAAGCTCTCCAGCCAGAAGTAGCGTCGAGGTCCCTCGGGGCTCTCGATGACACGACGAGGGGCGGCCGTAAGGCTGCCCCTCTGCGTTGATGTGGAAGTGAGCTCGCTCAGCCCCAATCGGGGCGCAGTGCAACCGGGACGGTCCTCTGAGCCGGTTGCGGCATTCCCCGTCTGCGTCCCGGTTCACACTGCCGGGCAACCTTATCCCGAGCATCCGCCATCGCTGGAGGCGAGCCTCGGAGGCGGATTGCCTCCGCCACCGCGTACGCGGGAGAGGTAGGCGGATCCCCAATCTTCTCCGAGAAGAAGATCTTCAACGCCTTCTGGCGGGTCTCGAAGATTGCGTTCTGGTCCAGGCGGTCGGCGGCGTCGATAGACTCGGCCTCCACCAACAGTCCCGCTAACGATTCGCAGTAGCCCTCCGGCACCGGCGCGCCGGACGGGAGACGTCCCGGCACCGGCGCGCCCGAGGAGGGCCCCGCGGTGCAGGCTCCAAGACTGAAAAGGAGCACTACGGCGACTACAGCCTTCATCTCGCGGATTGTAGAGCGTTCGCGAGGCGTGGCGGTCAGCCGATTGTCGCCGTACGAGAAGGGGCGGCCGTGAGGCCGCCCCTTCGATGTGCAACCGAGTCGCGCGAGGCTACTCGCCGGGCTTGGTCATCTCCTCGGGGACGATCCACTCGTCGTACTGCTCGTTGGTGAGCAGGCCGGAGTGGAGCGCGGACTCACGGAGCGTGATGCCCTCGTGGTGGGCGTACTTCGCGATCTTCGCCGAGGCGTCGTAGCCGATGTGCGGGTTCAGCGCGGTGACGAGCATCAGCGACGAGTTCATGAGCTCGTTGATGCGCTTCTCGTTCGCCTGGATGCCCACCACCATGTTGTCGGTGAACGAGCGGGCCGCGTCGCCCAGCAGCCGCAGGCTCTGCAGGTTGTTGTACGCGATGACCGGCTTGAACACGTTCAGCTCGAAGTGACCGGTCGCACCACCCACGGACACGGCGACCGCGTTGCCCATCACCTGCGCGCAGACCATGGTCAGCGCCTCGGACTGGGTCGGGTTCACCTTGCCCGGCATGATGCTGGAGCCCGGCTCGTTCTCCGGCAGCATCAGCTCGCCGAGGCCGGCGCGCGGGCCGCTGCCGAGGAAGCGCACGTCGTTCGCGATCTTCATCAGGGACGCGGCGATCGTGTTCAACTGGCCGGCCAGCTCCACCTGCGCGTCGTGCGCAGCGAGGGCCTCGAACTTGTTCGGCGCAGTGACGAACGGCAGGCCCGTGAAGGCCGCGATCTTCTGCGCGACGCGCGGGGCGTACTCCGGGTGGCTGTTCAGCCCCGTGCCCACCGCCGTGCCGCCGAGCGCGAGCTCGTACAGCCTCGGCAGGGTGCTCTGCACGCGCTGGATGCCGTAGGCGACCTGCTGCACGTAGCCCGAGAACTCCTGGCCCAGCGTCAGCGGGACCGCGTCCATCAGGTGCGTGCGGCCGATCTTCACGATCGACTCGAACTCCTTCGACTTCGCCTCGAGCGCGTCGTGGAGGTACTGCAGCGCGGGGATGAGGTGGTGCACCACCTGCTCGGCCGTCGCGATGCTCATGGCGCCGGGGAACGTGTCGTTCGAGGACTGCGACATGTTCACGTCGTCGTTCGGGTGGATGGGCTTCTTGGAGCCCATCTCGCCGCCCAGCATCTCGATCGCGCGGTTCGAGATGACCTCGTTCGCGTTCATGTTCGTCTGGGTGCCGGAGCCGGTCTGCCAGACGACGAGCGGGAAGTGCTCGTCCAGCGTGCCCTCGATGACCTCGCGGGCCGCCTTCTCGATGACGTCGGCCTTCTCGGCGGCGAGCTTGCCCAGGTCGTGGTTCACCTCCGCCGAGGCGTACTTCACGATGCCGAGGCCGCGGATCAGCGGTCGCGGCATGCGCTCGATGCCGATCTTGAAGTTCTGCAGGGAGCGCTGCGTCTGCGCGCCCCAGTACCGCGTCGAGTCGACCTCGATCGGCCCGAACGTGTCGGTCTCAGTCCGTGTGTTGGCCACGGTGATCTCGCTCTCGCTGCTGCGGATGCTCGTCGGAACGGGACGTCGTGGGGACTAGCCCTTCGGCGTCGCCTCGACGAGCTCCTTCACGGCGTCACCGGCGACCTTGATCGCGGCAGCCTCGTCCGCCGAGACCGGGATCTCGTGGATCTTCTGGATGCCACCGGCGCCCAGCGTCACGGGCACGCCGACGTAGCCGTTGGTCACGCCGAACTCGCCCTGCAGGTAGGCGCAGCACGGGACGATGCGCTTCTCGTCGAGGAGGATCGCGTCGACCATCTCGATCGTCGCGACCGCGGGCGCGACGAAGGCGCTGCCGGTCTTGAGCAGGTCGACGATCTCCGCGCCACCGCGCTGGGTGCGCTTCACGACGGCCTCCAGCTTGTCAGCCGGGAGGAGCTGCGACAGCGGCACGCCGCCGACGGTCGCGTTCGACACGATCGGCACCATGGTCGCCTCGGTGTGACCACCGAGCACCCACGCGGCCACGTCCTTCACCGACGCGCCGGTCTCCATGGAGATGAAGGTGCGGTAGCGGGTGGAGTCCAGCATGCCGCCCTGGCCGACGACCCGGTTGGCCGGGAAGCCCGAAGCCTCGAGCGCCACGTGGCACATGGCGTCCATCGGGTTGGCGAAGATGACGAGGACGGCGTTCGGCGAGGCCTTGGCGGCGCTGCCGACGACGCTGCGGACGATGCCGGCGTTCACGCTGAGGAGATCCTCGCGCGTCATGCCGGGCTTGCGCGCGACACCCGAGGTGATCACGACGACATCCGAGTTAGCGGTGTCAGCCCAGTCGTTGGTGCCGAGGATCTTGGACGAGGTGCGCGTCCACGGCGCCGCCTCCGCGATGTCGAGCGCCTTGCCCTGCGGCAGCCCCTCGACGATGTCGATGAGGACGATGTCCGCGTAGCCGCGGGCCGCGAGGATCGTTGCCATGGTGGCGCCCGTGTTACCGGCGCCGACGATCGTGACCTTCTGTCGCAGGGGAGTCTCCCACTTCCCCGCGCCCCGCGTCGGCATCGTGCCGCCGGGGCGCGGTCTCTCTGTATTCGCTAACCAGCGAGCCGGACGGCCCGCGTTACTTCATCTTCGCCTGAAGGTTCGTGTCCAGCGCCGCCAGGAAGTCCTGCGTCGTCAGCCACGGCTGGTCCGGGCCGACGAGGAGCGCGAGGTCCTTCGTCATCTGGCCGCCCTCGACGGTGGAGACGCAGACCTCTTCGAGCGCCGTCGCGAAGGCGGCGAGGTCCTTGTTGTCGTCCAGCTTCGCGCGGTGCTGCAGGCCCCGCGTCCACGCGTAGATCGAGGCGATCGGGTTGGTGGAGGTGGCGCGGCCGGCCTGGTGCTCGCGGTAGTGCCGCGTGACCGTGCCGTGGGCCGCCTCGGACTCCACGACGGAGCCGTCCGGCGTGACGAGGACGGACGACATCATGCCGAGCGAGCCGTAGCCCTGCGCGACGATGTCGGACTGCACGTCACCGTCGTAGTTCTTGCAGGCCCAGACGATGCCGCCGCTCCACTTGAGGACGGAGGCGACCATGTCATCGATCAGCCGGTGCTCATAGGTGAGGCCCTTGGCGTCGAACTGCGCCTTGAACTCCTCCTGGTAGACCTTCTCGAAGATGTCCTTGAAGCGGCCGTCGTAGACCTTCAGGATCGTGTTCTTCGTGGAGAGGTACAGCGGGTAGTTGCGGGCGATCGCGTAGTTAAAGCACGAGCGGGCGAAGCCGAAGATCGACTCGTCCGTGTTGTACATGCCCATCGCGATGCCGGCAGCCTCGAAGTTCATGACGTCCCAGGTCTGGGCGTTGCCGCTGCCGTCCGGGGTGAAGGTCATGGTGAGCTTCCCCTTGCCGGGGATGATCACGTCCGTCGCGCGGTACTGGTCGCCGTAGGCGTGGCGGCCGATGACGATCGGCTCGGTCCAGCCGGGCACCAGGCGCGGGATGTTGGAGCAGACGATCGGCTCGCGGAAGACCGTGCCGCCGATGATGTTGCGGATCGTGCCGTTCGGCGACTTCCACATCTGCTTGAGCTTGAACTCTTCGACGCGCGCCTCGTCCGGGGTGATCGTGGCGCACTTCACGCCGACGCCGTACTTGAGGATGGCGTTTGCCGCGTCCACGGTGACCTGGTCGTTGGTCTGGTCGCGGTACTCCATGCCGAGGTCGTAGTACTCGAGCTTGATGTCGAGGTACGGCAGGATCAGGCGGTCCTTGATGAACCCCCAGATGATGCG
>CANKAU010000050.1 GCA_947479915.1 Chloroflexota bacterium
CCACGGCGACCGCCTCGCCGACCGCGAGGACGTCCCGGAGGGCGTGCGCCTCGTCTTCGCGACCGCGCACGAGATCGCCCCGGAGTGGCATGTGCGGATGCAGGCCGCCTTCCAGGAGCACACCGACCTCGCCGTCTCGAAGACGGTGAACCTGCCGCACGACGCCACCGCGCGGGAGGTGCTGGAGGTCTACACGCTGGCGCATCGCCTCGGTTGCAAGGGCGTCACCGTCTACCGCGACGGCTCCCGCGCCGTGCAGGTGCTCGCCCACGCCGCGCAGCAGCCCGCGGCCGTGCTCGCCTCGATCCCCGCGTCGCCCGCCTGCCCCGAGTGCGGCGAGGCCGCCGAGCATGACGGCCGCTGCCTGACGTGCCCCTCGTGCGGCTACTCGGAGTGCAGCTAGCGCCCCTCCGCGCGGCGCGCCGTTACGTCGAGTCAGGCGTAGACTCGACGCATGTTCGGATACGAGCCGCCGAAGCAGCAGGATCCCGGATCGTGGAGCGAGATCTTCGCGATGATCCGCGTGGTCTTCGCCGAACTCGCGCGGCCGCTCCTCGCGATCTTCGTCACGCTCGGGCTCGTCCTCGCGACGCTGTTCCTGCTGTTCAGCAACCCGGTGATGGCGCTCATCCCGATCGCGATCCTCGGTGGCGGTGTGTGGTGGCTCGTCCGCAAGGACAAGCAGAGCATCCGCGAGGCCGAAGACAACCTGCCGCCCCACCGCTAGGCCCCGCCGCTCGCGGCAACGCCCCGCTCACTCGCGCGCGCCATCGCCCGCGCGGTACGCTACCCACATGACCGCCACGACCACCCTCGCCACCCGCCTCGCCGAGGTCCGCGCGCGCATCGCGCAGGCCTGCGAGCGCGCTGGCCGCGACCCGGCCGAGGTGCTGCTGGTCGGCGTGTCGAAGACGCAGCCCGCCAGGGCCGTCCGCGACGCCGTGGCCGCCGGGCTCCTCGACCTCGGCGAGAACCGCGCACAGGACGTACTGGAGCAGGCCGCCGCCGCCTCCGCCGCCGGGCTCGCGCCGCGCTGGCACTTCATCGGTCACCTCCAGCGCAACAAGGTGCGCGAGGTGCTCCCGGTCATCCACTCGCTCCACTCGCTGGATTCCCTGCGTCTCATCGAGGAGATCGAGCAGCGCTGGGAGGCACGCGGCGACGCCGGCCCGCTCCCCTGCTTCCTTGAGGTGAACATCGCGGGCGAGGAGCAGAAGTCGGGCGTCGAGCCCGCCGACCTGCCCGCCCTGCTCGCCGCCGCCTCCAAGTCGCCGGCGCTCCTCGTGGAGGGGCTGATGACGGTGGCCCCGCAGGTGAGCGACCCGGCGCAGACGCGCCCGGTGTTCCGCGCGCTGCGCGACCTCGCCGCCGCGCACGGCCTGCGCGGACTCTCGATGGGCATGACCGAGGACTACCCGGTCGCGATCGAGGAAGGCGCCACGCTGGTGCGCGTCGGCCGCGCGATCTTCGGCGAACGACGGACGTAGCCTCCCCCCGGGGAGCGGACGAAGGCATCAACGTGCGCATCGGCATCATCGGCGGCGGCTTCATGGGCGACGCGTTCCTGCGCGGCATCATCCGTGCACACGTCGCCATCCCGAACGACATCGCGGTCGCGGAGCTCGTGCCCGCGCGACGCCTCGTGCTCGCCGAGCACGGCGTGCGCGTCACGGACGACGTGGAGAGCGCGACGATCGGCGCGGACGTGGTGCTGCTGGCTGTGAAGCCGCAGGACCTGGCGCACGTCGCCGGCGGCCTGCAGGGAGCGATGCCGCGTGACGCCGTCCTGATTTCGATCGCTGCGGGCGTGAGCCTCGAGGACGTCCGCCGCTACGCCGCTCACCGCGCTGCTGTGCGCGTGATGCCGAACCTCCCCGCCGCTGTGGGCGAGGGCGCCGCGGTGTTCTTCGCCGCCGCCGAGGTCACGGAGGCGCAACGCCGCCTCGTCGACGCCGTCCTCGGGGCCGTCGCCACCGCGATCGTCGAGGTCCACGACGACGACTCGATCGACCTCGCCACCGCGATCCACGGATCCGGCCCCGCCTACGTCTACCTGTTCATCGAGTCGATGATCGACGCAGCAGTGCGGCTGGGGATGAAGCGCCCGGACGCGCAGCGCCTGGTGCTGGCGACCGTGGCGGGCTCGGCGCGGTACGCGATCGAGTCGGAGCAGCACCCGGCTGCGCTGCGGAACGCCGTCACCTCGCCCGGCGGGACGACCGCCGCCGCGCTCGCCGAACTCGAGGCTGCTGGCTTCCGTACCGCGATCGACAGTGCCATCGAGGCCGCCTACGAGCGCGCCCGCGAGCTGGGGGAAAGCTAACTCATGGATGCACTCGCGCCGGTCGCGCATATCATCGGCTACCTGATCGAGTTCCTCGGCTTCGCGATCATCGTGCGGTCCCTGCTCTCGTGGTTCCCGATCGACCGCGAGGGCCCCGTGGTGCAGGTCATCGTGGCGATCACGGAGCCGGTACTGGAGCCGCTGCGCCGCGTCATCCCGCCGATCGGGATGATGGATCTATCGCCGCTGGTCGCGACGATCGTCCTGTTCATGATCGCGAACCAGCTCACCGCCTTCTAGCGCCTCGCGCCTCACCCCTGGGGCACACCGTCCCGCGCGGCTGGTACGCTGCCGCGCATGCCCACACTCCACGTCGCCGCGATCGTCGTCGGGCTGCTCATGGTGCAGACCGTGCTCCGCGACGCCTTCGAGACCGTCGTGCTGCCGAGGCGTCCCGCCCAGCGCCGACGGATCACCGTGCTCTACTCGCGCCTGACGTGGCCGCCCGTGCGGCGGCTGGTCTCGCACCTCTCGCCGGGGCGGGCGGATGTCGTCCTCAACTACTTCGGGCCGCTGTGGATGCTCGGGCTGATCTCGTTCTGGGCGGCCCTGCTGATTGTCGCGTTCGCCGTCCTCGGATGGGGCGCGGGGTTGCAGTACCACATCGCCGTCGGCGCGCCGCCGGGCTTCCTGTGGGACCTCTACATCAGCGGCACCACGCTCTTCACGCTCGGGATGGACGACATCTATCCGACCTCCGGCGCCGCCCGCGTCATCGCGATCGCCGAGGCCGGCGTCGGCCTGGCGCTCCTCGCGCTGGTGATCGGCTACGTACCTGTGCTCTACAGCGCCTTCTCGCGGCGCGAGGTGATGGTGTCGCTGCTCGATGCGCGCGCCGGGTCACCCCCGACCGGCCTCGAGCTGCTGCGCCGAGGCTTCGACGGCCGCGACGCCGCGCCCCTGAACGCGACGCTCGCGGAGTTCGAGCGCTGGGGCGCGGAGCTGCTGGAGGTCTACCTGTCCTACCCGGTGCTGATGTTCTACCGCTCGCAGCACGACCGGGAGTCATGGCTCGGCGCGGTCGTCGCGGTCGCCGACGCCTGCGCCATCCTGCTGGCCGCGGGCGATCAGCGGCTTCACCGGCAGGCGGGGTTCACCTTCGCCGTGCTGCGTCACCTGCTGGTCGACATCACGCCGTACAATGCAGATCGAGCCGCACCCGCCCCACCACGCACGCATCGAGGACGACGGCTTCGACGCGCTGCGCGCTGGTCTTGTAGCCGCCGGTATCGAGGTCGTCGACGCCCCGGCGTTCGCCTCGACCCTGCGGGCGCACCTCGACTCCTACGAATCGCTCGCCAACGGCGTCGGCGAGTGGCTGCTCACGCCGATGCCGCCGCTCATCCCGAACGACGGCGCCCAGGACGACTGGCAGACGGGCTCCTAGTCCTCCGACTCGGCTTCGCCGCCTTCGACCGCGACCGTCGTGGACAGCCGGCGCAGCAGCTCCGCCTCCTCGATGCCCGCGACCTCGACGACCTTCACCTTCGAGGTCCGGCCCGTGACGATGCGGATACCGCCCTTCGCCACGCCGAGGCGGCGCGAGAGCAGCCGCACGAGGGCCTCGTTCGCCGCGCCGTCCACGGGAGGCGCGGAGACACGCACCAGCAACGCGCCCGCACGCATGCCGACCACCACATCGCGTGACGCGCGGGGCACAATGCGGACGGTGATGCGGGTGGCAGCCATGCACACCAGTATCCGCGAAGTGTCGGTGCGAGGCACATGGCAGAGGCGAATCCGCTTACACTGGAGTACAGCAACTCCAACGCTGAAGTGGCACGATCCGAACATTCGAGCGAAATATTCCGCCGAATTCGGGGTCATGTGCTTGACGACAGAACGCCCGTTCTATAGTGTTCGGAACATCGGGCGGGGGATACGACCCGAGCACAGGTACCGGAGGCTGAGATGGCGGTCGAGAAGAAGGGTTCCAAGAGCGACGAGCTGACCAAGGCGCTCGACCAGATCACCAAGGACTTCGGCAAGGGCGCGATCATGCGTCTGGGCGACGCCGGCGCTGCGATGAACGTCTCCGCGATCCCGACCGGCGCCCTGTCGCTGGACATCGCGCTGGGCGTCGGCGGCATTCCTCGCGGGCGCATCACCGAGATCTACGGCCCGGAGTCGGCCGGTAAGTCGACGCTCGCGCAGCACATCATCGCCGAGGCGCAGAAGCTCGGCGGCACTGCGGCCTATATCGACGTCGAGCACGCGCTGGACCCGGAGTACGCGGCGAACTGCGGCATCAACATCAACGAGCTGCTCATCTCGCAGCCCGACACCGGTGAGCAGGCCCTCGAGATCTGTGACGCGCTTGTGCGCTCCGCCGCCGTGGACATCATCATCGTCGACTCTGTCGCCGCCCTCGTGCCGCGCGCGGAGATCGAGGGTGACATGGGCGACTCGCTCCCCGGCCTGCAGGCGCGCCTCATGTCGCAGGCGATGCGGAAGCTCACCAGCTCTGTCTCCCGCACCAACACGGCACTGGTCTTCATCAACCAGCTCCGCGAGAAGATCGGCGTCATCTTCGGCAGCCCGGAGACCACGCCCGGTGGCCGCGCGCTGAAGTTCTACTCCTCGGTCCGCATCGACATCCGTCGCGTGGAGTCGCTGAAGGACGGTCAGACGTTCATCGGCAACCGGGTGCGCTGCAAGGTCGTGAAGAACAAGGTCGCCCCGCCCTTCCGCCAGGCGGAGTTCGACATCATGTTCACCGCCGACCAGCACGGCATTAACCACTGGGGCGATGTCATCGACCTCGCGGCCGAGCATGAGATCGTCAAGAAGCTGGGTGCGTTCTACTCCTACGGTGACACGCGCATCGGCCAGGGCCGCTCGAACGCCATCACATACCTCCGCGAGCACCCGGAGATGGGCGCAGAGGTCGAGGATCGTATCCGCACCGCCGTCGGTGCGATGAAGGCCTCGATGGGCTCGAACACCCCCGTCGCCGACCCGGACGAGGTCAACGAGGCCATCTCGATCGACGCCTAGCCGGGTGACCGCGGGCGGCACCGCCGCCGGGAGCGCGCATGAGCCGCACCGTCACCGCACTCGAGAAGAAGGGCAACGGAGTCGTCGCCGTCACCGTCATCACAGATGACGAGGGCGGCGACGACTCCCCACCCCCCCTGCTCCCCATCGAGTCCGTCATCCTCAACCAGGTCCGCGAGGGTGCCGAGTTCCCCAACGCCCGCTGGGAGGAGATCCGCGCCGATGGCGCCCTGCTCCTCGCCACCCGTCGCGGCCTCGAACTGCTCTCCCGCAAGCCGCGCACCGAGCGCGATCTGCGCAAGGCACTCGTTGAAGACTTCCAGCCGATCGACATCGACCGCGCACTCGCGCGACTGCATGAGCTCGGGTACCTCGACGACCGTGCCTGGTCTGATCGTTATGTCGGATCGCCGAGAGCACAGGTCCGTGGCCGCTCCCTGCTCCGCAGCGAGCTGAAGGCGCGCGGCGTCTCCGACGAGGTGGTCGCGGAGACCCTCGACGGCCGCGATGACCTCGCCGCTGCCATCGAGACGGCCGCCAAACGCGTCCGTTCGCTCCGCTCGATCGAGGACGAGGAGCGCCGGAAGCGGCGCCTGTACGATTTCTTGCGTCGCCGAGGGTTCGCCGACGACGTCTGTCGTCGCGCCATGGAGTCGGTTCTCGCGGCTGCAGAGGGCTAGCCGCTCCCCTTCTCCCAGACTCTGCTCAGACGTCGCGTTGTCATCCCCACCCCGGGGCCGGGTGGGTCGTTCGTGCTACCATCGGGTTCAGGCAGCCACGCGCAGTGCGCACGGTGAGCCGTTCATACGTTTCTACGGCCGATCGCGACGCGTTATCCGCGGCGCGGGGCCTGTCTCGAATCGGAGCCCCGATATGGACTCTGTCGTCCTGTCTCTTCTCGTTGGCATCGCCGGCGTCCTCGTTGGGGGCGCTGGTGCGTTTATGTTCACCCGCAGCGGCGCGAACTCCATCCTCAAGCGTGCCGAGACCGAAACCCAGCGACTCCGCGAGGAGGCCGAGCACCGCGCACGCGGCATCGAGCTCGAAGCCGAGAAGCGCGCCCTCGAACGCCGCGAGGCGGCCGAGGCGCAGCTCCGCGAGGAGCGCCGTGACCTGAACGCCACCGAGCGCCGCCTCGAACAGCGCGAGACCACCATCGAGCGCCGTGCCGAGGCACTGGAGCGCGGCGAGCAGGACGTCCGCGACCGCACCGCCG
>CANKAU010000051.1 GCA_947479915.1 Chloroflexota bacterium
GCGGCGAGGACGGTGCGGCCGGCGTTCGTGTCCATCGTGGGGCTCGGGACCACCTCGGAGCCGTACAGGTGCATGAGCGCCTTGCGGTACGGCTTCTGCTCGTACGACACCTTCACCATGTAGACCTTCAGGTCGATGTCGAACATGCGGCACGCATAGGACAGCGCAGAGCCCCACTGGCCGGCGCCGGTCTCCGTGGTGATGCGCTTTACGCCCTCTTCCTTGTTGTAGAAGGCCTGGGCGACCGCCGTGTTGATCTTGTGCGAGCCGATGGGCGAGGCGCCTTCGTACTTGTAGTAGATGTGCGCGGGCGTGCCGAGCTCGCGCTCCAGGCGATGCGCGCGGATCAGCGGCGTCGCACGGTACGTGCGGTAGACGTCGAGGATCGGCTGCGGGATGTCGATCCAGCGTTCGGCGGAGACCTCCTGCGCGATGACGGCCATCGGGAACAGCGGTGCGAGGTCGGCGGGGCCGATCGGCTGGCCGGTCGCGCGGTGCAGCGGCGGCGACGGCGGGTTCTGCAGGTCGGCGGCGATGTTGTACCACCGCGTCGGAACCTGGGACTCCTGCAGCAGGAACTGGTTCTGGTCGCTCATGACTGGCCTCCTTGAGCCTGCGAGTCGTCAGTGTTGAACATGCACAGCGGGTCATCGCCGAGGTACGAGCCAGTGGTGGCGTAGGCCCGGGCGCGCGATCCACCGCAGAGTTCGGCGAAGCGGCAGCGGCCGCAGTTCCCGGTGAGCGCCGCGGGGTTGCGGAGACTCCGGAACAGCGGCGAGTCGCGGTAGATCTCGGCGAGCGGGATCGCCCGGACGTTCCCGGCGGCCACCTGCAGGAAGCCCGAGGGGCAGACGTTGCCGAGGTGGTCGATGAACGCGAAGCCCTTGCCGTCGTTCACGCCACGCGTCTGGACACCGGTCGGCGCCTCGCGGATCTGGTAGCCGGCGCCAGTGAGGCGCATCTCGCCGCCGCGCTCCTCGACGCCCATCATCATCGTCCGGCGGAACTGCGGGGCGGCGGTGGTGCGCACCGTGAACGGCGACGTGCGACTGTACTCGGCGAGCCACCGCCACGAAGTCTCCGCCTCCTCGGCGGTGATCATCTGCTCGACGTGCGCGCGCCCGGTGGGCACGAGGTAGAAGACGTTCCACACCCGCACGCCGTATTCGGCCATCAGCGCCGCCATCTGCGGCAACTGGTGCAGGTTGTGCCGCGCGAGCGTGGTGCCCACTTGCACGCCGATGCCGAGGTCGCGCAGGATCTCCAGCGTCGCCGTCGCGCGGGAGAAGGTGCCCTCCACGCCGCGGAAGGCGTCGTGCGTTGCAGCGTCGCCGCCGTCCACGCTCACGTGCACCATCTGGATACCGAGGTCGCGCAGGCGCTCGAACCGCTCGCGCGTGGCGAGCGCCGTGGTGGTCGGCGAGATCGAGACGCGCAGTCCTCTGCTCACGGCACGCTCGACGATCGAGAAGACGTCGCGCCGCATCAGCGGGTCACCGCCCGTGATGACGAGCACCGGCGGGTCGAGGTCCACGATCTGATCCACGATGTCGAATGCCTCGGCGGTGGTCAGCTCGAAGGGGTGCGGGCGCGGCTGGGCCTCGGCGCGGCAGTGCACGCACGCCAGGGCACACGCGCGCGTGATCTCCCACGCCACGGTGAACGGGCGCTCATCGAAGTCGACGCTCAGGAGCTCAGGCTTCGGACGTCCCGAGGTGATCGGACGGTCAGCGAGCACCATTCGAGGCTCCCGTCGCCGCCGCCAGGCCTCGGGCCACCTCGTCGTCCGTCAGGTAGCACAGCGGATCCATGCCCCACAGCTCGCCGGTGGTCGCCTCCGCACGGGAGCGGAAGTTGCCGTTGCACACGTCGAGGAACGCGCACCCCTGGCAGCGCTGCGGCAGCAGCTCGACACGGTTACGCAGCTGACGCACCAGCTCGGGCGGGTCGTCGCGGTAGATGCTGCTGAACTTGCGCTCCCGGATGTTGCCGAGCGTGCGCCAGCGCCAGAACTGGTCGGCGTACACGTCACCGTTCGGCGCGATGCACGCGATCGCCATGCCGGACTGGTTGCCACCGTTCCACGCGAGCATCTGGTGCACGCTGGCTCCGCGCTCCGGGTCCGTCCGCGCGAGATGGAGCGAGAGGTAGGCGGCGTCCGCGTGGTTGTCCGCGGTCAGCACGTCGACGTGGAACCCGCTCGCGTCGAGGGCCCGCGTGCGCTCAAAGATCGTGTCCACGGCGGCTCGCGTCTCCTCGGACGAGGGGGCGAAGCCCTGGATCTTCGCGCCGCGCCCCGTGGGGGCGAGGTGGTAGATGCACAGGCGATGGACGTCACGCTCCACCATCAACTCGAAGAGCCATGGCAGGTCGGCGATATTCGCGCGGGTCAGCGTGTAACGGAGGCCGACGTTCAGCCCCACGTCCTGGCAGTGCTTGATCGCGGCCATCGAGGCCTCAAAGGCGCCGAGCATGCCGCGGAACTTGTCGTGCGTGGCGGGGCGGCCGTCGATCGAGATGCCGACGTACGAGACGCCGACCTCCTTCAGCCGCGCCGCCTTCTCGGCGGTAATCAACGTGCCGTTGGTGGAGATCACCACGCGCATCCCGCGTGCACGCGCGTGGGTCGCCACCTCGAGCAGGTCGTGGCGACGGAGCGGCTCGCCGCCGGAGATCAGCAGCACAGGGGATCCGAGGTCAGCGAGGTCGTCGACCATCGCGAGGGCTTCCTCGGTCGTGAGTTCGTCGGGGTAAGCCTCGTCAAAGGAGTCGGTGTAACAGTGGGCGCAGTGCAGGTTGCAGGTGCGGGTGGAGGTCCAGACGACGACGGGTCGCTTGTCCTCGGAGTAGTGGAGGAGGTTGGCCGGGAGCCGGCCGCTGTGGCGTCCGTATCGCAGCGCATCGCCTTCGGTGGCCTCACCGGTCAGAAGTTGTGAAACGCCGAGCATCGTGCCTCCGCTCACTGCCTCCGGGCTGTTCGACCGAACGTACACCGGGCCACGCGCGGAGCACTCGGGACTTTGGTCACGCCCCGGAAGGGCCGATCAGCGCACGGGGCCGGAGGTTGTGGCAGAATCCGCCGCACGATGAACATTCAAGACGACCACGGCATCTCCCAACTCCTCGTAGGCTCGGAGCGGCGCCTCTGCACCGGCTTCGGATTCACGGAAGGACCGGTCTGGATCCCGGCGGACAACGCGCTGCTCTTCAGTGACATCCCCGGAAACCGCACTCACCGCTGGCGCCCCGGCACGACCGAGGCCGAGGTCTACCGGGACCCAAGCGGCTGGGCCAACGGATTGACCCTGGACGCGGGTGGACACGTCATCGCCTGCGAGCACGGTGGGCGCCGCATTTCGAAGATGAACTACGGCACGCCGACGCAGACCGAGACGCTGGCGAACCACTGGGGCGAGCATGCGCTCAACAGCCCGAACGACGTGGTGGTGCACTCCTCCGGTGCGATCTTCTTCACCGACCCCAGCTACGGCGTGGATCGCGGTAACCGACCCGTGCCCTTCGGCGCAGTCGGACAGACGCAGGACCTCGACTTCCAGGGCGTGTACCGCATCGACCCGGACGGATCGCTGCACCTCGTCGCGCCGACGGGATTCAACCAGCCGAACGGGCTGGTGTTCACGCCGGACGAGTCGGCCATCTACATCAACGACTCGGGCGACCGTGTCATCTGGCGCTACTCGGTGAACGCCGACCTGTCGCTCGGCGAGCGCACGCTTTTCGTGGACCAGCGAGGCGACGCGCGCCCGGGCAACCCGGACGGCATGAAGGTGGACACCGACGGCCGCCTCTGGACGACCGGCGCGGGCGGCATCTCCGTCCACACCGCCGAGGGCGAGTACCTCGGCTGCTTCGAGATGGAGGAGCACGCCGCGAACCTCGCGTTCGGCGGCGACGGCTTCGGCATGCTGTTCATGACGGCCGCGACCAGCGTCTTCGCGATCCAGACGACCGTCCGAGGCATCGCGCCCGGCTCCCGCTAGCCCTCGACGTTGCGCGAGCGCGCGAAGGGCCGCCCTCTCGGGCGGCCCTTCTGCATCTCTTGCGAAACGACCTGCTCGTCCGGTTGCTACTCCGGCTGCGGGTCGCTCTTCGTCATCGCGATCGTGACGTCCGTGCGCCCCGCCGCGACCTTGTCGAGGTTCGAGCGCAGACGGGCGAACGTGTCCGTCCACCCGGCAGGCCCGCCCGCGGAATGCGGCGTGAGGATCGCGTTGTCCAGCTCGCGGTACTCGCTGTTCCGCGGCAGCGGCTCCACCGCGAACACATCGAGGCCCGCGCCCGCGATGCGGCGCTCCTTCAGCGCGGCGAGCAGCGCGTCGTCATCAACGGTGCGCGCGCGGCCACAGTTCACGAAGTAGGCGGTCGGCTTCATCAGCGCGAACTGCTCCGTGCTCATCATCTTGAGCGCCTCGGGGATGCCGGGGACGAACGAGACGACTACGTCGGACTCGCGCAGCAGCTCGTCCATCGGCGCGTACTTCACGCCGTAGAAGGCCTCCTGCTCGGGGCTCAGCGGGCGGCGGCGGTTGACCAGCGTGCGCGTGTGGAACGGCGTGAGCATGTGCGCGTAGGACGCGCCGATCTCGCCGAAGCCCAGGATGCCGACGGTCTTGTCGTTGAGGCTCTGGATGTCCGTCAGGCGCGCCCAGTTGATGGTGTTCTGCCCGCCCGTGTCGGCGGGCAGCTCCTGCAGCTCCTCCGGGTTGAGCCGGCGCTCCAGCGCATCAATGGCGACGTGCATGCGGCGCAGCAACATCATCGTGAGGGTGAAGCCGTGCTGCGCGACCCGATCCGAGACGCCGAACGGCGTGACCGCGACGGGGATGCCCCGGTCGAGGGCCGCCGTGGCGTTGCCCTTCGCGCGGAACCAGCCCACGCGCTGCATGAACTTCAGGTTCGGCATCTGCGCGATGAGCGCTGTATCGACCGGGGTGTCCCACCACACGGCGGCGTCCGCAGTCTCCCAGCCCGCCGGGCGCGACCCGTCGGCCGCCGTGCGGAGCACTTCGTGCGCGGGGGTCAGGTAGCGCTCGGGCATATCGCCGAGGCGCTCCTCCACCGGGTCGAGGAACAGAACCTTCATCGGGTACTCCAACCTTCGTAGCGATCAGCGGTCGTGGTGTGCGGGGGCGTACAGGCGGCCCGGCGAGCGGCCATGATAGCCCGCACACGCGGAACAGAAAGGCCCGGCAGTGCCGGCCTCTCCGAGTGAACCGTGCCGGACTACCTCGCAGGGACCGGGACGAAGGCCGGGCCGGCGTTCAGCACGCGGCGGTGGTGGGCGTCCTCGATCTGGGCGTCGGTCCAGCCGATCTCGTGGAGAATGCCAACCGTGTGCTCGCCGATCAGCGGGCCGGGCTCAAGCTGCGGCCGGGTGCGCGTACTGAAGCGAGCGGGGTGCGCGACCTGCCACACCTCGCCTTCCTCCGCATGCTGCGTCACGGACATGATCCCGAACTCGTGCAGGATCGGCAGCCGGATCGCCTCGTTGTTCGTGATGAGTCGAGGCGACTCCGCCGCGACGCGATGCGCCGCGAGCAGCACCAGCGCGCTCTCCACTGTGTGCGCCGCGAGCGCCGCTTCGATCACACGCGTCACCGGGCTGTCCTCCAGGCGCTGTGCGCGCGCCTCGGCGAATGCGGGCCACGAGGCCGCCGCGACGCCGAGCGCTGTACCGAGACGCCCCCACTCCTCGGCGCCGTAGCAGCCGAGGACGATCCAGCCGTCGCTGACCGGATACAACCCGTTGCTCGGCGCGTGCCCGCGCTGCGTCGGCCCCAGCGGGAACGTCTGCACGAGCGCGTCCTTCGACGGGCCATGGACGTCCGCCATCGCCAGCAGGCCAATGCCGACCTCCGGCACCTCGACGTACTGGCCCAGGCCGCTGCGCTCACGCTCGATGAGCGCAGCGATCACCGCGCCGGCGGAGGTCATGCCGCACCCGTAGTCCATGTGCGTGAGGTAGGTGAGCGGAGGGTTGCCTTCGCCACCAGTGCGGTTGAGCATCCCGGTGACAGCCGACAGCAGCGGCTCAAAC
>CANKAU010000052.1 GCA_947479915.1 Chloroflexota bacterium
AGGATGCTGTGGAAGCGAACGTTCTCCTCGCCGGTGAGGTTCAGATCGAGGCTGGGCCGCTGGAAGATGATCCCAACGCGCCGGCGCACCTCGCTCGGCTCGCGATCGAGGTCATGCCCCGCGATGCGCACCGTGCCCGAGGTCGGCGAGAGCATCGTGGTGAGGATGGAGATCGTCGTCGTCTTGCCCGCGCCGTTCGGCCCGAGCAGCGCGAAGAACTCGCCGCTGCCCACCTCGAAGCTGATGTCATCGACGGCGTTCGTCTCCGCCTTCTGGTAACGCTTCACGAGGTTCAACACCTCGATCGCCGGGGCCGGGGGACTGGTCGAGGTCAACGCGCGGCTTCTTTCACGTTCACGCAGCGATCTGCTGGCATGCGATCCCATGATACGGGCACGTCCCGCGCGGCTCGGGCGCCCTCGTGCCCCCTCCCGTCCCACCGCGCGATGGACGCAGGAGTACACTGCGGCGGCTCACGAGAGGACGTACCCATGGCTACATCACTGACGGCGGGCCAGCCCGCCCCGGACTTCGCGCTGGTGGACCAGGACGGGAAGACCCACCGGCTGCAGGACTACCGCGGCAAGAACGTGGTGCTCTACTTCTACCCGAAGGACGAGACGCGCGGCTGCACCATCGAGGCGTGCGAGTTCCGTGACGAGCACTCCGCGCTGGAGGCCCTCGGCGCGGTCGTCATCGGCGTCTCCCGCGACGACGAGGCGTCCCACAAGGCCTTCGCCGAGCACCACGGCCTGCCGTTCCCGCTGCTGGTGGACGCCGACACCGCCGTCTCCACCGCCTACGGCGCGTGGGGACCGAGGGTGGTCGAGGGCGTGGAGCAGATGGGTCTCATCCGCTCGACGTTCCTCGTCGGACCGGACGGCAACCTCGCCCACGTGTGGGCGCCTGTGACCGCCGAGGGCCACGCGAACGAGGTGAAGCAGGTCCTCGAGGCGCTGCCCCGCACGTAGGCCTTCGCCCGCCGACGACCGTTCGAGAAGCCCCGGCCCGCGCCGGGGCTTCTTGCGTCACGGCCGATCGCCGACCGGCGTGGAGGCACGGGGCTACGACGGGTAGACTCCGTCGATGATCACCGCTCCCACTTCGACCTCTTCCGCTGGAGCGATCCCGTGAGCGCCGCGCCCGCGGTGCCCGGCCCCGTCGTGCCCGGCGCGGACGACTCGCGGAAGTGGCGCGCGTTCACGGCGATCGCGATCTCGTTCGTGACGATGGTCATGAGCCAGTCGATGGTGTTCGTCGCGCTGTCCGCGATCGCGGACGACTTCGGTGTGACGCTGCGCGTCGTCGCGTGGGTCGTCATCTCCGAGGCGCTCACGATCAGCGCGTTGATGATGCCGATGGGCCGCCTCGCGGACATCGTCGGGTGGAAACGGATCCACCTCGTAGGGTTGGTGCTGTTCGGTGCCGGAGCGGCGTTGACCGCGCTGGCGGGCACCTTCCCGATCCTCATCGCCGCACGCGTCGTGATGGCCGTCGGGAACGCGATGGGCCAATCCGTGGGCACCGCGATGATCGTCGCCGTCTTCCCCCGCGAGGAACGCGGCACCGCGATCGGCAGCCAGTCTTCGGCGGTCGCGATCGGCGGCGCATCCGGCCCGATCGTTGGGGGGCTGCTGCTGCAGTTCATGCCGTGGCAGACGCTGTTCCTGCTGCTCCTGGTGCCGATCGGCATCGCCTTCGTCGCGGGCTACCTCGTGCTGGACGACCAGCGGATGCAGCCCAACCGCCGCACCGCGCGACTGCCCTTCGACTGGGGCGGCGCGGCGCTGTCCTCGCTCGCAATCACGATCCTCGTCATCGTCATCAACAACCCGAGGACGGAGCCGTGGCTCTCGCCCACGATCCTCGGCGGCATCGTCGGCGGCCTGCTGTTGCTCGTCGCGTTCGTGTTCTGGGAGATGCGCGCCGCCGCGCCGATGCTGGAGGTGAGCCTGTTCCGCAGCGGCGTATTCACGCTCGCGATCGTCACGCGCCTCCTCGGCTTCATGGCGATCACGCCGACGCGCTTCCTGATGCCGATCTACCTGATCAGCCTGCGCGGAATGGCCGAGGGGGCCGCGGGCAGCGTGCTGTTCCTGAGCTCGCTGGGCATGGGACTCGCCGGTCAGGCCGCGGGACGGCTGTCCGACCGCTTCGGATCACGGCTGTTCACGGTCATCGGCTTCGTGGTGCTCGTCGTGACGTCATTGCCGATCGCGTTCATCGACGAGGGCTCGTCGGTCGCGCTCGTGATGGTGCTGCTGTTCGTGAACGGCCTGTCCACGGGGCTGTGGAACGTCCCCAACAACAGCGTGATCATGGGCTCCGTGCCCGTCTCCCGCCTCGGCGTGGTGGGCGCGTTCACGAACCTCACGAGGAACGTGGGCAATGTCGCCGGACAGGCGATCGCGTCCGCGGTCGTCGTCGCGATCATGGCGTCGCACGGCTTCGAGATCCCGCTGAGCAAGATCGCGGGCACGCCCGGCGCGAGCTCCGCGTTCCTCGCGGGCTGGCGCGCGACGTACCTGATGGTCACTGCCTACTCCGTCGCGGGCCTCGCGCTCGCTGCGGTGACAAAGGTGCCATCCGAGTCGCGCGAGTAGCCCGCGTCGGCTGCCGCCCTGCTAGCGCAGGGCATCCTCGGCCTTGCGTACCTTGCGCCACTCCTTCAGCGGCAGCGCGCCGTTCGTGGGGAACGCGTCGCCATACGCCTCGCGGAATACCCGGGCGACGAACGCCCGCTGCTCCTTCGACAGGCGCCCTCGCAAGGTCCCGTTGCTCTTGCGCCATTCGAGGATGACCGAGTCTTCGGGGCAGATCAGGACGTCCACCCAGGTGCAGAGCCGCTGGTACTGCGTATTCATCAAGATGTACGCGCCGCGCTTCAGGTCGTGCGGATAGTGCTTCGCCTTCGTGGGGAACGCGTCGCAGGGTGGGGGACGCCGCGACTGCCACAGCGCACAGCGCGTGGTGCCGTCCTCGACGTGCGTCAGTGCCTCGCAGCGGAACGCGGGGTGCACTGCGCTCTCCGCGTCGGCTGGCCGCCAGTCGCGCCCTCGCCCCGAAGGCGTGAGCGGGATGATCAGCGGCTGCCCGCCGTTCAACGATCGCCATTGGTGCTTCGGGATCGGCCCGAACGTGTACTGCTTCAGCGGGTAGCCGAGGAGATCCGCCTCCTCTGATCCGCAGCACTGGCCGCACATGTTGCACTCGAGGCTCTGCGCCTCGGCGAGCGTCATGTAGCGCACGCCGGCGGGCGGCTCTGATGTCTCCGGGATGTAGTCGTACATCTCCGGGTCGCGTCGATCGCGCGCGTTCTGCAGTTGCCGCAGCGTCCGATTCAGCGTCATCAACCTCGTCCCATCCAGCGGGTCACAACAACATCCGCAGTGCCGATAGTCCGGCCAGCGGCGAACGCCGTCTAGGGGCTTCGCCGGCATCTCGAAGATGCAACACCGATCGGGCTATCGCTCGCACCTCTCTACCGAAATCGAATCAATCCATAGCAACTTTCGGGTATGGCCTGACTTTTTGCGAGTCATCCGCGATTTGTGATTCATGGAGGTGTCCCGTCGGTAACGCGATCTCGAGTGGTCTTTCGAACACGCTGAACTTCAGCGGGCGCGCCACGCGCTCGCAGTACTGGTTCTGGGTGCTGTTCTACCTCGTGGCCTATCTGATCGTGCTGATCCCCTCGATCGTCCTTGAGATTCCCGAGCTTGGGTACCTCGCCATCGTCCTCGCGATCCTGCTCGCCATCCCGACGATCTCGCTCTCGATCCGTCGCCTGCACGACGTCGACAAGTCGGCGTGGTTCCTGCTGGTGTCGGTGATCCCCTTCGGGTCGCTGTACCTCCTGTACCTCTACGCGAAGGCCGGCACCCCCGGCGACAACCGCTACGGTTCCGCGGCCACCGCAGCCTAGTCCTGCTACGTGAGCACGAGGGCGCCGTGTGGCGTCCTCGTGTCTTCCGCCGGTGGATCGCCACCCGCCCGTGAACCCGAAGTCCGCCGTAGAGAACCAGGATCTGCACTCACGCCGGAGTCGGCGCACATGATCATGTGGCTCATGTCCGACCGGGCCATCCCCCGCAGCTTCTCAATGATGGAGGGGTTTGGCGTCCACACCTTCCGCATGGTGAACGCCGAGGGCGCAGTGCGGTTCGTGAAGTTCCACTGGAAGCCTGTGCTCGGCATCCATTCGCTGGTCTGGGACGAGGCCCAGAAGATCAGCGGCCGCGATCCTGACTTCCTCCGGCGCGATCTCTGGGAGTCGATCCTCGCCGCCCACTACCCCGAGTTCGAGCTCGGCCTGCAGGTGATCGATGAAGGCGAGGAAGGCCAGTTCGAGTTCGACGTGCTGGACGCGACGAAGCTCTGGCCGGAAGAACTCGTCCCGCTCCGACGGGTCGGGCGGATGGTGCTGAACCGCAACCCGGAGAACTTCTTCGCCGAGACCGAGCAGGTCGCCTTCCACCTGGGCAACTTTGTGCCCGGCATTGAGCCCTCAGACGACCCGCTGCTGCAGGGGCGGCTGTTCTCCTACCTCGACACGCAGCTCATCCGGCTGGGCGGACCGAACTTCACCCAGCTGCCGATCAACCAGCCGCTCGCTGCGGTGCACCACAATCAGCGCGACGGATCTCACCAGGCGCGCATCGATCAAGGTCGCATCTCGTACTCGCCGAACTCGCTCCAGGGCGGAGCGCCCATGGACAGCGGCCTGACGCCCGGCGCGTATCGCAGCTCGCCGGCAGCGGTACGAGGCGAGAAGGCACGCGTGCGCAGCGAGAGTTTCGGCGACCACTTCAGCCAGGCGACGCTGTTCTATCGAAGCATGACGGCCGTTGAGCAGGATCACATCTCGCAGGCCCTCCGCTTCGAGCTCGGCAAGGTGAAGACCTTCCATGTGCGCGAGCGCGTCGTTGATCTGCTCATGAACATCGACATCGACCTCGCGATGATCGTCGCGGAGGGGATCGGCGTCGTGCTGCCCGCCGCGAGCCGCACGCAGGCACTCCGCGCGGCGAACGAGCGGCTACGCGAAGGCTGGCAGACCTACGGCACTACGGGCCTTCCCGGCCGCCGCCGCCGTGGCAGCGCCGACGTGTCTGAGGCACTGAGCCAGCTCCGCGCGGGCGCGCCCGACAGCATCACGGGCCGCAGGGTCGCGATTCTCGCTGCGGACGGCGTTGATGCGGCATCCATCCGCCGCGTCATGCAGGCGTTGGCCGCCGAGCAGGCAATGGGCGAGGTGGTCTCGCTCCGTCAGGGCGTGCTGACGGCCGCGGACGGGAGCTCGGTCGTCGCGGAGCACACGGTGATCACCATGCCCTCGGTCCTGTACGACGGCGTCTTCGTGCCGGGCGGCATCGAAAGCGTGGAGGCCCTGTGCGCGAGCGGCGACGCGGTCCACTACATCGCGGAGGCGTTCAAGCACTACAAGCCGATCGCGGTGGATGCTGACGCCGAGGCGATCCTCGACGCCACGGGGATCGACCTCGAGGGTGCAACGGATGACGCCGGCGTCCTGCGCCTCGGCACCTCGCGCCCAGGCGCCGCCGCGGCCCGGCTGGTCTGCGCTCTGAAGCATCAACGGTTCTGGAACCGCCCGGACGCCGAGACCATGCCCGCGTAGTCAGCGTTGCGGCACCTCCATCAGCGCGTATGCAATCGCGCGCGGTGTCGTGCTCTGGCGAGCGGCATCGTTGATTGGGAGCCGCCCAGAGCGCCCGAATCGCGCGTGTTTGCGCGGGAGCCGAGGCTTGCCCCTGGTCGGCGCCTTTGTCCGGCTGAACCGTCACCGGCCCGCTGTCGTAAGATCACGGAGTCGCAGGGATCGGCACGACGTTCGAATCCCGCAGGGCTTGGAACCGGCTCTTCGAGCACTTGTTCCGCAGCGCGCCGCCGACGGACGAGGATCGACATGGGCCAT
>CANKAU010000053.1 GCA_947479915.1 Chloroflexota bacterium
GAACGGCGGACTGCAGCCTGCGGCGAAGGTGCGCACGGCGCAGATCGCCGTCACACGCGTCGACCCGGAAGTCTGGATCGCGCCCGACCCCGGCGAGGAGGTGTTCCGCGCGCGCGGCGTCGAGCGCGACCGCGCCCTGTACGCCGACGAGATGCGTCGCCCGCTCGCGGTCGGTCGAGGGCGCGACGGCGAGCCGGTGTACGTGGACCTCGACTTCTTCGACGGCACCAAGGGCGGCCACATGTCGATCGCTGGCGTCTCCGGCGTCGCGACCAAGACGACGTTCGCGTTCTTCTTCGTGCGCCTGCTCACCGGGCACGCCGAGCTGATGGGACCGTCCGCCGCCAACACGCGCGTCCTCGTCTTCAATGTGAAGGGCGAGGATCTCCTGTACCTCGACCGCCCGAGCACCGAGTTCTCCGACGACGATGCGACCGCCTGGCGACGCCTGGGCGTGGAGCCGACGCCGTTCGCGCTCGCCACACCGCTCGCGGGGGGCCAGCCCGCGCGCGCCTCGACGCCCGCCGCCGGACAGCCGACGGTCGCCTACTGGGCGCCGCCGAGGGCGCACGCCGGCGACGCGCTCATGCCGGACGTCAGCGGCCGCTCGGACGGCATCGCCGCGTTCCACTGGACGCCGCGCGAGTTCATCGACGAGGATCTGCTGCAGTTCGTGTTCACGGACGCAACCGACGCGCGCAACCAGATCCCCTTCGTGGAAGAGCGCGTGCGCTCGCAGCTCAAGCGACTCGCCGTTGATGTCCTCGGCGCGCCGGGCGCCGTGGTGCTGCGCGAGCAGAACGACCGTGAGGGCGGCCAGCGCGCCGTCCACGCGCGGGCCAGCGAGCGCGTCCTCCGCACTCTGCGCGACCTGACCGAGGAGATCGGCACGCACCTGGAGCCCGAGGAAGGCGGCGAGCCGGACTTCGCGTGGAGCGGCCGGGTGCAGGGCGGCACAGTGAGCGCGTTCATGCGTCGCCTCCACGCCGCCTCGCAGGATTCGCGCCTCGGCCGCCTCGTGCGTGACGGAGAGAGCCACCGCATCGACCGCCGCGCGGCGACCGTGAGCGTGGTCGCGATCCAGAACCTGCACGACCTCGCGCAGCGCTTCGTCGTCGGGGCACTGCTGCGCGAGACGTTCCGCGACAAGGAGGAGACCGGCCAGCGGCTGCCGCTGTCGATCGTCGTCCTCGATGAGCTGAACAAGTACGCACCACGCGAGGGCCAGAGCCCCCTCAAGGAGATGCTGATCGACATCGCGCAGCGCGGTCGCTCGCTCGGCGTGCTGATGATCGGGGCGCAGCAGAGCGCCTCGCGCGTGGCGCCGGACGTGCTGGAGAACGCCTCGATCCGCGTGACCGGGCGCCTCGACGCCGCGGAGTCGGAGCGGGCTGAGTTCGGCTGGATGCTGCCGAGCACGAAGGCGCGCGCGCGCCTGCTGAAGCCCGGCACGATGGTGCTCGGCCAGCCTGCTGTGCCCGTGCCGATCGTCCTCAACTTCCCGCGCGTCCCCTGGGCCACCCGCGCCGACGAAGTGCGCCACGACGCCGACCTCGACCCGTTCCGCGGGCTGTAGCGAGAACACGCGATGCGCATCCTGCACACCTCCGACTGGCACATCGGCAAGCACCTCGGCCGCTACGACCGCGCCGAGGAGGTTCGCGCCGCGCTGGACGAGGTCCACGCGATCGCAAACGAGCGCGACGTGGACCTTGTGGTGGTGTCGGGCGACCTCTGGGATCGCAGCACGCCGCCCACCGACGCACTGGGCGAGGGCATCGAGGCGCTCCTGCGGCTCGCGGACGGCGGCAGGCGTCGCGTCGTCGCCATCGCCGGCAACCACGACTCCGGCGACCTGTTCGAGGTGTTCGCGCCGCTGGTGCTCCCAATGGGCGTGCACCTTGTCGGTCACATTCGGCGCCCGGATGACGGGGGGCTGCTGCGCCTCGACACGCCTGGCGGCACTGCCGCGGTCGCGTGCGTCCCGTTCCTGCGCGAGGGGCGTGTCGTCGACTTCATGACCGGCACCGAGGAGTGGTACCGCGAGTACAAGGACCGGCTCTCTGGCATCTTCCGCGTCATGGCCGACGCGCTCGCCCGCGAGGCTACAGACGCGGTCACGATCCTCGTGGCGCACGCAACGGTGAACGGCGCGTTCGTGCGCGGGCAGCAGTACGGCCGGGGCGAGCGCGAGCTGCACATGGGCGAGGCGTACACCATCGACGCCGCAGGGCTGCCGCCCGGCGCGCAGTACATCGCGATGGGCCACATCCACGCCCCGCAGCGCGTCCCCGGCGCGCCCGGGGCCGCCGAGTACGCCGGCTCGCTGCTCCCCCTCGACTTCGGCGAGGCGGGCGAGGTGAAGCGTGTGGTCATCGTGGATGCCGAGCCCGGCGTGCCCGCGCGCGTCGAGTCCGTGCCGCTTGCCGTAGCGACGCGCATGCCGCTCATCCGCGCCGAGGGCACGTGGGAGGAACTGGTCGCGCGCCGCGAGGAGTTCGCGAACGCCTACCTCGACCTCACGGTCACGACGACGGGGCCCGACCCCGCGCTTGCGACTACGGCCGCGAGCACGTTCGAGCGCCTCGTGCGCGTGCGCGCGGACTATCCGCGAGCGCATGAGCGCACCGCCGGCCGTGCGGGGCGCACGTGGGACGAGCTCTACGGCGAGTACCACGAGCGCGAGCACGGCGAGCCGCCGTCCGAGGCCGTGCGCGCCGCCTTCGGCGAACTGCACGAGGAGGTCGTGGATGCGACCGCTTGATCTGACGATCAACGGCTTCCGCTCCTACGCGGAGGAGACCCGCTTCGACTGGCGCGGACGGCACCTCGTCGGCGTCGTCGGCCCGATCGGCAGCGGCAAGTCGAGCATCCTCGACGCGATCGCGTTCGCGCTGTACGGCAAGACGCCGACGTTTGCGAGCAGCACCGGCGCGCTGATCAACCAGCGGCAGCAGGTCGCGCAGGTGTCGCTCACGTTCCGGGTGGACGGACAGGCATGGCAGGTCGTCCGCGCGATCCGCCGCACCGGCCAGGGCAACCACACCCTGTACCCCTTCGACGAGACGACCAACGAGGTCGACCGGGGCGCGGGAGTCAGCGGGCAGAAGGCGGTCACCGACCGCGTGGAGCAGTTGCTCGGACTGGACTTCGATGCGTTCCGCCGCTCCGTGCTGCTGGCGCAGAACCGCTTCGCGGAGTTCCTGAACGCGACGCCCACCGACCGTGACAAGGTGCTGCAGGGCGTCTTCAACCTCGATCGCATCACCTCGATGCAGGAGGTGGCGAAGGCGCGCGTCGCGCAGGCCGCCGCCGAGGGCAAGGCGATCGAGGGGCGCGTCGCGGACGCCGTCGCGGCGCGCGAGAAGATTGCCGCTCGCCGCACCGACCGCGCGGGCCACGCGAAGCGCCACGCCGCCCTTGAGGCTGCACGACCGGCGATCGAGGAGCACACCGCCGCCGAGGCCGCCGCACGAACCGACGTCGCGAAGGCGCAGCAGCGCATCGCCGATCTCGACGCGTTGCGCACCGGGCTGCCCCCGGCGACGGAGAGCAACGCCACGATCGAAGGGTTCGCATCGCTCGCCGATCGCGTCGCGACCGCCCGCACCGCGCGCGAGCAGGCCGAGGCCGCCGAGCGCACCGCGCGTGACACGCGCGAGGCCGCCGTGGCCACCGCCGGCGGCACAGAGCGCCTCGACCTCGCGGCGACCGCGCTGCTCGCGCTGGGGCACGCGCGCGACACCCACGCCGACCGGGGGAAGCAGCGTGACGCCGCGCGCGGAGGCCTCGAGGCGACGCAGGCGGCAGCGACCGCCGCGAAGGCTGCCGAGAAGACCACCGCCGCGGAGGCAAAGAAGGCCGAGACGGCGCTCAAGAAGGCCGAGGCCGCCGTCACCGCCGCCGACGAGGCGTTCCACGACGCCGAGCAGTTGAACTACGCCCTCACGCTGCGCGCGGAGATCGCCGTCGGCGACGATTGCCCGGTCTGCGGACGCAAGATCGCGAAGATGCCGCCCGGGGAGCCCTCGCCCGACCTCGAACGCGCCGCCGAGGCGCGCCGCGCGGCACAGGCGACGCTCCAGCAGGCCAACGCCGCGGCGCAGCAGGCGCGCAACGCCGCCACGCACGCCGCCGCGACTGCCGCTGCCGCCACGAAGCAGGTCGAGGCCGCGACCGCGGCCCTCACCACCGCCGAGGGGGCCGTCACGCTGGCTGCCACCGCCCTGGCCGAGGCCGACGCACGGGTCGTCGAACTCCTCGGGCCGGGCGACGCCGCTCGGCGGCTCACGGAGCTGCGCGCGGCGCTCAGTGCGGCAGACGCCGCGCTTGAGGCAGCAGCACGCGCCGCACAGGGGGCGCGTGAGGTCGAAGCGAAGGCAGGTGCCGCGCTAGAGACCGGCCGGGGCGCCCTCGCCACGCTGCGCACCCGGCTCGCGATGATCGCGGCGGGCCTCGGCGTGGCGGTGCCGGAGGACGACTCGCCCCTCGCGGTGAAAGCGCTGCTCGAAGGCGTGCGCGCCCGCTGGCTGACCGAGCGCACCGCCGCCACCGACGCCGAGACCGCCGCGCACGCCGCGGCCGAAGCGGCCGCACAGCGCCGCGCCGACGCCCTCGGCGCGAGCGGCATCGCCGAGGGCGCGTCGTTCGAGGAGGCGCTGACGGGCGCGGCAAGGGAGATCGCGGTCCTCGAAGCGCTGATCGCGGAGGACGAGCGCCGCATCGCCGACGCCGCCGACGCGGAGTCTCAGGCCGCGGCGATCGAAGCCCGACGCACCGTCTACCAGCGGCTCTCCACTGACCTGACGCCCTCGAAGTTCCTGAACTACCTGCTGGAGGACGAGCGCACGACGCTCGCGGAGATCGGCAGCGAATGGTTCGAGCGGCTGTCGCGCGGGCGCTACCGCTTCGCTGACGACGGCTCGTTCGATGTCATCGACCTGACGGCGGCGGAGCATCCTCGGCGCAGCGCCACGCTCTCCGGTGGTGAGACGTTCCTCGCATCGCTGTCCCTCGCGCTGGCTCTCGCGAACATGGTCACGGAGGGCGGCGGTCGGCTGGACGCATTCTTCCTCGACGAGGGCTTCGGGAGCCTCGACGAGGAGCACCTCGACCTCGCGATGGAGGGCATCGAGCGGCTGGTGACGGAGTCGCCGGACCGGCTGGTCGTCATCGTCAGCCACGTCCCCGCGCTCCGCGATCGCATCGAGGATCTCGTGGTCCTCGACCGGGACGCGGGGACCGGCGACACGATCGTC
>CANKAU010000054.1 GCA_947479915.1 Chloroflexota bacterium
GTCAGGCCCAGCGCCAGCAGCACGGCGCCACCAGCGACGCTCAACGCGCCCTTGCCGGCTGTCACCGCGCCTTCCGTGACGCGCTGTCGCTGTGTTTCGGCGGCGCCGCGCGCCGCCGAGCCGAGGTCGGTGCTGCTTCCGCCGCTGGCCTGCGCCATCTCCTCGAGCTGGCTGGCGCGGGAGTTCGCCATCACGGCGCCGCCCACACCCCGGACGAGGTCGATCGATCCGGTCGCGACGGCCAGACCGGCCGCAGCCGTGCCCGCGCCGGTCATGACCGCGTTCGACACTCCCGAGAGCCCACTCGATCCGGTGCGCGCCGCCTCGATGCCGACAGAGGCGTTCGAGACGCTCGCGGCGCCCCCGGTCAGCGCGGAGCTTGCGCGGGCGCCTTCCTCCGCCATGGCGGCACCCGTGCTGACGTGCGCGCGGCTGGCGGACAATCCGGCCTCCATCAATGCCGCGCCGCCGCCCAGGATGCCGCCGGCACCCTGCGCGATCATCGCGGTCGCACCAGTTGGGCCGGCAGCCGCGCTCAACCAGTCGCGGGACTTCTCGGCGCTGGTCTGCGTGGCGGTGCCCAAGACTCCGCCGATGGTCATGCCCGTTCCGGAGGTCTCTGCGGTGCTGCTGCCGCCAGACACGTCGACGGCGCCGCTGCGGGAGCGGAAGACGCCTCCCGGTCCGCTCTCCGGAAGCGCCGACTGCGACACCATCGCGTCGGCGTCGTCCCAGTCGCTCAGGTCGTCGTCATCCACAGCCTCGGGCGCGTCCTGGAGTCGAGCGGCGGCCGGCGCGGAAGTCGGCAGCGGGGCAGATGGGGATCCGAACACCGCGTTGCTGCGGCCCCGAGTCGCGGGCATGTCCGCGTCGTCCCAGTCGGTCCACTCCTCGGTCTGCGGGGCGCCATCGCTGGCCGCGGCCTGCGCGAGCACCGGCATAGCGGCCTGGGGCGGCGGGAGGCTGAGCGCTTCCGAGATCGCGGTGGCGCTGCTGGGCACGCTGGTCAGCCCGCTGGTGTCGGCCTGTGCTCCGCCGTCGTCGTTGTCGTCGCCCGCGGCTTCGGCCTGGAGTGAGTCCAGCACGTTGTCCGGCCCGACCGCGGCGGCCATCTCCTCGAGCGCGGCAGCCATCGGCTCCGCCTGAGAGCCCAGCGCGGTCACGGCCTCTGCGGCACCCTCCGGTGCGCCGGTGTCGGCGTCGGTTGCGGGGGAAGCCTCCGTGGCGGCCTGCGCTCCGCCGGGCATCTCTGCGGTCGACGTAGCAGCCCCGCCACCGCCGCCCTGTTCGAACATGCCTCGTCGTGAGGTAACGAGCTGTCGTTCATCGAGTGCGGCGAGTGACGCGCTGCGCCCCCGGCCGAGTCGCTGCACCGGTGCGGCGATGCGCTGCGCCGGCGCGTCGTCGAGGTCGTTTGCGGGCGCGGCAGCGGGCGCGGCCATGGCGGCGCCGCTGTCCATCGCGCGCGCGGCCTGCTTGCCGATCGCGTCGGCCTCAGCCTCGAGTGCGGGGTCGGCGTTTACGGGGGCGCCCATGCCCTGCGGCGTGGCGACGCGTCCGGCGCGCTGCTGCACGACGTGCGCGAGCTCATGGCCCAGCGCCTCACGGCCGCTCTGCGAGTCGGGCTGGTACATGCCCGGACGGAAATGGACGTCGGAGCCCTGCGTGTATGCGAGCGCGCCCACGCTGTCGGGCGAGGAGTCGGTGTGGACGCGGACGTTGGAGAAGTCCTGCCCGAAGGCGCCCTCCATGCCTCGACGCACCTGGTCGGGGATGGCCTGACCGCCGCCGGGCGAGGGGAGCTGCGCGTCGGGCACGTTGAACAGCTCGGGCGACTCGGTCGCGACCTGCTCTTCCTCGACGACGCTCGCTTCGTTCAACAGTCGCTGCACCGCGCGGTTGCCCGTGGCGCCCTGCAGCGACAGCAGCGCGCGACGCGAGCCTGCGCCGCCCGCAGAGGCGAGGCGTTGGAGTGGAACGTCAGGCGTGTGGGTGGGGGAGGCTGCCGGCTGCGCGGTGCGCGCGGCGGGCGGCTTTGCGTCGGTTGCACGAACCCGAGACTGACCGCTCACGGTGCCCTCCGGTGCCCAAGGTTGCAGACGCAGCCGATGGTCGTGCGGGGAGACACGTTGACCGAGGCCGATGGTAGGCGATTGCTCGTGCGGGGACAACGTCAACTCAGCGGGGCAGTCCCGCGCCCGGAGGGGCCGCGCGCCTCGCGAGGTGTGGGCGATTGGCCGCGCGTAAGGCCGTACGGCGCTGCGATCATCGAGCTCGACTGGTGATGGTTCGGAGACGCAGATCATCAACAACGCGGACAAGCCGTGGATAAGTTGAGGTCGTTACGTCACCAAAGCCAGCAAACACAAGGGATTTTCGCGCTCGAACCTGCATATGGCGTTGTCGCGTAAGAGTCCTTCTGATATGAACATGTGAGACCACCGTGGCGGGCGGGGGGCCGATCAGATCCTCCCCAACTGATCGTTGCCGCCCGAACACGAGTCCATGCAATTGCGGTACCCGAACATCGCGTCTGCGCGCGTGCACGTCTGTGTGCATGCCGGGCGCGACGCGTTGTGGGTGCCGACTGAGCCTCCAGGGCGCACGACCGCTCGAGAGAAAGAAGGCCCATGCCTACGTACCTGGCCCCTGGCGTCTACGTCGAGGAACTCGACGGTGGTTCGAAGCCGCTGGAGGCGGCGGGCACGGCTGTCGCCGCGTTCGTCGGCTTCACCGCCACGTACCCGAAGGACGACCCTGCCGACCCGCGCGGTCAGAAGCCGCGCCGCGTCAACAACTGGACGCAGTTCGAGGCGCTGTACGGGGGCTTCGCTCCCGGCATCATGCTGCCGCACGCTGTGTACGGCTGGTTCAACAACGGCGGCGGTGCCGCATACATCTCGCGCGTGCCGCACGTGGACGAGAACGACGCCCCGATCGCGGTCGGTGGCGACGACTTCGTTGGCAGCGAGTCTGAGCGCACCGGCATCAATGGCCTCGTCGTCGCTGACGAGGTCACCATGGTCGTGTGCCCCGACATCATCACCGCCACCAAGGGTGCGGATGGTGCCGTGGACCTGGTCACCTGGCAGGCGATCCAGGTCGCGATGATCGCGCACTGCGAGAAGGCTGGCGACCGCCTGGCCGTCCTCGACACCCCGCCGTCCCTCGGCCCCTCGGCCGCCGCGGCTTGGCGCTCCGAGACGGCCATGTACGACAGCAAGTTCGCTGCCCTCTACTACCCGTGGATCAAGATCGGCAACCCGTTCGCCAAGCCGGACAACGACGAGCCGAAGCTCCTCACCATCCCGTCCAGCGGCCACATCGCCGGCATCTGGGCACGCAACGACGCGACCCGCGGCGTGTGGAAGGCCCCCGCCAACGAGGTCGTCCGTGGCGTCCTCGATGTTGAGATGAAGATCACGACCGTCGAGCAGGAGCAGCTCAACCCGATCGGCGTGAACTGCATCCGCCCCTTCGGCGCTCGCGGTACGCGCGTCTGGGGTGCTCGCACCCTGTCGTCCGACCCGTCGTGGCGCTACGTCCCGGTCCGCCGCATGTTCAACTTCGTCGAGAAGACGATCCTCATGGGCACCAACTGGGTCGTGTTCGAGTCCAACGACGAGGCCCTGTGGCAGCGCGTGAAGCGCACCATCAACGCGTTCCTCATCGGTCTGTACCGTGACGGCGCGCTGGCGGGCACCACGCCGGGCGACGCGTTCTACGTGAAGTGCGACGCGGAGACCAACCCGCCGTCGTCCGTGGACGAAGGCAAGCTCGTGGTGGAGATCGGAATCGCGCCGCTGAAGCCGGCCGAATTCGTGATCTTCCGTATCGCTCAGTGGCAGGGTGGCGCCGCGGCGGCCGAGTAGTCCTCGACCGCCCCGCTTCATCCTGACATCGCTTACCGAAAGGACCGCCACACGTGCCGGACCTGCTGACTACATTTGCCTTCGCCGTCGAAGTGGACGGCATCACCATCGCCTCCTTCAAGGAGGTCAGCGGCATCGACTCGAACACCGAGGTGATCGAGTACAAGGAGGTCACGGGCGCAGGCCAGTTGATCATCCGCAAGGTGCCCGGCTCCCCCTCGTGGGCCGACATCACCCTTCGTCGCCGCATCGACGCCGTCCGCGACTTCTGGGACTGGCGCGTGCAGGTGCTGGAGGGCGACATCGACTCCGCCCGTCGCAACGGCAGCATCGTGCTCTACGACTCGATGCAGACCGAGGTGGCGCGCTGGAACTTCGTCAACGGCTGGCCGTCCGTCTGGAAGGGCGCCGACCTGGACGCGGGTGCCAACGAAGTCGCCGTCGAGGAAGTCACCATCGCGCATGAGGGTCTCGTGCGCGCATGAGCCTGCAGACGGAGTACCCGTTCCTTCTCCCCAAGGGCTACGTGGACGAACAGGGTCGCGTCCATCGCGAGGGCGCTATGCGCCTCGCGACGGCGCGCGACGAGATCGAGCCGTTGCGTGATCCGCGCGTCCGCGAGAACGAGGCGTACCTCACGGTCATCGTCCTCTCGCGCGTGATCACGCGTCTCGGCGGAATGACCCAGATCACCCCGAAGGTGATCGAGGGGCTGTTCGCTTCCGACCTGGCCTATCTCCAGGACGTGTACGGCGCGATCAACTTCGGCGATCCCGCCGAGTTGCCGGAGGCAGGTGCCCCTTTGCCGGAAAGCCCCCAGGCGGACGGGGGCTAATCCGGTACGACCCGCAGGAGGTCTGGCAGGAGGTCGTGTACGTGGCCTACCACGTGCACTGGGATCTGGACACCGTGCTGGACATGGAACACGACGACCGACTGCGGGTCGTGCGAGAAATCGCGAGCCTCAACGAACGAGCACACGAAGGACTCCGCTAGGTGGCCGACTCCCCCTTCACCGGCCAGTTCATCTTCTCCGTGGACGGGCTGTCGATCGGCACGTTCATGGAGGTTCGTGGACTGTCGGTGGAGGTGGAGGTGCAGTCCATCGAAGAGGGCGGTCAGAACGAGTTCTCCCACCGTGTGCCCGGCCGCATGAAGTGGCCCAACCTGGTGCTGAAGCGCGGCGTCACCGAGAACGACGCGCTCTTCACGTGGTTCAAGAAGTCCTCCGGTGAGGGCTACACCGGCACGCAGAACCGCCTGGGCCGCA
>CANKAU010000055.1 GCA_947479915.1 Chloroflexota bacterium
GATGAGCAGTTGCAGATCATGCGCGCCCTCTGGGCCGGCGAGACGGTGGACTTCCAGGGCGAGTTCTTCAACGTGAAGGGGGCGCTGCAGATCAAGCCCCACCAGTCGAGGATGCCAATCCTGATCGGTGGTCGCGGCGGTCGCACCCCGGTGTCGCAGCGCATCTATGACCGCATCGTCCGCTGGGGCGACGGCTGGATCCCGTACATCACCACGCCCGAGTACTACGCGCGGGGGCAGCAGGCGATCCGCGAGCGCGGCGGGAACGATGACCTCGTCTGGGCGCTGGTGCAGCACGCGTACGTGGGCACCGGCGACGGGCAGGCCGCGATCGACTCCGCGGTAGCGCGAAAGGCGGCCGACTACGGCCAGGCGGGTGCGCCTCCCGGTGCGCAGGCGGAGCGGATGCGTCCGCTTGTGCTCGCTGGCAACGCTGAGGCCTGCGCGCAGCGGCTCATGGAGTACATCCGGCTCGGCGTCAGCGAAGTGATGTTCAACTGGGCCTGTCCGCCCGAGGAGATCCCCGAGCAGATCAAGCGCGTCGCCGAGGACGTGATCCCGCGCGTGCGCGAACTGGCCGCGGCGGAGCGCACCGGCGCGGCGCGCTAGGAAGGTTCCCAGATGCCCGGACCGCTGGACGGAATTCGCGTGTTCGATCTGACCATGGCCCAGGTGGGGCCGTGGTCAACGCAGAACCTTGGCGCGCTCGGTGCTGACGTCATGCACATCGAGCAAGGTGGCGTGGACGAGAGCGGCCTTGGCGGTGCGCAGACGATCATGTCGATGCGCGGCATGTCGCCGCTCTACATCGGCTGGAACATGAACAAACGCGGGCTGTTCCTCGACCTGAAGTCGCAGGACGGCCAGGAGTTCGCCCACCGGCTGCTCGCCACCTGCGACGTGTTCGTGAACAACATGCGCCCGGGCGTCCCGGATCGCCTCGGCGTCGGATACGAGGCGGTCGCCGCGATCAACCCGCGCATCGTGTACTGCACGATCACCGGGTGGGGTGAGAGCGGCCCGATGGCGCCCATGCAGGGCGCGGACACGCAGATCCAGTACTACAGCGGTTGGGCCTCGCTGAATGGCCCGGAGGGCCAGCCGTCCGAGGTCTACCGACACTTCTCGACGCTGGACGGCACGACGGGCAACTACGCGACGCAGGCGATCCTGCTGGCGCTCGTTGCGCGCGAGCGCACCGGTCGCGGCCAGAAGATCGAGATCAACATGCTGCACGCGCTCGCCGCGTTCCAGACGAGCCGCCTCGGTTCGTACGCCCTGACCGGCGAGGTGCCGATGCCCAGCGGCAGCGCCGCGATCGCGACCGCGCCGGATGAGGCCTTCCAGTGCGCGGACGGTCGCTGGCTCGGCGTCTCGGTCACGAACGAGGACGAGTGGCGCCGCTTCTGCGACGCCGTGAAGCGCCCCGACCTGCTGGAGGACGCCGCGTACGCGACGAACATCCTGCGCGTCGCACACCGCCACGAGCTGTCCGCGACGCTCGCGGCGACGTTCGCGGAGTTCCCGCTACAGGCGTGGGTGAACCGCTTCCGCCACGCCGAGGTCGCATGGGGCGCTCCGCTCTGGTTCTCCGAGCTGCGCCACCACGAGCAGGTGCGCGCGAACAACGCGCTCATCGAGATCGAAACGCCCTGGGGTGAGGTCACGACGGGCGGCCCGCCGTGGCGGTTCTCCGACACGCCCGCACGCTGGACGCGACCGCCCATCCCCGGAGAGCACACCGGCGAAGTGATGGACGAGGTGGAGCGGGCGACCGCTGAGAATACCGAGGCTGTTCGATGACCGGCGCACTCGACGGGCTGAAGGTAGTCGAGATCGCCGAGGGCGTTGCTGGCCCGTACGCCGCGATGCTGCTGGGTGACGCGGGTGCCGATGTGCTGAAGGTCGAGTCCCTGCAGGGCGACCGAACGCGCGGCTGGGCGCCGCTGATGGAGACCGGCGAGAGCGCCGTCTTCTGGAGCCTGAACCGCAACAAGCAGAGCCTGGCGCTGGATCTCAATGCGCCAGCGTCGCGCCCGATCCTCGAATCGCTCGTCGCCGGTGCGGACGTGCTCATCGTCGAGGACGGCAAAGTGCCGCTGGGACTCGACTACGAGGCGGTGCACGCGCGCTTCCCGAAGCTGATCTACACCGTGCTCTCCGGTTGGGGCGTCGAGGGCCCGTGGGCCAACCGCCCGGCGGGCGAGCTTGGCGTTCAACTGGCGAGCGAGTGGACGCTGTCGCTGGGCGTCCTCGGCGAGCCGCCCGTGCGCCTTGGCGCCGATGTCGCGGCGAGCCATGCCGCGGTGTACGCCGTGCAGGCGATCACGGCCGCGATCTTCTCGCGGTTCAAGAGCGGCTCAGGCCAGCGCATCGACGTGTCGATGTTCGGCGCGATGATGACGATGCGCACGACGATGTGGGTCTCACAGTCCGATCCCGACGAGTGGGGCGGCTTCCACGTCGACAGCTACGTGAAGCCCCCGGATCACGGCTACCTCTGCAAGGACGGCGGCCGGATCCTCATCCGCGTCACCGGAGCGCGGCCCGCGGTCCGGATCGCCGCAGTCGTCGAAGACCTCGGCATGCAGTGGGTGAAGGACGACGCGCTGTGGCCGAAGTTCTCCACCGACAGCGCCGGTGGCACCGGCCGCTACACGCACGAGGTACGCCACCTGTGGGAGCGCGGCCTGGAGCGTTGGACGGCTGATGAGGCGATCGAGATCTTCCGGCGCAACGACATCTTCGCGGTGCCGCTGAACGACTACCCTGCACTGGATGCCAGCCCGCAGGCGCAGCACCTGGGCCTGATCACTGAGTTCGAGGGCGATCGCTTCGTGACGTCGCCATGGCAGTTCCGCGACACGCCCGCCAGCATCAGACGCCGTCCGCCGCACCTGGGCGAGCACTCGCGCGATACGCTGCGGGACGCGGGCGTCGACGCCGCCGAGGTCGATCGGCTGATCTCCGCGCAGGTCGTCGGGGCGTAACAGCCCGTTCCGGATCGGAAAGAGAGACACCATGGCCAAGTACGTTGCGCAACGGCTGTTGCTGTCGATTCCGACGCTGATCGGGCTGACGCTGGTCGTGTTCTTCGTACTGCGTGTGGTGATCCCGATCGACGCGGTCGACCTCAAGTTCGCGTCCGCAGGTGTGAGCGACCCGGAGAAGGCTAAGGAGCTGCGCGAAGAGCTCGGAATCACCGGGCCGCTGGCCGTGCAGTACCTGCGTTGGGCCGGCCGCCTCGTGTCGGGTGACTTCGGCAAGTCGTTCTACACCGGCCGCACCGTCGCCGAGGAGCTCATTCTTCGCGTCCCGACCAGCCTCGAGGTCGGTCTCGGCGCGCTGCTGATCACGATCGTCATCGCGATCCCGGTGGGCATCCTCTCGGCAGTGAAACAGGACTCATTCGCCGACTACATTTCTCGAGGCGGCGCGATCCTCTTCTATGCGATCCCCGGATTCTGGATTGCGACGCTGATTCTGGTGTTCTCCAGTCTGTGGTTTAACTGGGCGCCGCCCACGGAGTACCACGACCTGTGGGTCGATCCGTGGGCGAACCTGAAGCAGGTCGCGCTGCCGATCGTGTTGCTCGGCCTGAGCCCCATTGGCACGCTGATCCGCCTCGTGCGGACGCAGGTGCTCGAGATCATTCGCCAGGACTACGTGCGCACCGCACGCGCGAAGGGACTCCCCTCCCGGACGGTCTACACGCGGCACGTGCTGCGGAACTCGCTCCTGCCAATCGTCACCGTGATCGGGCTCCAGGTGCCGAACCTCGTGGCGGGCACCGTGATCTTCGAGCAGGTGTTCGTGCTGCCGGGGGTGGGGCGTTACCTGCTCGACGCGGTGCAGCGTCTCGACCTGTTCGTGCTGATGGCGACGAACCTGTTCTTCGGGACGCTTATCGTCATGGCGAACCTCGCGGTCGACGTGAGCTACGGCTTCATCGATCCCCGCGTGCGGCTGAACTAGGAGGACGCGCATGGCATCCGAGAGCAACGCTCCGTCTGCCGCCGCACTCGGCTACGCACCGCGTGTTCAGCGCACGGGCGCCACGGGCGCGCTCTTTGGACTGGGGCGATTCGCGCGGCGCAAGCCGCTCGGGTTCGCGGGCCTGGTCTTCCTCGCGGTGATCGGGTTCGGCGCGGTGTTCGCGCCGCTGCTCACCTCGTACGGCTATGCGGACACCGACTTCACCGCCCGTCTCAATGGTCCGAGTGCGGCGCACTACTTCGGGACGGACAACCTGGGCCGCGACCTGTTCTCGCGCGTGCTCTACGGCGCGCGCGTCTCGCTGGGCATCAGCTTCGCGGCCGTGCTCCTCGCGAAGGTGATCGCGACGACGGTCGCGCTGTTCACCGGCTACTACGGCGGCTGGATCGACAAGGTCGGTCAGCGCTTCGTGGATCTTGCGATCGCGCTGCCGCGCCTGATCATCCTCATCACGCTGATCGGCCTGATGGGGCCGAGTGTCAGCACGATGATCATCCTCGTCGGCCTCACCAACGCACCCTCGTCCGTACGGCTGATCCGCAGCGCGGTCGTCAGCGTGCGCGAGGAGCCATACATCGAGGCGGCCCGGGCGCTTGGTGCGACGGACCGGCGGATCATCCTGCAGCACCTGCTGCCGAACATCTTCCACATCGTCATGTTCTCGGCCACGGTCACGCTCGGTGCGGTGATCCTCATCGTCGCGTCGCTGGGCTTCCTCGGTTACGGCGTGCCGCCACCCCAGCCGGACCTGGGCGCGATGCTCAGTGGCACTGGTCTGACGTACATGCGCCAGAACCCGTGGATGGCCGTGTGGCCGGGCACCGTGATCACGCTGGTCGTCTTTGCGTTCAACGTCTTGGGCGACGCGCTTCGCGACGTTCTCGACCCGCGCCTGCGAGGGAGCCGCTAGCGTCGGTAGTCGACGCCGAGGATGCCGACGGCGCCCGTGCCGAGCTGGCCGGTCGCGACGATCGCGCGGTGAAGATCGGGGATCTGACGGGCGCCGGCGGTGCCGCGGAGTTGCTGGATCGCCTCCAGCACGTGCCCGGTGCCGTGCAGGCGCCC
>CANKAU010000056.1 GCA_947479915.1 Chloroflexota bacterium
GCGAGAACTGCCGCACGAAGTCCATGTCGTGCTCGGTGACGATGAGCGAGTGCTGGCCTTCGAGGGCGTGGAGCAACTCGCCCGTGCGCTCGCGCTCCTGGTGGGTCATCCCGGCGACGGGCTCGTCCAGCAGCAGCAGGCTCGGGTCCTGCACCAGCAGCATCGCGATCTCGAGCCACTGGCGCTCGCCGTGCGACAGCGCCGACGCCTCGGTCAGCGCGCGCTCGGCGAGGCCCACGCGCTCGAGCGCCCACTGCACGCGCTCGCGCCGGTCGCGCGTGATGCTGCCGAACAGGCGGCGGACGCCGTCGCGGAAGCCGCCCGCGACCTGCACGTTCTCGAAGCAGGTGAGGCTCGCGAACACCGAGGGCGTCTGGAACTTGCGCCCGATGCCGCGCTTTACGATCGCGTCCTCGGCGAGCCTCGTCAGGTCAGTCGTGCCGCCGAAGACCACGCGACCGGAGTCGATCTTCACCTTGCCGGAGATGACGTCCATGAGCGTGGTCTTGCCCGCGCCGTTAGGACCGATGAGGAAGCGGAGTTCGCCCGGCGTGACCATCAGGCTCAGGTTGTCCAGCACCGTGAAGCCGGAGAACGACACCACGATGTTCTCAACGCGCAGCGTGTCATTCGCCACGGGCGGCCTCCGCGGCCTCGCTGCGCCCCATCAGGCGGCGCAGCGGCTCGAGGGTGATCGAGGTCAACGCCTTCGACGAGCCGGACGTCGCGATCGCAAAGCGCGCCACCGCGGCGGCGCTGGCCGAGGGAGCATCTAGCGTCCCGGCGTCGGCCGAGGATCTGGCGCGCGCGATCGAAGAGACGGACGACATGCGGTTCATCGCCATCCACGCGTACCTAGAACGCACGCGCTGGACGGAGACGATGCTCGGCGCGGTGCAGCAGCGGCTGCGGGAGCGGAGTGGCCTGCCCGTGGCGGTCGACTTCGGCCCGGCGCTGCTGCACGCGACGGGGCAGTACTACAAGGGCGGCCCGGACGGCGGCCTGTTCTTCCAGATCGTCGAGCCCGGCGGCGACCTCGGCATCCCGGGGCGCGAATACGGCTTCGGCACACTGCTGGCGGCACAGGCGCACGGAGACGCGCAGGCTATGCGTGACTGTGGTCGCCGTGTGGTGAGCACGACGTTCGCCGCGCTCCGCGCAGCGGTCGAGGCGGCCTCGACGCCTCTGGGGCGTGGCGCGCGCTAGCGCGGACGCCTTCGCTACTTGGTGAGCGTGAGGGCGGTCGAGGGCTTCAGCCCGGCGGGGAACGAGTTGCGGAAGGCAGCGTTCACGAAGACCGGACCGCGCACCACGAAGAGCTGGTAGGCGCCGTTGCTTTCCTGCGCCCAGATCCCCGTCGCGCCGATCGCGATCGCCGAGGCCTCGAGCTGGTCGACGGTGCCGCCGTTGAAGACGACGAGCGACTGACGGCTCGGCCCGAAGACCGGCGTGCCGGCGAATGTGCCCGGCGGCGGCGTGATAACGGCCGCGCCCGCACGGAGGTACGCGCTGGCCACCCAGCCGTTCTGCGGCCCCGCCGACACGAGCTGCCATTTCAGCCCGTCGGCGACCACCGAGCCATCGAGGAGCGTGACGCCCGTCCCGGTGGCGAGACAGGTGCGCAGCGGGCCGGTGACGCTCGGGGTCGCGCGCAGATTGAGGCAGTCGCCCTCGGCGGCGATCGTCGCCGAAGAGCCTGCGGGGCCAAGCGGCGTGGTGGGTACGGGCGTCGCGACGCGATCCTCGACACGACAGGCGTAGTTCGCGTCGAAGTTGTTCAGCAGGTACTGCACCAACACCACCTGGCCGCCCCCGAATGGCCGCGAACAGAGCGACGGCGCCTCCACGGCGCCCGCGGCGGTCGTCGTCCACACGGGCAGGCCGGGGCTGAAGTTGCCCGCGATGGTCTGCCACTGGCCGGGGTTCGAGTAGATGCCGAGGGTCACGCCGGTGGGCTTCAGGAAGTCGATCGCGCCCTGAATCACCCGCGCGTTCGCGTTCGTGTCCGTGAGCCAGCTGCTCGTCGTCTCGATGTCGAGCCACCACGAGGCGGGCGTGGCGGACTGCGCCTTCGCGTAGGCCACCGCGTGCGCGGCCGTCTTCCAGCCGAAGTTGTAGCCCTTGCACATCTCGTCCGTGGGCTGGCATGCGCCCAGCGGGCCGGACAGCGCTTCCTCGGCGTTCGAGCCGACCGGCGACTTCAGGTTCATGTACAGCGAGGGCTGTCGGCCGTTCGCGGAGGCCCACGTGTACTGGGCGGGGAGGCAGGCGTTCGTGGTGAACGCGCGGCCACCGGTGGCTCCGACGATCGCGAAGGCGTACGGCAGGGCGGGCAGCGGGCCGTTGCACTGCGGGAAGGAGACGTCGTAGCCGGTGGTACCCACCGGGAAGATGTCGGCCGCGTCCGCCGGCGCGCGCAGCGCGAACACAGCAACCGCCAGCGCCAGCACGAGGCCCACGAACCGGTACACCAAGAAGCGACTCTCTCGTCCGGCTCGCACCTGATGCGCCCTGCATCGCATGCCCGATGTATCGAGTATCCCCGGGCAGCCCGCCCCTGTCCAAGCGCCCCGTACCGGCGCGGCGTCCGGAGGTTGGTCAATCCTCGCGCCGTGACATCCGCGCCCGGGCGTCAGGCGCCGGGGCGTCCGCGCACCACCAGCGGGTGCGCCTCCGTTCCGTCGGCGTCGCGGGTCGGTACGCCCCAGCGCACGTCGATCGGGAGCTGCCCCGGTGCGAGGCCGCGATAAAGCGCCGCGAACGCCCAGCCGAACTCGGCCTCGGAGAGCGCGGGCACGTCCGCCTCGTACCAGTCGAGGTCGACACGCGGCACGCCCGCGACCGTCGCGTCCGCGGCGTACTGCTTCATCGCCGCCACCGTCCACCCGCCGAACGCCGGGAATGCCAGGTCCGCGCGACCGTCGTACTCGGCGACCCAGAGCGGGAGGCCCGCGCAGGCGGTCGTGTCTGCCATCGCCTCGCGCCAGAACCAGCGCGCGGTGTAGATGCCGACCGGCATCGGCTCGGCAGCCGCGGTTGCGGTGCGCACCCCATCGAGTCGCTCTGCCGGTGACAGCGCGGTCGCGGTCGTGTCCTCGACGTCGAGCCAGATGCCACCGAGCCGCTCGCGCCACGGCGCGACGAGGTCGAGCGCCGCCCGCACCTGCGCGGCGCCGTCCTCCGCCAGCCACAGGTACACGTACGCGTGTACCTCGACCCCCGCGTCCAGCAGCGCCGGGATCTGCTGCCCGACTGCGCATGGCGGGTACGGCGCCCGGGGCGCCTGCGTGCCGACGACCACGCGGCGCACACCGGCCGCGACGAGCGCACGCGCCTGCGTCGAGGAGATCGGGCCGCTGTAGTTCGAGACGTCGATTGCGAGTGGCATGCGGCCTCCGTTGGGTGACGTGACTCCGCATGCAACCCCGGGCGGCCCGCTACCCCAACGCGGGAACGGCACGGTCGGGTAGGATGCTCGCCATGCCCATTCGACGCCTCGCCCTCCCTGCCGCGGTCCTCGTCCTCATCGCCGCGACGCTGATCGCCCTCGCACCGCGAAGCGCGACGCGTGCGCTCGCAGCAGCGCGACCTGTACCCGCGGCACTCGAAACGATCGAGCAGCCCGCACCGCAGCAGGCCGCCCCCGTGCGCGTCGCGATCAAGCCGCTCGAGCCGTTCGTCGCGAAGACCGACACGCGCTACACCGGCTTCAGCATCGAGCTGTGGGACGAGATCGCCCGCCGCAACAAGTGGACGACGAGCTACGTCTGGTACGACACCCTCCCGCCGATGCTGGAGGACGTGAGTGCCTCGAAAGTGGACGTGGGAATCGCTGGCATCTCGATCACCCGCGAGCGCGAGACGCGCCTCGACTTCAGCCACCCGATGTTCAACGCCGGCCTGCAGATCCTCGCAGCACAGCGTTCCGAGCAGCCGTGGTACGCCCGCCTCGCGAGCCTCGCCTCGCCAACGTTCGGGCTGTATCTCCTCGGGCTGATCTTCGTGATCTTCGTCGCGGGCAACGTGGTGTGGCTGTTCAATCGCCATCACGGCTACACGGCGGGCGTGGGCTACGGCATGTTCCGCGCCGCGGCCGTCGGCCTCGTCGGCGAGGTGGGCGATCCGGAGCGCCCGATTGGCCAGTTCGCCTCGGTGCTGTGGGTGATCGTCGGCATCTGCTTCGTCTCGCTCTTCACCGCGTCCCTGACCACGGAACTGACCATTCAGCAGATCACGGGCGGCATCAGCGGCGTCGGTGACCTCGGCAACAAACGCGTCGTCACCGTGCAGGGATCGACCGCCGCGCGCTTCCTCGCCGACCGCAAGATCGGCTTCGAGGGCCTCGCGACCGCCGACGAGGCGTTCGAACGCCTGGACAGCGGCGACGCCGACGCGATGGTCTTCGATGCGCCCGTGCTGCAGCACCACGTCCAGCGCTCCGACTCGGACCGGCTGATCCTCGTGGGCAGCGTGTTCCAGCGCGAGGACTACGGCATCGCTCTGCCGACTGGCAGCCCGCTGCGGAAGTCCGTCAACGAGACGCTGCTGGAGATGCGCTCCGACGGCAGCTACGACCGCATCTACGAGTACTACTTCGGCCGGGCGCGCTAGCCGCCCGCCTTCCTCGTCCCACCGAGGCTGACGCCGCACTGTCGCCGCGATCCGGCGGCTCGCGGCCCCTGTTCCTGTTCCCCGGCGCGCCGAAGATCACCTGAGCGCACGGCAAGTCCGCGCCGATCCGCGCCTGCGCGTAACGCGCCACGGGAGCTCCGCATGACCATTCGAACCGCCCGCGCGACCCTCGTCGCCCTCGTGGCCACGATCGCCGCGCTGATGGTGGGGCACGCGCCCGCCGCGGAGGCGGCGCCGACGTTCCAGTGGAGCGCTAGCGCGGTCGCCCTGGAGGCTCACTGGAAGGCCGTCGCAGCCGGAAACGGGCTCTTCGTGGCGGTCGCGCCGGACGGCGCGTCCCGGGTGGTGACCA
>CANKAU010000057.1 GCA_947479915.1 Chloroflexota bacterium
CGGGGAAGGCGTCGAAGAACTCCAGCGCCTCCTGCACCGTCATGTTCAGCACCTCGGCGATGGTCTTGCCGCGGAACAGGATCTCCAGCGCCTCGCGGTTGTAGCGGTCGCCCTTGCAGACCTCGCACGGGACGGTCACGTCCGGGAGGAACTGCATCTCGATGACGTTGTAGCCGTCGCCCTTGCACGCCTCGCAGCGACCGCCCTTCACGTTGAAGGAGAAGCGGCCGGGGCCGTAGCCGCGCGCCTTGCTCTCCGGCATCTGCGCGAACAGGTCGCGGATCAGCGTGAACAACCCCGTGTACGTCGCCGGGTTGGAGCGCGGCGTGCGCCCGATCGGCGACTGGTCGATCACCACCACCTTGTCGAGGTGCTCGATGCCCTCGATCGCGTCGTGGTCGCCGCCGCGCTCGCGCGCGCCGTTCAGGTCGTGCTCCAGCTGCCGCGCGAGAATCTGGTTCACCAGCGACGACTTGCCGCTGCCGGACACGCCGGTCACGGCGATGAACGTGCCCAGCGGGAACCTCGCGTCCACGTTCTGCAGGTTGTTCTCGCGCGCGCCCTTGATGCGCAGCGACTTGCCGCTGCCGGGACGGCGCATGCGCGGCATGGGGATCACGCGCCGGCCGCTGAGGAACGCGCCGGTCGTGGACGCCTCGTTCGCCATCACCTCGGCGGGCGTGCCGAAGGCGACGACGTGGCCGCCGCGCTCGCCCGCGCCGGGGCCGATGTCGATCAGGTGGTCGGCGGCCATCATCATCGCCTCGTCGTGCTCGACGACCAGGACGGTGTTGCCCAGGTCGCGGAGCCTCGACAGGGTGGTGATGAGGCGCTCGTTGTCGACGGGGTGCAGGCCGATGCTCGGCTCGTCGCAGACGTACAGCACGCCCATGAGCGCGGAGCCGATCTGCGTGGCGAGGCGGATGCGCTGGCCCTCGCCGCCGCTCAGGGTGCCGGCGTTGCGGTCGAGCGTGAGGTAGTCGAGGCCCACGTCGCGCAGGAAGATGAGGCGCCCCGCGATCTCCTGCAGGATCTGTCGCCCGATCGCGAAGTCACGCGCGGACAGCGGCGTGCTCGCGTCGTCACGCAGCCCCTCGGTCCACGCGAGCGAGTCCGCGACGGACAGCCGGGCGACATCGACGATGGACTTGTCTTCCCCACCTTCCGGGGAGGGGACGGTGACCGCGAGCATCTCCGGCTTGAGTCGGGCACCTCGGCAGACGTCGCAGGGGACCGGCACCATGTAGCGCTCAATGTCGGAGCGGACCCACTCGGACTCGGTCTCCTTGTAGCGGCGCTCCAGGTTCGTCATCACGCCTTCCCACGTGATGCTGTACTTGCGGACGCGCCCGCTGCGGCTGCTCTTGAAGTCCACCTCGTCGATCGTGAGATCGCCGGTGCCGTGCATCAGCGCCTGGTACTGCTTCGGCGTGAACTGATCGAGCGGCGTCGCGTTCGTGAAGCCGAAGACCTCGCCCAGCGCGGCGAGGCGGCGGCGGTACCAGCCCAGGCTGGTCGCCATGCGCTGGAACGGCACCAGCGCGCCCTGCTCGATGCTGAGCTTCTTGTTCGGGGCGATCAGGTCCTCATCGAGCTGCATCTTGAAGCCGAGGCCGGTGCACGCGGGGCATGCGCCGTGCGGAGTGTTGAACGAGAAGTTGCGTGGCTCGATCTCCCCGACGCTGTACGGCGGGTGGCTGGTGTTGGAGCACGCGAAGTGCTCGCTGTACGTCTGCTCCTCGACGACCGTGGAGTCCTGCGCGCCCGTCCCGAACAGCGCGAGGACGGCGATGCCCTCGCCGAATTTCAGTGCCTGCTCCACGGAGTCCGAGACGCGCTGTCGCGTGGCGTCGCGATCCTCGTCGTCCGCCTGCGGGATGACGATGCGGTCGACGACGACGTCGATGTCGTGCCACTTGGTGCGGGACAGCGCGATCGGCTCGTCCATGCTCACCACGTTGCCGTCGATCCTCGCGCGGACGAAGCCACCTCGACGGATCAGGTCGAGGACGTTGGTGTGCTCGCCCTTCTTGTGGCGAATCACGGGCGCGAGGATCATCGCGCGGCGTCCGGGGTCCATCGCGAGGATGTTGTCGACGATCTGCTGCGCGGTCTGTCGGCGGATCACCTGCCCGCAGTGGATGCAGTGCGGCACGCCGACGCGCGCGAAGAGCAGGCGGAGGTAGTCGTAGATCTCGGTGACGGTGGCGACGGTGGAGCGCGGGTTCCTCGACACGCCCTTCTGGTCGATCGAGATCGCGGGGGAGAGCCCCTCGATGTAGTCGACGTCGGGCTTTTCCATCAGGCCGAGGAACTGCCGGGCGTACGCCGACAGGGACTCGACATAACGGCGCTGTCCCTCGGCATAGATCGTGTCGAAGGCCAGCGAAGATTTCCCGGATCCAGAGACGCCTGTGATCACCACGAGGCGGTCGCGGGGGATCTCGACGGTGATGTTCTTCAGGTTGTGTTCGCGCGCGCCGGTCACGACGATGCGGTCGAGGGGCATGAGGACACCTTTACGTCGAGGCCTCGAGGGTTCGCGCCAGGGGAGGCGGCGGCGTTCCGGCAGGTCGAATGTCTGTTCGAACGGCTATCGTACCGCCGGGAGCCACCCGCTCCAATACTCGACGGTGTCGACCTGCGAGGAGGCCGAGCTGAACACGACCGAGGTGGCCGTCAGCCCGCAGGGTGCCGGCGGCTGGACGGACGTCACCGCGCTCGTCCGTGACTTCTGTACCGGCCAAGGCGATGGCCTCGTGAGCGTCTTCGCGCCGCACTCCACCGTCGGCCTCGCTCTGATGCACGCCGACGAGGGCGCCGGAGACGACGTGATCGAGGCGGTCAATCGACTCCTGCCGCGCGACCTCGACTACCGGCACCGCGAGAAGGCCCCCGGCCATGGCGCGGACCATGTGGTGCCGGTGCTGATCAGCCCCAGCGTCACAATCCCTGTGGTGGACGGCACGCTGGCGATCGGCGAGTTCCAGCAAGTGATCCTCATCGACCTCGATGAGCAACCGAGCACCCGACGCCTTCGGCTGTCGTTCGTGCTGAGCGCCTGAGCGTGCGCGTGCTGGTTGTCGCCGATGACGCCGAGGTGCGCGCCACGCTCGCGGGCCACCTCGACCGCGCGGGCCACGAGGTGTGCGGCGCGTCCGAGCCCGCCGGCGCGACGGAGCGGGTGCGCTCGACGCGGCCGGAGGCACTGGTGGTCGCCTCGTCCGGCGCGACGAGCGCAATGCGGTTGCTCCTCGGACGCCTGCGCGACGCTGCCGAGGCACCGCTGCCGGCGCTCCTGCTGCTGGACGCGGCCTCGCTCTGGCTGCGCGCGCCACTCCCCGCCGACCTCGCGCCCGCCGTCGGGATCGCCGCGCGCGACGCGGACGCTCCCCGGATCGCCACGGCGCTGGCGGGCGTCCTCGCTAGCGCGCCGCACGTGACCTCGACCGCGCTGGGTGGCGTGACCTTCGAGCGCACGCGACGGCGGCTGATTGCCGGGGACGCGAGTGGCGCATCCACCGAGGTGGGACTCACGCCCTCGGAGGCCGCGGTCCTCGGGCTGCTGGTCGCCGCGCCGGGGGCGTTCGTCGCGGCGGGCGACATCGCGCACGCGCTCTGGGGGACGCCACTGGCCGACCGCTACGCGCGCGGCGCGATCCGGACGCACGTCCACACGCTGCGCGGCAAGCTGGACGCGGCGGGGTTCCTCGGCGGCGTGGAGTCGAAGACGGGCGTGGGCTACCGACTCATCGTCGAGGGCGCGCGCTAGCCCTTCGGGGCGGGCGGGGGATCGTCCGGGTACCGCGGGTCGGGCGTGTCGTCCGGCGGGGCGTCCTCGGTCGTGCCGCCGAAGAGGCCCAGGCCGGGTGGCAGATCCTGACCCATCCGGCTCATCTGCTCGCGGAGCTGCTGCTCCACCTCGCGCAGTTGGTCCTCGGTCACGCCCATCTGGTGCATCGTCTCGCGCACCAGCCGCTGCACCTCTGCGAAGTCGCCGCGAACGAGCGCCTCGGCCACCTCGAGCTGGGTCTCAATGGCGCGGAAGCGATCGCGGCGATCGGAATCGCTCTCGGTGGATAGCACGGTGCCCATCAGGCGGGTGAAGAGGTTGGTCGTCCGCGCGATGCGGACACGGTCGTCAGGGTCTTCGGGGAAGGTCCCCGTCACCTGTACCTCCAGGCCGGTCCGCGTGTCCGAGGCGACGTACTGATTGGGCATGGCACCGTCCGCTGTAGCTGAAGTGGGCGCCTCGATCGTACCTCGACGGCTCGTGGAGGGCGTGTCGGCCCGCCTCCTTGCGACATTCTGACGAAGCGTCTGAATTCAGACGTGGGATCGGGATCACCCTCTGCACATCCGGGCGCACCGGTCGTGAATCTACATGAGGGCCGATGCCGAGCGTCGGGCGGCCCCTGGGCGCCGACAGCAAATGTCGGCAGCCTCGACGCTTCATTGCGGAGGAGTGCGGACATGGCAGACGGCGCGGAACGACAACTGGTGGTCTTCGACCTCGCGAACGAGGTGTACGGCATCAACATCGGCACCGTGCGGGAGATCATCCGCATGCAGACCGTCACGTTCGTCCCGGACGCCCCTGAGTTCGTGAAGGGCGTCATCAACCTGCGCGGCCGCGTGATCCCCGTGGTCGACCTGCGCAAGCGCTTCGGGCTCCCGGTGACGGAGCCGACCCCGGAAAGCCGCGTGCTGGTCGTGGACATCGCCGGCAACGACATCGGCGTGATTGTCGATGCCGTGACCGAGGTGCAGCGCATCGCCGA
>CANKAU010000058.1 GCA_947479915.1 Chloroflexota bacterium
ATTGCCGAGTACGTCGCGACGCAGGTCGCCCCCGGCCCCATGGGCAGCGCGCGCCCGAACATCGTCCCCGACCAGGCGTTCGCCACGTCCGATGGCTACGTGACTGTCTCTGCCGTGAACAACCGCCTGTTCGCGCGCCTCGCGACGGCGATCGGCCGCGGCGACCTGGCGAGCGACGCCCGCTACGCCACGCCGGCGAGCCGCGTCGAGCATCGTGACGCGCTGGTCGCTGACCTCGCGGGCGTGTTCCGCACGAAGAGCAGCGATGCGTGGGTGTCGCTGCTGCGCGAGGCACGCGTGCCGGTGGGCGAGTTCCAGAAGTACGACACGCTCGCGGAGAGCCTGCTGAACAACCCGCAGGTGCAGGCGCAGCACCTCGTCACGATCCTGGAGCAGACCGGCGGCGGCGACATCCTGAGCCAGCAGCCGCACTGGACGTTCGACAAGACGCAGCCGAGCATCCAGCGCCCGTCGCCGATGTTCGGCGAGCACCAGGATGAGGTGATGGCCGAGTTGCGAGCGTGGACACCGAAGGACGCGCCCGCACCGGTCGGCCCCGCCAGCGACCTCGCGCTCAGCGGGCTGAAGGTCGTCGACTTCTCGCAGGGCATCTCCGGCCCGCTTGCGGGCATGCAGATGGGCGACCTGGGCGCCGACGTGATCAAGATCGAGCCGCCCGAGGGCGACTGGATGCGCCAGGCTCCGCCGTTCCAGGGCGGCGAGGGCGCCGTGTCGCTCCAGCTCAACCGCAACAAGCGCAGCATCGCCGTCGACCTGAAGACGCCGGAGGGCGTCGCGCTTGCGAAGCGCCTCGTCGCGGATGCGGACGTGGTGATCGAGGGCTACCGGCCCGGGGTGATGGCGCGTCTCGGCCTCGACTACGCAACGCTCTCGAAGGACAACCCGCGCCTCGTCTACTGCTCGATCTCGGGCTACGGCAGCACGGGCCCGCTGGCCGAGGTGCCCGCGACCGAGCTGGACATCCAGGTCGCCGTTGGAGCCACGCGGCACGTCGGGCCTGTGGGCAAGGAGCCGGTGCGCTTCGGCTACGACCTGTCATCGGCCGCGGCCGGCATGGCGGGCGTGCAGGGGATCCTCGCGGCGCTGCTTTACCGCGACCGCACGGGGCAGGGCCAGCACGTAGAGACGTCGCTGCTCGCGGCGGAGATCGCCGTGCATCAGTGGGCGTTCACCGCGGAGCGCCACCCGTTCGACCGCACGTCGAAGGCCTACACCGGCCCACGCGTGCCGCAGGACTTCGGATTCATGACGAAGGAAGGTCCGGTGCACGTCGCCGGCCGCGGCTACGACGCGAACTGGGTGCCGCTCATCAAGGCACTCGGTCGTGCCGAGCTCCTCGAGGATCCGCGCTTCTCTACGGAGGCGGAGTTCGCGCTGCACCTGCACGAGCTGACGCCACTCCTCAACGACACGCTGGTCACCATGACGCGCGAGGACGTGCGGCAGATCGTGGAGGACGAGGTTGGCGCAACGTTCTCGCTGATGCTGAACGTCGGCGAGATCGCCCACGACCCGCAGACCACCGCCGTGAACGCAATGCCGATGCTGGAGGGTCACCCGACCGCCGGCGCGATGCAGACCGTGAACGTCCCGTGGCTCTTCGCGGACCGCGTGGCGGACGCGACGCGCATGCCCGCACCGCTCCTCGGCCAGCACACCGCCGCGATCGCCGCCGAATCCGGCCTGAGCGCCGCGGAGGTCGCAGCGCTCACCTCGAAGGGGACGCTGGTCGCGACCGACGCCGCCCAGGCCACACGCGCCTAGCGCGCCGAGCAGCCCGGAACGCCGCAGGAAGCCCGCCGTGAGGCGGCCTTTCTCGTGTCCCCGGTGCGGCGAGGACGGTGGAGCGACCGCGCGCGCTCGGTATAGTGAGGGCCCGCAGGGAATCAGAAAGAGAACTCACCATGAAGGCCATCCAGATCTCCGAGTTCGGCGATGCCGACCAGCTGAAGTACGTCGACGTGCCGGACCCCGTGGCCGGGCCGGGCGCCGTCCTCGTCGAGGTGAAGGCCGCCGGCGTGAACTTCGCCGACATCTACAGCCGCAAGGGCCAGTACCCCGGCCCCGACCTGCCCCGGATCCTCGGGCAGGAGGGCGCGGGCATCGTGAAGGCGCTGGGCGAAGGCGTGACGGGCTTCGCCGTCGGCGACGCGGTCGCGTGGAGCGGCATCCCGCAGGCGTACGCCGAGCTGGCCGTCGTGCCGGCCGCGCGCCTCATCAAGATGCCCGCGGGCGTCGACCCGCAGGTGGGCGCTGCCGCGCTGCTGCAGGGCATGACCGCGCACTACCTCTGCCACTCGACCTACCCGGTGAAGCCCGGTGACCGCGTGCTGATCCACGCGGGCGCGGGCGGCGTGGGCCTGCTGCTGATCCAGATGGTGAAGCGCCTCGGCGGGTACGTGTACACCACCGTCTCCACGCCCGCGAAGGCCGCGCTCGCGCGCGAGGCCGGCGCCGACGAGGTGATCCTGTACAGCGACGTGGACTTCGCTGAGGAGATCAAGCGCGCCACCAACGGCGAGGGCGTGCACGTGGTGTACGACGCTGTCGGCGCCACGACGTTCGACCAGAGCATCGCCAGCCTGAAGCACCGTGGCTACATGGTGCTGTACGGCCAGGCCAGCGGCCCGGTGCCGCCCGTCGCCCTGTCCGTGCTGAACGCCGGCTCGTTCTTCCTCACGCGCCCGACGCTCGTCGACTACGCCGTCACGCGCGAGGAGCTAGAGCAGCGCTCGGGCGACGTGCTGCGCTGGATCGCGTCAGGTGAGCTGAAGCTGCGCGTGGAGCACGTCTTCCCGCTGGCACAGGCCGCCGACGCGCACCGCGCCCTCGAGGGTCGCGCAACGACCGGCAAGGTCGTTCTCGTCCCGTAACGCCGCCTCGGCGTTGCAGCCCGGGAACGCCCGGCGCGGAGTCCGCGCCGGGCGTTTTCACGCTGGTGACTTCGTCAATCCGGTAGGATTCGATGATGGAGCCATCCCACCTGCTGACCGACGTCGCCATCGCGCTCGCCCTCGCCCTGCTCGGCGGGCTCGTCGCGCGGCGTCTCAACCTCTCGCCAATCCTCGGCTACCTCGTCGCGGGGCTGGCGATCGGGCCGTTCACCCCCGGCTACCAGGCCGACCTCGAGACGCTGCACCAGCTCGCGGAACTGGGGGTGATCTTCCTGATGTTCGGCGTCGGGCTGGAGTTCCAGCTCCACGAGCTGCTCGCCGCGAGGAAGCTCGCCCTTCCCGGGGCCACGGTGCAGATCATCGTGGTGACGCTCATCGCGTGGGCACTGGGCGCGGCGGTCGGCCTCCCCACCGCCGAGGCGATCGTGCTCGGCATGGCGGTCAGCATCGCGAGCACCGTGGTGCTCATCCGCGCCCTCGAGGAGCGGAACATGACCGCCTCGATCGCGGGGCGCACGCTCATCGGCTGGCTGATCGTGGAGGACCTCGCGACGATCGTGATGCTCGTCGCGCTGCCGCTGTTCGCGCACGACGCGCAGGGCGGCCTCGCGGACGTCCTGATCACAGCGGCGCGCGCGCTGGTGTTCACCATCGTCGCCATCGCCGCCGGCACGCGCATCGTTCCGTGGCTGCTGCGCTTCGTCGGGCGCACGGGCTCCCGCGAGCTCTTCATTCTCACGATCGTCTGCCTGTCGCTCGGCATCGCCGAGGGCGCCGCGACGGCTGGCCTCTCGCTCGCCCTCGGCGCTTTCATCGCCGGAGTCGCCGTCGGCGGCACGAACGCGAGCCACCAGGCGGCGAGCGACGTGCTGCCGCTGAAGGACGCGTTCGCGGTGCTGTTCTTCGTGTCGGTGGGGATGCTGATCAATCCGCTCGGCCTGATGGACGCGCCGATGCTGCTGGCGATCACGATCGTCACGATCGTCGTCGTGAAGCCGATCGTCACGGCGCTCATCGTCGGCGCGTTCCCCGTGCCCGCGCGCGTCGCGCTCCTCGCCGGTGCGGCCGTCGGGCAGGCGGGCGAGTTCTCGTTCATCCTCGCGGAGGCCGGACGCGGGCTCGGCCTCGTCAGCATGCCGACGTACAACGCGCTGCTGGGCGCCTCTGCGCTGTCGATCGCGGTGAACCCGCTTGCCTTCCGCGTGGCGAGCGCCCTGGAGGGACGCGCACGCACGTGGCCGCGCGTCTGGCGGTGGCTGGATCGGCAGGGCGAGGCACCCGAGGTAACGATCCCCCCCGCTCAGCACGTGATCATCGCGGGCGCAGGCCGGGTCGGACGTCTCGCGGGGCGCGCGCTCGAGGCCGCCGGGGTGCCGCACGTGTACATCGACAGCACGATGGAGACCGTGCTGCGGCTGCAGGCGAGCGGCGTGACGGCGTACTGGGGCGACGCGGCAAGCCCGGAGGTGCTGCACGGCGCGGGCATCGAGGACGCGCGCCAACTGATCCTCGCTGTGCCGGACGGCGACTCCGCGTCGCTCGCGGCGCAACACGCGACGTCACTCAACCCGGGGATCGCGATCGTCGCCCGCGCCCACTCCAGCGGCGATCTGCACGCGCTGCGGCGAGGCAGCGTAGCCGTGGCGATCGTGCCGGAGTTCGAGGGCGCCGTCATCATCGTGCGGGAGTCG
>CANKAU010000059.1 GCA_947479915.1 Chloroflexota bacterium
AGAGCCTGTCGAGGAAGGTCGACCGATGGAGTACCGCAACCTGGGCAACACGGGCCTGCAGGTCTCGCTCGCTGGCCTCGGAACCAACCAGTTCGGCGGGAGACTGGACGCGGCCGGGACCGCCGAGGTGGTGAACGCCGCACTCGACCTCGGCGTGAACTTCTTCGACTGCGCCGACATCTATGGGGGCCGCGGCCGGTCCGAGGAGTACCTGGGCCGCGCGATGAAGGGCCGCCGCAGCGAGATCGTCCTCGCCACGAAGGCGGGGAACCGCATGGGCGACGGACCGATGCGCAACGGCGCGTCCCGGCGCTACATCATGCAGGCGGTCGAGGACTCCCTGCGTCGCCTCAACACGGACTACATCGACGTCTACTTCATCCACGTACCCGACCCCTGGGTGCCACCGGACGAGACGATGCGCGCGCTGGACGACCTGGTGACCGCTGGCAAGACGCGGTACATCGGCCTGTCGAACTACGAGGGCTGGCGCCTCGGCGACGCGGCGTGGACAGCGAGGCATGAGAGGCTCGTGGCCCCCGCGGCGGCGGAGAACCAGTACTCGCTCCTCGACCGGCGCACGGAGTCCGAGGTGATCCCGTCTGCGATCCGCTACGGGATGGGCTTCATCCCCTACGCCCCACTGGCGCGTGGCATGCTCACCGGCAAGTACGAGCGCGGGGCGGCAGCGCCGGAGGGCACACGCCTGGCTACCGCACCGCAGGCCGCCCGGCTGCTGGTCGAGCGGAACTTCGACCTCGTGGACCAGTTGAACGCGTACGCGCAGGCGCGCGGCCACACGCTGGTCGAGCTCGCGCTGTCGTGGCTGGCGTGCAAGTCGTTCGTGAGCACCGTCATCGCCGGCACGACCAGTGTCGAGCAGTTGCAGGAGAACGTCGCGGCGACGACAGCGTGGCGCCTGACGCCCGAGGAGATGGCCGAGGTCAACGCGATCGCTGACCCGGGCCTCGCCCCGCCGTTCGAGGCCGCCTCCGGCCCGCCGCCACCCAAGCCGCTCCTCTAGCGTTCGCAGACACGAACCGAACAGGCGCCCGCGGGGGCGCCTGTTCGGTTACGAGCCGTTCGAGGCGCGCTAGAGGCCCTTGCCGTTGGCGAACCAGTACTCCGGCAGCATGTACATGTTCGCCGCCGTCCCGAACGGCACGGTGGTCGTCCACGGCTTGAAGACCTGCGGGCCGCGCAGCCCCTTCCACACGAGGTCGACGCCCTCGATGCCCGGTCCGACCGGGATGACGATCATCTGCTCGGTGGAGTAGCGCTGCATGTCCTGCAGTGCCGCCACGCGCTCATCGAAGTTCGTGATGCCGATCGCCTTGCGGATCTTCTCGTCGAGTTCCGGGAACTTGTTGCCCACCTGCGACGAGGCCCCGTTCCCTGCGAGGAACGAGCGGTAGTAGAGCAGCGGATCGATCTGCGCACCGCCCGGCGGGAACTGGACCGCAGCCTTGGTGTTCTTGCCCTCGAACGACGCCTTGGAGCGGTAGTACTTCGGGATGTACTCCGTCGCGTAGTCCACCGACACCGAGTTCATCTTGATCCCGACGTCGCGGAACATCGACTGCATCGTCTCCACGCGCGTCGGCCAGTCCTGGCCGTAGTAGACGCCCGCGAAGACGTTGTCGAACTCCAGTGGCTTCGAGGCCCCGAAGCCGGCGGCTTCCAGGAGCTTCTTCGACTCGGCGGGGTTGTGCTGCATCCACTTGGACGCAGGACCGAACTTGTTCGTGTCCTTCGGGTCGAGCCAATACGCGCCGTAGCCGCCGGCGATCGGTGCGTTCCAGCGGACGTTCAACTTCACGCCGAGGGCCTCGAACTGCTTGATGCCGTTCACGACCTCGGCGAGCACGTCGCGGTTCAACGCCATGGACACCGCCTGCCGCACGCGGATGTCGTTCCATGGCTGGCTGGGCAGCCACGACATGCCGAGCAGCGGGCTACGCACGTCCGGGTTGCCGACGGCGATCTCGGTGTCCTTCAGCTCCTTCGCGAACGGCGGGATGTTCGCGAGGCCGACCGAGGCCCAGTGCAGGTTCTTCGATCGGAACTGCGCCTCCTGCTGCGCCTGGTCCGCGATGATCTGCACGGTCACGCCGTCGTTCCACGGGCGGCCGCCGTTGGAGCCGTGCCACGTGGGGTTGCGCTTCCAGTTCACGGACACGGACTGCTTGTAGGAGTCGAGGAGGTACGGGCCGCTGCCGCGCTGCTCCTTCTGGAAATCGATCTTCCCCTGGTACCCCTCGATCGGCATGATCCAGGGGTCCGTCGCAAGGAGTCCGAGGAGCGATCCGTCCGCGAACGCGAGCTTCACCTGCACCGTCGAGGGATCGAGCGCGGTCATCGAGATGACGGGCGCGTCCTTGTTGACGGAGTTCGCGGTGGTCGCGCGGTTGTAGTGATCCTTCTCGAAGCGCTTCCAGTTCTGGACGACGTCCTCGGAGTTGACCTGCCGCCCGTTGAGCGGCGCGGCCGCGTCGTACTTCGCCGCGGGGTTCAGCTTGATGTTCAGCGTGGTCGGGTCGGCGAACTCCCACGACTGCGCGAGGTCACCGATCACCTTGCCGGTGGCGGGCTTGTTCACGCCCGGCTCCAGCGTGAACAGGCGGCTGTACGCGTTCACTGCGGCCCAGGTGCCGCCAGTCGAGAAGGCGAGCCGGTACGGATCGAGGCTGTCGGGGTCCTTCGGCATCGGGTAACGCAGGACGCCGCCTGACTTCGGCTTCTCGTCCGCGTTGGCTGTCGCGACGGCCGCACCGGGCGCCCCGCCAGTGCTCGTCTTCGGGCCGTTCGAGGAGCAGCCAATAAGCGAGGCCGCCGCGAGCCCCGCGATACCCGCGCCGGTCGCGGAAAGTGCGCGGCGACGGGTCATGCGCGCGGTAAACGGATGACGCGGTGCGGATGAAGACTCGGACATATTGCCTCCCGTTATCGTCGATGGGCGGCCGGAGTCTACCACACCTGTCATCATCCAATGGGCGCGCTAGTAGTACTCCACCGGCCGCTCGCTGTAGCTGGTCGCCGTCTCGGGCCGGTGCCACGCCTCCCCCGGAGCCTTCGGGTGGCGGTACCGGTGTGCGAGCGACTTCGAGTCCACGTGGACGCTTGCGACGTCGGCGTAGGCGGCCTTCCAGCGGCGAATCAGCTCGTCCTCGGCCGGGTAGTCGAAGACGTCGTCGATCTGCTCCTCCCACTCATGCTGGAACTCACCCCGGTGCTCGATGAGCCACTGCACGGTGCGGACGTGCGCCTCACCCACCTCGACCTTCTCTGTGTATCCGAGCTGGCGGCGGATCTTGCTGTCGTCGCGCACCACATGCGCGGGGCCGTGGAAGGAGAAGTAGTGCGCGGGCTTCGCGAGGGGATACGGCATGTCGACCAACTCGACCTCGACGCCCATCGTGCGAGCAATCAGCTCGACGCGCTGGCGGATCGTGTACAGCGGCTGCTCGTGCGCGACGAACAGCTCGCCGGCCGCCTCGACGGGCTTGTCGACGGCGAGCAGCACGGCCTGCGCTGCGTTCTCGGTGTACGCACGCTGATGGATCTTCAGCCCGCCGTCCGCGATCACGATCTGACGGCGACCGTCGAGGATCCGGCGGACGATGCACCAGTCCTCGGGCGCCATCTGGCGCGGGCCGTACATGTTCGGGTACGCGATGATCGTGGCGTTGTAGTGACCCGCGCGATGCAGATCCAGCACGCTCTCGTTTGCCTGCTGGATCAGATAGCCGAGGCCACCCGTGTTGCTCTCCAGCGGCAGCCGGTTCGCCTCGCTCACCATCACGGGCCGCCCCAGCGGCCCCCATCGAGGGTCGCGCGGGCCAGCGGTACCCCCTGCGGCGCCGACCGCGATGAAGCGGGGCGTACGGCCGATCATGAACTCCGCCGTGACCTTTAGCCGTCCGTACATGAACAGAACGAGGTCGAACTTCCGGTCACCCAGCGTCGCCTCCAGGCTCTCGCGGAAGTGCACGTCCCCGTGGAGATCCTCGACCGGGCCAGCGAACTCCACCTCGTGGAAGCCGCCGTGCATGATCGTGACGTCGTAGCCGCGCTCCAGCAGGCCGTTGACGATGAAGGGGCCCGTCGGCCCCGTACCGCCCAGCACCAGTGCGTTCATCTCGCCCCTCCATCGCCCGCAGTCACCTCGCTGTGACCGTGGACTATACCCCCGAATCACACCTGTGGTGATACCCGAATGAACACCGGTGCACGGGGGCGAGGGGGCACGAACCGATCGCCCGCTGGCGTTACACTGCGCATCCGCCCGGCGTTCCGGTACCCGATCGGTGCCACCGATGAGCCGTGGGGAATGAGTCGAAGGAGACTGACCATGGCTATCAGCAGCGCAGATCGCGAGAAGATCGCGCAGGCGTTCAACAAGGCGATGCCCGCCGTCGCCGAGATGCTGCACACCTACGTGACCGAGGCCGGCGCCCCGGAGCGCTTCTACCTCGGCGTGTACGACGCGAGCGACGCGGGTGACAACTGGGCCGCCGGCGG
>CANKAU010000060.1 GCA_947479915.1 Chloroflexota bacterium
GGCGAGACGAAGGGGCTCGCGGTGGCGCTCGGCGTTGCGGTTGGTGTCGTGCTAGCGGTCGCGGCTGGCGTCGCGGTCGTGCTCGGCGAAGGGGTGGAGGTGGCCGCCGGGGACACGGCCATCCTCGGCAAGGTGATCGAGCCTGCGAGCCTCGAGTCGCTGCTGGCGGCGGAGTCCGACCCCGCCGTGCGCGAGGATCTGCGCGCGCAGTGGGTGCGCACCCGCAAGTACGCCGACGCCGCCGAGAAGCGTGGTGAGGAGGCCGGCCTGTTCGGCATCTTCATCGACCCCACGAAGTGCAAGGGCTGCGCGGAGTGCGTGGACGTCTGCGGCGTTCACGACGCACTGGTCATGGAGCCGAAGCGCGACGGCGTGCTGGCGAAGCACCAGCGTCGCTTCCGGCACTTCCGCGAGGCCCCGCAGACCCCCGACCGCTTCATCAACGAGCGCGCGCTGGCGGACATGATGCTCGCCGACCGCAGCCTCCTGTACGTCGGCGGGGCCGGCTCGTGCATGGGCTGTGGCGAGGCGACCGCGATCCGCATGATGCTCGCCGCCAGCGGGTTCCAGTACGGGCAGGAGAGCGTGGGCATCGTGGCCAGCACGGGCTGCAACACGGTGTACGGCTCCACGTACCCCTACAACCCGTACCTCGTCTCGTGGACGAACTCGCTGTTCGAGAACGGCCCGGCGGACGCCATGGGCGTGCGCATGCGCTGGGATCAGCAGGGCTGGCAGTCCAAGAAGCTGTGGGTGCTCGGCGGCGACGGCGCGATGCTGGACATCGGCTTCGGTTCGTTGTCGCGCATGCTGGCGTCGGGCGCGGACATCAAGGTGCTCGTCCTCGACACGCAGGTGTACAGCAACACCGGCGGTCAGGCCTCCACGGGCTCGTTCCTGAGCCAGGAGGCGAAGTTCGCCAGCGTCGGTCGCGAGCACCCAGGCAAGAGCGAGCACCGCAAGGAGCTCGGCCTGATCGCGATGATGCACCCCGAGGTCTACGTGGCGCAGACCATCACCGCTGACCAGAACCACTTCTACAAGGCGATCATGGACGCCAACGAGTACGACGGTCCGGCCGTGATCAACGTGTACACCACGTGCCAGCCCGAGCACGGTGTCGGCGACGACGCCGCGCAGCAGCAGGCGCGCCTTGCACGCGACACGCGCACGTTCCCGGTGTTCACCTACGACCCGCGTCGAGGCAGCTCGATGCGCGAGCGGCTAAGCCTCTCGGGCAACCCGGACTACACGAAGGACTGGTCGTTCGACCGCAAGACGGGCGAGGCGCGCGACTTCGCCACCTTCGCTCGCTCGGAGGGCCGCTTCGCCCGCCAGTTCGCGGCGGACGGCACGCCCTCGCAGCTCATCGAGGACTCGAAGGCGGAGCGCCTCCAGTACTGGCACCTGCTGCAGGACCTGGCAGGCATCCAGCGCGAGGCCTAGCGCGCACCAGACCGGACAGGGCACAGGAGGGGCGTCGCGAGGCGCCCCTTCTGTTTGCCCACGGTGAGACGAGAGACGAGCGCGCTAGTCGTTCGTCGAAGGGCCGGGCACGCCGCCCGGTGTCGTGGGGCGCGGGGTGGTGCCGGGCGAGGGCGTCGAGGTGATGACGGGCGGCGGTGCCGTGGCGCCCGGTGTGCGCGTCAGCGTGAGCGCTGTCGAGGTTGCGAAGCCTCCGCGGAACTGTGCGGTGAACGCGTCGCGCAGGAATGTGGGGCCGCCGACGACCAGCAACTGGAAGCGTCCGCCCGCATCCTGCGCCCAGACGCCGTTCGCACCGCTCGCCCGCGCGGCTGCCTCCAGTTGATCGACGGAACCGCCGAGGAACACGACCGCGGCCTGCGTGCCCGCGCCGAAGTTCGGCGCGCCCGCGAAGCCGCCCGCTGCCTGCGCCTGCGTGACGCCGGTACGTGCGAGCAGCGCGAGACCGAGCGTCGCGGTCACGGCGAGGCCGACGGCTGCGCGATGGAGTGCGGATACAGGTGTGCGTGTCATGACTGGTGCAACGTCCCGAGACCGCGCGGCGTTGAGCGCGGCCTCGAGACGGCGGTGAGCTTGGCGGCTACGAGCGGCCGCTGGTGGTCGCCGGCTCGGTTGCCGACGCATGCATCCGCAGGGAGCGGGGCGGCCGCTGGAAGAAGAACGACCCGCTGGCGATCACCACCGCGGCGACGATCAGCCACCAGAAGATCGTGAAATCGACGCCTCGATCCAGCAGGTAGCCGCCGAACGGCCCGCCGAGCGAGCTGACGACGACCATCGCGAGGGTGGTGACGCCTCGGATGCTGCCCTGGTGCGCGCGGCCGAAGTACTCGGGGATCATCATCGTCTGGAAGACGGACGTCGTGCCGCTGCCGGTGCCCCACACCACGTTGTGCACGAACACCGAGCCCGGCCACGCCCAGCCGAGCGCCAGCGGCAGCATGCCGAACGTGCGGAACACCCCGCCGAGGACGCCCATGTAGCGGATCGGCACGCGCTCCGCCTTCAGGCCCATGTACATGTTCGCCGCGGCGAAGCAGAACGGGTCGAGGAAGATGCCGATGCCGATCAGCCACGGGTCGAAGTGCAGCACCTCGCTCCAGTACTGGTTGCGGAACAGCAGGAACGGCGAGATCGCGAACATGAGCAGCGTGGTGGAGAGCAGGTTCGCCCAGAACACCGGCGTGCGCACGGCCTCGGGCATCGTGTAGTCGCGCTCCTCGTGGCGCGTGCCGTCCGCGGCGGCGGCGGACATCGTCGGGACGGGCGCGGTGGCGGCGCCGTCGGGGTGCAGGCCCATGTCCTCCGGGCGGCGGCGCATGAAGATCGCGTAGCCCGGCACCACGCCGAGGAACGCCATCACGCCGAACACGGTCCACGTCGAACGCCAGCCGACGGAGGCGATGAGCCAGGTGGCGAGGAGCGCGAACACCGCGGAGCCGAGCAGCTGCCCGGCCGACGAGATCGCGACCGCGCGGCCGCGCTTCACCGAGAACCAGTTGGCCGGCGGCACGATGGTCAGCGTGTTGCCGCCGACGATGCTGAAGCCGCTGAAGCCGGAGAGGATGAAGAGCGCGTACAGCACGTAGATGCTCGACGCGAACGAGAAGCCGACCAGCGTGATCGCGACGATCGTGCCGGCAATGACGCCGGGCCAGCGGGCGCCGTAGCGGTCGACGATGCGCCCGAGGAGCGGCGCGAACAGGCCACCGGCGATCATGCGGAGGGTGATGCCGATCACCAGCTCACTCCGGCCGACGTGCAACTCGGCGGTCATCGGCGCGATGAAGAAGGCGAACACCAGCGGGTTTGTGCCCGCCGTGGTGAAGTTCGCCAGCCAGGTGACGGCGACGATCACCCAGCCATAGAAGAAGCGCGGCTGCGCCGTGGGAGTGACCATGCGGGTTCCTGTCGCGGTGACGGATCGGGTTGCGGACGTGCGCTGCGGGGCAGGCCCACGCGAGGAGGCGAGGCCTCAGGGCACCGGGGGAGGTTAAGAGGCCTACGGGTCGGTCGCAAGGTTCAGGAAGCCCTGCCGGGCCGCTCAGGCGGCGCTGAGGGGGATTCGCAGCACCACAGCGGTGCCGCGGCCGTCGCCGCCGGGCGCCGGCGAGATGACCTCCAGCGTGCCGTCGAAGAGCGCGGCGCGCTCGCGCATCCCGAGCACGCCGAAGCGGCCACGGTGGGCCAGGTCGCTGGGGTCGGCGGGCAGCGTCGCGCCGGTGCCGTTGTCCCGAATCTCCACGCGCACGCTGCTCTCCTCGCGTCGGATCTCCGCCAGGACGTGCGAGGCCTGCGCGTGCTTCGCCACGTTCGCGAGTGCTTCCTGCACGATGCGGAAGATGCAGAGCTCGATCTCCTCGCGCAGCGGGGGGCCGTCGTCGAACCGGAGGTCGACCCCCACGCCGGAGCGCTCCGTCACGTCCGAGGCGAGCGAGCGGAGCGCGGCGTGCAGTCCCAGCCGGTGCAACGTCATGGGCCGCAGGTCGCGCGTGACGCTGCGCAATTCCGTGAGCGCGGACTCCGACATGCCGCGCAGCCGTTCGATCGCCGCATTGAACGAGGCCGCGTCGGAGGTGCGCTCCTTCTCGATCAGGTCGGCTGCGCGCACCAATCCCGCCAGCAGCTGGACGGGGCCGTCGTGCAGATCACGCGCGATCCTGGTGCGCTCCGCCTCCTGCGCTGTCGTGACCTGCCGCGCGTACATCTCCAGCGCGCTGCGCCGGTGATCCTCGAGCACACGCACTTCGAACGCCGAGGAAGCCTCGAGGCCGGCGATCGCCAGCACCTGTCGCAACAGGACGTGAACAAGCGTGCAAGAACCATCGCCAGTTCCCCGCGCGGCGGGTACAGTGCCAGCGGCCCGGGAGACGGCGGACCACGGTCGATCGACCGCACCGCCGCGGGGGACGAGGGGAATGCCTGTGAAGATCCTGGTGA
>CANKAU010000061.1 GCA_947479915.1 Chloroflexota bacterium
CGCACACACGGGCTACTACAGCGACCTGAGCGGCGTGGGCCTCGCACTGAGCCAGCACCCGCTGCGCGGCAAGCAGCCGCTGCACGTCGGCGTCCTCGGGCTCGGCGCGGGCATGATCGTCAGCTACGCGGACCGAGGCGACACGTTCTCGCTCTACGAGATCAACGACACGGTGATCGACTTCGCCGAGCAGCAGTTCACGTACCTGAAAGACGCGCGGGCGCGGGGTGCCAAGGTGGACACGTACCTCGGCGACGGTCGGCTGGTCCTCGACCGGCAACTCGCGCAGGGTGGCTCGCAGCAGTTCGACGTCCTCGTGCTGGATGCGTTCAGCAGCGACTCCGTGCCCGTGCACCTGCTCACGCGCGAGGCGTTCGACCTCTACGCGAAGCACCTGAAGCCGGACGGCATCCTCGCCGTGAACATCTCGAACCGGCACGTCGACCTGAGCCCGGTCATTCGGGGCCTCGCGCAGGCGCAGGGCCGCGAGGTGCAACTGGTGTCGGGGCAGGCCGGCGAGGTCAGCGGCATCCTGTACAGCACCTGGGTGCTGGTCACGGCAAACGGCACGTTCTTCAAGGCGCCCACCGTCGCGCCGAACCTGACGCCGTGGCCCGAGGGCGGCCCCGCGCCGATGATCTGGACCGACGACTACAGCACGATCTACGACCTGCTCCACCTGTACTAGGAGCGTCCCTGGCGCCACCGGGGGTGAGTGCGTTTTGACGCGCTGACCCCCGGCCCTACCATGACGCCACGATGCCCCGACCTCTCGAGAGCCTCCGCGTGATCGACCTGACGAGTGGCCCCGTGGGCGGGGTCGCCACGATGGTGCTCGCGGACTTCGGCGCGGACGTGGTGAAAGTGGAGCACCCTGGCGGCGACCCGTTCCGCATGCTCGCCTCGGCCCCCGTCTGGCTCCGCGGCAAGCGCAGCATCGTCCTCGACCCGAAGACCGAGGCCGGGCGTGCCGACCTCGCGCGGCTCGCGGCGAGCGCCGACCTCGTGCTCACGAACGGCAGCGAGGAGCGCCTGCGCGCGCTGGGTTGCGACCACGACACGCTCGCGGCGCACAACCCGCGCCTCGTCTCCTGCGCGATCACCGGCTTCGGGCCGACCGGCCCCTACGCGGACTACCCGGCGTACGAGGGCATTGTGGCGGCGAAGTCGGGGCGCATGGCCTCGTTCGCCGGGCTGACGCACCGCGAGGGGCCGCACTTCGCCGCGCTGCAGGTCGCCTCCCACGCCACGGCGCTCGCGTCCGTGCTCGGCTCGATCGCCGCGCTGTTGTCCCGCGACCGCACCGGCCGAGGTCAGCGCGTGGACACCAGCCTGCTACAGGGGCTATCCGCGTACGACCTCGTGAGCCTCGCGCAGGAGTCGCTGCGTGACCGCGAGCCGGTGCGCTGGGCCGATCCCGCGATCCCAGTGCTCGCGATGCCGACGCTGAACTACCACCCGGTGATGACCAGCGACGGCACATGGATCCAGCTGGGCAACCTGCTCCAGCACCTGTTCGACAACTACCTCGTCGCCGCGGACCTCGCGGACATCTTCGGCGACCCCGCGTACGAGGGCAGCCCCGCGACGTGGACCGAGGAGCGGCGCGAGGCGTTCCGCGACCGGATGCTGCTGCACATGCGCGAGCGCACAGCCGAGGAGTGGATGCGCACGTTCATCGACCACGGCGGCGTGGCGGCGCACCGCTACCAGAGCACGCAGCAGGCGCTGGACGACCCCGACCTCGTGCTGAACGGCCACGTCCTCGAGGCACCCCATCCCGTCGATCCTGCCCGCCCGCCAATGCGCGAGATCGGCGTCCTCGCGCGGCTCGTCGGCACGCCGGGCGCGGTCGGCTCTGGCATTCCCGCCGTCGGTGAGCACACCCGCGAGGTGCTCGAAGCGCTCGCGCCGACCGCCATTGCGGTGCAGTCGGGCAGCGCGACGCACGCGGGTGCCGACGGCCCGCCGCTCGCCGGGATCACCGTCCTCGACTTCTCCACGATCATCGCCGCACCGCTCGCTGCAACACATCTCGCCGACCTCGGTGCGCGGGTGATCAAGATCGAGCAGGTCGGAGGCGACCCGTGGCGCTGGATGTACCAGGGGCTCGGCTTCGTGAAGACCAATGCCGGCAAGGAGAGCATCGCCCTCGATCTGAAGAGCGCCGAGGGCCGCGCGATCGCGCACGCGCTGATCGCGAAGGCGGACGTCCTGATCCACAACTACCGCCCCGGCGTCCCGGAGCGCCTCGGCATGGGGTATGAGGACGCCCGAGCGATCACGCCGGACATCATCTACGTCTCGGCGAACGGCTACGGCCTCGCCGGCCCGGGCGCACACCGTCCTGCGACGCACCCGATCGCAGGCGCAGCCGCCGGGGGCGCGGTGTGGCAGGCCGGCGGCGTCCCGACAGGCACGACCCTCGAGGAACTGCGCGAGGGCTCGCGCCGCCTCTCCCGCGCGAACGAGGTGAACCCAGACCCCAACACCTCGGCCGTGATCGCCGCCGCGACCATGCTCGCGCTGTGGCACCGACACCGCACCGGCGAAGGCCAGCAACTGTTCACCGACATGATGGGCGCGAACGCATACGCGAACATCGACGACTTCTTTGGGTACGAGGGCCGCGAGCCGCGTCCGCCCGTGGACCCCGAGGTGCTCGGCACCGGCCCGCTGTACCGGCTCTATCGCTGCCACGAGGGCTGGGTGTTCCTCGCCGCCGTGCTCGACCGCGACTGGGAGCGCCTGTGTGCAGCCCTCGGTCGCCCCGACCTCGACGAAGACGCTCGCTTCGCCACACGCGCGGCACGAGCGACGCACGCCGACGCGCTCGCGGCCGCGCTGACTGAGGTCTTCGCGCGACGAGACGCGGAAACGTGGGAGCGGACGCTCGTCTCGGCGGGCGTCGGCTGCGTGCAGGCCGACGGGCCGGTGCCCGGCGTCTTCTGGCACACCGACCCGCACATCGTCGCGAACGGCTTCACCACGATGGTCGAGCACTTCGAGCACGGCCCGTACGAGCGCTACCGCGCGATCGCACGCGTCCGCGGAGGCGACCCGGAGTACGGCCCCGCGCCCGTGGGAGGCGAGCACGCGGACGCCATCCTGCGTGAGCTGGGCTACGACTCCGCCGCAATCGCCGCGCTGCGCGCCTCGGGCGTCGTGTGGTCCGAACCGCAGGTGCTCGACCGCACGAGGTAGTCCGTCGCGCGCGGTATCCTCGCTGTGCGCCATGGTGCGCGAGCAGGAGACGACCATGCCCGAACCGGTGTTCATCCTCGGCGGCTACCAGACCGACTTCGCCCGCAACTGGCTGAAGGAGGGCAAGGGCATCCTCGACATGATGGACGAGGTGGTCAGCGGCACACTCACTGCCACGGACGTCGCCCCGTCCGAGGTCGACGTGGCGCACGTCGGCAACTTCGTCGGTGAGCTGTACGTGAAGCAGGGCCAGCTCGGCGGACTGGTGAGCGAGGTGGAGCCTCGACTGTCCGGCATCCCCACTGCGCGCCACGAGGCCGCCTGCGCCTCCGGCAGCATCGCCGCGCTCGCCGCATCTGCGGAGATCGAGGCGCAGCGGTACAGTGTCGCGCTCGTGATCGGCATGGAGCAGATGAAGACGGTCGACCCGGCGACCGGCGCTGACTACCTCGGCACCGCCGCGTGGTACGAGGATGAGGCGAAGGGGATCGACTTCGCATTCCCCGCGCTCTTCGCGCGCCTCGGCGACGAGTACGAGCGCCGCTACGGGCTGCAGCAGGAGCACCTGACGCGCATCGCGGAGATCAACTTCGCGAACGCACGC
>CANKAU010000062.1 GCA_947479915.1 Chloroflexota bacterium
CGCCGCCGGGAGACCGGCATCCCGTACCACACCGAGGTGATCGAGTGGTTCCGCACCGTGGAGCACGAGATGGGCCTCCACTTCTCGTTCACTTAGCGGTGGCCGACTCCAGGCACATCGACCGACAGCGCTGACAACGAGCGCGTGCCGAGCACGCAGACCGGATCGCATGCGACTCAAGAGACGACTGCCCACCTCGAACGGCCCTCTCGGGGCGCTTGGCCCCGGGGTGGTGACGGGCGTCGCGGATGACGATCCCTCGGGCGTCACCACCTACACCGTGGCCGGTGCCGCCCACGGCTACGACCTGCTCTGGATGAGCCTGGTCACACTCCCGCTCAACATCGCGGTCCAGTCGATCTGCGCGAGGATCGGGGTGATGACGGGGCACGGACTGGCGCGCGTGATCGCCGATCGCTACGGGCGTCGCGTGCTGACCCCTGTCGTGCTGCTGCTCTTCATCGCCAATGTCGTGAACATCGGCGCGGACCTCGGCGCGATCGCGGGCGCGATCAACCTCATCGTCCCGGTCCCTCGCACCGTCACGGTCGTTGCCCTCGGCATCATGATCGCGGGGATAGAGGTCATCGTTCCGTATACACGCCTCGCGACCATCCTGAAGACGCTGACGTTCATCATCTTCGCCTACGTGGCGGCCGCCGTGATTGCCCAGCCCGACTGGCATGAGGCGCTCCGCAACACGGTGATCCCACGAGTGGCTCTGGATCGGGCCGAGCTGATCACGATCGTCGCGATTCTCGGCACCACGATCTCCCCGTATCTGTTCTTCTGGCAGGCGGCACAGGAGATCGAAGAGGAGCTGCGCACCGGCGTGGATGCCTCCGTTTCCTCGGCGCGCCAGCTCGGCGTCCTCGCGCGGGCGGCCGACATCGACGTCGCGGTTGGGATGACGGTGGCCAACGTGGGGTTCTACTTCATCGTGCTGGCGGCCGCGGCGACGCTGCACCGTGCGGGGATCACCGAGGTCGAGACAGCGGCGGAGGCGGCGGAGGTGCTCCGCCCGCTCGCGGGACCTTGGGCGTCACTGCTGTTCGCCCTGGGCATCATCGGCACAGGGCTGCTGGCGATCCCGGTGCTGGCGGGCTCGGCGGCCTACGCCGCCGCGGAGCTGTTCGGCTGGCGCGAGGGCCTGAGCCGCACGTTCCGACAGGCGCCGCAGTTCTACGCCGTGATCGTGGTGGCCACCGCGCTTGGTGTGGCGTTGGTGTTCAGCGGCGTGCCGGAGATGCGCGGCCTCTACTGGGCTGCAGTACTCAACGGCGTCATCGCACCGGTGCTGCTGGTGTTCGTGATGGTGTCAGCACACGACCAGCGCGTGATGCGCGGCAACGGGCCGGGCGGTCCGCTGCTCGCGGTGGGTTGGCTCACCGTTGCGCTCATGGCAGCAGCACCACTGGCGCTACTCGTCGTGCGCTGAGCGATGCCGCGTCGCACGAGCATGACGACGCCGGCGACCCTGTCCACACCGAGGCAATCGAGCGGTTCCGCACCGTGGAGCGCAAGACGGTGATCGACTTCTCGTTCACCTAGCGGCCGCGCCCGGGGATGCGAGCACGGTCACGGCGTGGGCGTGAGCTCGCGAAACGCCTGTGCGATGCGGGCCGCCTCGGCGTCCGTGGCCGGGCGCGGGCGGTTCTCGCGCACGTCGATGACCGCGGGACGGAACGCGACGTCGGGCGCGGAGCCAGCGTGGAGCGTCACCACCGCTACGCCCGTCTCAAACGGTGCCGTCCCCAGCGTGTCCATGTCCGCCTGCTCCAGATCGAACACGAAGTTGCCCAAGGAGTAGAGGATTACGCCCCCGCGGTACCGCTCCCACCCTTGCAGGACATGCGGGTGGTGGCCGATCACCAGCGCCGCGCCGGCATCGATCGCCGCGCGGTCAAAGGCGCGCTGGAACGCCGTCGGCTCGCGCTGGTACTCCGTCCCCGCGTGCAACGCGACGACGACGAACGGCGTGGTCATCCGCGCGGCGCGAACGTCCTCCGTCATCGCCTCGATCGAAGCGCGGGCGACGCCCGGGCGCGCAGCGCCCGCGAAGGCGCTCTCGTCGACACCGCTGTAGGAGAGCAGCACCACGTTCGCGCGCGGCGCGCGCAGCACCGCGGGCCGACGTGCCGCCTCGATGTCCGCGCCGGCGCCCGCGTACCGCACCCCCGCACGATCCAGCGTTCCCGTGGTGTCGGTGACACTGATCGCGCCGAAGTCGCCCACGTGGTTGTTGCCGAGCGACACGGCAGTGAAGCCGGCCCCTGCGAGCGAGTCCACGCGATCGGGCGGGGCACGAAACGTGTACATCTTGTCGAGCGCGGTGCCACGATCGGTCAGCGTGCCCTCGAAGTTGCCAATGAGCAGGTCGGCGCCAGCGAACAGGCCGGCGACGCGAGCGAACGGGTAGCCGGGGTCGCCCGCCGTGAGATCCACGATGTCACGCGCGAACATCAGGTCGCCGACCGCGGCGATCCGAACCTGCGCGGCGGGCACGTCCGGCGGCGGTGTGGCAGCGGTGGCGGCGGGCAGCGCGCGAATGCGGATCGTCTCGTCCGCGCCGACAGCGCCGGTGACGCGGATCGCGCCGGACCACAGCAGGGTGACGATGAGGGCGGTCAGCGCGCCGCCGCCCAGCAACCGTCCCGCGAGGCTCCGCCAGGTGAGCATGCGACGCCTCACGCGCCCTGGACGCCGGCGGCCTGCAGGTCAGCCGATGCATCTCGGGGCGAGACGACGACGATAGCAGCGCAATGGTGCGAACACACGCGAGCCGCCGCCGAGGGCGAACCCCTTCGGCGGCGGCTCGTTCGATCTCGCTCCGGCTGGCTAGCCGCGCGTCGAGCGGCGGCCCACCAGCGTGACGACGCCGGCAACCGCGAGCAGCCCGGCGATCACGATGAGCGACGTCGAGGTGCCCGTGGCGAGGCCGGCGTTGCCGGTCTTGCCCGGAGCCGGGGCGGCGGCCTTCGCCGGGGCCGGAGCGTTCGGGTCCGCGACCTGGCCACGGATCTCGCCGCCCGGGTTGGCCGTGGTGTGGACGTTCGCGTAGATGTTGCCGGCCTTCAGCGCGGCGATGAACCCGGCGGCGTTACCGGCCAGCGGGCCCTTCAGGTCGCTCAATTTCGCCGTGCCGGAGGCGTTCACCGTGCCCGGCGTGGTGCCGGTCGGCGGAATGAACAGGTCCAGCACCACGCCGCCGTTTGCACCGGCCGCACCCTGGTGGAGGTGCGACATGGTCATGTTGCCGATCGTCGGGACGCTCAGCGTCCACGTTAGCGTGCCGGCGGCCTCGTCCAACGTGCCGGTGAAGGTGCCCGTTGCGGTCGAGGCGTTCGCCGGGACCTCGCTGGCGCCCGTGAGCGACGTGCGCCACGTGGAGGTCGCCGCCTGCGCGGTCACCAGCGACGGAACGAGAGCGACCGCGATCGCCGCTGCCAGGCCCAGCGCGATGCGCTGCGGCGTCATCAGATATCGGAACATGCAAACGTCCTTCCAGATGCCCCTCGGTGTGGCGGGATGGTAGCACCGGCCGACAGGGCATCTGTGAGGAGCCCGGTGCGAGCCGGGGCCGATCCGGGAGCGCTGTGCATGCCTCGCAACAGGACGTGAACAAGCGTGCAAGAACCATCGCCAGTTCCCCGCGCGGCGGGTACAGTGCCAGCGGCCCGGGAGACGGCGGACCACGGTCGATCGACCGCACCGCCGCGGGGGACGAGGGGAATGCCTGTGAAGATCCTGGTGA
>CANKAU010000063.1 GCA_947479915.1 Chloroflexota bacterium
CGGCTGCCGTCGTGGGCACGGATCCACTTGATGTGGGCGAGCGGGCGCTCCCGCACCAACTCGTAGGCCTCGCGCACGAGCTCGAGGTTCTGGACCTCGCCGTCGCGGCGCTTCCAGCCGTTGCGCTCCCAGCCCTTCGCCCACTGCGTGAGCGTGTTCACGACCAGCGCGCTGTCCGTGTAGACGTCGATCTCCTCGGACGGCCCGAGGAAGCGGAGGCCGGCGATCATCGCCGTGAACTCCATGCGGTTGTTGGTGGTGGCGGGGTCGGAGCCCCACTCCTGCGCCAGCACGGCGCCGTCCATGACATAGACCGCGCCCCAGCCGCCCGGGCCGGGGTTGCCCGAGCACGAGCCGTCCGTGAAGACGCCGGTCGTCGGGCCGCCCTCGAACCGAGCGAGGATCTGCGCCGTGGTGAGGTTCGCTGTGCGCGTGATCGAGGTGCCACCACCACCGGAGCGGCCGGCCGGGCGTCGCGCGCCCCCGGCACGGGGGCCCCGTGGCGCCCCGTACGGCGATCCGTACTGCATGTCGTGCTCCTCGTGCCGCGCCCGCGCCGGAAGGCGGGTCGCGTGGCGCTACTTGATCGGGATCCCGTTGTAGAGCATCACCGGGTCACCGACGAATACGTCGCTCTCCAGGTTCGCCACGACCACGACCGGGCGATCCGACACGACCACCGCGCTGCCGACGAAGCCGTCCGGGAGACGGTCGTCCTGCCACTGGCGGAAGGTGATGCCGTCCGGCCCGATGCGCGTCGACCCCTGCGGGAACAGACCGTTGGGGAACTGCCGCCCGTAGTAGACGACGTAGACCTGCGCCGAGGAGCCATCGAACGCCAGCACGCGGAACCACGAGTTCCACCCACGCTTGCCGCCGAACGGCCCGAAGTTCTTGTCCACGACCGGCATCACCACCTGCGTGGAGGCCTCGCCGCCCGTGAAGCCGCGGTAGTCGGCGATCGACCCGTCCGCGGAGAGGCGCTGCACCACGACCGCGACCGGGTTCACTGCCTGCATCCGCACCGTGCCGAGGAACGTCGCGGGCAGCGACTTCCCGGGTGGCATGCACGCCGGCCCGCTCTGATCGCAGGTGAGGACGCCGTTCACGGTGAGGGTGCTCTCGATCTCCACTTGCGCGCCGTTCCCGTCGCGCCCGCTGAAGCGCAGCGTGACCTCGTTCGGGAGCTGGGGATTGGCGTTCATGATGCGGAAGCGCGTGGTGAACTGGCTCTGACCCTCGGACGCCGCGCGGTTCACCAGCGGCAGCAGCACCACCTGGCTCACCTCGTCCGACCCGATGCCGCGGTACGAAGCGAGGCCCGCGCTCTTGCGGGCGCGCGTGTCCACCATGACCGCGAGCTGCTGCGCGCCGGCCGAAACGCCGGTGCCCGTCGGGTACGTCCGTACGCGCGCCGCCCCGTCAAAGCCGAAGGGCGCGGCGATCGTCAACTCGTCGCGCACCATCGTGCCCTTCGGGGTCAGGCGCTGGCCGCCCTGCGGGCAACCGGGGGTGCCGGCCGCGGGGTCACGCTGACCGGAGGAGAGCACGCCGTCGGCGTAGTACAGGATTTCGACGCACGCCTCGGCGCTGTCGCTGGTGTTCTCCACCACGATGCGCGACACGTGTTCCGCGTTGTTCACCACGATCGGCAGGAAGTACTCGGCCACGCCCGCGCCCAGGCGCAGGCTCTCCCCGGCGATCTGGTACGTCCCGTCGCTGCGCAGCAGGTCGCGCGCCATCAGGGCGGTGAACGGCTGGTCCGAGGTCAGGTGCCCCGATCCGCGGTAGCCGACCGGGAGGCCATCGAACGTTTGCTGGAAGAAGGAGCGGCCGGATCCCGAGGTGATCTTGTCGCAGGTGTTCAGCCGCGGGCAGCCGTCCTTCGCGACGAGGCGGCCGGTGGCGTCGTAGAAGTTGAGGTCGATGGTGGCCGGGAGCGAGCCGACGTTCTGGATGCGGAGCCACGAGTTCTCGTCGCCCAGCTTCGCCGTCTGGGCTTCAGAGTGGTCGCTGGTCGACAGGGTGACCGCCAGCACGGCGGTGGCAAGGAACAGCGCTGCGACCGCGCGCAGCCGCCGCCCGCGCCAGGGCAGCAGTCGTGGCACTCGTCGTCGACCCTTCCGCCCCGCTCACAGGAATCATAGGCGACCGAGCCGGGCACGTGCGAAGCGCACGGCCGTCCAATCCACCTCGATTTGCCACCGATTTGTCGAGGTTGCCTCTCAGGTTGGGCCGACTCGCGCGCTAAGGGAGCGGGGTGTTACGATTCGTGACCCGGGCCGCACGCGGCTCGTTGCCTCGGGGTGTAGCTCAGCTTGGCAGAGCGCTTCGTTCGGGACGAAGAGGTCCGCAGTTCAAATCTGCGCACCCCGACCACACTTCCAGACTCAAATCCGACGACTCCCGAAGTGTGTCGGGTACTTACGGGGTACTTACGCCCCGAAGATCGCGCTTCCGAGCGCTTGATCGATGCGGTCCGCCGTCGCCTTTCGCTGATCGTCCAGGACGTGCGTGTAGCGGTCGGCCGTGAACGCGTAGGACGTGTGTCCCGTTCTTGCACGGCGTCATGGGGCTCTGCGAGTGACCGGGGATCACGTCCGCCGGGAACCGGTCTGCCCGTTACCGCACACCCCCACGCGAGGGAGAGGGAGCGGTTATGTGTTCGCGGTCGTACCGTCCATGTGGCACCTCACCTCCCGGCATCTCATTGCATGGGCGTTATATACGAATGAGAGCGGGCGGCCCCACGATGTCCACCGGAAACGTCGAGGGTAGGTCTGGAAGTACAGGGGTCCAAGGGTGACCGAACGAGAGCGCGTTAAGACCCTGAGTGTCCGTGAGGCGGCTGAGCGTGCGGGGGTCTCGGACAAGACGCTCCGGCGGTGGTTGAAGTCCGGGCGGCTGCGCGGCGAGAAGGTCGTCGGGGCCTACGGGTTGGAGTACCGCATCCCGGCCGAGGCCGTTCGCGACGCCGTCGAGTCCGTCCCTGGTCGCGTCGTGGAGCCAGTACAGGCGTCCGGTTTTGGGGATGCGCTGAGGGCCATCCTGGAGGCTCAGGATCGGTCTAACGGGGCGCTGCGCGCGCAACTGGCGGCGCTGAGCGAACAGGTGGCGGCGCTGGCTGAGCGGGTCCCCTTGATGCTCCCGGCGCCGGTCGAGGATGTTCCTGGGGAACGGGTCGAGGAAGTGACTCAGAGCGTTCCCGATGCAGATACCGCCACGCCGTGGTGGGCGGTCTGGGTCTATGGCCTGGTGCTGGCGGCCGGAGCAGTAGGCGCGCTGGTGCTGGGGCGGATGCTGCCCTAAGCAAACCGGGGAAGGGAGGCGCCGCGGTGGGAACCCTCTCCTGACCGTGACACGCTCCCCGGGCATCTTCGAGTTCGACGGCAGGGTCCTAATGGTTGCTCGCTGAGTGCGCGCGCCAGCAGGCGAGCTGTTGGCCCTGCACAGGGCAGCCTCCGTCTGATTAGCGGGTACTTACGGGGTACTTACGCGGCGCACTCTGACGGACGCCGGGGCACTTATCGAGGCATCCGCGGCCGTCACGTAAATTCGGACGGACGGCCACGGACGCTCCGGGTGCAATTCAAATCTGCGCACCCCGACCACACACTTCACTTCCAGATTGC
>CANKAU010000064.1 GCA_947479915.1 Chloroflexota bacterium
AGCACGCCGGCGAGGAACGAGGAGAGCGCGCGACGTCGCGACGTCGAGGGCGACCGGTGGGACATGTGCACGAGGGCCGCCCTGCTACATCCGATAGACGACCACGTTGCCGCGCCGGTCGACGAAGACCACCGTCCGCTTGAGGCGCCCCGCTCCGCGCGGCCGGAACACCCACTCGACGGCGCGCATGATCATCCGCAGGGGGATCAACGGCAGCCCGAGCAGGAAGCGCAGCAGACGCACCACGATATTGCCCTGGTTGATCACGGCGATCGTGTTCGCCTGGTACTCGATGTGCGCACCCGGGGCAGCGAGCCGACGGATCGCGTCGTCCAGCCGGTCGCGACGCTCGAGGAGGGTCGCGGGGCCTCGACGGCGCGTGCGCGAGGGGATGGGGCCGCTGCGCGCAGGTGCGGCCGGCGTCTCGCCCGTCTCCACCGTGGAGGTAACGACACCGGCCGCCTCGTCGCGGGTGCGCTTGAGCAGATCGTCGAGATCCAGCGCCTCGCGCGCCTGCTGCGCGATCGACGAGCCCGAGACGCTGGCGCCGACGTTGACGCCGCCGATCGACTCACCCAGGCGGAAGCCGGGCAGCCGGGTACGCAGTCGAGGGAGCCGCAGCGAGGTACGGAGAAAAGACATGTGCCGTCCTGCGTCGCACCCCGCGGGGCTCGGGGGGCAGTCGCATGATGGCACAGGAGTTTCGGCGGCGACAATCGGGGTAATCTGGGCGTGCCAACTTCGTCTCGATTGGTTTGCCGGGCCACGCGCGGCAAGCCAGAATAGGGGCACGGCACCTGCACCTCCGTTCGAGGAGGTGCCCCGGCTCCGCTGCCTGCCGCCCACCTTCCGATCGCCAGAGACGGGACTGCGCCCTCGTGACTGCCCGCCGTCCCGCCGCCGCGCCGCGCCTCCCCGGCCGCGCCGTGCCCGTGGGGCTCCGCCGGTGGTAAGCGCGCCTCGAGGGATCCGCCTGCGCGCCGTGCCGGACGCGATCGCGCTCGTCCCGGGCGAGGCGGTCGTCCTCACCTTCGAGGTGTTCAACACGACGGACGTCGTCGACCAGTTCCAGCTCGCCGCGGTGGGCATCAACCCCGAGTGGGTCAGCTTCAATCCGCCGGCGCTCGCGCTGTTCCCGTCGTCCGCCGGCACAGCCGAAGTGACGATCCTGGTGGACTCGGCGTACGCGTACACCGCCGGGCGGCACATGATCGGCCTGCGGGCGCAGTCCAGCGTGAACAGCGCACTCTCCTCGGTGGTCGAGGTAGCCGTCGATGTGGCCGCAACCCCCGGCGCGAGCCTCGACCTGCATCCGCAGAGCACGCACGTGGGCAGCGCGGGCGCGTTCCTCGCGGTCGCACGCAACCTCGGCAACGCACCGCTGGAGCTCGACCTGCGCGGGAGCGACCCCGAGGGCACGCTGCAGTTCGAATGCACGCCGGAGCACCTGACGATCGCCCCGGGCGACGAGGCATGGTCGGTGATCCAGGTGCGCGGGCGACGACCGCTCATCGGCATGGACGCCGCACGCCCGTTCAGCATCCTCGGCGTCCTGCCCGATGCCGATGCCGAGCCACTGTCCACCGACGGCATGCTGATCCAGAAGCCCTGGCTCCCCGCGTTTGCCGGGCAGATCGCATCGCTCGTGCTGCTCGGCGCGATCCTCCTCGGCGCGTACCTGCTGGGGACCGAGCTGACGAAGCCGCCCGCCGAGGAAGCCAAGGCCGAGGCGAAGCCCGCCGCGAAGCCCGGCGCGCTGGCCTCGACGGCCGTCCTCCTCGATCAGCCGCGAGCGGGCGGATCGGGCCCCGTCACCGTCTCGTTCAGTGTCGGCGCTCCTCTGCCTTCCGGCGGGATCATCGTGATCGCGTTCCCCGAGGGCTTCGCGATGAACATCGGTGGCAACACCGCCCTCGCGCGGGCCGATGGGCTCGGCTTCGACGGCGGCGCACGCATGAAGATCGAGGGGCGCACGGTGACGGTGACGCGCGCCGGCAACGGCGGGACGACCAAGGCTGGTGCAGCCATCACGATCCCGCTCACGAACATCGGCAACCCGCCGGTCAGCGGAGACGCCGAGATCAAGGTCGACACGCTCGACGGCGCCGGCACGCCGCTGGACACCGGGAAGGTCGTCACAAAGGTGACGCCGGGCGCGCTGCGCGACGCGGCAATCGTGCTCGACCCGCTGTCGGCGGGCTCGACCGGCACGGCCCGCGTCACGATCGCGCTCGCGAACGACTTGCCACCGGACGGCTCGCTGCGCATCACGTTCCCCGAGGGCTTCGTCGTGAAGAACGTGATCCTGGACGCCGCCAACCAGTCGTTCACGCCACCGGCCGGCACCACGCTGGGCAAGGGCGGCACGCTGAAGATCAAGGTCGAGGAGCGTGCGGTCGGCGTGATCCGCAACAACGACGGCGAGCCCTTCCGCGCCCGCACCCAGATGGTGGTCACGCTGGCGGGGGTGAAGAACGCCGGCGTCAGCGGCCCAACCGGCACGTTCCTCATTGAGACGCGCAACGCCGGTGGTGCGGTCATCGATGCCGCCGACGCGCCGGGTGTGGCGCTCTCCGGCGGCGCGCTCGCGGGCCTCGTCGCCACGCTGGAGAACCCACGGGCAGGTGCGACCGGCGCGATGACACTGTTCTTCACCCTCCCGGCGGATCTGCCTCCGGGCGCGCGCATCGAGGCACACATCCCGCCCGCGTTCACGCTGAACGACGGTGGCCCGACGACGGTGCAGAAGGGCGCGATCGCTGGGGCGGACGGCACAGCCTCCGTTGTTGTCCTCGATGGCACGGCAACGGTGCTGCGCAACAACGACGGCAAGGTCGTCCCGGCCGGGACGGCGATCGCCGTGACGCTGACGAACGTGAAGAACCCCGCCGGCCCCGCGGGTCCCGTGAGCCTCGAGGTCCGCGACGGCACCGGGCGCCTGATCGCCGACGGCCAGACCGCCGGCATCGCGATCGCGCCCTAGCCTCGACGCAGACTGCCCCTGCCCCTGCCCCTAACGCACGAGGCCCCTCGCGGGGCCTCGATTCGTAGCGGCAGGTGACGAGCGAGCACGGACTACAGGCGGACGCGCGCGAACTTCAGTGACTTGGCGTTGGCGTCCCGGTAGGACATGTACAGGAAGCCACCGGACTGCTTCATCGACAGCTCCTGACCGAGGTTGGACCCGGCGACCTCGCCGTCCACGGTGCGGAAAGAGCGCTTGTCGCCGGTGCACGCTGCATCCCCGCAGATCGCGACGCGGAGCGAGCCCGCGGACTCGTTGCGGTAGCCGAGGACCGGATTACCGTCCTTGCCGGGCACCATGTTCAGCGCGAAGCCGACCTTCTGCGCCTTCTCGCCGCCGTTGTCGACGACCGTGGTCACGCGCTTGTCCTCGGTACACGTCGGATCCCCGCAGGCGACAAGGACGACCGTGGACTTCGCGTTGTCGCGCCACGCGACGATGGGGAAGCCTTCGCGGCCGATGATCATCGCGGGGTCGTAGCCGATGTCGCCGTTCGCGAGGATC
>CANKAU010000065.1 GCA_947479915.1 Chloroflexota bacterium
TACGGGCCCGCCTCGCCCTGTCCTCGGCGGGAGCGGCGGCTATGATGCGGGCGGGAGTGGATGGTGTCCGGTGATGTCCGCGGTCTTCAAAACCGTTGCGGGGCCGCGTCGCGGTCCCGGGTGGGTTCGACACCCACGCACTCCCGCCAGCAGAACCCCCCGCGACACGGGCGACGCTCCATGAGTGTCGGGATCGGGTTGTTCCAGACACCGGACGATTAACTCGATCTCTACTGCGACAATCGGGGCCCTGGAAATACTCTTACGCCTGCGTTTGCGGATTCCATCTCCCGCTCGTGCGTATGGAGGCACCCATGGTTCGAAACTCGTGGCGTTGGGTCGCAATGGCGGCCTTCGCGGCGGTGATGCTGGGCTCGACGCTCGGCACTGCCTCCGCGAGCGTCGCCAGCCCCAGCATCAATTTCTGCGGTTCCGGCATCTTCGCCTACGAGACATTCGGCACCGCCCAAGCTCATCCGAGCGGCGTGAACTGGGTCGCAGACCTCGGGATGCCTTCCGGTGGCGGCAACATGGGCATCTACTTCGACCCCGCCGGCACCAACACCACGTTCGCGTATCCGGTGTTCGACGCGGGAGGTTCTCGGGCGAGCACACTGACCTTCCCGCTCAGTGGCGGGGGGACGGCGACCTTTAACGATTTCGGGTACTCGGGCAACTTCTCGACCGACTTCATCGGCTGCACGGGCGTGAGCAACGTCACGAGCGCCGGTAGCGGGACGATCTACCTGAACTTCACCCGCAACTCAGTCGACTATCGCGTGCCGGTGACGATCACCTTCGGCGCCCCGCCGGCGACCGCCTGCGCGCCAGGGACGTACAGTGCGACGGGCAACGAGCCGTGCACGCCGGCCCCGGCCGGGACCTATGTCGCGACCTCCGGTGCGATCGTCCCGACGGCCTGCCCGGTGGGCACGTCCAGCCTTGTCGGCGCGACGTCCTGCGTGCCGGTTCAGTCGCTCTCCATCCTCGGTGGGCAGGGTGCGGTCGGCTCCCAGGACCCGAACACGCAGTGGTCTGCGGATGTGGTGGCATGGGATGCCGGCATCAGCAGCTCCGGCGCGTGGCACTTCACCGGGAACGCGAATCCTGTATGGCGCCCCGCGTACCGCGTGAGCGGCCACCCCTGGGGCCAGGTCCCCGGCACGAACACGTGGATGAACTGCGGTCCGACGACGAACTCGTCGGAGTGCGGTGCCAGCGGCGGTAACGTCGTTGCGTTCCGGGTCCGCTTCAGTATTCCGGCGACGCTGACCGGGCTGAACGCGAAGTTCTGGATCAACTCCGACAACGGTGGCACGTACTACCTCAACGGAACGCAGATCACCGACCGGCTGGTGGGAAGCAGCGGTCGAGGCGGCGTGGCGCTCACGCCCTCCGGCTGTGTCTCCGGCTGCAGCCCGTACGGGTCGGCCGGCCTGCGCACCGCAGCGCTGGCGACGGCGCTCCAGCCCGGCGACAACGAGATGATCGTGATCGTCGAAGACTGGGGCGGTCTGTCCGGCTTCAACTTCCGAGCCGATATCACTGGTCTCGGTGGCGACCCGATCGTCATCGTCCCGCCGCCGCCCGCCGACTCGACTCCGCCGGTAATCACACCGACGGTGACCGGCCCGCTGGGCACCAACGGTTGGTACGTCGGGAACGTCAACGTCTCGTGGACGGTGACCGACCCGAATTCGGCGGTCACGTCGCAGACGGGCTGCGGCCCGATCACGGTGACCGCTGACACTGCGGGCGACACGCTCACCTGCACCGCCACCTCGAGCGGCGGCACGGCGTCGCAGAGCGTGACGGTGAAGCGTGACGCAACGGCTCCGACGGCCTCCGCTGCGGCGGCCCCGGCGCCGAACGGCGCGGGCTGGAACAACGCGGACGTGACGGTGACCTTCACTGGCGCGGATGGGCTTTCCGGGATCGCCTCGTGCGCGGCTGCGGTGGTCCTCGGTGAGGGCGTGGGCCAGTCGGCCAGCGGCACGTGCACGGACCAGGCGGGTAACGTCAGCGCCCCGGCGTCCGTGTCCGGGATCAACGTCGACAAGACCGCTCCGGCGGTCACGGTTACCGGTGTCACCAACGGCGCTTCGTACGTCATCGGTGGCGTGCCGACGGCCGCGTGTGGCACGACCGACGCGCTCTCCGGCGTCGCGACCGTGGCGACGGCCACGATCGCCGGCGGACCGGTGGGCAGTGTCACGGTCACTTGTGCCGGTGCGACCGACCAGGCTGGGAACACCAGCCCGGCCGTGACGGCTCGCTACACGATCACGTACTCGGTCTGCGTCGCTCGGTCGGGTGACCACGACGATGACGAGGACGACGACCGTGGCGGCAGCCGCTCGAAGGGTCACGAGTCGGGCAGCACCATCCCGGTGAAGGTCCGCATCTGCGACGCCAACGGCCGCAACATCAGCTCGCGTTCGCTGCAGGTGAAGGCGATCGGCCTGAGCCCCAGCGGCACGCTGAACGACTCCGGCAAGTCGAACCCGGGCAACCTGTTCCGGCTGGACGATGGCACCTACCTGTTCAACCTGAGCACGAAGGGCCTGGCCGCCGGGGCGTACACGCTCGACTTCACGGTCGGCAACGACCCGACGGTCTACCACTACGCCTTCACGGTGCGGCCTGAGAAGGTCGCCACCGGCAACGGTAAGGGTGACGACAAGAAGGACGACAAGAAGGACACCGGGAAGAAGGACCGCTAGTTCCCGTTCCCCGTCCTCGAATGCAGAGGAGGCCCGCCGATCGGCGGGCCTCTTTCGTGTTCGCACGAATCGGGAACGACCCAGCGAGTTGCACGATGTACGGCCGGCTGGCCGGGGTGACCTGCGGCGGTGCCCTGTCGACCCGTCGTTGGACACGGGTATCGAACTGCGCCGCCTGCTCTACGCGATCCAGGCGCGTCCGTATTCGGTGGTTCGGGTGGAGCCGGCGCGAGCGGCGGCGGCGGGGATACGAACATCCTGCCGCAGGTCGTCGGCAGGCGGATCGGCGTCCTCTAGCGACACCACCTGTCTCCCGCGATCCTCGTAGCGTCGAGGATCGCCTCGGGCCTACGGCCTCGGCCGCAGCATCAGGTCGTGGTCTGGACGCGCTCCGCCATCGTGATCAGCTCGAGTCCCGGGATGTTGCCGGCAAGGTACGCGGCTTCTCGTTGTGAGCGGAGGAGCACTGCGAGGCCGCCGTCCCGATCGATCAATGGCATCACCTCGGACGGCCAGCGGACGTCGCGCGGGGCGTTGCGGACCAGGCGCAACACGTTGTGCGGCAGCATGTCGAGCGTGGTCTCCACGTTGTACTCGTCCAGCAGTCGGCGCATCACAACATCGAACTGCAGATCGCCGACCGCGCCCAGCACGGGCACGTTGCGCGATCCGTCTGGGGACCAGAGCACCTGCACCGCGCCTTCGCGCTCCAGTTGTTCCAGGCCCTTCTGGAA
>CANKAU010000066.1 GCA_947479915.1 Chloroflexota bacterium
GGGGTGCGACCGCCGCGACCACCGATCAGGATTGGCATCCTCGACTGGTGGGGCTTGATCTGCAGCGCCCCCTTCACGTTGAAGAACTCGCCCTGGAAGTCCACCGTCTCGCCGGCCCAGAGGGCGCGCATGATCTGCAACTGCTCATCCATGCGCCGACCACGCGTGTGCGGGTCAATACCGTGGATCGTGAAGTCCGGGCCGCGGTCGCCGCCCACACCAGCACCGAAGAGCAGCTTGCCCTCGGACATCTGGTCCAGCGTCGCGACCTGCCGTGCTGCTTCGACGGGGTCGAGGAGCGGCAGCAGCGTGACGGACGTGCCGAGGCGCAGCCGCGGGTGACGCGTGCTGGTGCGCGTGAGCAGCTGGAACGTGTCGTAGCCACGGCCGCCGTGACCCGCCCACACCCCGTCGTAGCCGAGCGATTCCAGGAGGTCAACGCGCGAGTCGTACTCGCGGAAGCCCTCGCTGCCTCCGCCCAGCATCACCGCGAAGTGAAGTGGCCGGTCGCTCATATCTGCTCCGAGTACCAGTAGTTCGGGAACATGATCGAGGTGGAGCTGAGGCTGGTGCTCCCGCCCGACAGCCAGCCCTGGTACTGCTGGGGCCCGCGCATCGCCTTCCACTTGAGGTCGACCGCGTCCGGCGCCGGACCGGTCGGGATGACCACCATGTTCTCCGTCGACGTCCGCTGGAGATCCTTGATCCCCGCGAGGCGCTGGTTGAAGTCCGTCACCTCGCGCAGCTTGCGGAGCTGCTCGTCGATCGCCGGGAAGTACTTGCCGGTCATGGAGCTCGCGCCGCCGACCGAGATGTACTTGAAGTAGTAGAGCAGCGGATCCGGAGCGGTGCCGCCCGGGGGGTACTGCACAGCCGCCTCGGCGGTCTTGCCCTTGAACTCCGCCTTCGCGCGGAAGTACTTCGGCACGTACTCAGTGGCGTAGTCGACGTTGGTGAGGTTCACCTTCACGCCGATCTTCTGGAGCATAGACTGCCACGTCTCGGCACGGGTCGGGTAGTCAGTCCCGTAGAACGTGCCGGGGAACACCAGGTCGAAGTTCAGCGGCTTCGCGGTGTCGAAGCCGGCCGCCGCGAGCATCTTTGTCGCCTCATCGGGCGAGTACTTGAGGTACGCCGCGGACGGGCCGAACTCGGAGCCCTTCGGGTCGAGCCAGTACGCACCGTAGCCGCCACCGAACGGGGCGTTCCAGTACGTCTTGAGCTTCAGGCCCAGCGCCTCGTACGGCGCGGGGTTGTAGAGCACCTTCACGAACGTGTCGCGGTCTAGGCCCATCGACACGGCGCGACGGACGCGGACGTCGTTCCACGGCTGGCCGGGCAGGAAGCTCATGCCCCACGAAGGACTCCCCCCGGGCGCACCCGTGGTGACGATCTCCGTGTCCTTCAGCTCCTTCGCGAAGCTGGGGATGTTCGGCTGGGAGACGGCGTTGAAGTGCAGGTTCTTCGCGCGGAACTGCGCCTCGATCTGCGCCTGGTCCGGGATGATCGAGATGTTGACGCCATCCACGTACGGCTTCTCAGGGCCGCCGAACCAGTCCGGGTTACGCTTGTAATTGATGCTCACTGACGGCTTGTACGAGTCCATGAGGAACGGGCCGCTGCCGCGCGCCTCCTTCGACAGGTCGATCTTTCCGGCGACACCCTCGGCGGGCTCGATCCAGAACTCGTACCAGCCGAGGAGCGAAAGCGCTGACGAGTCGGCGAACTTCAGCTTGAACTTCACGGTCTGCGCGTCGATCGCCTCGACGCTGTCGAAGGGGGCGTCCTTGTTCGCGGAGTTCGCCAGATCGACGCGGTAGACGGAGTCCTTCGCGAACTTCGTCCAACTCTGCACCACGTCGTTCGAGGTGACCGCGCGGCCGTTCAGCGGGTCCTTCTTGTCGAACTTCGCCGCCGGGTTCAGGTGCACGACGATCGTCTGCGGATCGGGCTGCTCCCACGACTTCGCGAGGTCACCCGAGACCTTGCCGCTCGCTGGGCCACCGTCGCCCACGTCGAACGTGAACAGGCGGCTGTAGACGTTCTGGACCAGCGCGTACGAGACCGATCCGGCCGAGCGGAATGGATCGAGGCTGTCCGGGTCCTTAGGCACCGCGTACTTGATCGTGCCGCCGGCCTTCGGCTTCACGGCCTCCGCCGCTGCCGTCGCGCTCGCGACGCTCACCTGACCCGTGGGCTTCGGCGAACCCGATGAGCAGCCGATGAGCGCGGCCGCCATCAGCCCTGCCGTCCCCGTGCCCGCGAGGCCAATGGCTCGCCGTCGGGTGATCGGACGCCGCAACGATGATTCAGACATCCCAGTTCCCTCCTGGTGGTTCGACGGCGCGAACCGGCGGTGACAGCCACGTGGCACCCTGCGCTGACGCGCCGAACCGATGTCGGAGGTATACACCAGCCCTTAGCGCGTCACAACAGTTGCGAGTGGCAACGACCGATGGGCCTGCAATTACAGACGTCCGCGTTAATGGGCTCGCACGCGACACGTCATGACTCCTGTCGTGAGCGGTTACGCGTCGTGCTCCGGGGCTTGTGATGCTGCCAACCGCGAGTACGCTGCGGGCGGGCAAAATCGCGCGGGCCGAGGGCTAGGAGCGTGGAATGGCGAAGAAGAAGGTGCTGGTGACGGGTGTGGCGGGCGCGTTGGCCGCTCTACTCGTCCCGGAGCTGGCGAAGAAGTACGAGGTCGACGGCATCGACAAGCGCCCGATCAGCGGGATGAATGCCGCTCCCAGCCCGGAGGGCCTCGGCAAGCGGACCGTGGGGGACGTCCGCGACCTACTGGCCGTCGAGGAAGCGTTCCGCGGCTATGACGCGGTCATCGACTTCGCGAACGACCCGCTGTTCCGACAGTCGTGGGCGACCTCGCAGGAGAACATCGCCTCGACGTTCGGGGGGCTGCTCGCGGCCCAGCGTGCCGGGGTGAAGCGCTACATCTTCACCAGCTCGAACCATGTCATGGGCAAGTACGAGCAGGAACCGCCGTACACCGCGATCGCACGAGGCGAGTACGCCTGCCTCGACCCCGCGACGCTGCCGCGCATCTCCGCCGCATGGCCGCACCGCCCCGACAGCCCGTTCGGCATCGCGAAAGCGGCGAGCGAGGTGGCGGCGCGCTACTTCGCGGAGACGTACGGCATGTCGAACATCTGCCTGCGGCTGGGCACGTCACTCTCGGGTGACCAGCCCACCTCGATCCGCCAGTTCCACTCGATCCTGTCGAAGCGTGACCTCGTGCATCTGTACGAGTGCGCGATCGAGGCGCCACTCACGCTGACGTTCGGCGCGTTCTTCGGCGTTTCGAACAACACGTGGCGCATCTGGGACATCAGCGACACACAGGAACTCATCGGCTTCAAGCCGCAGGACGACACGGAGCGCTAC
>CANKAU010000067.1 GCA_947479915.1 Chloroflexota bacterium
AGACCGGAACCGTTCTTCGGGCCACCGGTGCGGTAGTCCAACAGGAACGACTCGGGCGCGCCCTGGCCGTCCAGGCCCAGCGCCATGCCCTCGTACGTGTGCTCGTCCTGGGCCTTGCGCATGGTCGCAAGTTCCTTGCCGTCGAGCTTCACGTCCACGATCTTGTTCGTCTTCAACTGCTGCGCGATGTACTGGACGGAGTCCTGGTACGCCTGCGGGTAGTTAGAAACGTAGAGCAGGTTAGTAGCAATCCCATCCGGCTTGCCGGCGGCAGCCATGAGCTGCTTGGCCTCCGCCAGATCCTGGCGCAGGTAGTACTTCTTGCCCTTCAGCTCGTCCTGGCTGAGCGTCCAACCGCCGTGCTGGTTGGAGACAATGCCGCGCCACAGGCCGTGGCCGTTCTGCATGGTCTTCAGCAGGACGTTGGTGTCCAGCGCCAGGGCGACAGCCTTGCGGACGCGCTCGTCCTTCCAGCGGTCTTCCTTGTAATTCATGAAGAGGGTGTACGGCTGCACGCGCAGGTACTCCTCCACCGTGTACTTCTTGTCGGCCTTCACCGCGTCGATCGCGTTCTCGGGGATGTCGCCGATGTTGGTCTGGCCCGACTGGAACGAGGCGGTGCGGGTGTTCTCGTCCGGGATGATGAACCAGTTCAGCTCATCGACGAACGGGGCGCCCTTGACGTAGAAGTCCGGGTTCTTCTTGTAGGAGACGCGGGAGTCCGCTTCCCACTTCTGGAAGACGAACGGGCCGGTGCCGATGATCTGCTCGCGAATCTTGTTCGCGTCCACCACTTCCTTCGGGGTCATCCACGCGAAGTGACCACCGAGCTGCGGCATGAGCAGCGGGTCGAAGCGGCTGAGGTTCAGGACGACGGTCTTGGGGTCCGGCGTCTCAATGGACTTGATCGCGGAGAAGGCGCCCTTGAAGAGGCTGGCCTTCTCGGTCGCGGCGCGGTTCAGCGCGTACTTCGCGTCCTCGGACGTGAAGGCGCGTCCGTTGACCGGAGCCACGTTGTGGAACTTCACACCCTCACGCAGGGTGAAGACCATCTTCAGCGGGTCCGTGGTCTCCCACTTGGTCGCGAGCTCCGGGAAGTACTGCCAGGGGCTGTTGCGTTCCTTCGGGTCACGACCGATGTGCATCAGCGTGCCGTACGCCGGCATCGCCACCTGGTGCACCATCGCCGACGTCGAGGTCAGCGGGTCGAGGTTGGCGAGCGTCGGGGAACCGGGCGCCCAGTTGAGCGTCCCGCCCATCTTCGGCACGCCGTTGGGCTCGCGGTTGGCCCAGTTGTTGCCCGTGATCGTGGAGACGGTCGGGCCGGACGGGGCCGCAGCACCGCCGCCAGAAGAGCCGCCGCCGGACGGCTTGTCGCCGCCGCTGCTGCCGCAGCCAATGAGCGCCGCGCCCGCAAGCCCCGCGCCGGCAGCAAGCGAGCTGCCGAGGAAGCGTCGACGCGACACGGACGAGCGCGCGCCCGTCCAGTAGCCGTGATCACCCACGTTGTGTTCCCTCCGAACGATGACGACGTTTGTTGTGCCGCTACTGCGGGAATAGCCCGCGCTTGTGCGCGGGCGTAGTCGTCGGCCGACAGCGTAAACAAGTGGAGCGAGGCCCACAAGGTTGAACACAATGAATTTTATTGCGTGAGGATCGGCAGCAATCGTTCGTTATGTCGAAATGGCCGTTACTAGACGACCGGGGCGAGGCGACCGGGGCGCGCTGACTCCTGCTCGAGGAGCTCCATCACGGCCTGGACGGTGGCGTCCAGGTCACCCTCGACGTTCGTGACGGGGTGGCAGAAGGCCCGTGCGCGCTCGATCTCATCGCGCGCGATGCCGAGGCGGCGCTCGATCTGGTCTTCGGTCTCGCTCCCGCGCCCCTCGAGGTGCCGGCGGAGCGTATCGAGGCTCTCTGGCTCCAGGGAGAGGAAGAGCACCTCGGGCAGCAGTTCGTGGAGCGACTGCGCTCCCTGCACGTCGACGCGAATAACAACGTGCTTCCCGGACGCGAGCGCCTGCCGGACGGACTTTCGAGGAACCCCGTACAGGTTCCCGTACACCTCGGCGTGCTCCAGCAACTCGCCCGCCGCGAGGTATTCGAGGAACGTGGGGCGGTCGACGAAGAAGTGGTGGACGCCCTCCACCTCGCCCTCCCGGGGGCCCCGGGTGGTCATCGTCGCGGGGCGGACCACCGGGAAGCCGAGCTCCTCGAGGCGGTTGATGAGCACGTCTTTGCCCACGCCAGACGGGCCGGTGAGGACGATCACGAGCGGCGAGGAGGTCGCGTGGGCCGTCATCGATCCGTCGTCCCGTCGGCACGGCCGGCTCGGGCGGCGCCAACGCGGCCAGAGAAGGTCTCGGGGGTGATCGCGATCAGGGCGACCCAGTCGTCATCGAGCACCACGACGGCCTTCGTCCGGCGCCCGCTGGTGAGGTCGATCGCGCGGCTCTGCTCTTTGCCACGCTGCACCATGCGCTTCATGGGCGCGGATCCGGGCGAGGCGACCGCCAGCACGCGGTCGAGCGCGAGGTAGTTGTCGAAGCCCACGTGGATCAGGTCGGCAGCCATCAGCGCGATTCTCGACGATCCGCGCCCTGAGCGCTTCCGCGTGCAACCTCGGTCATGGGTGCCGCCTCCCGCGCCCGGGCCGCCGAGGCGCTAGACCTCGCGGCGCATTCGCCGCTGGCGCTCGAGGTCGGCGGCGCGGCTGTCGCCGTCGCCGGTGACCTCGGACAGCTTCTCCTTCATCCAGCCCCCCGCGAGGAAGTCCTGGAAGGAGAACGCCGCGGCCGCGCCCGCGTTCTCCGTGGGCTCCTCGCGACCGACCTTGCCGTTGATGAAGGCGCTGTACTCAAAGGAGGCTTCCGCCATCTGGCGGAACAGCGCCTCTTCCTGGTCCGGCGCGGCGACCCGCTCGCGGAGGTCGATCAGGGCGCCGATGTAGCGGTTGAGCCAGTGGATGGTGTGCTCGCGGTTCGTGACCGCGATATCGAATGCCATCGCCGGGTCGGTCCCCGCGAGGCGCGTCGTGTCTCGGAAGCCGCCCGCCGCCAGCACGGAGAGCTCCGGCCAGGCATCCGAGGCGCGCTCCATAGAGAACATCGCCGTCGCGGCGAGCATGGGCATGTGCGAGATCGCGGCGACATAGGCGTCGTGCTCGGAGGGGTCCATGAACATCGACTTCGCGCCCAGCGTCTCCGCGAGCCAGAGAACGGCGTTGATCGCGCGCTC